>JAUHYW010000118.1 GCA_030426085.1 bacterium | reverse complement strand
GCCGGACGGGGGGCGGCTGGCGTCGGGGTCACACGATGGCACGGTGCGGGTGTGGGACGCGGTGAGCGGCGAGCAGACCGCCGCCCTGCAAGGCCACAGCTCGGTGGTCACGGCGGTGGTGTGGTCGCCGGACGGGGGGCGGCTGGCGTCGGGGTCACACGATGGCACGGTGCGGATCTGGCGGGACGGTCGGACCCTCGCGACGCTCTGGGGCGGCGCCGAGGGCTGGCTCTGCGGCGTCGCCGGCGGCTTCTTCAAGGCATCCAACCCATCGCTGGCCCGCGCCTGGACCCCGGTGCCCGACAGCGGCAGCGCACTGCTCGGCCCGCTCGGTCCGCTCGCCGACGTCCTGCACGCCCCGGCCCGGGTCGAGGCCATCCTGGCCGGCGCCGACCCCGACGCGCACGTCCGCGAAGCCTACGCCGAGGCCGGCCTGCCCCCGCCCGTGCCATGGGATGGCAGGGCGCGCATCATCGACCTGGGCGACCCCGACGGCGTCGACGACGCCCACCGCAACCCGTTCCGGCCCGGCGTGCCCTGGCCGGCCGAGGCCTGCCCGCCGGGCCGGGCCGCCTGCGTCGACGGCCTCGTCGCCGACCTGCGCGCTGGCGCCGCCGTGCACCTGAGCGCCGACCCCGGCCTGGGCGCCACCGCCGTCGCCGCCCACCTGAGCCATCGCCTCGGCGCCCGGCATGCCACCCTGCGCCCGGCGGATGTCATCGACCTCCACGCCTTCACCCGGGCCGTCGCCCCCGCCGATGGCCCCCTCGTCCTCGACGACGCCCACCGCCTGCGCGCGGCCGACCCGGCCGTCCTCGGTTGGCTGCGCGACCAGCACCGCGCCGGCTGCGCGCTGCTCCTGGTGGCATCCGCCGATGACTGGCGCGCCATCACCGCCCGCGCCGAGACCCCCACCGTCGCCGGCACGACCCTGCATCCCATCGCCGACGAGGACGCCATCGCCTGGCTCACCGGGGCCGCGCCGGCCGACGCGCCCATCCCCTCCGATACGGCCCGCTGGATCGTCGAGCGCGCCGGCGGGCGCCCGCACTCCATGACCGTCCTCGGCCGGGCCGTGGTCGAGGCGCTGCGGGCCGGCGACCGCCGCCCGCGGGTCTCGCCCGAGGCCATCGACCGCCTCGTCGACCGGGCGCTGGTCGACGGCGAAGGCCACGTCTTCCGCGCCCGCTGGCAGGCCATGACCCCCGACGCGCAGCTCGCCGCGCTCGATCGGCCGCCCGACGACCCGGTCTTCGCCCGCTGGATCAAGCGCCATCGGAGCGACCTCGACACCCCGGCCCTCCGGCTGCACGCGGCGCTCGCCGAGCTCTTCGCCGGCGCCGGCTGGACCTTCGCCCCCCGCGGTGCGCTCCGCTGGGCCGAGCCGCACAAGCCCGGCGACCGCCGCCGCCTGCCCGGCCTGTGGGTCGCCCACACCGCCGACGCCGTCAGCGCGGCCACCGTGCGCGACACGGTGGCCGCGCTGACGGCGCCGGCCCCGCTGCTGCTCGTCGGCCGGACCCCCACCGCCGACGCCGCCGAGGCCATCGCCGCCGCGCTGGTCGACGGCCACCGGATCATCCGGGTCGCCCCCCGCTGGGTCTCTGCCGCGCTGATCCGAGGGGCCCCCAAGGCCGCGCTCGACGATCTGATCGAGGCCCACCTGCTGCGCCCCGACCCGTTCGACACCAGCCTGCCGGTCAGCGCGCCGGATGACTTCTTCGACCGCCCGGCGGCCTTCGAAGCGCTGCTGCACCGCCTCGAGCGGGGCTTGTCGGCCGGCGTCTTCGGCCTGCGCAAGCTGGGCAAGACCTCGCTGTGCAACCGGGTCGCCGCCGCGTTCGGCGGGCTGGCGGTGACCATCGACGCCCAGGGCTACGGCGATCGCTGCGGGCCGCTGATGGCCGACCTGCCCCGCCACGTCCGCGCCGCCGCCGAGGCCCGCTGGCCGGGCATCGCGCTGCCGCCGACGCCGTCGCTGCCTGAGGCGGGCGACGCGCAGGTGCCGGCCATCCGAGCCGATCTCGAAGCCATCGCCGCAGCCATCGCCGATGATATCGACGGTGACGTGCCGCTGCTGCTGTACCTCGACGAGATCGACCGCCTCGTGCACCGCGCCGCCGACAAGAAGGGCGCCCACCTCGAAGAGTTCGAACAGCTCTTCGGCCTGCTGCGCAGCCTCGGTCAGCGGCAGGCGCCGGTGCTCGTCACCCTGGTGGCCGGCTTCGACCCGATGATCACTCGCCGGGACGAGGCCCTCGGCGGCGGGGTGGCCGGCAACCCGGTCTATCGCTACTTCCACGAGCACTGGCTGGCCCCGATGAGCCTCGCCGAGCTGCGCCCGATGTTGCGGGTGCTCGGCGTGCGGGCCGGGCTCGACTTCGCCGACGACGCCATCGAGCGGGCGCGTCACTGGTCGGGCGGCCACCCGTGGCTGGCCCGCAAGCTGGGCAGCCGGGCGCTGCGCGACCTCGGCCGGGGCGCGGCGGTCGATGTCGCGGCGGTCGAGGCCGCCGCGCGGGGTCTGCTGACCGACGTCGACGGCCGGGCCGCGGTCTCCGAGCTGCTGGAGCGGGTGGGCGCCGCCGAGCGGGCGCTGCTGCGGGCGGTGATGGCCGGCGACGTGCGGGCCGACGACCCCCGCCTGCACGCGCCGGCGGTCATGGGCCTCGTCGACCGCCGGGGCGACACCGCGCAGATCTTCGCCGGGCTGGTCGCCGCGCTGCTGGAGGGCGAGCCATCGTGAGCCGCACCTACGACAACGGCCGCCACCTGCCGCAGCGTCACCACCGGGTCGTGCGGCCGGCCATGCGCGCCGTGGCCGACGACCTGCGCGCCGGTCAGCCGGTGATGCTCGTCGGCGGGCGCAAGCTGGGCAAGACGGTGACCCTGCGCTGGCTCGAAGAGGCGCTGCCCGGCGACGAGGCGCTGCCCGAGAGCGTGGTCGTCTATCACTCGCTGCAGAGCTGCGGCGCGGACGATGGCATGCTCTTCCCCGAGTGGTGCCATGCCATCCGCCGGGTCGCCGAGAAGACGCTGCACAAGGCCGGCCTCACGCTGCGCGCCCCGCCCGTCCCCGAGTCGTGGCCCGCCGATGGCGCCCGCTTCCTGGTCTTCCGCCGCTGGCTGCGAGGGCTCATCGAGGCGGTCGACGCCGAGTATGGCTTCCTGCCGCTGGTGCTGGCCGTCGACGAGGCCGAGCGGTTCCTCGACTTCGCGCGCCCGGCCGAGATCCTGGGGCAGTTGAGGGCGCTGATCGAGGCCGAAGACACCCTGACCCTGGTGGTGGCCGGCTATCACGACCTGTATGTGTATCGCGACGAGGACGACCGCCTCTCGCCGCTGCGCAACCTGTGTACGACCCGCCGGCTGGGCCTGCTCGACGCCGATGACTGCGCCGCGCTGATGGCGCCCTTCCTCGAAGGCCTCGCCCCCGACGCCCGGGGCGAGGCCGCCCGCCGGCTCGTGGCCGAGACCGGCGGGCACCCGTACCTCGTCCAGAGCCTGTGCCATGTCATGCAGCGGGATGAGATCTCGGTCGAGGCGGTGGGATCCAGGGGGCTGGAGCACGCGCACAGAGCCTTCCGCGACTGGGTCGCCCCGTGGAGCGCCGAGACCCACGCGCTCTTCGGCGACGCCCTCGCCGCCGGCTCTGAAGGTCACGCCCCGCCGGCCCACTACACCGAGCCGGTGCAGCTTCTGTGTTACAGCGGCGCCGCCCGGCTGGTCAACGGCCGGCTGGTGGCGCCCGTGGGTCGCTTCAACCGCTGGTATCGCGACGCCCGCCCGTCGCCGCCCGGGGTGCGCGATCAGCGCCAGTCGAAGCGATAGCTCACCCCGCCCCCGCCGAGCCATGTGGCATCGCCGATGCCATCCAGCTCGAACTTCGCCGCGCCGCCGCCCCGGGCCTCGGCGACCACCGGCAGCAGCAAGCGGCCGTCGAAGGCGACTCCGATCCAGCCGCCGCCCGCGCCGCGGCGGCCGTGCAGGCGGTAGCGGGCGCCGACCTCGGGGCCGACGGTGATCGCGCGGAAGAAGGCGCTGCCCGCGGGGGAGGCGGCGCTCATGAGCAGGTAGCCCGCGCCGAGGCCGGCGGCGAGTTCGAAGTCGGGGGCCAGGCGCCACAGGTGGCGGGCGGCGCCCTCGAGGCTGGCGGTGAGCATGCTGCCCAGCGGCTGGGGCTCGGCGTCGAAGTAGCGCTCTTCGACCCGGCTCAGGTTCAGGCCGCCCAGGGCCAGCAGCGCCTGGGCGCCGAGCTCCCAGTCGCCGAGGACGAGGCCGCCGCCGAAAGCGAAGCCGAGCGCGAGCGGTGAGGTGTCGTCGCCTTCGCCGAAGGCGTCCGACCCGGCGAGCGCGGCGAGGTCGATGGCGGTGGTGATCTGGGCCCGGGGGCCGCCGGCGACGTAGAAGCCGACGGCGCGGCGGGGCGGCTCGGGGGTCGCTGCGGGGGCTGTCTCGGGGGTTTCTGCGGGGGGCGCGGCGAGGGCCGGGGTGACGAGCAGGGTGAGCGCGAGGCACAGCGCGGGGCGGGGGGTCATGGGGCCATCCTCCGGATCGGGCGGCGGATGGTAGCGCGAGGCGCGGTCTCGATCGACACCCGGCCGGGCCAGCGGGCAGGCCGTATTCACCCGTTTCTCGAAAAATCTGCTCCGTGGCGGAACCCGCGGGGGGCGCTCATGTCGCACCGGCGTCCTCAACCCAGCGACATCACTCGACTTTCGGAGGGATTGCCATGCCTGCTCGGACGGCGCGCCGCTGCGCCCGCACCTCGATCCTGCCGCTCGCCGGCCTGCTCTTGCTGGCCTTCGCCGGTCCCGCCGGGGCCGGGCCCGACCCCGACACCATCCGCCGGACCTTGCGCGCGCCGACGCCCATCGGCGACGCGCCGGCCGCGATCGATCAGGCCGGCCTCGCCGCCGTCCGGGCGGTGCGCACCGGGCCCGGGCGGCTGCCGCAGCTCCAGGTGGCGGTGGATGGGGACGCGTCGCTGCCCCTGCCGCTCGAGTCGACCCGGGCCTTCGCCGAGCTGACCGGCTACATCGCCCGGGTCGACGTGGTCCAGACCTATCGCAACCCGTTCGCCGAGCCGATCGAGGCGGTCTATACCTTCCCCCTGCCCGAGAACAGCGCGGTCGACGACCTCACCATCCGCATCGCCGATCGGGTCATCCGGGCCGAGATCAAGAAGCGGGACGAGGCGAAGAAGACCTACGAGGACGCCAAGGCCGCGGGGCACACCGCGGCGCTGCTCGAGCAGGAGCGGCCGAACATCTTCACCCAGTCGGTGGCCAACATCGCGCCGGGGGAGTCGATCGAGGTCAGCATCCGCTATGTGCAGCACCTGACCTTCGACGCCGGGACCTACGAGTTCGTCTTCCCGATGGTGGTCGGGCCCCGCTTCATGCCCGGCGCGCCGACCGGGCACGCGGGCAGCGGGTGGTCGCCGGACACCACCGACGTGCCCGACGCGTCGCGCATCAGCCCCCCGATCGTGGGCGCGGGCATGCGCACCGGGCACGACATCGACGTCGAGGTGATCGTCGACGCCGGGCTGCCGGTGCTCGACGTGCAGACCCCGACCCACGCGGTGGATGCCTTCGCCAGCTCGGATGGCATCGTGCATCTGCGGCTCGGCGAGCGCGATCGCATCCCCAACCGGGACTTCGTGCTGCGCTACGCGGTGGGCGCCGAGACCCCCCGGGCGGCGGCCTTCGCCGCGCCGGGCCCCGAGGGCGAGGGCGGGGTGGTCTCGCTGATGGTGCAGCCGCCGCAGCTCGACCTCGACGCGCTGGTGGGCGCGCGGGAGATCGTCTTCGTCGTGGACGTGTCGGGCTCGATGTCGGGCGTGCCGTTGTCCCAGGCCAAGGCGGCGATGCGGCGAGCGCTGCGGGCGCTGGGGCCGGATGACACCTTCAACGTGCACACCTTCGCCGGTCACTCGGCCCGGGCTTTCGACGGGCCGCGGCCGGCCAACAAGACCAACATCGACCACGCGCTGCGGTTCATCGACGCGGCCCGGGCCGGGGGCGGGACCTATCTGGCCGAGGCGGTGAAGCATGCCTTGAGCGACGTGGGGCCCGGGCGGCATCGGTACGTGGTGTTCTTGACCGATGGCTATGTGGGCAACGAGTCGGAGATCTTCGCTCACGCCGAGGCATTGGTGCGGGCGCAGGAGAAGGCCGGGCGCAAGGCGCGGGTATTCGGCATGGGCATCGGCAGCAGCGTCAACCGGCACCTCATCGAGGGGCTGGCCAAGGCCGGCGATGGCACCGCGATGTATGTGTTGGTGGATGAGATGCCCGACGGGGCGGTCGATCGCTTCTATCGCACCATCGATCACCCGGTGCTGACCGACGTGCGGATCGACTGGGGCGGGCTGGCGGTGGAGTCGGTGGAGCCGGCGGTGATGCCCGATCTGCTGGCGACTCAGCCGCTGGTGGTGCTGGCGAAGTACACCGAGGCGGGCGAGGGCACGGTGCGGATCACGGGCAAGCTCGATGGCAAGGACGTGACGCTGCCGGTGAAGGTGAGCCTGCCCGCGCCGGGGGCGGCGGTGGATCGGCGCAAGGCCGCGGCGCTGCCGTCGCTGTGGGCCCGGGCTCGGGTCGAGACGCTCAGCCGGCGGCTGTGGCAGGGGCACGACGCGTCAGCGGTGGAAGCCATCACCGCGCTGGGGCTGACGTATCGGCTGGTGACGGCGTACACCAGCTTCGTAGCGGTCGATCGCAGCCGGGTGGTGGGCGACGGTGATCCGAAGACGGTGGTCCAGCCGGTGGAGGCCCCGGCGGGGGTCGATCCGGCGATGGCGATGCCCGGGCAGGTGGTGACGCTGCACGGCGGGGGGCGCGCGGCGGGCTTCGGCGGGCTGGGTCTGAGCGGCGTCGGCCGGGGCGGCGGGGGCTACGGGCGGGGTTCGATCCGGCTGAAGTCGCGCAAGGCGCCGAGGATCAGGCTGGGCAAGGCGGCGGTTCGGGGCCCCGTGGCGAGCGGCGACGAGGGCGTCCTCGGCGACGCGAGCCCGGCCAGCCGCCCGCAGGTGGCGCCGGCCAGCCCGATGGTGATGGGGTCGCTGGACAAGTCGATCATCCAGCGGGTCATCCGGCGGCATCGCCATGAGATCCGCTACTGCTACGAGAAGCGGCTGGTGGCCGTGCCGACGCTGAAGGGCAAGCTGGTGCTGGAGTTCACCATCGCGGCGAACGGCGCGGTGGTCGCGGTGCAGGTGAAGGACTCGACGCTCGGCGACAGCGAGGTCGAGCAGTGTGTCGCGCGCCGGGCGAAGCGGTGGGCCTTCCCGGCGCCGAAGGGCGGCGGGGTGGTGGTGGTGCGCTATCCGTTCGCGTTCTCGCCCGAGTAGGGCCCGGCCGACCCGCTGGGCATGGCCCGCCCGGCGCCCCGTCGGTATGGTGCGCCGATGATCGACGTGGATCAGGTGCGGGCCGCGGCCGAGCGGGTCGGCTTCGAGTTGGTGGGCGTCGCCCCGGTGGAGCCGGTGGGCGGGGGCTGGTTCGCGCCGCACGCTGAGCGGCTGAAGGCGTGGATCGCGGCGGGGCATCACGCGGGTATGGACTGGCTGGCCGAGCGGGCGGCGGAGCGGGTGGCGCCGTCGCTGGTGCTGCCCGGGGTGCGCTCGGCCATCGCGCTGTGGATGCCCCACCGCTGCCCGGCGCCCGATCGCCCGCCGGGGGCCCGGGGGCGGGTGGCGGCCTACGCCTGGGGCCGGGACTATCACAACGTCGTGCGCAAGGCGCTGCGCAAGCTGCGGCGGGCGCTGCACGGGCTCGACCCCGAGGCGGGGGTCTACGCGACGGTCGACACCGGGCCGGTGCTCGAGCGGGCGTTCGCCGAGCGGGCCTCGCTGGGCTGGATCGGCAAGTCGACGATGCTCATCCACCCCCGCTTCGGCACCTTCGGCTCGCTGGCGGTGATCTTCGTCGACCGCGCGCTGCCCCACGCCCCCGAGGCGCACCCCTTCCGCTGCGGCACCTGCACCGCCTGCCTCGACCGCTGCCCGACCGGCGCGCTGTCGGCGGCGGGGCTCGACGCCCGCAAGTGCATCAGCTACTGGACCATCGAGCACCGGGGGCTCATCCCCCGGGCGATGCGCCCGCTCATCGGCGAGTGGGTGTTCGGCTGCGACGTGTGCCAGGACGTCTGCCCCTGGAACCGCGACGCGCGGCGGGCCGATCCGGCGGTGTGGCGCCCGCAGGCCGAGCGGGCGTGGCCCGATCTGGTGGCCTGGATCTCGACGCCGAGCGAGGCGCTGCGGCTGAGCCTGGAGGGCAGCCCGCTCAAGCGGGCGCTGGGGGAGGGGCTGCGGCGCAACGCGCTCATCGTGCTGGCCAACGGCGGGCACCGGGCGGCGCTGCCGGCGATCGAGGCGGTGCTGGACGACCCCGACCCGGTGCTGCGGGCGACGGCGGCGTGGGCTGCGCTGCGGTTGGGCAGCGAGACGGCGGGGGCCCGGGCGGCGGCTGATCCCGATCCGATGGTGCGGGACGAGGCCCGGGCGGAAGGCGTTGCGCATGGATCGGCCGCGGGGTAACACGGTCCCGCCACGGTTGCCGAGGGAGCGCGTCGTGCTCGATCTCAACCTCGTCGGGGAGCCCCGCCCGGCGGTCGTCTTCGATTACGATTGGCGGGACTGCGCCACCTACGCCCTGGGCGTGGGCGCGGGGGCCGACGACTTGCATCTGCTGTGGGAGCGGCACCCGGCCTTCGCGGCGCTGCCCTCGTTCGCGGTGGTGCCGACGACCCGGCTGGTATTCGACGCGCTCGAGGCGGTGGGGGCCGACTTCCGCCGGCTGGTGCACGGGGCGCAGCGCATCCGGATGCACCGCCCGCTGCCGACGGCGGGGCGGCTGCACACCGACGGGGGCATCGCGGCGATCCACGACAAGGGCAAGGGCGCGGTGGTGATCATCGACACGGTCACCGAGGACGCCGAGGGGCCGGTCTTCGAGACCCGGTGGTCGATCTTCTGTCGGGGGCAGGGCGGCTTCGGCGGGGCCCGGGGGTCGGCGGCGCCGCTGCCCGAGCCGGTCGAGGGGCCGGTGCTGGACGTCGGGCTGCCGACCCGGCCCGAGCAGGCGCTGCTGTATCGGCTGTCGGGGGACGTCAACCCGCTGCACGTCGATCCGGCCCTGGCGAAGAAGGCGGGGTTCGAGCGTCCGATCCTGCACGGGCTGTGTACCTTCGGCTTCGCCACCCGGGCGCTGATCGCGGGGCTGGCGGAGGGCGCGCCGGATCGGCTGAAGGCGATCGGGGCCCGCTTCTCGGGGGTGGTGCTGCCGGGCGACGCGCTGCGGGTTCAGGCCTGGCGGACGGGCGTGGTCGGCACGCTCCGCTTCGAGGCCCACGTCGGCGAGCGGCGGGTGCTGTCCCACGGATGGGTGGAGGTCGAGCAGTGAGCGAGCGGCAGACGTTTCGGTACGCCCGGGGGCGGCTGGCCCGCAACATGGTCGGGCTGCTGCCGCTGGTGGGCTTCCCCCTGGTGCTGCACGAGCTGGGGCGCACCGATCCGGTGGTCATCACGCTGTTCGGCATCCTGGCGGCGACGCTGGTGGTGGGCGTGCTCGGCTCGGCGGCCCGGTTCAAGCTGACCCTCGACGCCGAGGCCCTGACGGTGCGCGGGCGGCTGCGCAAGCGGCGGGTGCCCTACGCCGACATCGAGGGCATGGCCGTGCGCCGGGGCCAGGGCAAGCCGAGCCGGTTCATGGGGCCCCCGCCGTTCCGCGAGCTGGTGCTCGACGTCGGCGGCCGGCGCATGGTGATCAGCAGCCTGCCGCTGGGCGAGGAGGCCTTCGAGGCGGTGGCCGCGACGCTGTCGCAGCGGGTCCCGGGGGCGGCGTCGGCCGCTTCGTAGATCCACCGCTCGCGGGTTTTAGCCCGCATATGGAATTCTTCATACGGGCGATCTTTATCGCGTCCCGCGTCGACACGGCATGCCGACAGCGGGTACCCTCGGGCTGTATCATTCCTACCAGAGCGTGAAGCGCGCGCCGCGGACCGGGGGGGTCCGGCGGCGGGCCGGCAGGAGGACGAGTTGCGGGGGGTGAGTTCCAATGGCCGAGCCGTGCGCGCGGGGGTCGCCCTGCTCGTGGGGCTCTGCGTCGGCCTCTGCTGGGGGTCGGCTCCCGGTCAGAGCGGCGGGGCGGTGGGCGAGCGGGCGCTGGTGGCGGCCTGCGCCGACGATCCGCTGGACGAGGACGGCGTCTGCGAGGCGGACGACAACTGCCCCGAGGTGGCCAACCCGGGGCAGGCCGACGAGGACCGCGACGGGGTGGGCGACGCCTGCGACAACTGCCCGGCGGTGGCCAACCTCGACCAGCTCGACGCCGACGGGGACGGGCTGGGTGATCCGTGTGATCCGTACTTCTGCGTCCTGGCCGGGGACGAGGTCTGCAACGGCGAGGACGACGACTGTGACGGGCCGGCCGACGAGAACGATCCCGGGTCGGACCTGCCGTGTGAGACCGACGAGCCGGGCGTCTGCCGGCCGGGCACGAGCCTGTGCCTGGGCGGGGAGCTGCTGTGCATCCGCGACGGGGCGCCGTCGTTCGAGACGTGCAACGGGCTGGATGACGACTGCGATGGGCGGGTGGACGAGGCGACGATCGAGTCGCTGGCCCCATGCGAGACCGGGCGCCCGGGGGTCTGCGCCGCGGGCCTGACCCGCTGCGAAGAGGGGGAGGTGGTCTGCCGCTCCCGGCGCGCGGTGCGCGATGAGCTGTGCGACGGCACCGACGATGACTGCGACGGGGTCGTCGACGAGGGCAACCCCCAGGGCAACCGGCCGTGCAACACCGGCGAGCCGGGCACCTGCTCCGGCGGCACGTCGCTGTGTCAGGGCGGGGTGCTGCTGTGCCAGCGGGACGTCGAGCCGGGCATCGAGCTGTGCGACAACGCCGACAACGACTGCGACGAGCGCATCGACGAGGGCAACCCCGGCGAGGGGGCGCCGTGCCCGGTGCCCGGCGAGCAGGGGCTGTGCAGCGTCGGTCGGACCCGCTGCTCGGAGGGTGGGCTGTCGTGCCTGTCGCTGGTGGTGCCCGGCGAGCAGACCGAGACCTGCGACGGGGTGGACGAGGACTGCGACGGGCGCACCGACGAGGACGTGCGCAGCCCCGATCCGGCGGTCATCCCCGAGGTGGGCGCCGTGTGTCGCACGGCCTGCGGCGAGGGGGTGATCGTCTGCGCCCTCGGCGAGCTGCGCTGCGACGGGCCGGAGAACGGCGTCGACGAGTTCTGCGACGGCGAGGACAACGACTGCGATGGGCTGGTCGACGAGGACGTGCCCGGCGTCGATCAGGACTGCCTGACCGGCGACGAGGGGGTCTGCGCCGACGGCGTCTCGGCCTGCGTCGGCGGGCAGATTGTGTGCGAGGGGCGCTTCGACCCGGTGGAGCGGGCCGACGCGGCCGAGCAGTGCAACAACCTCGACGACGACTGCGACGGCAACGTGGACGAGGATGATCCCGGCGGCGGCTTCGGCTGCGCGACCGGTCAGGCGGGGGTCTGCGCCCGGGGTACGACGGTGTGCCGCCGGGGGGACGTCTTCTGCCGGGCGGACGCCGAGCCGGGCCCCGAGCTGTGCGACGGGCTGGACAACAACTGCAACGGGCAGGTCGACGAGCAGAACCCCGAGGGCGGGGTCGACTGCCAGACCGGCGAGGCGGGGGTCTGCGGGCCGGGCACGCTCAACTGCCGCGACGGCGCGCTGGTGTGCGACGGGCGACAGCAGGCGGGGGCCGATCTGTGCGATGGGGCGGACAACGACTGCGACGGCGCGGTGGACGAGGGCAACCCCGGCGGGGGCCAGCCGTGCGACACCGGCGGCCGGGGCGAGTGCGCCACCGGGGCCTTGCAGTGCCTCGACGCAGGGCTGGTCTGCGTGCCCGACGCCGAGCCGGTCGAAGAGATCTGCGACGGGGTGGACAACGACTGCGACGGCTTCTCGGACGAGAGCGACCCCCGGGTGGACCAGCCGTGTGAGACCGGGCGGCCGGGCCTGTGCGCCGGCGGCACGAACCGCTGTCAGGGCGGCATCTTCGTCTGCCAGCCCAACGCCCAGGCGACCGTCGAGGCGTGCAACCTCGTCGACGACGATTGCGACGGCCAGGCCGACGAGCAGAACCCCGGCGGCGGCGAGGCGTGCGCGGTCGAGGGGGCCGAGGGCGTCTGCGCGGTGGGCCGCACGGCGTGCCTGCTCGGCGAGCTGAGCTGCGGCGGCGGCGCGTTGGCCGAGGACGAGCTGTGCAACGGGCAGGACGACGACTGCGACGGGGTGACCGACGAGGGCGACCCCCAGGGCGGCGAGGCGTGCGACACCGGCTTCTTCGGGGCTTGCGCGGTGGGCACGCAGCGGTGCGAGGGCGGCGCGCTGGCGTGTGTGCAGGACGCCGACGTGGCCGAAGAGGTGTGCGACGGGCTGGACAACGACTGCGACGGCACCGCCGACGAGGGGGCCGGGCTGGCCGGCGACGGGATCTGCGCCAGCGGGCTGCCCGGGCGGTGTGTCGACGGGCGCCCCATCTGCGTCGACGGGGGCGTCGTCTGCGAGGCCATCGAGGCCCCGGCGGACGAGATCTGCGATCTGATCGACGACGACTGCGATGGCTTCGTCGACGAGGGCACCCGCAACGCCTGCGGCTTCTGCACCCCGCTGCCCGAAGAGACCTGCAACGGCGTCGATGACGACTGCGACGGCACCACCGACGAGGGCGGGCTGTGCCCCGAGGGCGAGGCCTGCGTGCGGGGGGCCTGCTTCGACCGGTGCCAGGGCAACGAGTGCCCCGGCGACGAGGGGCGGCTGTGCGTGCAGGGCGGCTGCCTGCTGGCCTGCGAGGCCCGGGACTGCCCGCCGCGCTGGGCCTGCCGGGCGGGGGCCTGCCTCGACCCGTGCGTCGGCGTCGCCTGCCCCGAGGGCCGGGTGTGCCACCTGGGCGCGTGCGTGGCCGACTCGTGCCGCCTCACCGGGTGCGAGGACGATCTCATCTGCCTGCGCGGGCAGTGCGTCGCCGACCCTTGCGCCGACCTCGACTGCGGGCCGGACGCCTTCTGTCGGATCGATGGCAACCCGCCGGTCGGCCGCTGCGTCGGGAGCTGCGGGGCCGTCGCCTGCCCCGGCGGCGAGCGGTGCGTCGACGGCGAGTGCGTGGTCGACGACTGCGCCGCCATCGAGTGCCCCGAGGGGTCGATCTGCGTCGAGGGCGCGTGCGACTCGAGCTGCGCCGGCATCATGTGCAGCGAAGGCTCGACGTGTGTGCAGGGGCAGTGCATCGAAGACCCCTGCCTGCACGTCGCTTGTCCTCGTGGAGAGGTATGTGAGATTCATGGAGGGCGCGCGGCGTGTATCGGCGACTGGCTCGAGCCGCCGCCGGCCCTCGAGCCCGAGCCGCCGGTGCTGCCGGTGGACGGCGGCCCGCCCGAGCCGGACATGGCCGTCGATCCCGATCTGGAGCCGCCGCCCGATGCGGCGCCGGTCGACGCGCCGGACATGGCGCCGGTGGACGTCGACGGGCCGGTGAGCGAGCCGGCCGACAGCGGCCCGCCACCGCCCGGGGGGGACGACGGCGGCGAAGGCTGCGCGTGCGATGCGAGCACAGGTCCGGGGGGACCGAGCTGGTATTGGCTCATGATTTTGCTGGCTGGACGCCGTCGGCGTTCACGGAGAGCTCCGAGGTGAACCGATGAGGGGGTATCCCATGGATCGAGCACCGCTCGACCGAAGAGGTCCGTCCAGGTGGATCCGCCTGGCTTCGATCCCGGCGTTGATCGCCGGGCTGTGTCTGCTCGTGCCACAGCCGGCCGAGGCGTTCCGCACGCCGTTCGGCGACCGGGTCAACGAGTCGATCAACCGGGGGCTGCAGTACCTGCGCAACCAGGAGAACAACGGCGTCGTCGCCGGCTCCACGCACAACTACTCGGCCCTGGCGATGCTGGCCTTCCTCGAGAAGCGCCAGAGCGCCGACTGGAACGCGCCGACGGTGGGGTATCGCAACTCCACCCCCGACGATCAGGCCCGCCTGCAGCGCATGGCCCGGCAGATCGTCAACAACACCCAGGGCGTCAGCGGCAACAACGCGCGGTCGTACAACACCGGCGCGGCGCTGATGGCGCTGTCGCTGTACCTGTCGACCGAGGGCCCCGACAACGTGGGCGGCAACCGCACCGTCCGTCAGGCCATCGAGCTGGGCATGAACGCGCTGCTGCGCTCCCAGGGCAACTCGGGGCGCAACATCGGCGGCTTCAACTACACCTCGCCGGGCAGCGACGGCGATCTGTCGACGAGCCAGTATGCCTTCGCCGGGCTCTCGGCGGCCTCGACCCACTTCCCCCAGGCCGACGATACGCTGCCCCGGGCGATCACCTACCTGCGCAACAGCCAGGACGCCGACGGCGACTTCTGGTATCGCTCGCGGCACTACAACCCGTCGAGCGCGATGACCGGGGCCGGGGTGTGGAGCCTGCGGCTCATCGGTCACCCGGTGACCGCCGAGGAGACCCAGCGGGCGCTGCGCTGGCTGGACAACAACTATCGCTACAACAGCCACATCGTCAGCCACTGGTCGCAGAGCTACTACTACTACCTGTGGGGCTCGTCGAAGGCCTACGAGGTCAGCCAGGATCCGGGCGTGCCGGGCACCTTCGAGGATGACATCGGCGGGGTGCGCAACCCGGCGGCCGATGGCTACCCCGAGGAGCCGGTCGGCTGGTACTACGACTACGCCCACCAGCTCGTGACGACCCAGAACAACGCCGGCAACTGGCCGTGCAGCGGCAACCGCAACTGCTGGACCAACCTGACCGCGACGGTCTATGCCATCCTCGTGCTCGAGCGTTCGCTGGGCGGGGTGTGCATCGACACCGACGGCGACGGGCTGTGCTCGGGCGACGACAACTGCCCCGAGGAGGCCAACCCCGATCAGACCGACGTCGACGGCGACGGGGTGGGCGATGTCTGCGACAACTGCCCGCAGACCCCCAACCCGGCCCAGGACGACACCGACGGGGATGGCATCGGCGATGTCTGTGACCCCTACACCTGCGTCGAGTCGAACGGCGGGGTCGAGATCTGCGACGGCGAGGACAACGACTGCGACGAGCGCACCGACGAGGGCAACCCCGGCGGCGGCGCGGACTGCAACACCGGGCAGCCGGGCATCTGCTCCGATGGCACCACGGTGTGTCAGGGCGGGCGCATCCTCTGCCAGCGGGACAACAACCCCACCGGCGAGGTGTGCGACGGCATCGACAACGACTGCGACGGCGCGGTGGACAACGACAACCCCGGGGGCAACGCCCCGTGCGACACCGGCGAGGCGGGTGTCTGCCGCGACGGGCGCACCATCTGCCGCGGGGGGCGCATCGACTGCGACCGGCTCCAGGCGCCGAGCCCCGAGGTGTGCGACGCGCTCGACAACAACTGCGACGGCACCACCGACGAGGGCAACCCCGGCGGCGACGAGGCGTGTGACACCGGCGGCGTGGGCGCCTGCGGCGCGGGCACCACGCTGTGCAGCAACGGTCAGCTCCGCTGCCTGCCCGACGTCGACGCCGGCATCGAGCTGTGCGACGGGCTGGACAACGACTGCGACGGCAGCGTGGACGAGCAGAACCCCGGCGGCGGCCGGGACTGCCCCATCGGTCAGGGTCAGGGGCTGTGCGGTATCGGGGTGACGGTCTGCCGGGCGGGCGACGTCGCCTGCGACGCGGTCAACCAGCCCGAGGCCGAGGTGTGCGACGGCGGGGACAACGACTGCGACGGCACCATCGACGAGGGCGTGCCGGGGGTCGGCGGTCAGTGCGACACCGGCAACGCCGGCGAGTGCGGGCAGGGTACGCTGCGCTGCCGCCTGGGCGAGCTGGTCTGCGTGGGCTCGCTCGACGGCGGCTCGGCCGAGGTGTGCGACGGCGAGGACAACGACTGCGACGGCACCGTCGACGAGGAGATCGCCGGGGCCGGGGCCGACTGCCAGACCGGCGAGCCCGGGATCTGCTCCGACGGCACGCTGGCCTGCCTCGGCGGCGCGCTGACCTGTGTGCCCGACGAGGAGCCGGGCGACGACGTCTGCGACGGCCGGGACAACGACTGCGACAACCGCATCGACGAGAGCAACCCCGGCGGTGATCGCTTCTGCGACACCGGCGAGCCGGGGGCCTGCGCCGAGGGCCTGACCGCCTGCCGGGCGGGCGCCATCCTGTGCTTGCAGCAGAACGAGGAGGCCGAAGAGGTCTGCGACGGCCAGGACAACGACTGCGACGGCAACGCCGACGAGGGCGACCTGGCCGGCGCCGACTGCGACACCGGCGAGCTGGGCCAGTGCGGCCGGGGGATCGAGGTCTGCGCCGACGGCGGCATCGTGTGCAGCCCGCTGTTCGCGGTGGGGGCCGAGGTGTGCGACGGGCTGGACAACGACTGCGACGGCGCGGCCGACGAGGGCAACCCCGGCGGCGACGTGGCGTGCAACACCGGCGAGGAGGGTCAGTGCGGAGTGGGCGTCTTCCAGTGCGCCGACGGCGCGCTGGACTGCGTCGGCCAGAACGACCTGCAGCCGGAGTCGTGCAACGGCCTGGACGACGACTGCGACGGCACCGTCGACGAGGACGTCGCCCGGGTGGGCGAGACCTGCGACACCGACGAGATCGGGGCCTGCGCGGTGGGCACCATCGCCTGCCTCGGCGGGGCCGAGGCCTGCGTGCCGGACGAGGAGCCGACCGCCGAGACCTGCGACGGGGTCGACAACGACTGCGACGGCACCATCGACGAGGGCGATCCCGGCTCGGGCATCCCGTGTCAGATCGACAACCGGCGCGGGCTGTGCGGCTTCGGCCTGACGATCTGCCAGGACGGCGTGGTGGTCTGCGACGGGGACAACGACCCCCAGCCGGAGACCTGCGACGGCCTGGACAACGACTGCGACGGCACCGTCGACGAGGGCGAGCAGCCCGGCGAGGGCGAGGCGTGCGACACCGGCTTCTTCGGGGTGTGTGGCCCGGGGGCTCAGGTCTGCGAGGGCGGCGGGCTGGTCTGTGTGCAGGACGTCGAGCCGACCGACGAGGTCTGCGACAACCTGGACAACGACTGCGACAACGCCACCGACGAGGAGGTCATCCCCAGCCCCGCGCCCACCTGCCCCACCGGGCTGCCGGGCGTCTGCGCGGCGGGCGTGCTCTCGTGCACCTTCGGTGACGAGGTCTGCAACCAGGTCGAGCAGGCCGGGGCCGAGCTGTGCGACGGGGTCGACAACGACTGCGACGGCACCATCGACGAGGGCCTGCGCAACGCGTGCGGGGTCTGCTCGGACGTCGACCCGGTCGAGACCTGCGACGGCACCGACGACGACTGCGACGGCCGGGTCGACGAGAACAACGGCGACTGCCCGGGCAACCAGCTCTGCGTCGAGGGCGTCTGCGGCGACCGGTGCGACGTGGCCGGGGAGTGCCCCGACGGCAACGACGTGTGCCTCGACGGGGCCTGCCTCGAGCCGTGCGACGCGATCGAGTGTCCCCCGGGCTTCGGCTGCCGGGACGGCTCGTGCGTCGACCCCTGCGAGAACGTCGAGTGCGGGCCGGGCCAGGTCTGCACCCGCGGGATGTGCGTGGCCGACACCTGCTACGAGACCGGCTGCCCCCAGGGCGAGCTGTGCCGCAACAACATCTGCGTGCCCGACCCCTGCCAGGGCCTCGACTGCCCGGCGGGTCAGTTCTGCCGCGAGGGGGCCTGCGTCGAGAGCTGCGCGGCCATCGCCTGTCCGCTGGACCAGGTCTGCCTCGACGGCGAGTGCGTGGGCGACCCGTGCTACGACGTCGAGTGCGGCCCGGGTCAGCTCTGCCAGGACGGCCAGTGCAACCCCGACCTGTGCGCCGGCGTGCAGTGCGGGACCGGTCAGATCTGCCGCAACGGGCAGTGCGTCGACCAGCCGTGCAACGGCGTCGTCTGCCCCGACGGCGAGATCTGCGAGGTGCAGGACGGTCAGGCCCAGTGCGCCCCGGACTGGGTCCCGCCCGAGACGCCGGTCGAGCCCGACGACATGGGCGTGTCCGACAGCGGGGTCGGCCCCGACGCCGGGCGCATCGACATCGGCCTCCCCCAGCCCCGGGTGGACATGGGCGGCCCGACCGACGACCTGGGCACCATCCCCACCGGGGACTTCGGTGAGATCCCGAACTTCGACGGGGGCGCCGACGGGGGCCAGGGCGCCGAGCCCATCAGCGGCTGCACCTGCGACGCCGCCGAGCAGGGGTCGGACACCTGGCTGTGGCTGCTGCTCGTGCCGGTGCTCGGCCTGCGCCGGCGCCGCCGCGGCTGAGTAGAAACCCCCCCGCCGCCCCCCTCCTGCCACCGCGCGGCCCCCCGGGCGCCGCGCGGCGGTGGACCCCTGACGTCCACCGCCCGCGCGGGCCCGTTGACTCCACCCGCCCCCCGACCGCACTCTCGAAGGGTCGCACACCACCCGCTCGGGAGAACTCGATGTCACGCCGCGTCTTCATCTGTCTGCTGGCCGCGCTGAGCCTGCCGCTCGCCGCGCAGGCCCAGCACCCGTTCTCGACGCCCGCCGCGTGCGACGACGACCTGGGGGTCGTCAGCCTCTCGCTCGACCCGTTCGGGTCGTTCGGCAGCTCCAGCGCCATCCGGGTCGACGCCAGCTTCGACCCGGGCAACGACGTGCCCGACGAAGGCTCGAGCGGTACGGTGTACGAGAGCCAGCCCTTCCTGTGTCGCGCGACCGGGGGCGTGAGCTCGGGCCGGTGGCTGGAGCAGAGCTACCTCAACGGGGTGAACGCCGCGGTGAACGGCCAGGGCAACCGCATGACCAGCGCCTTCACCGTCGACGGGGTCGGGGTCGACCTCGTCGCCGATCTGGACTGCACCACCCTGACCCAGTGCTACACCTTCACCAACAACACCGGGCAGCGGCTCGACGAGCTGGCCCTCATCCACTATGTCGACGGTGACCTGTACTTCGACGGCACCCTGACCGACTACGCCGCCAGCGGCGCCGGGGTGCCCCGCACCATCTACGAGTTCGACGCCGGCGACGACCCCCGCGAGCCGACCACCCAGCTCGCGCTGTACGGCGGCGACCCGGCCGACCGCTACCTCACCGGCTGGGAGGTGGGGCAGTACCCCGAGAGCCGGGGCCGCATCGAGACGGTGAACAACGGCTGTGAGCCGCTGCGCAACGGCATCACCAACGGGGCGGGCAACAACACCGACGGCAACGGCGATCTGGTCACCGACAACGGCTACGACGTCACCCTCAGCCTGCGGTTCGACACCGGCCCGCTCGAGCCGGGCGAGATGAGCGCCCCCATCTGCTTCGACATCCGCTGGGGCTACGCGCTCGCCTGCTCGGACGAGGACGCCGACGGCATCTGCGTGCCCGAAGACAACTGCCCGTCCGTGGCCAACCCCGACCAGCAGGACAGCGACGGCGACGGCAACGGCGACGCCTGCGATCTGTGCCCCGGCGACGACGGCGACCAGGGCGATCGCGACCTCGACGGGCGGGGCGACGACTGCGACAACTGCCCCGACGAGCCCAACCCCGATCAGGCCGACGACAACGGCAACGGGGTGGGCGACGCGTGCGAGGCGTGCATCGACGAGGAGCTGTGCAACGGGCGGGACGACGACTGCGACGGCAACACCGACGAGGGCGACCCCGGCTCCGGGCAGCGCTGCAACTCCGACGGCCAGGGCGTCTGCCGGCCGGGCACGACCGCCTGCGTGGACGGCGACCTCGAGTGCCGGCCCGATGTGGCGGCCAGCCCCGAGCAGTGCAACGGGGTCGACGACGACTGCGACGGCGCCAGCGACGAGGGCGACCCCGGCGGCGGCGAGGCCTGCGACACCGGCCGGGCGGGGGTCTGCGCCGACGGCACCCGGACCTGCCGGGGCGGGGTGCTCGCCTGCGACGCCGATCAGGCCGCCGGCGCCGAGCGGTGCGACGGGGTCGACAACGACTGCGACGGCGACATCGACGAGGGCAACCCCGGCGGGGGGCAGGCGTGCGAGACCGGCGAGCCGGGGGCGTGCAGCCGGGGCCGCACCGCCTGCCGGGGCGGCGAGCTGGCCTGCGACGCGCTCGTGGCGCCGATGGACGAGGTGTGCAACGGGGTCGACGACGACTGCGACGGCATGATCGATGACGGCGACCCCGGGTCGGGGGCGGCGTGCGCCACCGGCGAGCCGGGCATCTGCGCCGACGGCGCCAGCGTCTGCCGGGATGGCGCCATCGCCTGTGACCCGCTCGGGGTGCCCGGCGAAGAGGTCTGCGACGCGATGGACAACGACTGCGACGGCCGCATCGACGAGGGCACCGAGGGCGGCGACCCGTGCGAGACCGGCCAGCCCGGGGTCTGCGCCGACGGGGTCACCGCGTGCATGGGGGCCGATCTGGTCTGCGTGCCGAACCAGGCCGCCGGCGACGAGATCTGCGACGGCCTCGACAACGACTGCGACGGCGCGCTCGACGAAGAGATCGCCGGCCTCGGCGAAGCCTGCGCCACCGGCCAGTCGGGCGTCTGCGCTCGGGGGGCGACCACCTGCGTCGCCGGCACCGAGGGCTGTCAGGCCGACGTCGAGCCCACCGACGAGATCTGCGACCGGCTCGACAACGACTGCGACGGCGCCATCGACGAGGGCACCCGCAACGCCTGCGGCCTGTGCGGCGACGACGCGGCCGAGATGTGCGACGGCGAGGACGAAGACTGCGACGGGCTGGTCGACGAGGACGCGCCGTGCCCCGAGGGCGAGTGCCGCAACGGCGAGTGCGTGCAGCCGTGTCAGGTCGGGGAGTGCATCGAGCCGCCGGGCTACATCTGCGTCGACGAGCTGTGCGTCGACCCGTGCGACGTGCTCGACTGCCCGGTGGGGACCTACTGCGACGGCGAGAAGTGCGTCGACCCCTGCGAAGACCTCGTCTGCGGCGACGGCGAGCTGTGCATCGACGGGCAATGCGTCGCCGACGACTGCGCCAACACCGGCTGCCCGCCCGGTCAGCGGTGCGTCGACTTCGCCTGCCAGCCCGACCCGTGCGACGGCGTCGACTGCCCGGCGGGCGCGTTCTGCCGCGAGGGCGAGTGTGTCGGGAGCTGCGCGGCGGTGAGCTGCCCGTTCGGCGAGAGCTGCTTCGACGGGCGCTGCGTGCCGGACGACTGCGCCGAGGTCGGCTGCCCCGATGGCCAGATCTGCAACGACGGCGCGTGCATCGACGACCCGTGCCTCGGGGCCGAGTGCCCGCCCGGCCAGTACTGCGAAGATGGCTTCTGCGCCGGCGACCCGTGCGCCAGCGTGCGCTGCCCCGCGGGGCAGGCCTGTGTGGTGGTCAACACCACCGCCCAGTGCCGGTTCGTCGACGACGGCGCGGGCGGAGCCGGCGGTGACGGCGCGGGCGGGGCCGGCGGCGGTGTGGGCGGAGCCGGCGGCGACGGCGCGGGC
>JAUHYW010000117.1 GCA_030426085.1 bacterium | reverse complement strand
GGGCGGCAGCGGCAGCCGCGGCGAGCCCGGGGCAGACGGCGCCGCCGGCGCGGGGCCGGGGCAGATCGTCGGCGAGGACTGGGTGGGCTCGGCCACCGGCGACGGCGCGCTCGGCACGTCCGGCGGCGGCGGCGGCGGCGGCGGCGGCGGCGGCGGGCAGGAAGAGCGCGTCTTCCGCATCCCCCCGTGCGACCGGGGCTGCGGCGGCGGCGGCGGCGGCGGTGGAGCCGGTGGGTGTCGTGGCACGCCGGCGACCGGCGGCGCGGCCGGCGGCGCGAGCATCGCGCTCCTGCTCATCGGCTCGAACCCGACCCTGATCGGCAATACGTTCGCGCCCGGCCGGGGCGGCGACGGCGGCGATGGGGGCCGAGGCGGGTCCGGCGGCGCCGGTGGGACCCCGGGCACGGGAGGCCCCAACTCGGGTGACATCGGCGGGGGTGGACGCGGCGGGATCGGCGGCGACGGCGGGCGTGGCGGCCACGGAGGCGGGGGCGCCGGGGGGCCCAGCATCGGCATCGCCCGCGCCTCGGCGAGCGTGCCGGAGTTGATCGACAATCGCTTCGAGCCGCCGGCCGGCGGCGAAGGCGGGGCCAGCCCCGGGCTGAGCGGCGAGCCGGGCATAGCGCTCGACGTCGGCGATCTGTAGCAGAGGCCCGAGCCCCCGCCCGCTCAGCGGTTGTCGAGCAGCTTGCGGATGGTCTGGGCGTCGGCCGGCGGGAACTCGTAGCCCTCCATCTCGGCCGGGCTGACCCAGCGATAGTCGTTGACCCGCCGCTTCTCGAGCGCGTCCCCGAGCAACTCGCAGCGGTACACGCAGAAGTCGAGCGCGTAGTCGGCGTACTCGTGCTTGATGAACATCGAGGGCTTGCCCACCTCGACCTTCGCCCCCAGGCGCTCCTCGATCTCCCGGGCGAGGGCCTCCTCGTTCGACTCCCCCGCCTCGACCTTGCCGCTGGGGAACTCCCACAGCAGGGGCAGAATGGCCTCCGGGCGACGTTGGGTGATCAGGAATCGCCCGTCGCGCTCGATCTCGGCGGCGACGACGGTGATGGTCTGCTTCTCGGCCACGATCTCTCTCCGCTCTGACCGCCCGGACGGGCGCGCCGGGCAGTCTACCGCAGGCATGGGGGGGGATCGAAAGGGGCTCGCGCCGAGGACCGGCGCGGGGCGGGTGTCAGCGGCGCACGACCAGGCGCTGACCGGGCTTGAGCACGCTCTTGCGGCCCAGCTTGTTCCACCGACGCAGATCCTTGACGCTGCAATCGTGGCGCTGGGCGATGGCCCACAGGCTGTCGCCGGGGCGCACCTTGTAGGTCCGCCGGCTGCGGCCCCGGGTCTTGCTCTTGCGCCCGCCCGAGGCGACGCCCTTGCCCTTCTTGCCGCCGTTGCGCTTCGCCGACCGCTTCTTGCGCTTGCGCGGCTTCTTGGGCGCCTTCGCCAGCTTGTCGAGCCGGGCGATCTCGCCGGTCATCCAGGTGCGCAGGTCGCCTTCTCTGCCCCGGGGCACCTCGAGCACGATCTCCCGCCCGCTGGGGAAGACGTCGGTGCCCATCTCGGGGTTGAGCCGGCGCAGCGTGCGGTACGGGATGCCGCTCTTGCGGGCGGCCTCGATGATCTCGATGTCGTGGCCCCGGGGAATCGTCAGCTTGACGTAGCCCTTCGGCTCGGGGGCCCAGCCGTCCTCGATCCCGATCTGGAAGCCGTAGTGAGCCAGGTTCTCCATCACCAGCTTGATGGCGATGGTCCGGGGCACGTAGCGCTCGGCCTCGGTGTAGAGATCGAGCTGCCAGAAGTCGTCGAGCCCCTGAGCCTTCTGGGCCCGCGAGAGGCGCCCGGGGCCGGTGTTGTAGCTGGCCATCGCAAGGGGCCAGCTCCCGAACTTGTCGTGCAGCGTCTGCAGGTAGGTCAGCCCGGCGCGGGTCGCGTGGTTCAGATCGGCCCGCTGATCCCACGCCCGATCGACGTCGAGACCATACTGCTTGCCGGTGCCCGACATGAACTGCCACCAGCCCTTGGCCGACGCCCGGCTCGTGACCGCCGGGCGCAGCCCGCTCTCGATGACCGCGAGGTACTTGAGGTCCTCGCAGGTCTTCATGGCCCGGGCCTCCTTCTCGATGGTCGGGAAGACCCGCCTGGCGCGCTTGATCCACAGCACGACCTGCGCCCGATCGCCGAGCACGAGGTAGAACTCCTTCTCCATGCGCTCGCGCACGCCGGGTGCGTCGAGGTTCACCGGCTCGCCGCAGAAGTCGATCTCGTCGGGCAAGGCGTAGGCGCTGACGTCCTTGGGGCTCTGGGCGACCCGGGCCTCGAGATCGGCGAGGCGCTGCTCCAGCTCGCCGAGGCGGTCGGGCGCGGGGGCCGGGGCGTCGCCGTCGGGCCCGGCGAAGGCGCTGGATCCGAAGAGCACGGCGGCGGCCAGCGCGGTGCGGGACAGGGCGGTTCGCATGGGGTGACCTCCGGGGCGCAGTTTGTCGTACATGTGCTATTTAGGCGCACAATGTAGGACTTTCCGGCGAGGCCCGTCAACCGGTCATCGCATCCGGCGCCAGACCCTTGATGCGCCGCGGTCCGATTCGCGGTAGATTGGGCGCCATGGCCGACATCCTCAGCCAGGACGAACTCGACGCCCTGCTCGGACAGATGCAGGGGGACGACGACGAAGACGAGCCCGAGAGCGACCCGTTCGCCGAGGTCGCCGCCGACGGGCTCGTCGAGGAGGTGCCGCCGGGCATCGCCGAGGCGGTCTCGGCCGAGCTCGACGAGGACGACGTGCCCCTCGACGCCGATCTGGCCCCGGATGAGGAGATCGCGTGGGGCGCTGATCCCTCCGACGTCAACGTGCAGATGATCCTCGACATCCCGGTGCAGGTGAACGTCGAGCTGGGGCGCTCGCGGCTGACCGTCGGCGATCTGCTGGCGCTGGGTCAGGGCTCGGTGATCGAGCTGGATCACATGGCCAACGACCTGCTCGATCTGACGGTCAACAAGAAGATCGTGGCTCAGGGCGAGGCGGTGGTCATCAACGAGAACTTCGGGGTGCGGGTCATCGAGGTCGACTCGGTGCGCGATCGCATCCGCAAGCTCTGACGCGCCTCAGCCCTCGGCGGTCGCCCGCGCCCGCCGGGCGTCGAGCCGCTCGGCGATGATCCGGGCGCTCATGACCCCCTTGTAGACGTACAGCTCGCCGGGCAGCTCGTGGTCGAGCACCTTCTCGCTGACCCGCAGCCGGCTCGACAGCGCGAAGATGATCGGCTCCCCCAGCCCGCCCTCGACCAGATCGACGCGATCCCACACCGCCTTGCGCGACCAGTAGCCCATCACCTCGAGGTAGACCCGGTCCCCGCTCTCGTCGTGGGTGAAGACCAGATCGGGCACGCACAGGCCGACCCCCGGCAGGTCGAGGATGCGCCGCGCGCTGCGCACGCTCCAGCCGCAGTCGAGCGCCTTGAACCGCTTGACGAGCTGGCGCACGTCGTCCGGCAGGCGGGTCCTCTTGCGGGCCCCGTCGTCCCCCGCCCCGCCGTCGAGCCGGAAGATCACCGGGTCGCGATCCTTGAACCAGCAGACCTCGGCCTCGAGCGCGAACTGCGCGGCCTCGTACAGCGCCGGCAGCATCAACGCGAGCTGGAGCCCGTAGCGGGTCGACGACTGGAAGAGGCCGAACGGGCCCTCGATCTCGATGTGATAGCGGCCGTCCGGGCGTCGGGCGAGGCGGTAGAGCAGCCGCCGGAACTTCAGCCGACGGAAGAACTGCCGGGCCGCGCCGGCGTCGGCGAACTGCACGTCGACGGTCAGCTTCGTCGCCCGCAGCAGCACGGCCTTGGCCTGCTCGATGTCGTAGCGGTCGAGCAGCGCGTCGGCCTCGATGACATCGAACGATTGCAGCTTCTGGTACTGCTTGAGATCGGCGAAGAGGCCGTCCTCGATGGACTCGACGGTCGTCTCGCGCTCGGCGGCGACCTCGGCCAGCACAGCCATGCGATCGAACGGCGCCTCGCGGGTGGCCACCCGACGGGCAGCCGCGGCCCGGGTGAAGACGGCCGCCCGCAGATCCGGCGGGTCGACGCCCTCGTCCATCGCGAAGGTGCAGCGATCCATCAGCAGCTTCTCGAGGCCCTGGGCGGTCTTGATGTCGCGGGGGGGCACGTCGACCTCGCCGAGGGCGTCCTCGATGGCCTCCAGCGTGCGCCCCACCCCGCCCCGCAGCACCGCGACGTAATGCTCGACGGCCGGGCGCAGCCGCGCCCGGGCCTTGTCGTCCAACTGGCGGATCGACAGCTCGCCCTTGCGCACCCGCACCCGCACCCGGTCAGCGGTAAGCATTGTGCTCCCGGCGGCGGTCGCTGGTGAACTGCTCGGCGGTGTCGGCGGCGACCAGCTCGTACAGCACCGCCTGCTTGTCCCCTCGCTTGCGCAGGATGCGCCCCAACCGCTGCACATGCTCCCGGACCGAACCGCTGCCCGAGATGACGATGGCCACGTTGGCGTCGGGCACGTCCACCCCCTCGTTGAGCACCTTCGAGGTCGCCAGCGCGGTGTAGGTGCCCTCGGCCAGCCCGGCGAGCAGGGCCGAGCGCTCCTTGACCTTGGTCTGGTGGGTGATGACCGGCACCAGGAACCGGCGGGCCACGGTGTGGGCGGTGTCGTTGTTCTGGGTGAAGATGAGCACCCGATCGTTGCGGTGCTGATGCAGGAGCTGCTCGACGTAGTCCAGCTTCGAGGGCGCGGCGAAGGCGATCTGCTTGTACGCCCGCCACGCCCGCATCGCCGCCCGCCCGGCCGCGCTCTGCGAGGCGCGGATGATGAAGTCCTTCCACCCGCTCGGGCTCGACATGCGGATGCCCTGCGAGACGACGAAGTCCCGGTAGATCTGGCGGTTGCGCTGGTAGGTCTCCCACTCGTCGGGGGTCAGCTCGACCCGCAGCCGCTGCACCTCGTAGTCGGCGAGGTAGTCCCCCTTCAGATCGATGACGTCCCGGCGGTAGACCTGGGGCCCGATGAGCCAGTCGAGATCGACGTGGCGCCCGTCGGCCCGCTCGGGGGTGGCGCTCAGCCCCAGCCGGAACGGCGCGAGGCAGGCCCGGGCCGAGAAGCGGTAGGCGTCGCCCGGCAGGTGGTGGCACTCGTCGAAGACCACCAGGCCGAAGCGGGCGCCGATGTTCTCCATGTGGATGAGCGCCGAGTCGTAGGTCGTGACCGTGAGATCCTCGACGCCGTACTCCCCGCCGCCGATGACCCCCACCGGGCGGCCGAAGCCCACCCGCAGCAAGTCGTACCACTGGCGGACGAGATCGAGGGTCGGCACGACGACCAGGGTGCTGCGGCGGGTGGCGTCGATCGCCATCTGGGCCAGGTAGCTCTTGCCGGCGCCGGTCGGCAGGATCACCTGTCCCCGGAACCGGTTGCGGCGCCACGCCTCGAGCCCCTCGGCCTGGAAAGGACGCGGCTCGCGGGTGACGCGCAGGCCGCCGTCCAACTCGGCGTAGCCCCGGGCCTCGTCGGTGTAGTCCAGCTTGCGCCGCACGAAGGCCATCACCACGTCGGCGTAGGCCGCCGCCGGCGCCCGGAAGCTGCGGACGCGGTCGTCCCACTGACAGGCGTCGGGAAGGACGGCCGGGTCGGCGACGTCGCGTATCACCAGGGTCCCGGCGCGGAAAGACAGGTGAGCCATCGCGGCGGGTCTTACCTCAACTGACACCCGCTTGTCGACCGGCGCGGCGCGCCACGACGGGTCAGTTCAGCCAGCCCGGGGTCGCCGGGCGCGGGCCGCGCCACTCGGCGTCGGGCGCGTCGCGGCCCACCGCGTGCCCCTCGGGCGTGTCGCCGCTCTCGGCGACGCCGATGTCGTCGCTGAGCAGCCCCGTCGCCGGGCCGTCGACGGCGGTCAGGCGGCCCTCGTAGCTCCAGAACTCGCGCACCTCGCCGTCGGGATCGACGAGGGCCACGCCGTCGGCCCCGCCGTTCTGCAGGCCGCGGATCGGGAAGGCCCGCGCGCCTCGACCGTCGCCCTCGTCGGGCAGCCGGCCGTCCAGATCGACCGCGGTGTACTGTCCCCCGTCGCGGCCGTTGTAGCCCACCAGCCGCCAGCCGCTCAGATCGGCGCCCGCGGGGCCGGCGACCTCGACGAACTCCCCGGCGTCGGCCCCGACGTTGTCGTAGTGCAGCTCGCTGATCCACAGCCCGTCGCCGCCGGGCGCGGCGTCGCAGACCCCGACGAATACGCACTCGACCCACTCGGGGCGGTCGACGAACGGGTTGCGGTTGCCCTGATACCGCTCGATGGCGTCGTTGCGGGCCCGCTCCAGATCGTCGGGCGGGTCGAGCCGGTGCCACTCGAGCAGCGCCGAGCGCAGGCCCATGTAGGCCACGTCGATGTTCTCCCGGGTGTTCGACGCCGCGATCAGGGCCCGATCGTCGGTGAGGATCAGATCGGGCTCGCTGCGCCCGGTCACCCCGTGCCACCCGCCCTCGTAGCGCACGTCCATGTAGAACATCGCCCGGGCCACGTCGCCCCGGCGGGCGGCCCAGACCTCCCAGACGCCGTCGGCCCCCCGGGCGTCGTCGATGAAGTTGGTCCCCTCCCCGCCCTCGGTCGGCCGGGCCTCGCAGTCGAAGGCCTCGCACCAGCCGAACGGCCGATTGCCCCGGGAGCGGTTGTAGCTCGAGTCGGCGATATAGAGCCCGTGCCCGTCGGTGTACGGGTAGTTGCCCGCGTGATCGTCGGGGAAGCCGTACGACTTGGGCCAGACGTGCTCCCGGTCGTAGTCGCCGAAGCCCCCGCCGAGCGCCCGCTGAAGGCGGTGGCGGTACAGATCGCGCAGCCAGCCCGGCCGCCCCGGCTCGGCGTCGGCCTCCTCGAGCATCACCCAGGTGTCGGTGCCCCGGCGGCGGTTGTAGGTGATGCGCCGGTGGTCGTCGATGAGGGCGTGCAGCCCGGCCCGCAGCGCTTCGGGCGAGCCGGTGTCGAGATCGGCGTCGTCGAGCGCGATCTTCGGCGTCGGCCCGTCGGCGATCTCGCGCGGGGGATCGGCGCAGGCGGTGGCGAGCAGGGCGAGCGCGAGCAGGCGGCGCATCGGGACCTCACGGGCGGTGGAGTCCCCCTCACCAGAGAGCAAGGGCCGCGCCACGTCGCCGATGGTCGCAGCGCCGCATGGCGCGGTCGCACCGAGCCGACCGGGCGAGGCCCCCGCAGCACACCGAGACCGACGTGTCCCACCGCCCGGCTGTGCGCGACGCGGGAATTTCACGTCGGGCGGGCCGGCTCCCTCTCCTGTCGGCCCCGGCGATCATGTTATGTATGGGGCGCAGCCGACGCGGGGATTGTCGGCGCCATGTCCAGCTTCGAGGAGGGGAAGGCCCGATGCGAGCCCTCGGCGTATTCGTCGCGGCGCTTGGTCTGTGTGCGCTCACCGCGTGCGAGTCCGAAGCGCCCATCCGGCCGGTCTCGGTCGACGTGAACCTCTCTCCCTGCCTCGGGGCCATCGACTCGGCGGGCGTCGGCGATCGGGACGGCAGCCTTCAGCCGGTCGTGAGCACCTGTCGGGACAACCTCGACGTGCAGGTGGCCGATGCGACGGTCAACGCCTGCTTCGTCGTGCGTCAGATCGCCGGCGGCGCGGCGCAGCGCCTGCCCCTGCAATGGTCCGGCGGCCGCCTGACCGAGCCCTTCCCCGATCGCAACATCGAGCTGCCGCCCGGCGAGCGGCTCGAGGCGTCGCTGTTCTTCCTGGCGACGGGCGACGAGAACGGCCGCGTCTGCGACGACTTCGAGGTGGAGACCACCTGCGCCGGCGGGGCCGACTGCGTCCTCAAACTGCACCAGGTCGAGGTGACCCCGCTCGCCGATGGCAGCACGACCTTCGACTTCACCGAGGGTGGGCTGTGCAACGCCGAGACCGGCGACGCCTTCGGCTCGTCGGCGGTCGAGGTGTGCGATGGCATGGACAACGACTGCGACCGGGTCGTCGACGAAGAGATCCCCGGCGCGGGCGAGTCATGCTCGGACGGCATCGGGGCGTGCCGGTCGATGGGTATGACCTTCTGCGATCCGGCGGCGGGCATGGTGGTGTGCGGCGCGATGGCCGGCGCGCCGGGGGACGAGGCCGACCCGGGGGTCGACTGCCGGGACGACCCGGCGACGTGCTGCGACGAGGTGGATGACGACTGCGACGGCGTGGTCGACGAGGACATCGCGTGCAGCCCGTGCGAGGCCGACGAAGACTGCGCCGAGAACATCGCCGGCCAGCAGTGCGTGGCGACGGACGACGGGCGGTTCTGCCGCGTCTGTGATCCCGCCGATGTCGAGCACGCCGGCTGCGCGGAGGACGAGCTGTGCTGCGAGAGCGGGGGCACCCCGCGCTGTGAGCCGACGTCCTTCGGGCCGGACCGGTCCGAGCAGTGCGAAGCGTGCGGCTCGCCGTGTGTCTTCGTGGACGAGGAGCAGGGCAACCGACGGATCGCCAACGCCGACAACTGCGGCGCGCGGCAGTGCCAGTGCGGGTTCGGCCCGGCGTGCGGCGGGGCGTCGCCCTTCTGCGTCAACGGGCAGTGTCAGGAGTGCGTCGAGAACGGCGACTGCGCCGAGAACGAACTGTGCTGCGACGGCCAGTGCCAGCCGACGGGCCCCGACACCCAGTGCGAGGCGTGCGGCGAGACGTGCGTCGCCCAGATCGCCAACCGCTGCGTGAACCGGGTCTGCCGCTGCGGCGAGGCGGAGCGCTGCGTGATCGATCAGGCGACCTGCACCGCCGGCCCGGACTGCGGCGACGACCCGGACGACCCGGCGTGCTCGCCGCGCAGCTTCCGCTGCGAAGACTGCGCTGTCGATCTCGACTGCCAGCCGGACGCCAACCCCGTGGCCGAGCCGGCGTGCGTCGACCGCCAGTGTCGGGAGTGCAAGGACGACGACGATCGCTTCTGCGCCGGGCCCTCGGCGGACGACGGGCGCCCGGAGTGTGTCATCAGCGATTGCTTCGAGTGCGATCGGCGCAACCACGACGGCTGCGCCGAGGACGGCGCCGAGCCGTTCTGTGACGTCGACCAGAACGCGTGCCGCCCGTGCCGGGAGGACGCCGAGTGCCAGTCGCGCCCCGGCGACCTGAACCAATGCGAGGACGGGCGATGCGTGGTGTGTGATCCCGCGACCTACGAGGGCTGCCCCGATCCCGACGCCTCCATCTGCGACCCGGTGTCGCTCACCTGCCGCGGCTGCAACACCACGGACGAATGCAACGCGAACAACGAACCCGACGACCTGCCGACCGAGTGCGTCGAGGGCCAGTGTCGGGGCTGCAACCCCGACAACAACCAGGGCTGCCGCTCCACCGGGCCGACCCCGATCTGCAACCCGGAGACGCTCGTCTGCCGCGGGTGCGCCAGCGACGACGAGTGCCCCAGCGTCGCCCCGGGCACGCCCGAGGACGACGACCGCGACGGGGACGGGCCCATCGCCCCGGCCAGCGCGAGCGACTTCTGCGTCGTCCGCCAGTGCCGGGAGTGCAACCCCGATGATCACCAGGGCTGCGCCGAGGGCGGCGTGCGCCCCATCTGCCGGGCGGGCGACTGCGACGTATGCGATCGGGACGCCGACTGCGATGGGCGCCCGGGCGACCGCGACGAGTGCATCCCCGACGGCGCCGCGGCCGGGCAGTGCAAGCTGTGCGACCCGGCGGACAACGCCGGCTGCGTCGATCCGGCGAACCCGGTGTGTGATCCGGGCGCGTTCACCTGCGTCCCGTGCGTGGACGACGACGAGTGCAACCGGGGACGCGCCCCCGGCGCGGCGCCGCTCGAGTGCGTCGGCGGCCAGTGCAGCCAATGCGATCCGGGCGACAACGCCGGCTGCGTGGTCCCGTCGGACGTGCCGTTCTGCGACGACGACCGCCGCTTCTGCCGGGGCTGCCTGACCGCCGACGAATGCGTGCGCCTCGACACCCAGCGCGGGCTGAACGCGAACCTCGTCGGCTGCGTGGCCGGCGAGTGCACCCAATGCGATCCGCAGACCCAGGTCGGCTGCCCCGACACCCAGGTCTGCGCGCCCGACGGGCGGTGCCGAAACTGCACCGTCGACGGCGACGACCCGCTCAACCCCACCGGCGACGACGAGTGCGCCCTCGGCGACGGGCTGCGCGACCAGTGCGTCGACGGGCAGTGCGAGGTCTGCGATCCGGTGAACTTCGCCGGGTGTGATCCGGGCAGCGCCACGCCGGTGTGCGACGGCGACACCAACACCTGCCAGGGCTGCGTGCGCGACCGGGACTGCCGGGCGGCCGACGGGCACCCGGCCAACCCGGTGGGCGCCGAGTGCGTGGACGGCTTCTGCCGAGCGTGCGATCCCACCGACGGCCAGGAGAACGCCGGCTGCGTCGCCGACAGCGGCCTGCCCTACTGCGATCCGGCGCTGTTCGAGTGCGCCCCGTGCGGCACCGGCGTCGAAGGCGAGGACACCCGCTGCGCGGACAACGCGAACCCGGCCCTGGTGCAGTGCCTCGGCGAGCGGTGCGCGGTGTGCGACCCCAACAACCACGACGGCTGCGTCGAGGCGTCGAACCAGCCCTTCTGCGACGTGGGCAACGCCACCTGCCGCGGCTGCCGCAACGACGCCGAGTGCTTCATCCGGCCGGGCCCGCTCAACCAGTGCGTCGGCAACGCCTGTGTGCTCTGCGACCCGGACGACGACGCGGGCTGTAACGACCCCAACCGGCCGGTGTGCGACACCGACGGCGACGGGGCGACGTTCTGCCGGGCCTGCGAGCGGGACAACGAGTGCCCCGGGGCCCAGCTCTGCGTGCGCAACCGCTGCGTCGAGTGCGACCCCACCACCAACCGGGGCTGCGACGTCGCGGCGGCGGCGCCGTACTGCGACCCGGGCAACTTCACCTGCCGGGCGTGCACCCTCGTCCCAGACGACGTCGGCGGCGGGCAGGACGCCGAGTGCGTCGACGCGGCGCGACCGCAGTGCGTCGACGGCGGGTGCGACCAGTGCGACCCCGAGACCCACGACGGCTGTGACGAGGACGGCGCGACGCCGTTCTGCGGGGCCAACGGCGTCTGCCGGGTCTGCGGGGGCAACGCCGAGTGCCTGCTGCGGCCGGGCGCGCTGGACTTCTGCAACGCCGACGGCCAGTGCGTCGAGTGCAACATCGACAGCAACGCCGGCTGCCCCGGCGAGTCGCCGGTGTGCGACGACGGCAACGAGACCTGTCGCCAGTGCCGCAGCAGCGACGAGTGCGAGGGGGCTCAGGAGTGCGTCGGCGGCACCTGCGTGGGCTGCAACCCCGTCGGCAACATCAACTGCGACGCGGGCGGGACGGCGCCGGTGTGCGACGCCGCCGAGCGTACCTGCCGCGGGTGCGCGAACGACGGCGAGTGCGACGACAACCCCAGCGGCGACGAGTGTTTCAACGGCCGCTGCGTGGAGTGCGACCCCAGCGGGGCCCAGCAGGTCGGCTGCGCGGTCGGCGGGCTGGAGCCGTTCTGCGCCAGCGACGGCGCCTGCCGGGGCTGCCGCACCGACGGCGAGTGCGAGATCGCGCCCGGCCCCCGCGACCAGTGCGTGGGCGTGCGCTGCGAGCTGTGTGATCCGGCCGACAACGCCGGCTGCGATCCGGCGAGCGACAGCCCGATCTGCACCGGGCGTGAAGGCAACCGGAGCTGCAACGGGTGCAGCGACGACGCGCAGTGCGCGGACAACCCCAACGGCGGGCAGTGCGTCGGTGGGGCCTGCGTCGAGTGCGACCCGTCCGACGACGCGGGGTGTGATCCCGATGGGGCCGCGCCCACCTGCCGGGCGGCGACGAACACCTGCGGCGGGTGCCAGAACGACGGGGACTGCGCCGACAACGGCAACGGCCCGCAGTGCGTCGCCGGGGCCTGCGAGCAGTGCGATCCGGCCGACAGCGCGGGCTGCAATCAGAACAGCGCAGTGCCCATCTGCAACGCGGCGACGAAGCGCTGCGAGGGGTGCACCAACGACGCGCAGTGTATCCTGCGCCCCGGCAACCGCGACGTCTGCGTCGCCCCCAACTGCCGGCTGTGTGACCCCGATACGGACAGCGGCTGCGAAGGCACCACGCCGATCTGCAACGCCACCGGCACCGCGTGCGGGCCGTGCGAGGGCAACAACGACTGCGGGCCGGGTGTCCAGTGCCTCGACGCGGGGCCGAACGCCGGCGCCTGCGCCGGCTGCAACCCGCAGACGAACGCCGGCTGCGACGCCGACAACCCCATCTGTGAGACGACCCAGGGCAACGAGACCCAGTGCCGGCGGTGCGAGAACGACGCCGAGTGCGGTGGGCTGTACTGCTTCAACGGCCGCTGCGAGGCGTGCGACCCCGAGGGACACGCCGGCTGCGGAGACAACCAGCTCTGCTGCGTGAGCGAGGGGGTGTTCACCTGCACCGAGACCGACCCCGACAGCCAGTGCGCGGCGTGCGACACCGCGTGCGACGCCGACGGCAGCAACGTCTGCACGAACCGGACGTGCCGCTGTGGCGACCTCATCGAGTGCAGCGGCGAGCAGGACTACTGCTTGGGGAGCGCGCCCGCCGGGGCCTGCTCGGAGTGCCGGGACAACGACGACTGCGTCGCGAACAGCGACAACCCGATCTGCGGGGCGGACGTGGCGGGCAACGACACCAACACCTGCCGCGGCTGCGCCGACGACGACGAGTGCGCCGACCACGGTCGGGGCCCGCAGTGCATCAACGAGACCGGCGCGTGCCACGTCTGTGACCCGGGCGACGACGCCGGCTGCCTGCCGAACAGCAACCAGCCCATCTGCGGCGACGACTTCACCTGCCGCGGCTGCGCCGACGACGACGAGTGCGCCGAGAACGACGCCAACGGTGGGCAGTGCGTGGCCAACCGCTGTCGGGAATGCGACCGGCCCGACGACGGCTGCGTGGCCGGCAGCGAGCGGCCGGTGTGCATCGCGGGCAACGTGTGTGGCTGCGAGGACGACACCGACTGCGCCGGTAACCCCAACGGCGGGCAGTGTGTCGGTAGGGTCTGCGCCGAGTGCGATCCGGCGGTCGTCAACAACGGCGGGGCCGGCGGCGGCTGCGATCTTGGCGGGGACGCGCCGTATTGCAGCCCTCAGTCGCTGACCTGCGTCTCGTGCAGCGCCAACGACAACCGCTGCCGGAACAACCCCAACGGCCGGCTGTGTGACGTCGACGCGTGCGTGCAGTGCCTGACCGGGACCCACGCGGGCTGCGACGATGATCAGCTCTGCTGCGACGGCGGCGGCGGGCCGGCCTGCGTGGCCACCGGCCTCGGCAACTGCACCGGGTGCGGCGTGGCCTGTGGCGATGGTCAGGCGAACGCCTGCGATGACCGCACCTGCCTGTGCGGCGCGCTGCCCGAGTGCGCCGAGGGCCTCGTGTGCAACGGGGGCGCCTGCGTCGAGTGTGTGGACAACGTCGACTGCGTGGGCAACCCCAACGGGGCCATCTGCGACGGCGGCACCTGCCGGACCTGCGCGCCGGGCAGCAACGACGGGTGCGACCCCGACTCGGCGCAGCCGATCTGCAACCCGGCGACGTTCACCTGCGTTCCCTGCAACGCCCAGGGCATCGCGCCGACCGCTTGTGCCGACGACCCCGACCTGGATGACCACTGTTTCGACGGGGCGTGTGAGGTCTGCCAGCCGGCTGACCACGCTGGTTGCGCCGCCGATCAGCTTTGCTGCAATCAGGCCACTGTGCAATGCGTCGATACGACGGATGCGCAGTGTACGGCCTGCCGCTTCGGCGGATGCGACGGGGGTCAGGTCTGCGACGACAACCGGACCTGTGTGGACCCGGGCGGCGGCTGATCTATAATCGGCCCGCCATCGCCTTGGAGATTCGCGTGCGCACCCGCCTCACCCGCCGATCCCTCGCCCTCCGACTGGCGCTGTCGGGCACCGTCGGTGCCCTGTCGCTGCCGCCGGTCGCCGCCGTCGCCCAGACCCCGGCCGGCCCACAGACGATGGCCGAGGCCCGCGATCAGGGCGTGCTGTACTACCGCAAGAAGCTGTTCAAGCAGGCGATGCCCCTGCTCGACAAGGCGTACACCATGCCCGGCGGCGCGCAGGACTTCTCGGTGGTCTACTACCGGGGGCGCACGGCCTACAAGCTGCTGCTGCTCGAGAAGGCATTCGAGATGGCCTCGCTCGCGACGACGCTCGCCGGCGACGAGCGGCGGCGGGCGGCCAACGCCAAGGAGTTCCAGACCGAGCTCGACAGCCTGTTCGGCAAGCTGACGCTCAAGGCCGCCGAGGGCGAGACCAACGCCAAGGGGCGCATCTTCTTCGAGACGAAGACCGGCATCATCAACCGGGAGAAGAAGCAGCGCTTCACCGCCATCCAGGAGCGGTTCAAGACCACCGACATCACCTTGCCGACGACGGTCTTCCTGCCCTACGGCGAGTACCTCGCCAACAAGGTGCCGGTGGCCATCGTGCAGGGCGAGCCCCCGCCGGAGATCGAGATCTTCCTCCAGGTGCAGAAGGAGGAGGAGGACAACACCTTGCTGTGGGTCGGCATCGGGGCGGGCACCGCCGCGGCGGTGGGCCTCGGCGTGGGCGCGTGGCTGCTGTTCGGGCAGGAGGAGCCGGCGCCCGAGACGCCGCTCGACTTCCAGTTCGAGTAGGCGCCGTCCCGGGCAGCTGGCGGCTCAGGGCCGGCAGTCGAACTCGTGCAGGGCGTCGGGCACGAGCACGCCGGTGTCGAGGACGTGCACCCACCCGTTGAGGGCCTCGATCGCTTCGGCGAGCGGGTGCCCGTCGACGCTCACCCCACCGTCGTCAGTCAACTCCACCGACTCGCGAGACCGCATCGGCAGGTCGACGGACTCCGCCGCGACGCCGTCGACCATCGTTGCTCGGTCCAGCGCGATGGGGTCGGACAGGACATGATGCCCGACGAACAGCGCCCAGCGGGCGGGGTCGCCATCCAGGCTCGCCACACAGGCAGCGGAGAGCGCCGCCAACGATTGATCCCGCGGGGTGAACACGGTGGTCGCCGCGGCGCCCCGCAGATCGGCCTCCATGTTCGCGCCGTGGGGGTCGGTCACCACGGCGTGCATGTTGCGCAGACCCTCCCCGGCCAGCGCGTCCACCACCGTCGTGTAGATGCACCGGTTGCCGCCGGCTTCCTCGGTGCAGGTCTGGCCCGCGCCGCAGCCGGGCTCACAGATCGGGAGGGCGACGCAGCGCCCGTTGCCGCCGCACGCATAGCCCGCGCCGCAGGTGGGGCCGTCGGGCAGCGGGCCGCACGCGGCGCACGCGCCATCTGCGGTGCACGCCAGCCCATCGGCGCAGTCGGCCGTCTCCAGACAGGCGACGCACTCACCGGCTCCATTGCACAGAGACTGCGCGCCGCCGCAGTCGTCGTGCCCGTCGCATTCGACGGGTTCTTCGCCGCACGACGCCGCGCTGAGCACGACACCGGCCGAGAGGAGCAGGAGCGCACGAAGTGTCTGTCTCATCGAATCATCCTCATTTCGGGCTTCAGGGGTCGGGTGGGCTGCACCCGGTATCCGGGCTGGACAAGGCATTGGTGAGCAGGACCCAGTCCTCGATCACATGAACCCGCCCGTTGCCCGCGCGCAGCGAGCGCACGATCGGCGAGCCGTCGATCTGGATGGCGTCCTCGGACTGGGTCAATACGGTGCTCTCGATCGACTCCATGACGAGCGCCAGTTCGCCCCCCGCGTTGGCCACCTCGAGCCGGATCTGCTCGAGATCGGGAGCGACCGGGTCGGACAGGGTGTGGTGCCGCACGAAACGCTGCCAATCATTCGCGATGATGGCGATGCACAGCGGGGACAAGCGACGCAGCGTCGCGTCGGTCGGGGCGAAGAAGGTGACCGTTCGCCGCTCCCGCAGATCGTCAATGGACTCGGCCAGCTCGATGACCTCGAGCATGTTGGCCAGATCGGGCTCGGCCCGCATCGCGTCGATGACGGTCGCCGGGCCGCAGCGCCCGTCGGCGAAGCACGCCTGCCCTTCCCCGCACTCTTCATCGCGCGCGCACGGCCGGCAGACACCGCCCACGCAGACGTCCTCGCCGCACTCGGCGTTCTCGGCGCACGGCAGGCACGCGCCCTCCCGGCACACCCCGGGGCATTGTTCATCGCCTTCGCACGGCGCGCAGGCCTCGTCGCGACAGATACCGGGGCAGCGGGCGTCGTCGAGGCACGGCGCGCAGACCTCGTCTTCGCAGATGCCCGGGCACTCGGCGTCGCGCGCGCAAGGAACGCACGCCCCGTCTTCGCACAGCCCGCTGACACACTCGTCGCCCGCGGCGCACGGCCGGCAGGCGCCGCCGATGCACAGACCGCTGTCGCACTCGCCGTCGGCGGCGCAGGCCCGGCACGCGCCCTGATCGCACACCCGCTCCCCGCAGTCGGCGTTCTGCGCGCACGGCCGGCAGGCGCCCTCGTCGCACAGCCCCGTGGCGCATTGAGCGTCGCGTTCGCATGGCGCGCAGACCCCGGCCTCGCACACCCCCGTCGGGCACTCGCCGTCGTCGGCGCAGGGCCGGCAGGCCCCCTCGTCGCACAGACCGCTGACGCACTCGCCGTCGCCCATGCACGGCCGGCAGCGGCCGTCGTCGCAGATCCCGCCGGCGCACGCCTCGTCGTCGGCGCACGGGGGGCCGACGTCGATCATCGGCGGATCCATGTCCGGCGCCACGCTGTCGGGGGCCATGTCGCCGTCCATCGGGCGGGCGTCGCGGCCCAGATCGGACATCGTCGTGCCATCCGACCCCGCGTCGCGCATGGCATCGTCTGGCGGCGGGGTGACGTCCCGCGCCGCGTCCAGCGGTCCGTCGGCCGCGTCCACGCCCCCGTCGACCGGGTCGGAGCCCGCATCCACCGGCGTCTCGTCGGCCGGGCAGCCGACGCCGCCCAGCGTCAGCGCGATGACACCGGCGCTCATCATGAGTCGATATGCGCTTCTCAAGGCCGCCCCCTTGCCGCCTCCGCCGTCTACCGGGCCATCATGCGTCAGATCCACCGCCCGATGCGAGGGTGACCCGGTCCGAGGCCGGGATACGGCGACGGGATCTTTCGTCGACGACCGTCTGAGCTATACTCCCGACGACCCCATCGCCGGGAGCGCCCGATGCCCGCACGCCGAATCGCGCTGAGCCTGTCGCTCGTTGCCGCCCCGCTGGCGATCGGACCGGTGGGGTCGGCGTCGGCGCAGGAGGCGGGCACGCTGGCCGAGACCCGGGATCAGGGCGTGCTCTACTGCAAGAAGAAGCGCTTCAAGCAAGCCCTGCGCTACTTGAACCAGGCCTACGCCATGAAGGGCGGCCCGGGCGACTTCCCGACGGTCTACTACCGGGGGGTCGCCGCCTTCGCGCTCGGCCAGATCGAGCTGGCCCACGAGATGGTCGAGATCGCCGAGCGGCTCGCGGTGGACGAGCGCCGCAAGCGGCGGGTGCTCGACCTGAGCCAGCAGATCCGGGAGCTGTACGGCCCGGTCGTCTTCGAACCGACGGCCGAGGAGACGAGCACCCGCGGGCGGATCTTCCTCGAAGCCAAGACCGGCATCATCAACCGCGACAAGCGCGAGCGCTTCGACCGCCTGCGCGAGCGCTACCGCACGACCGCGCTCACCCTGCCCAAGACGCTCTTCCTGCCGTATGGCGAATACACGGCCAACGGCATCCCCTTCGCCGTGGTGGAGCGGGCCGAGAAGCCACCGACCGTCGAGATCTTCCTGCAGCCGCCCGAGGACGAGGGCGGCGTGATCGACAGCATCGACGGCACGACCTGGATGTGGATCGGCATCGGCACCGCGGCGGCGGTGGGCATCGGGGTCGGGGCGGCGCTGCTGTTCGGGGGCGAGGACGAAGGGCCGGTCGGTCGCCAGGACGTGCCGTTCTTCGGCGAGCAGCGCTGACCCGGGAGCGGGCAACTCGGGCGAGCGCGCGCGGCGGGCTTCGTGATATCAATTCGGCGTGGTCAAGGGGGGACGCATGCGCCATCGGATCCCGTCGTGGGTGAACCGGAATACGCTGTGGCCGGCCCTCGCCGCGCTGACGCTCGTCGGCGCGGTGGGGTGTGACGGCGAGCAGCCGGTCGAGGCGACGGGCATCGGCCTGACGCTGCGTGGCTGCGTGGCCGAGGACGCGGCCGCCGCCGGCTGCCGCGGGCGGCTGATCGCGGCGGCGGGTGACGCGCCCATCGCGGGCTGCCTGGTGCTGGTGCCCGAGGGGGACAGCGATCGCTTGCAGCGCCTCGAGCTGGGCTGGCGGGACGGCGCGCTGACGCCGACCGATCCGGCCACCACGGTGAACCTCGCGGTGGGTGAAGAGCTGGGCGCGACGCTCTTTCTGCTGTCGGGGCCGATCGCCGATTGCCAGGGCTTCGGCGCGGGCACCGAGTGCCGCTCGTCGGGGAGCTGCGCGGTGCGCTACGGCCCCGTCGTGCGCCCGGTGACGGCCGGCGAGACCGTCATCGACTTCGCCCCCGAGGGCGACTGCGTCACCGACACCGAGCAGCAGGCGTTCAGCGAGTCGTGCGACGGGGTCGACAACGACTGCGACGGGCGGGTCGACGAGGCCCGGCCGGGGCGCTGCACCGGCGGCCGGGGGGTCTGCGAGACGGTGGGCGACCGCTCGGTCTGCCGCAACGACGAGTACGTCTGCGACGTCACCCCGCCGCCGAGGCAGCAGGTCATCCCGTGCAACGCGATCGACGAGGACTGCGACGGCGACGCCCAGGAGGGCGACGACTGCACGGAGTGCGCGGTGGACGACGAGTGCCTCGGCGCCGAGGGCGGCAACCAGTGCGTCGACGGGCTGTGCCTCGAGTGCGACCCGGCCGACGGCGCCGGCTGCGACGTGCGTGGTGAGCGCCCGGTCTGCGGCGACGGGCGCTGCCGGGCGTGTGAGGGCGACGCCGAGTGCGGGGCCGGGCTGGTGTGCGCGGAGGGGCTGTGCCAGGGGTGTGATCCCGGCCGGGAGGGCACCTGCCCCGACGCCGCGGCGCCGGTGTGCGACGCCGTCGACCTGACGTGCCGGCCATGCGCCGAGGACGCCGAGTGCGGGGCGATGATCCAGTGCGTGGCCGGGCTCTGCGCGGCCTGCGAGCCGGGCAGCAACATCGGCTGCGGCCCCGAGGCGCCGGTGTGCGATCCAGAGACGTTGACCTGCCGGCTGTGCGAGGTGAACAGCGAATGCGCCAGGGCGGGCTTCGCGGTGTGCCTCGACGCGCAGTGCGTCGAGTGCGACCCCGACGGCAACGTCGGCTGCGAGGAGCCCGGCCGCCCCATCTGCGCCATCGTCGAGGCAGGTGATCCGCCGACCTGCGGCCCCTGCGAGCGGGACGACGAGTGCCCGACCGGAGAGTGCCGCACGGGGCGCTGCGTCGGCTGCGATCCCACCGACAACAGCGGCTGCGACCCCCTCGGCGGGCAGCCGATCTGCGATGACAGCCAGGGGGCGGACAACGCCTTCTGCCGGGCGTGTGATGTCGATCCCGAGTGCCCGGCGGGCCTCGGACGGGGGGTGTGCAACGGGGGGGTGTGCGCCGAGTGCGGCGACCTGGACGCGCGGGGATGCGACGAGGCCGGCGACGCCCCGATCTGCGCTCAGGGCGCGTGCCGCGGCTGCGACTTCGACAACGAGTGCCGCCTGCGCCCGGGCCCGCGCGACCTGTGCGTCGGTCGCCGCTGCCGGATCTGTGATCCGGCCGACGATCGGGGCTGCGACGATCCGGCCGCGCCGATCTGCGACGGGGGCGAGCGCTGCCGCCCGTGCGGGGCCGACGCCGAGTGCCGGGGCGGCCAGTGCGTCGGCGGCCGCTGCGTGCTGTGCGATCCGCTGAACAACGACGGCTGCCAGCCGGAGCGGCCCATCTGCGCGGCGGACGGCAGCGCCTGCAACCCCTGTGAGGACGACGACGAGTGCGGGGGCAAGGTGTGCGTGGGCGGGCAGTGCCGGGGGTGTGACCCGAACTTCGATCGGGGGTGCCTGCCGACGGGCACCGAGCCCATCTGCGACCGGGGCACGCTCGAGTGCCGCGGCTGCGTGCAAGGGCGCATGGAGTGCCCGGCGAACCGCTACTGCCTGGAGGAAGGCCGGTGCGCCGAGTGCGACCCGGACAGCAACGCCGGCTGCGCGGGCAACCCCGATACGCCCATCTGCGGGGACGCGGCGATCTGCATCGGCTGTCAGGAGGACGACGAGTGCCGCCGGCTGGGGTTGGGCAACGTCTGCGAAGGCGGCGCGTGCCTCGACTGCGCCGTCGGCACCAACCGGGGGTGCGATGTGCCCACCGCGCCCATCTGCGAGGGCGGGCGCTGCCGGGGCTGCCTGGGCGATCAGGAGTGCCCCGCCGGGCGGGGGCTGTGTCGGGGCGACGCGTGCGTCGAGTGCACCGAGAACGAGGGCTGTGATCCCCAGGGCCCGGAGCCTTTCTGCGGGAACGACGGGGCGTGCCGCCCGTGCCTGATCGACGCCGAGTGCCCCAACCCGGCGCGGACCTACTGCGTGGCGGGCACCTGCCAGGCGTGTGATCCGAACGCCGCCCCGGACGCCTCGGGCTGCGACGTCGAGAGCGCGCTGCCGCTGTGCGTCGGTGGCGTGTGCGTCTCGTGCCAGGCGCGGCCGGCGCTCTGCGCCGCGGTGAATGCCGAGGTCCCCTACTGCCTGCCCGGCGGGGGGTGCGGCACCTGCGACCCCGTGACCCACGCCGGGTGTGTGCCCGAGAGCGCGCTGCCGATCTGCGACGACGGCTTCAACTGCCGCGGCTGCGGCGCCAACGGGGAGTGCGTCGGCAACAGCTACGGCGACCTGTGCAACGAGGGCCGCGGGCAGTGTGAGTGCAACGACGACCGGCACTGCGATGACCCGGCCCGCCCCGACTGCCCGGGTGGCGGCGGCTTCCACCAGTGCCGGCCCTGAGAGACGGGCTGTGGCCGCAGCGGTGAGCGCCGGGTCCGGGCGCTTCAGCCGGGAGGCTCACCCATGGGGTGGCACGCTCCGTCGCTCGATCGCCGCGCTCTCGGCTCTCCATGACCCTCGCCCCCTGTCTCGGCGCCATCGACGGGCCATCCCCGGCGTCGGCGAAGGCTGTGAGGACGGCGCCAGCGCCTGCCGGGTGACCGGGCTGACGGTGTGGTGTGCGACGCGGTCGCCGTGGGCAGCGGTCCACGGGCAAAGCGGCCGGTCGGCGGCTCGGACCGGGGGTGATGTCGCTCGGGGTGTGGCTCGACGCCGGCTCGGGCGGGCAGCGGTCCACCGACGAAGCGGCCGGTCGGCGGCTCGGACCGAGGGGGATGTCGCTCGGGGCGTGGAACGATGACGCGTCAGGCGCGGGCGGATCGATGGGCAAGGTGGGCGGTTGCCAGCTCGGGCCGAGGGGGGTGTCGCTCGGGGTGTGGCTCGACGGCGGCTCGGGCGGGGATCGGGCCACCGGTGAAGTGGCGGGTCGGCGGCTCGGGCCGAG
>JAUHYW010000025.1 GCA_030426085.1 bacterium | reverse complement strand
TGAGTCACGCCGTAGCTGACCTTGAGCGCGGTAGTCGGACAGTGAGCGACGCTGACCCCCGCCTCAGCCATCACGGCGAGTTCCTGATCATCGACCTGGACGCCGCCGCCCCCGCCCGCGCCGACGGGTCCGGCCTGCCCGGGCTCGCCGGCGCCGCCGGTCTGCCCCTCGACGGCGCCCATCGGCTCGCAGCACTGCGCGCCGAAGGGGCCACAGCGGGCGTCGAGCCGGCCGCTCTGCCCGCCCGCGCCGCCCACGCCGCCGCTGCCCGGCTCGCCGACGCCGTCCTGCCGCGCCCCGTCCTGGCCCGGCTGCCCCGGCCCCCCCGGGCGTTCTTCGGAGGGGAACCTATCGTCGGCGCCGCCCCCGCCGCCCTCGCCGGCCGCGGGGTCGCAGGCTGGGTTCAACCGGCGGCCGCCCGCGCCCCCATCGACGCGACACACCCCTTCCGCATCGTCGCAGCCGCTCGCGCCCGCCTCGCCCCGCGGGCCGGAGAAGCCGCCCTCTCCCGCCGCCCCGGCCTCGCCCGCGCGCACGGCCGGGCGAGCCTCCACCCGGCAGTGGGTGATCGTGAGGTGGTCCCCGCTGTCGCGGATCCAGATCCCGTAGTGGTTCACCGTCGAAGGCGGGGCGGAGTTCGCGCGGATGTCGAAGCGATCGACTCGGGTGTCGCGATCGAGCCCGTCGGCGATGAGGCCGAACCCGGACCCCAGGGTATGGGTCAGCGGCCCGATCCCCCGGGCCCACCCCGCCCGACGGTCATGGCCCCCGTAGAGGTCGACGCCCGCCCGCACCCTCGGCGACGAGCCGAACACCCTCCCGCCGGCGGCGATGACATAGCCGCCCTCGCCGGCCATCTCGATAGCCTGGTAGAGGAAGCGGACCGGATCCCGAGGCCCGCCGGCGCCCTCGTCGCGCCCGCCGCTGTCGACGAAGATCGCCACGTCCACGTCGCCGTCGATGCCGTCGCAGTTGCTGTCGATGAAGTCGTCGTCGGGCCGATCGATCCGCCGCGCGGCGGCGCCATCCCGGCAGCCCGGATCGGCGACGCAATAGCCCCAGTAGCCCCAGACGCCGCCGTTGCATCGCCGCCGCCGCACGCCGCCGGGGCAGTCGGCGAACTCGACCGCATCACCGTCGCAGGCGCCACGGTCGTCGCACGGGCTGTAGTCGCTCCACCGCCCCTCGGTGCAGAACCGGATCTGCCGCCCCTGAGCGTCGGCGCCGCACGCCTGGACGCCCACCGCGCCTTCGGGGCAGGCGTCGGGGTCGTCGCACTGATCCCACGGGCTCCAGGCGCCCGCATCGCAGGTCCGGACCTGCTGCCCACGGCCTTCGATGCCGCACACGCGCCCCTCGGCGTCGTCATCGATGCATTCGCCGCCGCCGACGCACGGGCCCGGGATGCCCCACCGCCCCTCGACGCAGAGCGCGGTGCGTCGTCCCCGCCGGTTCGGGCCGCATGGCTCCTCGAGCGCTTCGCCGTCGACGCACTCGCCCTCTCCCTCGCCCTCGCCCTCTCCTTCGCCCTCGCCCTCTCCCTCGCCTTCGCCCTCTCCTTCGCCTTCGCCTTCGCCCTCTCCCTCGCCTTCGCCCTCTCCTTCGCCTTCTCCCTCTCCCTCGCCTTCGCCCTCGCCCTCTCCTTCGCCTTCGCCTTCGCCCTCTCCCTCACCTTCGCCCTCTCCTTCGCCTTCTCCCTCTCCCTCGCCTTCGCCCTCGCCCTCTCCCTCACCTTCGCCCTCGCCTTCGCCTTCGCCCTCTCCCTCGCCCTCGCCTTCGCCCTCGCCCTCGCCTTCGCCTTCTCCCTCGCCTTCACCCTCTCCCTCGCCTTCGCCTTCTCCCTCGCCCTCGCCCTCTCCTTCTCCCTCGCCTTCGCCCTCTCCCTCGCCTTCGCCTTCGCCCTCGCCCTCGCCTTCGCCTTCGCCCTCGCCTTCGCCCTCGCCCCCCTCGACTGTGCAGGGGCCATCGCAGACGCCGCCATCGGCGGCGCCCGCGTCTTCTTCGGGCGGCACGCACCCGAAGGCCAGACAGATCGCGCCGATCCACAACCACCACATCGCTCTCATCGAATCGCCCTCCGCATACCCTGGTTCAACGCCCCCGAGTCGACTGCCTCTCCAACTGCGTGACCAGCGCCCGGTCGACTCGCTCGGCGGGGCTCAGCGCCAGGAACGGGTCCTGCGACAGCTCGCGGAGCGTCTCCCAATCACGGACGCCGTTGCGGATCTGCCCCTCGGCGAGCCACGCCTCCACTTCGGGGGTCGACGGCAGGTCTACGAGCAGGCGCAGCCGGCCGGCGAGCCCGCCGAATCAAGGTGCCGGGCACCTTGTCTGGGCACCTTGTCTGGCAGTGCGGGGCTTGTCGACGGGGCTGTCGCTCTTCTCGTGGGGGCGCTCGTACGTCATTGGCGGTCAGTATACTCTCCGCCGCCGTCGGATCGACCCCGACGCCCAGCGGACCGGAGGGCGCGATGCCAAGGTGCTGAATCAAGGTGCCGAATCAAGGTGCCGAATCAAGGTGCGAATCAAGGTGCCGGGCACCTTGTCTGGCCGGTGCGAATCAAGGTGCCGGGCACCTTGTCTGGGGCACCTTGTCTGGGCACCTTGTCTGGCAGGCCGGCCACGGGCGGGCCCCCAGGCGCCGGATCCTCGCCTTCAGCCGCGCGCGAGGCGTCGACGGTAGACGGGCACCGCCTCGTCGATCGCGAAGCCGTGGCGCCGGTAGAGGTCGAGCGCGGCGGCGTTGCTGGCGGTGACGTCGAGCGCGAACCGCCGCGCCCCGCGCTCGGCGAGGCGCCCCATCGCCCGCGCGAGCAGGAGCGGGCCCAGGCCGCGCCCGCGGAAGTCCGGGTCGCGGCCGATGGCGTTCACCGGGCCCACGCCGTCCCGCGGCGCGCCCACCGCGGCGAAGCCCGCGATCCGCGCGCCGCAGAGCAGCAGGTCGTCGGGCTCGCCTTCGCCGATCCGCCGGGTGAAGACGTCGATGTCGGCCCGATAGCACCCCGGCACGGGACCCATCGCCCGGCCGACCACCCGGTGGTATTCGACCGCTCGGGCGGCGTCGGCGGGGATCCAGCGCCAGTCGGGGCCGGGCAGGGCGGGCATCGGCGGTGGCGGGCGCTCGGCGGTCGACATCTCGTAGCTGGTGTAGGCCAGGCGATAGCCGCGCGCTTCGAGGGCGGCGCGCCAGCGGGCGGTGTGGGCGGTCAGCGGCACTTCGAGGCCGGCCCGCGGGCCACGGGCGATGAATGCTTCGGCGGCCTCGACGATGGGGTCGGCCGGCGCGGCCCCGCCGAGCAGGTCGAGCACCGCGCAGTCGGCCACGCTGCGCACCGCGTCCACCGCGACGGCCACCGCGACGGTCGCGCCGCCGTCGGTCAGCTCGATCACCCCCGCCGGGTCGCTCACCAGCCGGGTCATCAGCCGCCGCCGCAGCGCGGGCGGGAAGGGTGAGGCGGGCCGCCGCGCGCAGAAGTCGAGCAGGGCGTCGAGGCGGTCGGCGGTGAAGGGGCGCAGGCGGAGCATGGCGAATCTTCCACCGCGGGCGGCCGCCAGACAAGCCGCGGGGCGGTGCCCTGTCGCCGAATCGAGGTGCCGGGCACCTCGATCGGAATCGAGGTGCCGAATCGACGTGCCGGGCAACTCTACAGTCGCTGTTCCACGCCTCGCGGCCCGAGTCGCTAAACCGCTGACCCGGAAGCCATTTCCCCACTCCCCTTGTTCCGCCTCGGAATCATCGGCCCGCCGCCGTTCCAGATTCGTTCCAGATCCACGCTCAACTCGGCTCGTCCTCGTCGAGCGACGCCACCGCCGCGACGAGCTGATCGTCGCCGACGTGGGCATACCGCTCGGTCATCGTCACCGAGTGATGCCCCAGCAACTGCTGCACCACCTTGAGCGAGCAGCCCCGCAGCACCAACTGCGACGCGAAGGTATGCCGCAGGTCGTGGAACCGGATACGCCGCAGCCCGGCCCGATCCAGCGCCTCGTGCAGCGCAGAGTTCGCGCTGGACTGGCCGTGGACGAGCCCACCGGCGCGCCCTGGGAACACCAGCTCACCGGTGCTCTGGCGCCGCCACTCGGTGAGCGCACCCACGAGGTCGGCCGACATGGGCACCACCCGGGTCTTGCCGCTCTTCGGGCTCCCGAGGTGCCCATACCAGACCGAATAGCGCACCGTGAGCTGCCGCGCGTCGAGGTCGACCTCGGGCCAGTGCAGCGCGAAGATCTCGGCCTTGCGCAGCCCGGCCCGCAACGCCACGAGGAAGAAGGTGAACCACTTCTGGCTCACCGTCTGCGTCGCGTCGAGAAGCCGGGCCGACTCGTCGGGCCGCAGCCACTCGGTCTCCGGCTCGGGTCGGGGGAGCTTGCGCACCCTCGGCACCTCGGCGATGACCCCGGTGTTCGCGCCCCGCTTCATGCCCGAGGACTTCGCCTGCCGGCCGGGCTACGGCGTGCATCGGGCGGTGCTGGCGCTCGTCCGGGCCATGCGCCGGTACCGGTTCGCGGTGCACCTCGACGTGAGGGCGTTCTTCCCGTCGATCGACGTCGCCCGGCTGCGGGCGCTGGTCGAGCGCCTGATCGATGACCTGCGCTTCATGGCCGCGCTCGACCGGGTGCTGGAGGCGGGCGGCGCGGTGTATCGCCGGCCCGACCTGCGAGCCTTCGCCGGGCTCGGCGCCGACTGGCCGCCGCCGGGGCGGGGGCTGCCCATCGGCACGGCGACCAGCCAGTTCCTGGCGACGCACGTCTACCTCGGCGGGCTCGATCACTACGTCAAGCGGACGCTGAAGGTGCCGGCGATGGTGCGGTTCGTCGACGACGTGATCTGCTTCGGCGATCGGCGGGCCGATCTGCGGCGGTGGCGGGCCGGGATCGGGCGGTGGCTGGCCGACGCGCGCGGGCTGCGGTTGAAGCACCCCGAGGCGCGCATCCTGAGCTGCGGGGGCACGCTGAACGCGCTGGGGCATCGGATCCGCCGCGAGGGCTGGCAGGCGCTGCCCCGGGCGCGGCGGCGGTTCGTGCGGCGGGCGCGGGGGGTGGTGCTCGAGGCGGGGCGGCCAGTGGACGTGCAGGCGGCGGTGGCGGCGGCGGTCGGGGTGAGGCTGTTCTGATGGCGATCGGGGCCGGCCGGAGTCGGCAGGCGCTGGCAGCGGTTGGCCGGGCGTTGGCAGCGATGGCGGCCGATCCGGCCGGTTCCGGTATGCCGGCGGCTGCGTCGACCGATTCTCTACCGTATCAATGATCAGTGATCAGGGTGCTCGGGGGGCGCGGACGGGGCGGAACCCGAGCCAGTGGTACCGGACCCCGGGGGACCACGAATCGCGGTACGCCGACCGGACCCAGCGGGCCCTGCCGTAGAACGAACCACCGCGGATGACCCGGACCGCGCCGCGGGCGGGGCCGGCCGGGTCGGCCAGCGGGGCGCCCGCGGGGCCCTCCGGGTACTCGGCGGCGTAGCGGTCCCACGTCCACTCCCACACGTTGCCCAGCATGTCGTACAGCCCCCACCCGTTCGGCTGCTTGCCCTTCACCGGGTGCGTCGACGCCCTCTCGTGCGGGCGCTGCTTCTCCTCCCAGCTTGAAGAGTCCACCGCCTTCGGGTGCGTCGAGCCGCTGTTGCCCCCGTACCACGCGATGTCGTCCAGCACCGGCGCGTCGTGCTCGCCACGGATGTCCAGGTCCCCGGCGTACGTCGCCGTCGCCGTGCCCGCCCGCGCCGCGTACTCCCACTCCGCCTCCGTCGGCAGACGGTAGCCCCCCGCCGACTGGTCCCACGTCACCGCCTCGCCCTCGATGGCATAGGCCGGCGCCAACCCTTCCTTCTTCGACAGCGCGTTGCAGTACTTCACCGCGTCGAGCCAGCTCACGTTCTCCACCGGCCGCCGACCGTCCTCCGGTGCCCCCTGGAAGTACGCCGGGTTGGTGCCCATCAGCGCCGCGTACTGCGCCTGGGTGACCTCGGTCTCGGCCATCAGGAAGCCCCGGGTCAGCCGCACCCGATGCGCCCGCTCGCGGTCGAACCGCCCCGCCTCGCCCTCGGGGCTGCCCATCGTGAACGCGCCCGGCGCGATCGGCACCATGGCCGGCCGATAGTCGGTGGGCGGCTCGGCGCCGCCTGCGTCCGGGATTCGCGGGACGGGCGCGGCGTCGACCACCGCGGCGTCGGGATCGGCGAGCGCCGCGTCGGGCGCCTCTGCGCCCGAGCCCAAGACCCCGAGCGCGCCCAGAGCCCCGAGCGCGCCGAGCATCAGCACGGCGAGCGCGACGGCCAGCCGCTGCCACCGATCCGACCCGGGCCGGGTATCGGGCGGTGGCGCCGCCGCCGCCGGGGTCACCTCGACGGCGCGCGTCGGCTCGGGCCGGTCGGTCGACGCGTCGGCCGGCACCTCGATCTCCGGCGGCGCCAGCGCCCCGCGCAGCTCGGCCGCGAAGGCCGCCGCGTCGGCCGGGCGCCCCGCCTCGTCCAGCGCGATCGCCCGCAGCAGGCACGCCCGCACCGCCGGGGTCGCCTGCAACTGCGCCACCGCCGCCGCGGGCTGCCACTTGGTCATCGTCGCCGGCTGCCGGCCGCTCAGCACGAACACCGCCGTCATGCCCAGCGCGTATACATCGGTCCGCGGCCCCACGTCCTGCGGCCGGTCGAGCTGCTCCGGCGCCGCGTACAAGAAGGTGCCCATCGCCCCGGTCCCGGTGCCGCCCGACGTATCGAGCGCCCGCACCAGGTCGAAGTCCGACAGCTTCGCCCGCCCGTCGGCGTCGAGCAGGATGTTCCGCGGCTTCACGTCCCGGTGCACCATGCCCCGGCCGTGGGCCACCGCCAGCGCGTCGGCCACCTCGAGCACCGCCCGCAGCCCCTCGTCGGCCGACAGCGGCGCGTCGGCCCGGGTGATCGCCCGGAAGAGGTCGCCGCCCGGCATCCAGGCCATCACGAAGAAGTGCCAGCCGTTGTCGACCCGGTTCGCGTCGAGCACGGGCACCACCGCCGGGTGATGTGTGTTCAGCCGGGCCATCTGCTCGACGCCCCGGCGGAAGCGCTCGACCTTCGAGGCGTCGCGGTTCCAGCGGCCGTGCAGCACCTTGACCGCGACGTGCGCCTGCCGGGTGGGGTCCCACGCCCGCCAGACCGAGGCGAAGCCGCCGTGCCCCAGGCGCTCGGCGAGCACGTAGCGGTCGAGCGCGTCGCCCGCGACGAGCTGCCCCCCGGCGCGCAGGCTGCGCTTGATGGCGATCCGGTCGGTGATGGCGGCCTCGATCGCAGCCCGTGCCGCCCCCTGCGCTTCGAGCGTGTGGACGCGCTTCTGCGCGTCGGCCAGCCGCTGGTTCAGGGCGGGCACCGCGGGGTCGGTCAGCGCGCGGCGGGCGAGCGCCCGGGTCAGGCCGGCGACGATGGGCGCCGGGTCGGTGGCGGCGGCCTCGATCTCGACCAGCCGGCGCAGGCCGTAGGGCAGGCGCTCGGGGCCGGCGCCGTCGAGGCGGGCCGGCACGATGGCCATGCGGGGGTCGACCCGGCGGGCGTGGTCGATGGCGACGGCCACCTCGTCGGGGCCGTACCACCCGGCGCCCTCGTCACCGACCACGGGCCAGCGGTCGGTGACCAGCACCAGGACCGCCGCCGCCTGCTTCAGCGCCCGGGGGATGGCCTCGTCCCACCGCTCGCCGGGCGCGAGGTCGACCGCGTCGCACCACGGCCGCATGCCGCGGGCGTCGAGCGCGCGGTGGACCCGGATCGCGATCGGCCGGTCGGGGCCGGCGTAGCAGATGAAGATGAGCGGGGGCGCAGACATGCTGCCGTCGGTTGTCGGTCACGGCGGCCGCAGGCGCAAGGGGGCGGGCGGGCGAGAGAGGCTCTGTAATGCGGATGTCATGCCGCCGATGGGTCGGGCGCGCGTCGCGCGGGGTCGATCACGACCCATCGTCTTCGCCCGGCGCCCGGCGCCCACGGTGGCCCGCCGACCCGTCGGAGCCCGGCTCCGCGCCCCCGCCCGCCCCGTGGGCCGCCCGCAGCGTATCGCGCGCCCGGTAGATCTGCTGTCGGCTGGCCCCCGTCAGCCGAGCGGCGGCCATGATCGAGTGCCCCAGCCCGACCAGCCACAGCGCCCGGCACCTCGGCGACCCGGCGTCGAGCAGCGCCAGGACCTCCCTCAGCTCGACGACGGCCTCGGCCCGGGCCGGCGTGGGCCGGTCGTCCACCAGCAGCGGCCAGCGGCGGCCGGCATACCGCCGCTCGGCGTACCGCAGGTTGCCCGCCCGCCAATGGATCCACCGGACCAGCATCGATCGCAGGTTCGGCCTGCGCTCGGGGTCGAGCCCCGCGTGGAAGCGGGTCAAGAGTTCGGGCGCGCGGGCGATCGCGTCGTGGAGCGCGTCCCGCAGCGTCTCCCGGTGGGCCGCGTCTTCCCCGGCCAGCGCGCCGCCCGCCTCGCGCACGAGCCATCGGTAGATCTCGGCCTTCGCCGCCGGGGCATCGCAGCGGGACGCGAGCGCGCGCAGCCCCCGCGCGTAGGACCGCTGCGCCCGGGGTCAGGGGGCCGACTCCAGGCGCAGGACGAGGCCGAGCAGCCGCTCGGCGATCGGATCAGTCGGCCGCATCGGCGCAGGCGCACCGATCGTGGCGGCGCTCGATCGCGAGGGTGAAGAGCCGGACCGCGTCCGTATGTTCGAGCGGCGGTGGAGGGCCGCCGTCCGGGTCGAGCAGGTCGAGGGCCGCCGCGCGCCAGCCCGGCTCGCGGTTCGCCCCCATCAGCTCGGCGGTCGCGTGGCCGACGAGCCCATGCAGCGCGCGCCCCGTTCGGGGGTCGGTGGCCGCCGCCAGGGCGTCGGTCAGGCGCCGATGCAGGTCGACCACCGCCAGGAGGTCGCGGGCCCGGGCGTGGTGCTCGACATCGTGCGGCTCGCGCATCAGGGCGGTGATGAGCCAGGTGGCGCGGTGCAGCCCGGGCGGCGGCGGGTCGACCCGATACACGTCTCCGATCTGCCGGCGCAGCTCCAGCGCCGGATGGGTGTCCGTCCTCATCGCGTCCCCTCGGGTGACCCCGGCGGCGTCCCTCGCCCGGGGTGTCGGTCCGAGACTAGTGGCCCTGTTCTACTCGTACAACTGAATCAATCTCTATGAAGAACCATTGCAGTGTCGCCCGTACTCCGGTAGGCGGTCTCGATGGCCGGCGCTATCCTCGCCGTCATGCCGCAGCCGCCCAAGCCCGACGCCGCCATCCTCGCCCGCGTGCGAAAGCGGCTGGCCGATCGCATCGAGCTGACCGGGATCTCGATCTCCCGCCTCGCCAGCCGGTCAGGCGTGGCGAAGACGACGATCTATCGCCTGCTGCGCAAGGACGACGAGGGCGACGTCTACCTCGGCACGCTGGCCAACCTGGCGGCGGTGCTGCTCATCGACGTGCACGAGCTGCTCGACCCGCTGCCGGACGAGGGCGGGCAGGACGCCGAGGGGTAGCCTCTGGTCGGGCGCGCCCGGCGCTGAGCGACGCCGCCGCGCCCGCGGGCCGGGCCGGGCCGGCGAGGCATCCGAGGAGCACGCGGCGAGCGGCGGGGTCGCCTACTCGACGATGGTCTCTTCGACCCAATCGACCACGATCAGGATCCGTCTCCCTCGAGCCTGCGCCGCTCGCAGCACCTGACCGAGCCGATCGCGCCCTCCCGGCCGAAGAGGGGCACCATCCGATGGCGCAGGTGCCAGCCCGGCGAGGCCATGGCCTTCGTCGATCGGGATTCGCCGCTTCTGCTTCAAGTCACTCAGCCCCTCGACCAGAGCCGCGGCGCTGGCCAATCGCTTGTCCGGCGCCGGCTCGAGGCACGCTCGGACCAACGGTTCGAATCGCCCGAGCCCGGCCGCATCCACTCTCGGGATCGGTCGAGGTGGGTCCGAGTCGAGGAGCGCATCGAGCTGGGATTGGAGATCCTCGAACGGCATCCGGCCGGTCAGCATCTCGAAGAGCATCACGCCCATCGACCACAGGTCGGTCCGGTGGTCGAGCCCTTCGCCGCGCAGCTGCTCGGGGGACATGTAGGCCGGGGTGCCGACCACCGCGCCGGGCTGTGGCGCGCCCTCGACGAATCGGGCGATGCCGAAGTCGAGCACTTTGGCGGTCCCGTCGTCGCCCAGGATGATGTTCTCGGGCTTGAGATCACAGTGCGCGACGCCCCGGGCATGGGCCGCCTCGAGCGCGCGCGCGACCGGGAGCATGATGTCGCGGACCTCACGCGGCGGCAACCCGCGACGGCCCCCCGGGCCCGCGCGCTCGATGTGCTCGGCGAGCACGGCCCGCAAGGTCCGCCCCGGCATGTACTCGAGGACCATGAAAGGGCACCCGCGCCATGCGCCGAGGCCGTATATGCGCACGATGTGCGGATGCTCACAGCGCGCCGTCACCCGGGCCTCGTTCTCGAAGCCGGGGTCGGCGCGATGCAGGAACTTCATCGCCACCTGACGCCCGAGCTGGGTATCGCGCGCCAGAAAGACGGTGCTCATGCCGCCGACGCCGAGCCGCCGGATCAGCTCGTAGTGGCCGATGCTGGTGCCGGGGCGCATCCAGTCGGGCGGCTCGAATCGAGACGCGTCGATCGCGCGCATGACCCGACTCGGCGACCACCCTCGGCTCGGATCGGACGTCCGCCCAGGGTCGAGGGTCGTCGGTCGGGCGTGGGCCAGCAGCCGGGAGACCTCGTGGCGCAGGGAAGGCTGCTCGGCGCAGCGCGCATCGAGCAGGGCCCGGCGAGCGGTCGGTGTCAGGTCGACCGCCGCGTCGAAGAGCGCCTCGACCTGCGCCCGGCGGCCCGGGGGGCGCCCGGCGGTGGACATCTCGAGCCTGGGGGGTCGGCTGACGGACGACGGGTGATGCATGGGCGGCCTCGCAAGTGCGGATTCACCCCGGTCTAAGCCGTCGGCTGCGCGGTCTGCCGTCGCCTCTCGGATTCTTCGGGTCCGGCGTCGGGGATCAGGCGTCGGCGCGCGGGTCCTCGAGGTGGATGCTCGCGGGCCAGATCAGCCAGACGACGCCCATCGACGAGAGCGCAACCAGCACCGTCCAGGCCGTGACATGGAAGATCTCGTCCAGGTGGGTCAGCCCCCACGCGGCGCCCAGGCCCATCAACGCCGCCGCGATCAGAAGGCGCAGATCGATCAGCAGCGCCAGGAGGAGGACGCCGCCCGTATCGGCGGCCAACTCCATGGCCGCGATCTGCGGCGCCTCCAGCCCGAGCGTCCAGCCGGCGAAGCGTACGCAGGTGTCGAGCGCGACGATGCCCATCAGCGCCAGGCTCACTCGGCGGTTGACGCGGGTGCTCCACAGCCACCGCCGCAGCAGGACGAGCAGCGCGACGAGCGCGCCGGCCATCCAGAGCTGGTCGACCAGGAGCTGCTCCACCGTCGGGCGGGCATCGGCCCTGCGCAGGCCGTTGAGGCCCCAGGCGAGGCCCAGGAAGATGGCGACGAGCCCACGGTGGCGGCTGAATACGCCCAGATCGACCTCGCGGGCCAGGTGCCCGAGCCGCTGTCGCCGCTCGCGCAGGTGGGCGACGCGGTCGAGCAGCGCCCGCCGCCGCTCGGCGGTGGCTGTCGTCCCGCCGTCCACCGCCGAGAGCAGACCGTCCGCATATGAGCTGCGTCGGGCGTTCAGGGCGTGCTCTGCCTGGTCGAGCAGCAGCGTGTCCAACGACGCCCGCGCGACCTCATTGCCCGGCCAGACCCGCAGCGCGTGCTCCAACGCGAAGCGGGCCACCCCGAAATGACGCTCGCCCGCGGGCTCATCGTCGGCGGCTCGCGCCGCGTCGAGCAGGGCGGTCGCGGCCTCGGCCTCGTCGACCAGCCGCGACGAGTCCCGCTGTTCGAGGAACTCGGCGATGGCTCGCCGGAACGTGGCGGCATCCGCGAAGCGCGCCTCGGGGGCCCGAGCCGTCGCCCGGGCGCAGATGGCCGCCAGCCGCCGCGGAACGCCGGGCGGATACTCGACCGGCGCCGACTCGAACGCGCTGACGAGGGCCTCGACGTAGCTCGCCCCGCCGTGCCGCGGCTGGCCGGTGAGCACCCGGTGCAGCACAGCGCCGAGCCCGTAGACATCGCTGTGGATCCCGAGCGCCGAGCCATCGCCCGCTGCCATTTCGGGGGCCATGTAGCCCGGCGTGCCGGCCGGCTCGCGCACATCGACCGCGCGGGGCAGCTCGGGGGTGTCGTCGAGCACGACCGCGATGCCCCAGTCGGCCAGATACACCTCGCCGAAGGGGCCGAGCAGCACGTTGGCCGGCTTGATGTCCCGATGCAGGACCCCGCGGCTGTGAGCGAAGTGCACCGCGTCGCAGACGTCCATGAGGATGCGCAGGTGACTCTCGATGCGATCGCCGCTGCGAAAGCGCGGCGGCATCACGGCGCCGTCGTCGAGCGCGGCGCGCCAGCTCACGCCCTCGATGCGCTTCATGGTCATGACCGCGGTCCCGTCCCGGGTCTGCCCCAGGCCATGCATCGGCGGGACGTTGGGGTGCTCCAGGCGGCCGGTGATCCGCGCCTCACGCACGAGGGCGGCGACCCGCGCGTCGCGTCCGGGGCCCGAGCGGGGGATCTTGATGGCCACCTCCCGGCCGACCGAACGCTGCCAGCCGAGGTGCACCCGCGCCATGCCGCCCTGGCCGAGCAGAGCGCCGATCTCGAAGTCGAAGCCGGCCACCGGGCCCACGAGACGCCGCTCGGCCGTGGGCGACGGCGCCGGTACGACGGCGGGCATCTCGGGCGCCGACGGCCGTGAGCCGAGGGTCACCGACTCATCGGGCGTCTCTTTCAGGTCGACGCCCAGATCCAGCGTGTCGCAGTAGTCCTCGAAGGCCCCCAGATCGGCGACCCGCCATCGATTCATCATGCGGTCCCCCCCACGGGACGCGCGACCTGTCGCCAGCGTTGTATTCGGTCGAACCCGACCTTAACGTACGCCGCATGGTGGAGCACGCCCCGACCCTCGATCCCGAGACCCGGTCCTCGAAGCCGGGCATCACGGCGGTGCCCGACGTGCCGATCCTGCGTATCCTCTATCACGGTGACCTGTCCCGCATCGGCGCGGAGACGACCGAAGGCGCGCTGCTGTCCGAGGAGCCGACCATCGGGGGCCGACGCAACCCACGCTTCGCCGGGCGCGATGGCAGCCTGAACGCGCTCGACGACCCGTGTATCAGCCGCACACAATGGATGACCCGCTGGCATCCGTGGCAGCGACAGCTCTCGATCGCGGCCGCGCCGAGCGCGCGGCGGGGCGTCTTCGTCGGCCCCGAGCGCAGCCCGGCCGACGGCGCGCCGCTGTCGCCGGGCACCCGCGTCGAGATCGAGGACCGGGTCCTCTTGTGGTTCGACCTCGTGCCGCTCGACCGGGCGGCGCGCGACCGCATGGGCATGGTCGGCGAGAGTCGGGCCATGCACGCGCTGCGAGCGCGCATCGACACGCTCGCCTCGGCGTCGTCGGTTCTGGTGCAGGGCGAGACGGGCACCGGCAAGGAGCTGGTCGTGCAAGCGCTGCACGCCCGCAGCGAGCGCGCCGACGGACCGCTCGTGCCCCTCAACTGCGCGGCGATGCCCGCCCACCTGCTCGAGTCCGAGCTCTTCGGCCACGAACGGGGCGCCTTCACCGGCGCCGAGCGCACGCGGGTGGGCCTGTTCGAGCAAGCGGCCGGTGGCATCCTCTTCCTCGACGAGATCGCCGAGCTGCCCCTGGCCATGCAGGGCGCGCTGCTGCGGGTGCTGCAAGAGCGCCGGGTGCGTCGGGTCGGCGGCACCGAAGAGCGCGCGGTGGATGTGCGCGTCGTCGCCGCCACCCACCGCGATCTGGCCGCCGAGGTCGCCGCGGGCCGCTTCCGGGAAGACCTCTTCGCGCGCTTGGAGCGACCCGCGGTGCGGGTCCCGCCGCTGCGCGAGCGCATCGAAGACGTGCCGCTGCTGTTCACGGCATTCCTCGCCGCCGAGCGCGCGCGGCGACAGGCGGCGGGTCGTCTCTCGACCCTCTGGCAGCCGGTCGGGGTCGAGCGATCGGTGCTGCCCTGTCACTTCGTACGCGACTTGCTGGACTACGCCTGGCCGCGCAACGTGCGCGAGCTGCGCAAGCTGGCCGAGGACGTGGCGTTGCGTCTGGACACCGGCACCCCGCTGGGCGCGCCGCCCGGATCGCACGTCGCTCCGCCGCCGCCGCGCACAACCGCCGAGGGGTACGAGGCGTCGCCCCTGCCCGTCGACGCCCCGGAGGCCGAGACGGCGCCGATGCGCATCGTCGACGAGCGCCCCGACCGCGGCGGCCTGGTGGAGGTCCTGCGCGGCTGCGGCTGGAGCCCCGCAGCCGCGGCCCGCCACCTCGGCGTCGCCCGGAATACGATCTACGCCTGGATGGCCGACGCGGGGTTGCCCCAGGCCGGCGACTACGACCACGACACGCTCGTCGAGGCCATCACCCGGGCCGAAGGCGACCTGACCCGCGCCGCCGACGAGCTGCAGATCTCCCTGCGCGCGCTCAAGCTGCGCATGGCGGCGCTCGGGATCACCTGACCCGCCCGTGACCGCGCAGGCTGCGCGCAGACTGAGCGGTCGCTGCGCGGTCTCTCGCCCCTCCCCCCCCGCGGGCGTGGGGTATTCGATCTATCCGAGTATGGCACGGGCCGTGCTCCAGAGACGTGCGTCTTCGGACGAATCACCACCCACTCAACCCGGCGATGGCATGCCATCGCTCTGCACGGGAGATGACACATGTCTCGCATCACGCTGTACCTGTCCCTCGTCGTCGCCTTCACGCTGACCGCCCTGGCGCCCGCCGTCGCGACCGCCGGCGCGCTGCCGATGCATTGCATCCGCGACGGCGACACGACCCGGTGCACCCTGTCGATGAAACAGACCGTCGAGCCGCTGTTCGTCGAGCTGTTCGGCGACCCCGAGGCGCAGCCGGTCCCGCTGTGCCTCGACTGCGCCCCGATCGAGACCGAGCTGCTGTGCACCGTCACGCAGCGCAAGGGAGAGCCGCCCATCACTCGATGCCGGGCGCAGATCGAAGGCTCGATCGCGCCGCGCTGATGGTATCGGGCCGGCTCAGGGCTGACTCACTGTCACCCGGAGCCGGCCCGTGCCGCGGTGGAACCCGTCGGGATACTCCAACGACACGCCCTGAATCGGCATCCCGCCGACGAAGACGAAGTAGACCCCGGGCTGGAGCACGCCATGGGACCGCTCGGGCACGGCTGGCCCGCCGTCGACCCGGCAGGGCTGCGCGGGTGGCAACGGCACGCCCGCCTCACAGCCCCGGCGCAGTTGCACGATCGCTGGGTAGTCCGCCGCGAGGATGTCGGTGTGGACCACCGCCGGCTGGTCGAGCATCAGCCGGGCCACGCTCGTCCGCCCCCCACCATCACAGCCCGACCAGCGATAGTCGGCGCCCCGCGCGAGGCCCGGCTGAGCGCGGGTGTCGAAGTCGAACTCCGACACGCCATCGGGCTCGAGGTCGGTCCAGTCATCGGTGAACGCGCACGCCGCGCTCTCGCAGCGGACGGCACCCGCCGCTGACATGCACACTTCGATCACCGGCGCGCAGCCCAGATCACTGCCCGGCTCGCACGGTACGCAGCGACCCTCGACGCAGAACGGCGTCTCGGCGAAGCGACCGCATTCGGCGTGCGCTTCGCAGGCCACACACACCGCCAACGCCTGATCGCAATGCGGGCGCTCGGCGCTGCAACCGACGCCGTCAGCCGGGTCGCACGCGCGGCACGTGCCCGCTACACACTGGCCGAGGGCACCCTCGCAGCCCAGATCATCGTCGGTGGTGCATGCCGCGCAGTCGCCTTCGACACAGTACGGCCAAGGCTCCCCGGCGCACGACAGCCCGACGCCGCAGACACATTGCCGGTCGATACAGGCATCGCCGGCGAGGCCGCAGCCCACATCGCACGCGGTGCAGCCGCGCGCCGCATCGGTCGGGCGGCAGGTCGGTCCGTTCGGGCCCGCGCAGCACAGCGCGTCCGGGCCACAGCCGGCGTGATCGGCGGGATCGCAGGGCGCGCAGGCGCCGTCGAGGCAGGCGGCGCCGAGACCGAGCCGGCGACACTCGTCGTCGGCGATGCAGGTCCGGCAGCCGAGGCCTTGCCCGTCGCCCTCACAGATCGGGGCGTCGACGCCGCAGCCGTCACCCGTCTCGGGGTCGCACGCCCGACACACGCCTTCGACGCACTCCGGGCGCGCGGGGTCGAGGCAGCGACCGTCCGCGCGGCCGCAGCCGACGCAGGCTTCCCGCTCGGCATCACACCAAGGCCGGGCGCTCGCGCGGTCGCAGCCGCGGTGGTCGATGGCATCACAGCGAGCGCAGCGGTCGCCGAGGCAGATCGGTCGATCGGGCGGGCAACGCGCGTCATCCTGGCCGCAGCCGACGCAGCGCCGGCTGGCCGGATCGCAGAAGGGGCGATCGCTCTGGACATCACACCCGGTCTGCAGACAGCCCGGCTCGGGCATCGACGCGGCATCCGGCATCGGCGGTGGCGCGGCATCCGGCGCCGGCATGGCATCCAGAATCGGTGCGGCATCAGGCACCTGCGCAGGGTCGGGCATCGGGGTGGCATCCAGTATCGGCACGGCATCGGGCACCCGCGCGTCATCGGGCGTCGGCACGGGCGCCCCGCCCGCGTCCGGCGCATCGGCCGCTTCGCCATCGGACCGGGGGACCGGCCCGATGTCCGTGGGTGTGATGGCATCCCATCGGCCCGGGGCGCTACCATCGACGGTCGAGCCGTCGGTGGCACAGGTCGGATGACCCGGATCGGCCGTGCAATCCAGCGGCGAGGGGTCGTCCAGGCAGCCGACCAGTACGAGCGTGGGCAGCAACAGACAGGCACCGAGCGGACGCCTTGCAGAGCGTGGAGTGGGCATGTCGCCTCCATGTCTTCGGGGTGGACATGGCGGTCTTTGCCGTCGAGGTCCCGTTCTTCCGGGCCGCTGCGATTTTCTGGGCCGCTGCGATTTTCTGCCGAGCTACGGCGTACCCAGCAACCGCCAGCTCTGCCAGCCGCGCTCGCCCGCAGCGATGCTCTCCGCCGTCGCGGCGCGCAGACCCTCGCCGGGGGACCACAGGCCGCCGTTGCCGTAGAACCGCCGCACGAAGCGACTCGCCAGCGCAGCGTTGATCGGCTCGGTGGTCGCCAGGACGCTCGCCGCGCCCGCCATGAGGCATGCGGTCGGCAAGCTCATCGTGCCTTCGCCGAAGCCGAGGCCGGTCCAACACCCCTGGAGCACGATCCGCGCGGGGGACCGGCCGAGCGCGACGATATCGGCGGCGTGCACGGCGCCGTCGAGCGCCAGGCGCAGGTGGCTCTGCGACGGGTTGCCCGGCTCGGGCGCGCCATGCCCGCCGAAGTGCAGCGCGGCGGCGGCGCCCATGGCCTCCAGGAACCGCTCGGGCGTCGCCGCGTCACCTGCGATCACCTCGACCGGGCGCTCGGCCTGCGCGAGGCGCTCGGCGAGCCACCGACCATCGGCCCGGGCCAGCGGCAAGTCACCCTCGGGGTCGACCAGGGCGAGCAGGGGCCCGCGCGCCGCGGGCCGGGGGCGCAGCAGGAGGCGGGCGTGCGGCAGGTAGCTGATGCTCACCCGCGCGGCGAGCGGCGCGCCGTCGACCACCTGCTCGGGCAAGCGCCACGCCGCGGGCAGCCCACCGGCGACGACGTACAAGTGGCGCGCCCGGGCGAACCGATCCGGCGCGGGCAGCGTCGCGTCAGCGGTGACCATCCGCTCCAGCGCATCGCGCGTCAGCCACCAGAACTCGCCGCCGCCGCCTCCGCGCGGACGACAGATCAAGACCCCGTCCTCCGAACCGAGCGCCGGGCGGATCTCGGCGGGCGCGCACGCCAGCTCATCGGCGCTCGCGCCCACTTCGAGCGCGGCGACCGCGCGGGTGAACGCCGCCTGCGCCGCGCGCCCGGTGCGCGCCAGCGCCGCGTCGTAGGCCGGCGGGGCCAGGGTCCAGTCGGCCCGCGCCGCCGCGTGGGCTTGCATGCGATCAGCGACCGCTTCGAGGTGCTGGCTCCAGATCCGGCGCGCAGCCGGCGTGAGCCGCGCCTTGCGGCTGGCGACGCTCAGCGTGCGCTGCCGTCGGGCCGCCGCGGCGTCGGCGGCGGCGAACGCGGCGCCTGGATGACGGGTTTCGAGCAGATCGACGAGGTCGTCGACGAGCCGATGGGGCACGTCGAGCAGCGTCACCGCGTCGAGGAACGCGGGGGCCCGCGCGTGGCCCACATCGATCACGGCCCGATCGAGCTCGCGCAGGGCACGACTCCAGGCCTCCGCGGCGTCCTCGGGCCGATCGAGCGCGCGCAGCGCGAGCCCTACGCCATGCAGCGCCGCCCAGAGCATCGGTGATGGCAGACCGCTGCGGCCCTCGGCTTCGGCCAGCGCCGAGAAGCGCCGCACCGCCTGCTCGAACCGGCCCTCCGCCAGGCAGATCCGGCCGTCGAGCAAGGCGCGCGTCGGCGCGAGATAGTCGCGGCCCGGCTCCGGCCCCGCCATGCGCCGGTGCACGGCCTCGGCCTCGTCATGGTGCCGCCGCGCCTCGACGATCCGCCCGCCGAGCAGCGCGAGCCAGCCGGCGCTGATCGCGCAGCCGGCCCACAGCCGCAGGTCCCCTTCGACGGGCAGCGCGCGCCGCGCCTGCTCGATCGCCCGCCCGGCTCTCGCGAAGCCGTCGTCCGACTCACCGGCCAATTGCTCGTGGGCCGCGAACCACGCCCGCTGCAGCGCGTGGTTGATCTCTTCGTGCAGCCCCATCGGTGGGGGGGCCGCGTCGACCAGCAGCCGGCGGGCAGCGTGCATCCGCCCCAACCGCAGCTCGAGCATGCCGAGCTGAGCCCGGATCGCCCCCTGCTCCGGTGCGTCGAGGCGGAGAGCGAGCTCGTGGGCCCGCTCCAGGCAGGCAGCGGACCCCAGCAGGTCGGCCCGGGCTTCGGCCAACAGCCCGTCGAGGTAGAGCGCGCGCACGGTGTCGGGCAGATCGATCAGCCCGCTCGACGCCGCGCGCGCCTGCGCCACGCCGCGCTCGGCGGCGACGAACCGCCGACGGGTGAGATCGATGAACGCTGCCGCCCGCCACCGTCGGGCCGCCTCGATCGGCAGCGCCAGCGTCGTCGCCAGCTCGGCGCCGTCCACCCACGCGGCCGCCGACTCGGTCAGGGCGCCCAGATCACGAAGCAGCCGGGCGCGCAGCTCGAGCGCGGCCAGCCGGTGGTCGGGGCATGCCCGATCGACCCCGTCGAGCAGGGCCAGCGCGTCGCGGAAGGCGCCCGCCTGCCGCCGCTGCTCGGCTGCGCGCAGCGTGGGGTGATCGGGCGGCGGTTCGAACGCGACGGGCCAGCCCTCGGCCCGGCCCGCGACATACAGCACGCCTCGGCCGTCGGTCGGCCGGGCATCGGCGACGAAGTGCTGGGCGTGCGCGGTCGCGCGCCAGCGCCCGGTCAGCGATGGCAGCGGCCCCTCCAACCGGGGCGCGGCCCGCTGTGGGGGCCAGATGCTCAGGCGGGGGGGGTGCGTCGCGTCGAAGACCCGGACCGGCATGCCGCCTTCGAGCCGGAGGATGCGCGCGCCGTGCAGCGCGACGGTCGCCGAGGCGGTGAGTGGCAACGCGGTCTCAGTCGCTGGGGTCGAAGAAGACATCGGCGGCGAGCCAGCGGATGTCGGGCTCGTCGCGCCGCGCCTCGATCAGGGTTCGCCCGACGAAGCGGGCGTCCACATCGGCGCCGATGGCGACGCAGATCGCGTAGCGCCCGGCCTCGGCGAACAGCCGCGCGGCGGGGACCCGCAGCCGCATGGCGCCGCCCGGCGCCTTTCGCACGGACACATCGGGCGCGGTGAGCGGCCCGTCGCCCCGACAGACGAAGATCGCGGCCTGGGGCGTCTCGCTCAGCGGCGCGCCCGGCCGCAGGATGAGGTCGACGACACCATCGGCCGCGTAGACCGGCGGCGCGTCGCCGTCGGCCTCACGCGGATCGTCCATCGCGGCTTTGATCCCGCCGTAGGGACCGTCGAGGGCGTAGGCGAGCAGGTCGGGGGTCTCGGCGGCTGCGGCGGTCCGCACAGCGGCGGCGAAGCCCGGAGACGGGCCGCGCGCGAGATCGAAGAGCAGGTCGCGGGCAGCCGCGTCGTCGGCCAGCCGCGCGTCGACCCGGGCGCGGGCGCCGCGACTCAACCGGCCGTCCAGCCAGGCCAGAAGCTCGGCGTCGTCGAGGGGAGGGGTCGGGTCACGATTCATTCGTCGTCTCCTGCGCGGCGAGGTGTGCGCGGCCCGGTTTACGCCGTCCGCCGCCTCGTCTACCCTCCGAAACTCACCCTCGGCAGATATCATACGCGGCCCACCTTGCCCAACGCGCACATCACCGATCTCATCGCCCGCGCATTCCGGGAGCCCCTGGCGGATCTCCCGGCGTGGCGCGCGCTCTCCGCGCGGGTGCGGCCGCAGATCCGGCGGCGCACCGACGCCGAGTGCGACCGGCGGCTGGGCGCGCTGGCCGGGCCCGCCGACCGGGCCGAGGCGCTGGATCTGGTCTGGCGCCGGCTGATCGCCGATCGGGGGCAGGCGCTCACCCGCTGCGCGGCCGACGACGACTTCGACGGGGCGCTCGACGACACCGTGCTCGACCTGCTCGGCGATGTACTCGCCGTGCTCGACCGGCGGCTGGTGCAGCGCTGGCGCGCGGGGGACACCCGGGCGGGCAACCACCTGGCCCGGCGGCTGCGCGCGGTGGTCTACGCCCGGGTGCACCGGGTGCTCGGCCGCTGCGGCTGGGGCGGCACCGACGTCGACGACGCGGCGCAGGACGCCTGGTTGCAGGTGACCCGGGCCCTCGACGGGTGGCACCCGAACGGCGGGACGAGCCTCGAGAACTGGGTCGGCGTGGCCACGGAGCGCGCCGTGCGCACCCGTCTGCGCGACGCGGGTCGGCAGAAGCGGGGCCGCGATCGGATCCATCGCTCGCTCGACGAGGCGGTGGCGGTCGCCAGCCGCGGCCTCGGACCCGAGGAGGCGACGCGCATGTCATACGCCGTCGAAGCGATCGACGCCGCGGCCCGCGACGCGCTCAGCGACCGCAGCCTGCGGATGGCATACGCCCTGCTCGAAGGTCGGCCGGTGGCCGAGGTCGCCGAGGCGTTCGGGGTGACCCCGAATCAGGTCTACAAGGCCCGCTCGGCGCTCAAGAAGGTCGGCACGCGGGTCGCTCGGGCCGAGTGATCGTCAGCCGGAGCCCCTCGGGTCGACCGCGCCGGGCGCCCGACTGTCCCATGTCCGTTCGCATGCCTTGCAGCCGAGCCAGCGTATGCCCGGGCGGCGTCCTGGTGCGGTTCTGAGCGGCCGGCGAAAAAAAACGACGCCTCGATGTCGAGGTTTTCGCCCACCCTGCGCACGGATGAACGAAGGCCTTCCACGACCCACTCGACACCGAGAAAGGAGACACACCATGTCCCACTTCAACCCCCTGTCCCTCGTGGCCGCGCTCCTGGTCAGCGGCTCGCTGACCGCGGCCCACGCGACCCCCGACGACCTCGACGGCCGCTACGCGGTGGCCTGTGACTCGATCGACATCAGCATCGGGCTCCAGGACTTCGAGTTCACCGCCGCCGACGGCGCGGTGCACCTGACGACCCCCGAGAGCCACACCCTGTCGTTCGACGGCCTCGCCTGCGCCCCGGAAGATGACTTCGGCCGCTTCGGCAACATGCTGCGGATCGGCATGCTGTGCGCGTGGCAGATCGACAACCTCGTGGGCCTCGAAGACATCGGGCCCGGGCTGTGCCAGGCGGTGACCGACGCCGCGCTGCGGGCCATCGAGCACGCCGGCGATCAGATGAGCGGAGCCTTCGACGTGACCGTGCGCCCGGGCGGTTTCTTCGGCGTCTATCGCATGCTCGGCGCCTTGACGACCGTCGGCGGCGAGGTGCACGAAGGCACCTGGCTGGTGACCCGCAGCGGCCGCTTCGCCACCGCCTCGCTCGATGGCATCGCGCTGGCGGTGCCGCCGCTGTGCGGGCTGACGATCGGCGTGCTGACCCAGGCCATCGACGGGCGCATCGACCGCGACGCGGGCTATGCGCTCGACGCCCGCTACCTGGCCGACCTGAGCCTGCTGTGCGACGTCGCCGACGAGGGCGAGGCCGCGCGCATCGGCCGCCTCGGCCTGACCGTGCGGGCGAACGTCACCGGCGCCCGCGAGTGAGCCTCAGCGGTCGAAGGGCTCCGTGGTGGGCGCAGCGCGACCTCCCGGCTGCCCTACCTCGGCTCCCGCCCTACCTGGAGCACGGCTGATGAAGAGTCAGCCCCTGCCTCTCCGCTCGCGGTGGCCGCGCGTCGTCTTCTTCGTCGCGTTGGCCACCGCGCTCGCCGGCTGTGGCCACGAATTCTCCCTGAAGCTCCTCGGCCGTGTCGGAGATGCGTGCGACATCGCGCGGCCCATGGCTTGCGATTTCGATCGAGCGCACCTGCTGGTGTGCCGGCCGCAGACCGGAAGCGCCCCGACCGGGCCACACAGCGGGATCCCCGGGGTGTGGGAGGTCCGGTGCCGATGCATCGACGAGTGCGTCGTCGAAATGGCCAGCGACAACGCTGGCCCCGGCCCTGCGGAGGTCGTCACCGAGGTCCGCTGCCAGTGCCCCACCGAAACCTGATCCCCCGGACGCGTCAGCCTGATCGAGAGTGAGCGACGGCGCGTTCCGCCCGTTCGTGATCGGGACGCCCCCACGATTCCCAGAGTCGCCCGGCCGATGCCTCGAGGATCATCGGGCGACGGACCACCGCTCAGCCATCGTCGACGGGCTGCTCGTCGAGCGCCTTGCGCAGCCAGGCTTTGGCGAAGCGCCAGTCCCGATCCACCGTGCGGGCGTCGAGTTCGAGTGCCTCGGCGATCTGCTCCCGGGTGAAGCCCCCGAAGCACCGCATCTGGACCACCCGGGCCTTGCGCGGGTAGTCCTGCTCCAACCTCTCGAGCGCATGATCGAGCGCGAGGACCTCTTCGACCGAGCGCCCTCGCTGATCATCGGACGCAGGGTCGGGCAGCGTCATGTGCTCGCCGACGAACGTGTAGTCACCCCCGCGGCGCAGCGCCTGCTTGCGTCGAGCCTGATCGACGATGACCCGACGCATGGCCAACGCAGCCGCACCGAAGAAGTGGCCCCGGTGGTTCCAGCGGCCATCCCCGGCCAGACGCAGATAGACCTCGTGCACCAACTCGGTCGGTTGCAGGGTCTGCCCGGGACGCAGGCGTTGCATGCGAGCGTGGGCGAGCTTGCGGAGTTCGCCATAGAGATCGGCCATCAAGTCGTCGCCATCGCTCATCGGTTGACGCTATCGCTCAGCCTCGACCACGCGCAAGCCCGTCAGCGAGCAGTGCTTCGCTCCCGGGATGGCGCTTCGCGGCACGAGGCTCGACTAGATGCCGGCCAACCGCGGCCGACCCGGGAGGATGGAGTACCTCGGGTCGGCGTGGCCACGCCACTCACGGGCCGGGAGGCGTGTCGAGTGCCGAACGATCGAGATGTTCCGTCCGACGTTCCAGGTTCGGGCCGCATAGATAGGGGAAGCGGCGGTAGAAGACGTCACTGGAGAGCATCTGCAACTATCTGACAATTCGGCCGAATCCACACGCCCGCTGGGTTTGCTGGGGTGCGCCCGATAGTTGCCGGGCACCTCGATCGGGGTCAGGGGCACGCCGCACCGGGGCGCAGGTGGCGATCGAAGAACGCCTGGATCCGCTCCCAGCCGGCTTCGGCGGTCTCGGGGTCGAATCGGATCTGGAAGAGCGGGCGGGTCAGGCCATACGACACCGGGCGATCGCCGTCGGTCAGGAACGAGTGGCCCACCCCGTCGAACAGGTGCACCTCGTGCTCGACCCCCGCCGCCTCCAGGCGCGTCCCCAGCGCCGCCGCGTTGCCCCGGAACACCCGATCGCGCCCGCCGTAGCACCCGATGACCGGCGGCAGACCGCGCAGCCGCTCGGTCGGGGGCACCATGCCGTAGTTGGTCGAGACGGCCCCGAAGTCGTGGCCCACCATCAGCGCGAAGCCCCCGCCGAAGCAGAAGCCGATGACCCCGATGGCCTCCCGGGTGAGGCCGCACTGCTCGGCCAGCCAGTCCCGGGCCCGCCGGGTCTGGCGGGTGGCGGGGATGTCGCCGCCGTCGCGCATCGCCCGCATGACCCGCCAGACGCAGCCCGCCCGCCCCCGGTGGAACAGGTCGGGCGCCACCGCCGCGTAGCCCAGCCCGGCGAACCGGTCGACGACCCGGTCGACCTCCGGCGCCCGGCCGTAGAGCTCGTGGATGACCACCACCCCCCGCGCCGCGTCGGGCGGCGTCGCCGCGTAGGCCGGCCGGGGTGTGTCGTCGCCGTCGGGGATGAGGACGTCTCGGCCCATGAAGTCTCCGCTGAGGGCGCCAGCGTAGGTCAGTCCAGCGGGCGGCGAAAGGCCCCCGCGCCCGCCGCGAAGGCCCCGACCGCCGGCCCGTCGGCCCGGATGACGTGGGGGTGCTCGCCGAAGGGCCCGGGCCCTCACCCCATGGTCACGACCAGCTTGCCCCGCGCGTGTCGGCCGGCGAGCGCTTCGAGGGCCTCGACCGCCCGCTCGAGCGGGTAGCGGGCCGAGATCAGCGGCTTCAGCTCGCCGGCGGTGAACCACGCCGCGAGCTGCGCCTGGTTGCGGGCGTGGGCCGCCGGCTCGCGGGCGACGAACGAGCCCCAGAAGACGCCGACGACCGCGCAGCCCTTGAGCAGCGTCAGGTTGAGCGGGATCTTCGGGATGTCGCCCGCCGCGAAGCCGATGACCAGGAAGCGGCCTCTCCACGCCGTGGCCCGCAGCGCCGGCTCGCTGTACGGCCCGCCGACCGGGTCGACGATCACGTCGGCGCCCTTGCCGCCGGTCAGCGCCTTGGCCCGCGTCTTCAGGTCTTCGGCGCGATAGTCGATGACCGCGTCGGCCCCCGCGGCGGTGCAGGCGGCGAGCTTCTCGGGGCTGGACGCGGCCGCGATGACCCGGGCGCCCATGGCCTTGGCCACGTCGATGCTCGCCAGCCCGACCCCGCCGGCCGCGCCGAGGACCAGCACCGTCTCGCCCGGCTGCAACGCGGCGCGGTCCCGCAAGGCGTGCAGGGCGGTGGCGTAGGTCAGGTTGAAGGCGGCCGCGGTCTCCGGATCCATGCCGTCGGGGATGGGCACGAGGGCCCCGACGGGCGCGCAGACCTTCTCCGCGAAGCCGCCCCACGGGATCACCGCCGCGACCCGATCACCGACCGCGATGCCGTCGACGCCCTCGCCGATCGCCGAGACCACGCCAGCCACCTCGCCGCCGGGGGAGAACGCGCCGGGCGGCTTGAACTGGTAGAGCCCCTGCACGATGAGCACGTCGGGGAAGTTGACCCCCGCCGCGGCCACGTCGATGAGGACCTCGCCCTTGCCCGGGGTGGGGTCGTCGACCTCGCGCAGCTCGAGGGCCGAGAGCGGGCCCGGCTCGGGGCAGATGATGGCGCGCATGCTCGACCTCCGTTCGTCCGTGCACGGCGGCCCCGACTCTACACCGGCGCGCGCCCGGGCGGCAGGGCCCGGACGCCCATGCTACGGTGGCCCATGCGCTGCACCCCGCCCGCCTCGCTCGTCGCGCTCGCCCTCGTGGTCGGCTGCGCCCCGGTGGGCGGTGGGTCGTCGGGCGACGACATGACCCTCGATGACACCCCGCCGGATGCCATGCCCATGGGTGATACGGCGCCGCGTGATATGAGGCTCGGCGATGCCTCTCCAGATGCCATGCCGTCGGATGCCATGCCGCCGGACACCGGGCCCTCGGATGCCATGCCCCCGGATGCCAGGCCCCCGCTCTCGGGCACCGCCGGCTGCGGTCGGGCCCCGCGGGACGCCGTCGGCGGGGTGCAGGTCGAGGAGGCGTTCGCGCCGTCCGCCGGCGGCCCGCGCAGCTATTTTCTGACCTTGCCCGCCGACTACGACCCCGACCGCCGGCACCGTCTGATCGTGGCCTACGCCGGCACCGACTGGAGCGGGGCCATGATCCGGCCCTACTTCGACCTCGAGCGGGGCGGCCGGGCGGACGAGATCGTGGTCTACCCCGACCTGTTCTCCCGCGACTTCGGCGCCTGGGGCCGCCTGGGCGGCTGGCAGCTCGGCCCGCACGCGGCCCCGGCCGATGGCATGGAAGACATCGAGTTCACCCGCCAGCTCCTCGACCGCCTCGGCGCGCGCTACTGCCTCGACCCGGGGCGGGTGTTCGCCACCGGGCACTCGTGGGGCGGCGACATGGCGGCGGTGGTCGGCTGCTTCCTCGGCGATCGCTTCACGGCCGTGGCCCCGGCCGCCGCCAACCGCCCGTACTGGTTCGAGCCGCCCGCGGGGCCGGTGGGCTGCGTGGGGCGCAGCGCGGTGTGGACCTTCTTCGGGCAGGCCGACGGGCACTTCGCGGCGCGGCAGCCGTACCCCGGCGCGTTCGGCGACGAGCAGGACGCCTTCTGGCGGGCCCACAACGCCTGCGGCGATGGCCGCGCGCCGCTGCCCCACGGCGCGGAGGGCGAGTGCGTGGCCCACGCCGGCTGTCTGGCCGAGACCCGCTACTGTCTGTACGGCCCCGAGACGGGGCACCAGATCCCGCCGTACTTCACCGCGGCCGTGCTGGGCTGGTTCCGCGGGTTCTGAGGCGGGCGAGGGGCCCGACCGGAAAAGTCCGACCGCCCGGCTGTGCAGGGCTCCATCGAATGACCCACCGACTTCGAAGGAGCCCTCATGCGATCCCTGATCCTGTGCATCCTGTCCGGCGCGCTCACGGCCTGCGCCCCGCTCGCCGGGGACGGCTCGTCGGCCGACATCGATGGCGGCGCCGACGCGGGCGCGGGGGTGGGCGCCGACGCGGGCGCCGACCCCGAGCTGCCCCCCGACGGGGCCCCCCCGCCGGTCCGCGACCTCTGCGTCGAGGACGCCCCCTGCGATGGCACGCCGGTGGGGAGCTGGGAGGTCATCGAGGTGTGCAACGTGGGCTACGCCGCGCCGAGCACCATCACGTACAACGGGTGCCCGTCCCTCGAGCTCGGGCAGCTCGAGATCTTCGGCGAGCCGGGGGACGCGCTCGTCCTCGACGTGCACGGCGACGTCGAAGGGCGGGTCCGGGGGGTGGTGCGGTTCGAGGGCACGTTCGACGCGACGTGCCTGGGCGGGTGCGGCGGCTGCGGTGATCCGGGCGACGGCACCTGCCACTGCGCCGAGAGCGTCGACCTCGCCGCGATCTCGGGGCGGACGTGGTCGGTCGAGGACGGCCGGCTGCTCCTCGGGCAGGGCTACAGCGATCCCCGGGACTACGACGCGTGCATCGCCGGCGACCGGATGCGGATGTCGACGACGGTCTTCGGGGTGCCGCTCTTCCTGCAGCTCGAGCGGCGCAACGGCCTCGACCCCGACTTCGGGGTCCGCCCGACGGTCTACCACCTCGCCGGTGATCTGGGCCCGGTGCGCATCGTCGAGGACGGCTTCGTGGCCATCGATCCGCTGGCGCCGGGCGAGGTCGCCGAGGGTGAGCCCCTCTCGGTCGGCCCGATCCGGCTCGCGGCGGTCGTCGACGGCGAGCCGGTCGCCTACGGCGCGCCCCGCACGGTCGGCCTCGGCGAGTCGCCCCGGTGGGTCCTGTGGAGCGCCGACGGGCGGCCTCGCCTCGACCCGCTGCCCGAGGCCGACGCGCGGGTCGTGGTCAACGCGTTCGGCGGGGCGGGGCCGGTCCGGGTCACCTTCGTCTCGAGCCGGGCGGTGGTGCCGCCCGTCGCGGTGCGGCTGCCGCCGGGCGGGTGGGACGCGCTGCCCGATGCGGAGGACGGGTACGGGTTCACCTACGACCACATGGCGGTCGACCTCGACGGCGACGCGGTCGACGACGTCGCCTTCCGGCTGCCCGACGGGCCCGTGGCGTTGTTCGACGACGGCGGGGCCCCCCGGCTGCGGCGGCTCGATGTGACGGCGTGGGAGCGGGCCCTCGTCGACCCCCTGCCCGGCGGCGGCGCGCTGCATCTGGTCAACCTCCGGTCCACGCCGGTCGAGGTCGAGGTCGATGGGGCGGTGCATCGGGTCGCGGCCACCGGCCTCCTCGCGCTGGAGTCGCCCTCCGCCCGGCCCGTGCTGCGGTCGCGCACGCCGGGCGGCGAGTGGCGTCCGCGAGGGCAGCTCCTGGTGACGCCCGACGGCGCGTCGTCCCTCGTCACCCACGGTGACGGGCAGGCGCTGGCGGTCGACATCCGCCCCGAGCAGCAGCATCAGAGCTGGTTCGACCTGACCGGTGAGGCCGGCGTGCGCGTCGCCGGCGCGAACTACATCTCGGGGGGTCATGGCCCGCAGTACCGCGTCGACGCGGGGGTGGTGGACTTCGCCGACGCCGAGCGGGTCGACGTGCAGCCCGCCTGGCACGACTTCTTCCTGGTGTCCCGCCCCGGGGCCCGGGGCCCCGCCGAGATGCACGCGCTCGACCCGCGCAGCCTGCTCCGGATCTACGTCGTCCCGAGCCGGGGCGGCGCTTTCGAACTGTGGGGCGAGACCGCGTCCGGTCGTCTGCGGACCGGCGAGGTCACCGTGTTCGACCCCCCGATGGCGCGGATCGCGGTGGACGGCGGGGGTGATCGGGCGCAGGTCCTGCTGGGCGGCGAGCCGATGGCGCTGCCGCTGGCCGACGGCATCTCGGCGCCGTTCGAGGTCGGTCATCGGATCACCGAGATCGAGGTCGACACCCCGGCCGGCGTACGCCGCGCGCGCCTGCGCCCGGCCGTGGGCAGCACGACGCTGCTCGCCTTCGCCGACGACGGCGAGGCGCCCCACACGGTGGATATGAACGCGCTCCGGGCATACCTCTACGTGGCGCCGCCGCCGCCCCCGGCGCAGGCGTGGATCGGGCTGGTCGGCTGCGACCGCCTCACCCGCGACGCGGGCCGCTGGGCGCATGTCCAGGCCAGCCATCGGGAGACGGTCACGCTCTGCCTCGACCTCGACGGCGACCCCGATACGGTCGAGCAGGTCTTCCATCCGCCGGTGGCGGAGGCGTCGCCGGCGCGGGCGGCGCTGTTCCACCACGACCCCGACGGCGCGGTGGTGGTGCGGCTCGTGCCGCAGGACGGGCCGCTGGAGATCCTCGAGGCCGGCCCCCGCTGAGCCCCTGCCAGCCCCGGCCGCTCAGCCCGTCACCAGCTCCAGGATCACCCGGTCGAGGATCGCCCGGCCGCGGTCGGTGGCCCGCCAGCGGTCGGGCAGCCCGGCCAGCAGGCCCTGGTCGGCCAGCCGGCGGGCGGTGGGGCCGAAGCGGGCGTCGAGGGTGGGGTCGACGGCGAGGCCCCGGTCGAGGCGCAGGCCACACAGCACCCGGTCTTCGAGGCGGCCCTCGGCGTCGATGGCTTCGCGCGATGCCTCGGCCGGGCGCCCGGACAGCGCGGCGGCCATGTAGCGCTTCGCCGCGCGCGCGTTGGACCACCGCTCGGCGCCCGCGCCCCGGTGCACGTAGCCGTGGGCCCCGGCGCCCAGGCCAAGGTACTCGCCGTCGGTCCAGTAGAGCGTATTGTGCCGGGCCTCGCGCCCGGGGCGGGCGGCGTTGCTGATCTCGTAGGGCTCGAGGCCGCCGCCCCGCAGCGCGGCGCGCACGGCGCCGTACATGACCGAGAGCTGATCGTCTTCGACCAGCAGCGCCTCGCCCCGGCGGGCGCGGGCGCCGAAGGCGGTCTGCGGCTCGATGGTGAGCTGGTAGGTCGAGACGTGGGTCGGGGCCAGGGCGACGGCGGCGTGTACGTCGGCCAGGGCTCCGGCCAGGGTCTGGCCCGCCTCGCCGTGCATCAGGTCGAGGTTGACGTCTTCGAGGCCGCCGGCCCGCAGCGCGTCGACCGCCCGCCGGGCGCCGTCGCCGGTGTGCATGCGGCCGAGGCGGCGCAGGAGGGCGTCGTCGAAGCTCTGCACCCCGAGGCTGATCCGGTTCACGCCGACCGCGCGCAGGGCGGGGGCGGTGGCGGGGGTGACGTCCTCCGGGTTGGCCTCGACGGTGACCTCGGCGTCGGCGGCGAGGCCCAGCGTGGCGTCGACGGCGTCGATCACGGCGCCGATGTGCCCCGCGGGCCACAGGCCGGGGGTGCCGCCGCCGAAGTAGAGGCTCACCGCCGGGGGGCGGCCGGCGAAGTCGGGGGCCCGGACCCGCAGCTCGGCGATGACGGCGTCCCGGTAGTCATCGTGGGGGATGGCGCGGGCGACGGCGACGTTGAAGTCGCAGTAGGGGCAGTGGCGGGCGCAGTACGGGTAGTGGACGTAGACCCCGAGCGATGACTCACCCATCGGCCCCGCGCTCGATGGTGTCCAGGCCGCGATGCCAGGCGACGGTCTCCCGGATGCCATCGGCCAATGGGATGCGCGCTTCGAAGCCGAAGACTCTGGCCCGCTCGACATCGAGCACCCGCCGGGGGGCGCCGTCGGGCTTTGTCGCGTCCCACCGGATGGCACCCCGGAAGCCGGCGGCGTCGGCGATCAGGCGGCTCAGCTCGGCGATGGCGACCTCGGCCCCGGTGCCCAGGTTGACCGGCCGCGGGTCGCGGTGGCGGGCGGTGGCCAGGGCGATGGCCCGGGCGGCGTCGCGGGCGTGCAGGAACTCTCGGGTGGGGCGGCCGGTGCCCCAGTTGATCACCTCGGGCGCGCCCCGGTCGGCGGCCTCGCAGAAGCGGCGGATGAGGGCCGGCACGACGTGGCTCCGGGCGGGGTCGATGTGATCGCCGGGGCCGTAGAGGTTGGCCGGCACCAGGGTGATGCCTTCGAAGTCGTATTGCTCGCGGTAGCGCACGATGGCTGCGTGCAGGAGCCGCTTGGCCAGCCCGTAGGCGCCGGTGGCGTGGGTCGGCGGGCCGTCCCAGAAGGTGTCTTCCTGCAAGGGCATCGGGGCGTGCTCGGGGTAGGCGCAGGTGGTCGAGATCAGGGTGAAGACCTCGACCGCCGCCCGGCGGCTCTCTTCGAGCAGCATCAGCCCCATCAGGGCGTTGGCGTAGAGGAACTCGCCCGGGCGCTCGACGTTGGCGCCGATGCCGCCGCAGGCCGCCGCGAGGTGGATGACGGCCCGCGGGCGGTGGGCGGCGAGCAGCCGGCGCACGTCGGCCTGCTCGCAGAGGTCGCCGTCGGCCCGCCCCAGCGGGATGACATCGGCCCCGCTCGCGGCGAGCTGGCGGCAGACGTAGCGCCCGAGGAAGCCCCGGGCGCCGGTGACCATCACCCGCCGGCCGCGGTACCAGTCGGGGTCGATGGCTTCGATGGCTTCGACGGCTTCGATGGTATCTGCGGAATGCATCAGGTGGCTCGGCGGGCCATGAAGTGGGCCCGATACCAGGCCACCGTGGCGTCGAGGCCGGCGTCGAGCCCGATGGCGGGGGCGTAGCCCAGCGCGGCCAGCTTCGTGATGTCGGGGCAGCGCCGGGGGGTGCCGCCGGGGCGCAGCGGGCCCGGGACCAGCGTCAGCGCGACCCCCAGGCAGCGGCCGACGCGGTGGATGAGGTCGGCGATGGCCACCTCGTCCGGCTTGCCGACGTGGTAGATGGCGCCGCTTTGGCCCTGCTCTCCGGCGAGGCGGATGCCTTCGGCGGCGTCGTCGACGTGGCAGAACGCGCGGGTCTCGGCCCCGTCGCCCTGGATCGGCAGCGCGATGGCCCGCTTCGCGAGGCCGTCGCTGAGGGCGATGATGCGCTCGACGACCTCGGGGATGACGTGGGCGAAGCCCATGTCGGGGCCGTAGATGTTGTGCGGGCGGAAGATGACCGCCTCGAGGCCCCGGCGGGCGGCCATGTGCAGCGTCATCAGCTCGCCGGCGATCTTGCCGCCGCCGTAGCTGAACCGGGGGTTGGTCACGTCGGGGATCAGGATGCGCTCGTCCTCGGGGGTCGGCACCCGGTCGGGGCGGTTGTAGACCTCGCTGGTGCTCGCGAAGACGAACCGCCGGGCGCCGACGGCCAGCGCGGCGTCGATGGCGTTGAGCGTGCCCCGGATACCGACGTCGAGCACCGCGTCGGGGCGCTCGTAGAAGAAGCGGGTGCCGTTGATCCAGGCGAGGTGCCAGATCACGGCGCAGCCCTCGGCGGCGGCCCGGACGGCGGCGGCGTCGCGCACGTCGGCGGTGATCGCCTCGACGTCGAGCCCGGCGAGCCGATGGGCCCGGCCCCGGGAGAGGTCGTCGAGCACCCGCACCGCGCGCCCGGCGCCCACGAGGGCCTTCACCAGCCCCGCGCCGAGGAAGCCGGCCCCGCCGGTCACGAGGTGGCGCTCACTCATGGGTCGTCGGGCGCAGGTCGGCGCTGCGGTAGAAGGTCTGCTCGGTGCCGCCGACGTCCCACAGGTCGACGATCCACGCCGCGGGGGCCAGCGCGGGCAGGCGGCGGACGAACGTGGGGTAGAGCGAGTGGTTCACCGCCACGAAGACCGCGTCGGCGTCGCGCACGGCGGCTTCGAAGGCGAAGTTGGGTCGGGCCGGCTCACCGGCGGGCGCGGGCAGGGGGTCGGGCAGGTTGTGGTCGCTCACCCGGACCTCGGCCGGCACGCAGCGCTCGATGTAGCGCACCAGCTTGGGCACGAGGCTGTCCCGCACGTCGTCGCTGTCCCGCTTGAAGCTGTAGCCGAGCACCGCCACGGTGCGCCCCTCGAGCGGCAGGCGCTGCTCGAGGTGCTGCACGAGGAAGGCGGGCACGTACTCGTTCATCTTCCACGCGGCCAGCAGCAGGTCGGGGTGGGGGCTCCACTCGTTGACCATGCCGAAGTCCTTGCGCAGGCAGGTGCCGGCGGTGAGGCCCGGCGGGGCGATGCCGTCGCGGGGGTAGCGGTGGTTGGCCAGCCGGCGGATGGCGTGGATGTTGGCCCCGAAGGTGTCGGCGATGAGCGCGAACTGGTTGGCGACGGCGAAGTGCACGTAGCGGGCGATGTTGTTGAACAGCTTGACCAGCTCGGCCGAGACGGTGTCGGTGGGCAGCACCTCGGGGGCGAGGTGCGCGAACAGGGCCTCGGCCGCCTCGGCGCTGGCCGGGTCGTCGGCGCCCACGATCTGGGGCAGCGTGCGCAGCTCGGTGCGGGCCCGGCCCTCGGCGATGCGCTCGGGGCAGAACGCCAGCCGCAGCTCGTCGCCGATGCGCAGGCCGGTGAGCGCGGCCAGCCGCTTGGCCACGTAGCGGGTCGTGCGGGGGGCGACGGTCGAGCGCAGGCAGACGAGCTGCCCCGCCCGCAGGTGGGGGGCGAGCCCGTCGAGCACGGCGTCGATCTGGCGCAGGTCGCTCTCGATGTGGTTGCGCAGCGGGGTGCCCACGGTGATCACGATCGCCGCGCTGTCGGCGGCGACCGCCGGCCCGTCGTGCACCATGAGCCGCCGGGCGTTGATCAGGGCGTCGTAGCCCGGCTCGGCGAAGGGCATCTCGCCGGCGTTGACCGTCCGCCGGATCGCGGGGTCGCGGTCGACGCCGACGACGTCGAGGCCGGCGTCGATGAGGGACAGCCCCAGGGGCAGGCCGACCCGGCCGGTGCCGATGATGCAGACGTCGTAGCGGGTGGGGGTGCTCATGGGCATGGTCTTACCACCAACCGCCGCCCGGTGGCAGTGCGGCGCGGGCCCCGCTTGACGCCGCCCGGGCGCCCGACGACACTCGCCCGGTGAGCCACGCCGCCCACTTCGTCGACGCCGAGCGCATCCACCGCACGCTGGACGCGGTCGCCCACGCGCCCGAGCTGTATCGGGTGGCGACCGAGCGCTTCGTCGAGACCGCCGCCGACCGCGACGCCGACGGGCCGGCGCTGGCCTATCTGGTGCAAGAGGACTTCCTGCGGGTGCCCACCGAGGTGGCCAACGAGATCGACCGCTTCATGCACTTCGAGGCCGAGGGCGAGCGCAACCGCTCGGCGCTGCAGCAGGCCCACGGCAAGCTGCGGGCGGCTCAGCTCGAGCTGCGCCGGGCCGAGGCCGAGCTGGAGCGGGGCTTCTTCAAGACCAAGGCCCGCCGCTGGAGCCAGGAGACCCGGCGCGACGCCCTGCGGCGGCGGGTGGACGACCTCGACCTCAAGCGGCGGCGGCTGGAGAGCGATCTGGATCGGGCGGGCGGCCTGATGCAGTCGCTGCTCGATCGCATCTACCGCGATCCGACGCTGCGCGAGGCCCGGTGGTACGGCAGCCGGCCGCTGGTCGTGACCCACCACGGGCGGTTCCTGCTCGACTACCTCGCCGACCTCAACCCGCGGCACTTCCGCGGCCGGACCCTGGCCGAGATCATCGAAGTGGGGCCGGCGCTGGCCTGATGCGGGCGCGGGCGACCGAGCCGACCGAGGAGAGCCCATGACCGATCGAGAGACCCTGCTCGCCGCGGCGGGCGCCATCATCGCCGAGGGCGCGGTGCGCCGCTTCCGGGCGCCGGTCGAGGAGCGGGCGGCGCTCGCCGAGGGCGCGGGGCTGGTCGACGCCGATCACCGCGACCGGGTGGCCATCGCCGGGCCCGACGCCGCGGCCTTCCTCGAGCGGCTGCTGACGGTGGGCGTCGAGGCCATGTCGCCGGGGCAGGGCGGCCGGGCGTTCCTGCTCGACGCCCGGGGGCGCATCCAGCTCGCGTTCGATCTTTACCGGCTGGAGGCCGACCGGTTCCTCACCGACGCCTCGCCGGGGCACGGGGCCGAGATCATCGAGCGGCTGGACATGTTCCACTTCGGCGAGCAGGTGCACTTCGAGCCGGGCGACGGGGCTGAGAGCGCGCTCGAGATCCACGGCCCGAGGGCGGCGGAGGTGGTCGCCGGTATGGGGCTGCTGGTGCCCGAGGCGCCCGGCGCGCACGTCGTCAGCCAGCCGGGCGCGGTGGCGGTGCGCACGATCCGCCGCGATCGGACGGGCGGGCCGGGCTTCCTGCTGGTCTTCCCTCCCGCGGGCTACGACGAGGTGTGGCAGGCGGCCCGCCGGGCGGGGGCCCGTCCGGCGGGGCTCGACGCGCTCGACGCGGCCCGCATCGCGGCCGGGACGCCGAGCCACCCCGAGGAGCTGGGGCCCCACTCGAGCCCGCTGGAGATGGGCGGGCTGGACGGCATCACCGAGGGCAAGGGCTGCTATCCGGGGCAGGAGGTCATCGAGCGCACCCTCGCGCTCGGCAAGCCGCCCCGTACGCTGGTGCGGCTGCGCGTCGACCGCCACGCGGCGGCCGGGGACGACGTGATCGACGGGGACGGCAAGGCGGTGGGCGCGCTGACGAGCGTGGCCCCCGCGGGCGAGGGCATGGTGGCCCTGGCCCTGCTCAAGCGGCGGGCGGCGCAGAAGGGCGGCCCGTGGCGGGTGGGGCCGGGCACCGCGACCCGGGTCGATGACCCGACGGAGGCAGCGTGAGCGACGGGCGCGAGATCACCGAGTACGAGAAGTACATCCGCACCGGGCCGCTGCTCGGCTTGCAGAAGACCGCCGACGAGCTGGTGTGCCACGACGAGCTGGCGTTTCAGATCGTGCATCAGGTCGAGGAGCTGTGGATGAAGCTGTGCCAGCACGAGCTGGCGCTGGCGGTGCGGCTGATCGAGGGCGACCGGCTGGTGGAGGCCCGGGTCACCCTGCACCGGATGTACCTCATCTGCGGGCTGATGGCCGATCAGCTCCGGCTGCTCGAGACCATGAGCCCCCGGGCCTACTTCACCGTGCGCAGCGCCCTCGGCCGGGGCAGCGGTCAGGAGAGCCCGGGGTTCAACGCCCTGCTCGAGCAGCCGGCGGCCCTGCGCACGGCGACCCGGGCCCTGCTCAAGCGGCGGGCGGTCAAGCTGATCGATCTGCACCGCGACCCGGCCCGCAGCCCGGAGATGTTCGCGCTCGTCGAGGCGCTCGTCGACTTCGACGAGGCGTTCCAGCACTTCCGTCAGCGGCACCTGGCGCTGGTCCGGCGCATCATCGGCGGGCGCACCCCCAGCTTGAAGGGGGCCCCGGCCGAGCTGCTCGAGCACGGGGTGCGGCAGACGTTCTTCCCCGAGCTGTGGCTGGTGCGGGAGCAGCTCTTCCGCGACTTCACCCCCGGCCCGCCCCTCTTCGAGGACGACGTCGACGAGACCCACCACCACTGAGGCCCCATGAGCCGGTGGGCCGGGTGAAGACATCTGCCCTGTCACGATCGGCGCCGGGCGGCGTAGTCTTCGGCAGAGCCACGGGAGGGAGCGCGATGAGACACCGCAGGTGGATCCGGGGCCCGCTGCTGGCAGCCTGCCTGTGCGGGCTGGGCGCGCCGGGCTGTCAGGACGAGGACTACGGGCAGCCGGGGGACGGCGTCGAATCGATCGAGCTGCCCTTCCCCCGGGCCGTGATCGAGCTCGACGACGCCCTCCAGTTCGAGGCCGTCGCCCGCTTCGACAACGGCGACGAGCGCGACGTGACCCGCGAGGTGGACTGGTTCTCGAGCAACGTCGGCGTGGCCAGCTTCGCCGACGACCGGCCGGGCCTTCTGGTCGCCCACACGACGGGCGAAGTCGAGGTGACCGCCAGCCTGTACCCGGTGTTCTCCGATCCATCGGTCGTCGAGGTCTACCCGCTGTCCCCGGTGGCGGTGGACATCGACGGGCCGGGCATGGTCACGATCGACCGGGGCGAGACGCTGCAGCTCACCGCCACCTTGACCGAAGCCGACGGGTCCCTGTCGGAGCCCGATTGCTGCGCCGTATGGACGTCCTCCGACCGCCACGTCGCGACGGTGGTCGACGGGCGCGTGACCGGGCTGCGGGAGGGCCGGGTCACCATCGGGCTCGCGGTGGGCCACCTGGAGGACGAGGTGACGGTCGACGTGCGGTGCGCGCTGGCTCCGGCCAGCGATGCGCCGACCCTCGGCGCGCGGGCCCCCGCGCTGGCGTGGCCGGCCGCGGGTGAGTCGGGCTACGACATGCCGCCGGTGCTCGATGTCCAGGGCTTCACCTGCGACCCGGCGTACGTGGACTACCCGCTGGCGTCGTCGCTGATCCTGGTGGCCGTGTCGGCCGACTGCCCCAAGTGCGCCGACGCCCTCCGGCGCACCATCGGGTGGTACCAGCCCAGGCTGTCCCGCTGGGGCGCGCTGCTCGGGGTCGTCACGCTGCGGGACGCGGACGGCGCGCTGGCCGACGGCGCGTCCGCCGCGGCGTATCTCGACGGGCCGCTGGACACACGGTGGCCGGGGTTCGTGGGGGGCGACGCCGACGCGCGCCTGGACGGAGAGCCCGACCCGGGCGCGCTCGGGCGCATGGTCGGCGACGCGCCGCTGCCCCGGATGTGGGTCATCCGGCTCGCCGATCAGCAGGTGATCGCCGAGTCGGCCGGCCTGACCTTCATGTCGCTGTCCGCGATCGTCAGTGACCTCGACGCCGACTGGAGCGACCCCCCGCTCTTCGTGCTTCCGGCCGACTCCACCTGCACGCCCGTGGACGAGGAGGCGTCGGAGCCCAACGACACCCCGGGCGACGCGGCGGCGCTCGCCGAGGGCGTGACCGAGGCCGCGCTGTGCTCGGCGCCGCTGACCGATCTCTTCCGGGTCGCCCTGCCGGGGCCGTGGCGGCTGACGGTGGCCTTCGACCACGCGGGGGGCGACATCGACGTGGAGCTGGCCGACGCGGAGACCGGCGCGCCGCTGCGCGGCCCGGACGGCGCGCTGCTCGGCAGCTTCGGCGTCGACGACGTGGAGGTCGTCGAGCACGCCGGGCCGGCCGTCGTCCGGATCTTCGCCCCGCTCAACGAGGGCGGGCGCTACACCCTGACTCTGGAGGCCCGATGAACCGGCCGTACACCCCGTGGTTGATCCTGCTCCTCGCCGCCGGCCTGAGCGCCGGCGGCTGCACCACCGACACCGGCGGCGATCCGGCAGACGCCGGCGCCGAGGGCGAAGGGGAGGGCGAGGGTGAAGGGGAAGGCGAGGGCGAGGGCGAGGGCGAGGGCGAGGGCGAGGGTGAAGGGGAGGGCGAGGGTGAAGGGGAGGGCGAAGGCGAAGGCGAGGGCGAGATCGACCTCGACGAAGGCGAGCCGCAGCCCTACGAGACCCCGATGGCGGTCATGATGCCTCCGCCGACCGACGTGGCGCCCGATCCCGGCTGCGGGGCGGCCTACGTGGGCGTCTTGCAGGGGTGGGTCGTCGATCGCATCGGCCGCCCGGTGCCGGGGGCCAAGGCCCAGGCGTGCATCTACCGCCACCCGAGCAACTCCCTCATCTGCCTGTTCCCGGCCGACACCGACGAGGACGGGGTCTTCACCATCGACGTGCCCGAGGACAGCCGCTGCGCCTCCGAGGTCGCGCTGCGTACGCTGCTGCCGGGCGTGCCCCGGGCGTCGATGTACTGCGACATGGAGGTCCGCGACCGGGCCGGCGACGGCGCCGGGCTGAGCTATGTCGACCCCTACGTGCTCTACGCGACCCTGCCCCCGGCCGACCTGCCGCCGGGGGACGCGACCACCGAGGAGATGCGCACCGTCGTCTTCGCCTCGGGCCTGGAGCTGGATCTGGTGCCGTTCGACTTCTACGGGGATTACGCTCGGCTGCGCGACCGGGTGGTCGAGCCCGACGAGCGGGGGCTGTGCTTCCTCGAGGGCGAGGATCGGCCCGACGGCCTGTGGGCGTTCTACCCCGAGGGCACCATCGACCCCCGGGGCGCGCCGGCCGCGGTCCGCATCCCCAACGATCGGGGGCTGGCGCCGGGGGCGGTGGTCGACCTCTACGTGCTCGGCGGCCTCGACTGCACGGTCGATGGGGTGCATGTGCCCGAGGCGGCGTGGGCCACCTTCGGCACCGCCACCGTCACCGGGGACGGGGCGATGATCGCCAGTGATCCCGGCGTCGGGGTGCCGTGCCTGACATGGTTGGGGTACAAAGCCCGGTGAGTCGCCCGCGAATAGACCCCCATCCGCCCCGTCGGGCGGCCGAACCGGAGTGATCATGGCCTCTCCTGCCCCGCTGATTCGCCCGCTGTCGATCCTCGCCGCCCTCGGCCTCGCGCTGGCGCTCGCCGCCTGCGGCCCGGTGGAGGACGAGGGGCCGAGCTGCCTGCCGCCCGAGGCCTTCGAAGGCCCCGAGCGCACCGACTACCCCACCGAGGGGTTCGGCACCGAGGTCGGCGACATCCTGGACAACCACAGCTTCCAGACCCCCGAGGACATGCCGTTCTTCGTCGAGTCGCTCTACGCCCAGCCGGGCTACGGGCTGATCATGCTGGTGACCGCCTCGGGCTGGTGCACCGCCTGCATCGAGGAGCAGCCCAAGCTCCAGGCCCTGCACGACGAGCTGTCGTGCCGCGGGCTGTCGATGATGGTGGCGATCTTCCAGGACGAGCAGTTCGCCCCGGCCCTGGCGCTCGACGCGAGGCGGTGGCAGGAGCGGTTCGACCTGACCTTCCCGGTGGTGGCCGATACCAGCTTCCGCCTCGGCGCGTATTACGACGCCAGCCAGACCCCGATGGTGATGATGGTGAACGCCGAGACGATGGAGATCCTGTCCATCGAGACCGGCTACAACGAGGCCAACATCCGCGCCATCGTCAACGCCTACCTCTGACCCCGGAGCCCCCATGCGATCCGCCGCCTTCGCCTTCGCCCTCGCTCTGCTCGCCGCGCCGGCCCTCGCCGCCGACGGCGCCGAGCCCGCCGCCGAGCCCGCCGCCCCCGACCGCCCGGCCGTGGCCGACTTCTCGCTGGAGACCCTCGCCGGCGAGCGGGTCTCGCTGAAGGATTACGCCGGCAAGGTGGTGCTCGTCAGCTTCTGGGCGACGTGGTGCAAGCCGTGCAAGCAGGAGCTGCCCTTCCTCGACGACTTCGCCGAGAAGTACGGTGATCAGGGCTTCGCGGTGCTGGCGATCAACACCGACGGGCCACGCACGATGGCCGAGGTCCGCCGGTTCGTGAAGCGCAAGCGGCTGAAGATGCCGCAGCTGCTCGACAAGGACGGGTCGCTGCTGCAGAAGCTCAACCCCCGGGGGGTGATGCCGTTCACCCTCTACCTCGACCGCAGCCATCGCATCGCCGAGACCGCCGACAGCTTCTCGGCCGGGGACGAGGTCAAGATCGAGGCCGCCATCCAGCGGCTGCTCGCCGAGAAGTGAGGCGACCGGCCGCGCTCGCCGCCGCGCTCGTCGGCCTCGGCGCCGCGACGGCGCTCGCCGGGCCGGTGCGCATGACCAACACCACCACCGCCCAGTATCGGCTCTACCGCTTCGTGCAGGGCGAGCGGCAGGGCGAAGAGGTGCCCTACGGGCTGCTGCTCGACCGGCTGAACCTCGTCGCCGCGGCCGATGGCTTCGACGCCGCCGCCCGCATCGACGGCATGCTCTTCTTCGACCCCCCCGAGCCGCAGACCGGCGAGTTCCGGGACGACGCCCGCATCGAGCGGCTGACGGCGGGCTACCGGCTCGACATCGGGCAGAGCGACGTGGGGCTCAAGATCGGCGACTTCTACCGCCAGCTCGGGCGGGGCATCCTGCTGTCGCTGCGCAAGGAGGACGAGATCGGGGTCGACATCGCCCTGCGGGGCGGCGAGCTGGCGGTGCTCGGCGAGTCGCTGGACGTGACGCTCTTCGCCGGACGCACCAACCCGGTCAACCTGGACAACGTCTCGGAGAAGTTCGTCGGCCCGACCACCGGCGGGGCGGCGACGGCGCAGCGGTTCATCGGCGAGCCGGGGGACGTGGTGGCCGGGGGCGAGGCCAAGCTGCGCGGGCTGGGGCCCCTCCAGATCGCGGCCCACGGGGTGTACGTCGGCGCCGACTACCAGACGGCGAGCGCCGAGGTCGAGGCCCGGGTGGTGGGCGTGGGCGGCGCGATGCAGGTGCCCGATCTGCTGGAGGTCGGCTCGCTCTACGTGGAGGTCGACTGGCTGCGCAATCAGCGCGAGGATCGGCTCTTCGTGGGGCGCACGTCGAATACGAGCGCCGACGGGCTGGCGGCCTACGGCACGCTCGAGCTGTTCCTGGGGGACGTGGGGGTCGTCGCCGAGGGGCTGTATCTGGATCAGTTCGACGTCAACGGGGGGCCCAATCAGGCGCTCGAGCGGCCGTTCACCTACAACCAGCCGCCGACGGTGGAGCGCATCGATCAGGAGGTGCTCAACAACCGCAACGTGCTCGGCGGCCGGCTGCGGCTGGATTACGTGCTGCTCGACGGGGACATGACGGTCTACGGCAACGGCATGCTGCGGCTGAGCGACCCCGGCCTCGAGAGCGAGGTGACCGCGGTGCACGCCTACGGGGGCTTCGAGCTGAGCTACGACCGCGGCCGCAGCCGGCTCTCGGCGAGCGGCGGCTGGCGGGACGAGGATCTGACGGGCGGGGCGGCGGCGAGCGATCTGAAGTCGATGGTGCACGGCGAGGGCGAGTGGCTGCACGCCTTCGCCGCGTGGGCCCTGAGCCTGTCGACGCTCAACGAGCTCCGCACGCTCGACGCGCCGACCGGGGTCACCGAGTACGTCCGGGGCAGCACGCTGGTCGGGGTCGAGTTCGGCCACTCGGCCGGCTGGATGAAGGGCTTCGCCGAGAAGCTCTCGCTGACCTTCGAGCTGGGCTACGACGACCAGGATCAGAGCGCCGACGCCCGCACGCTGTACTACGCGGGCATCGTCGACTGGACGCTGGACGCCCGCTTGCGGGTGCGGGCCCTGGCCGGCACCCAGCGGGGCGGGCTGAAGTGCATCGGGGGGGTGTGTCGCATCTTCCCCGAGTTCGCCGGGGGTCGGCTGGACATCATCACCACCCTCGACCTCTGACGGCTGCCGGGGGCGGTCAGCCCTTCTCGAACGACGGGGCCGGGCTGCTGCCGAAGACGCCCACCCGCCGGGGGCCGTGCACCCCGGTCGAGCGGTGGGGCGTGTGCCGGGTGCGCAGCCTCTCGTGGCGCTCCCGGCGGAAGTCGCGGTGCCGGCGCTCGGTGGCCGGGCGGCTCCACTCGCCGGTGGTGTCCTCGAAGTCGCTCACGTCGAGCGGCTGGGTCGGCTCGTTCTCCAGGACGTGGCGCGCGGCGGCGCCGGCGAGCAGCTCGGCGTCGAGGGCGCCGACGCCGAGCACCGCCTGCAGCCGGGAGAGGCCCTTCTGCTGGCGGGGGTCGGGGTCGCCGGTCGTGCGGGCCATCACCTGGCAGACGGCGTAGATGGTGTTGCGGGTGCCCTGGCCGAGCGACTCGACGTCACCCGGCTCGAGGGGCTCGTCGGCCAGGTCGAAGAGCGGGGTGTCCACCTGCTCGGTCCACGGGTCGTAGACCGCCCGCTCCTCGTCCCGCGGGCTGCGCCCGTCGCCGGCGAGGACCTCGGCCGCCGCCCGGGCGAGCAGCCGCTCGGTGTCCACGTCGTCGATGGGGTGATGCACCAGATAGTCGGACAGGGTGGGCGCGGTGGCCATGTCGGTTCTCCTCTCGGTCGGTTCGTTCATCGCACGCCGGATCGAGTCTGCACGGCCCGTGCCGGGCTCGAACGGCCGCCCCGTCGGGCCTCGGGGCCGGCGCTCGGGGCGGCGTGCCCCGTCCGATCGCCGATCCCGCGGCAGCGCGCCCCGTGGGGGGCTGCGCGCGTCGGCAGGACGGCGGGCGTGCATTTCGGGTCGAACGGAGTAGGATGCGCCCCATGATCACGCTGTATACCGTCCCCGGCATCGACCGGGCCCTGAGCCTCAGCCCGTTCTGCGCGAAGCTCGACGCCTGGCTGCAGCTGGCCGACGTGCCCTTCCGGCGGGCGACCGCCAACCCCCGCGAGGCGCCCCACGGCAAGGTGCCCTACGTCGACATCGACGGGCACCGCATGGGCGACTCCCAGCGCATCATCGAGCACGTCTCGGTCGCCCGGGACATCGACCTCGACGCCTGGCTCGACCCCCGCCAGCGGGCCCTGGGCCACCTGGTGCGGCGCACCCTCGAGGAGGCGACCTACTTCTGCATGCTGCACGCCCGGTGGTGCACCGAGCACGGCTTCGCCTTCGTGCGCGAGGCGCTGCTCGACCGCATGCTGCCGGCGCTCGTGCGCCCGTTCGCCGCGCCGCTCATCCGGCGGGGCGTGCGCCGCCAGAGCCGGGCGCAGGGCACCGGGCGCCACAGCCTCGACCAGATCTACAAGATGGGCAACGCCGACCTCGAGGCCATCGCCCGCGTCATCGGCCCCGGGCCGTTCGTGCTCGGCGAGCGGATCAGCGACGTCGACGGGGTGGCCTACGGGTTCCTGTCGATGATCGTGCACTCTCCGTATGATGACCCGATGGTCGAGCGGGCCCGGGGGCTCTCGCCGATCGTCGACTACTGCGAGCGGGTCGCCGCGCTGCTCGCCGAAAAGGCGCCCCCGGCCGAGGGTGCATGACATCGGCCCCAGACCGCGGGGTGACCCGCCGCGGTCTTCTTGACCCGACAACGGTCGGTTGCGAGCATCGACCGTCGAGATCCGCAGGCGGAGCAGAGTGCGCAAGACGAAGGCGATATCGGTCCCGACCGACGGCGAGATGCCGCGGGACCCCGACAAGCCGGCCGACGACATGCTCGGGCGGCTCATCGGCGGCAAGTACCAGATCCTGAGCCTCATCGGCGCCGGGGGCTTCGGCTCGGTCTACCGGGCCGAGCAGCAGCCGGTGGGGCGCATCGTCGCGCTCAAAGTCATCCGGGGCAACGCCCAGAACGACGCCGACCTGCGGGCCCGCTTCCTGCGCGAGGCCAAGTCGGTCGCCCGCATGCAGAGCCCGCACATCGTCACCCTCTACGATTACGGCGAGGAGCCCGACGGGCTCTTGTACGGGGTCTTCGAATTCGTCGACGGCCGCAGCCTGGACCGGGTCATCCAGGAGGAGGGCGCGCTGGCGGTGCCCCAGGCGGTCACCTGGACCATCGAGGTGCTCGAGGCGCTGTCGGTGGCCCACGACCACGGCATCGTGCACCGCGACCTCAAGCCGGCCAACATCATGATCGCCCGCGGCTCGTGGGGCACCGAGCAGGCCCGGGTGCTCGACTTCGGCATCGCCAAGGTGGTCGAGACCGAGGGCGAGGAGGCCGGCCAGACGGTCGCCACCCGCCAGGGGCTCATCCTGGGCACGCCGCACTACATGGCCCCCGAGCAGGCCCACGCCACCGACATCGACGGGCGTACCGACCTCTACGCGGTGGGGGTGCTGCTCTACGCGATGCTCAGCGGGCGGCCGCCGTTCGAGGGCAAGTCGGCCTACTCGATCCTCGAGGCCCACGTCACCAAGCCGGTCGACGAGGTGCTCGTGCTGCTGCCGCCGGCCGTGCCCCAGGGGGTGCGGGACATCATCGGCACGGCGATGGCCAAGCTGCCCGGCGACCGCTTCCCCCACGCCCGGGCCATGGCCGAGGCGCTCGCCCCGTTCGTCGGCGAGCTGGGCGAGACCCAGGCGCTGTCGGCGGCCTCCGACCGGCTGCGCCGGCCCACGTTCAGCGGCACCTTCCCCAAGCCGCCGAGCCAGAAGACCGACGCGCTGCCGGCGCCCGGGGGCGGCTCGAAGGTCGGCCTCATCGTGGCCCTGGTGCTGGTGCTGCTCGCCGGGGGCGGGGCCGCCGCGTGGTGGTTCACCCGCGGCCCCGACCCGGCGCCCGATCCGACACCCGACACCGACGAGTCGGCGGTCATCCGCATCGGCGACAACGCGGGCGACGCCGCGCCGCCCGACGCCGCCCCGCCGCCGGCCCCCGACGCGGCCCCGGTGGCCGATCCGCCCGACGCCGCGCCGCCGCCCGACGCCGCGGCCCCCGCCCCGGACGCGGCCCCCGCCCCGGACGCGGCGAAGCCCAAGCCCGTCCGGCGCTGGCGCCCGCGGCCGAAGCCGAAGCCGAAGCCCAAGCCGACCATCAACCTGCCGGAATTCTGATATGCGCCGACTCGCGATCCTGCTCTGCGGGGCCCTGCTCGCCGGGGTGCCCACAGCGACATTCGCCCAGAAAGAGACCCGCGAGCAGCGTGACACCCGCCTCAAGAAGGCTCAGGCCTACCTCGATCTGGCGACCACGCTGTTCCGCGACGAGGACTTCGCCGGCGCGCTCAAGGAGCTGCAGCGGGCCGAGCCGCTGCTCGAAGGCAGCGAGATCCTGCCCCTGGTGCGCTTCAACATCGCCCGCTGTCTGGAGGAGCTGGGCCGCCCGGCCGAGGCGGTGCGGGCCTATCAGCGCTACCTGACGCTCTCCGAGGCGGCCGACGGGCGCCGCGACCGGGCCCGGGAGGCCATCAAGGGGCTCGAGCCCCGGGCGCTGGGCACCCTGGTGGTGGAGTGCGCCCAGCCGGGCACGGTGCTGCGCATCGAGGGGCTCGAGCAGCCCAACCAGCCGTGCCCGGCGCAGATCGAGCAGGTGCTCGGCGGCGACTACCCCGCGGTGGCCACCGCCGACGGCTTCCGCGAGGCCCGCCAGACCATCGCCGTGCAGCCGGGGCGCACCACGACCCACCGCTTCGACCTGACCCCGGTGGTCGACGAGTCGCTGACCCCGGTGCAGACGACGACCCGCTCCACCGAGGGGCGCAGCGCGCTGCCCTGGATCGTGCTGGGGGCCGGGGCCGGCGCGGCGGCGACCGGGGTGGCGTTCCACGTCCTGGCCATCGGCACCCGCGAGGAGCTCGAGGACGGGGGCTACGCCCAGGGCACCCCGGAGTACGACTCGCTCTACGACGAGTACGACGGCCAGCGGCTGACCACCTACGTGGCCTACGGGGTGGGGGCCGCGCTCATCGGGGCCGGGGTCTTCCTGCTGCTGCGGGACGACGACGACCCGGCCGACACGGCCTTCGTGCCGCTGCCCAACGGGGCTTTGATCCGGTTCTGACCGCCGGGAGGGGGCCGGGCATGGCGCCGCGCATCGTCATCATCGACAGCGACCTGGTCTTCGCCGAGACGCTCGCCGAGCTGTGCGCCCGCGCCGGCTTCGAGGTCTCGACCATCACCGACGGCAACGCCGGCATCGGCGCCGCTCAGGAGCAGGACGCCGCCGCGGTCATCCTGGGCCTGATGGACGAGCGGGGCTACGGCTACGCCCTGTGCAGCAAGCTGCGCCGGCGCATGCCCGAGCTGACCGTGCTGATGATCGTCGACCGCAGCGAGGCCGGCACGGAGCGCTACGAGCGCCACCGTCAGCTCCGGACCCACGCCCACGAGTACCTGCTGCGCCCGTGCCGCTTCCGGGCGGTGCACGCCGCGCTTGGGACCCGCCTGCCGCTGCCCGATGCCCGGCCGCCGACGGCGGTGCTCGACGCCGAGCTGGGCGGGGCGGGCAGCACCTCGCTCATCGACGACGCGTTCTTCAGCGCCGACGACCTCGCCGAGATCGCTGGCGAGGAGGGCGCCTTCACCGCCCTGCTCGGCGGCCTGGGCATCGACCCCGGCGCCGAGCCGGCCCCCGAGCCGGCCCCGGCCGCCGTCCGCGAGCCGGGGGACGACGACACCACCACCGTGGTCCAGCCCATCGACGACGCGGCCCTCGACGCCGTCGCCCCGCTCAACCCGGCCCCGGCCGCGCCCGAGCCGAGCCCGGCCGACTCGCTGCCGTTCGGCCTCGACGACGAGGACGACGACTTCGAAGGCTTCGGCGGCTTCTCGGCCGAGCCCACCGTCGTCACCCGGCTGCCCGAGGCCTTCGCCGACGACGAGCCGCCGACGCTGGAGCCGACCCCCGCGCCGCCCGCGGTCGAGCCCGAGCCCACCTCGGACCGCCGCCGGCGCGACCTGCGGGCCCGCAACATCGAGCTGCAGCAAGAGCTGAAGATCGTCAAAGAGGAGCTCAGCCGGCGTCAGATCGAGGCCGCCGAGCGGCGCAGGGCCGACGGCGCCGCCCGCCGCGATCTGCTCGAGACCCGCGACGCCCTCGCCCGCCGCGACCGGGAGGTGCTCGAGCTGCGGGAGACGCTCACCGCCCGCGACCGGGCGCTGCTCGACGCCGAGGAGCAGCTCCAGACGGCCCGGGAGGCAGCCGAGGCCCATCGGGCCGAGCACGGCGCGGCCGAGGCTCGCATCGAGGCGCTGACCGGGGCCCGGGCCGACGCCGAGCGCGAGGTGGAGCACCTGCGGGGGCTCGTCGCCGAGACCCGCGAGCGCCTCGAGCACCACCGGGTCGAGGCCGAGAAGACCTACGCCGAGATCCGGACCCTGCGCGACCGGACCGAGGCCGAGCAGACCGAGAGGCGCCGGGCCCACGCCGCCGAGATCGCCGCCCGGGAGGCGGCCCACGCGGCGGCGCTCACCGAGCTGGAGGAGGCCCGGGGCACCGAGAAGGCGGCCTTCGAGGCGCAGCTCGCCGAGCTGCGGGTCACCGTCGGCGAGCAGCGCTCGGCGCTCGAAGGGGCCCGCCGCCGGGCGGACGAGGCCGAGGCCACCGCCCGCCGGGCCACCGAGGAGGCCCGGGCCAACGCCGACGGGGCGCTCGCCGCGGCCGACGAGGCCATCGCCCAGGCCGAGCTGGAGGCCGCCGAGGCCGTCGAGCGGGCCCGCGGGCGGGCGCAGAAGCTCGAGGCCGACGTGCAGCGCCTCGAGGCCGAGAAGGAGCAGATCGAGGCCGAGCGGGACGCCGTCCGGGCCGCCGCCGAGGGCCGCGAGGCGGAGGTCGAGGCCAACGCGCAGCGGCTCCAGGCCGAGATCGAGCGGCTGCGGGGCGCCTTCGAGAAGGCCGAGGAGTCGGCGGAGCAGCGGGCGATCGATCAGGCCCAGGCCCACATGCTCGAGCTGGAGACGGCCCGCGGGGAGCACGCCCGGGAGAAGCAGGGGCTCAGCGAGGCCCACGCCCGGGAGAAGGCGGCCCTCGAGGCGGCTCACGCCGACGCCCTCGCCGCCCGTCAGGCCGAGCTCGAGGCCGAGAAGGCCCGCCATGCTCAGGCGTTGGCCGAGGCCCGCGAGGCCCTGCGCAGCGCGCACCTCGCCGAGCTGATCGAGCTGCAGAGCGGCCACCAGACCGAGGCCGACGAGCACGCCGAGGCCCTGAGCGCGGCTCAGTCGGCCCGGGCGGCCGAGAGCGAGGCCCGCGCGGCGGCCGAGGCCGGACGCGACGCGGCGCAGAGCGCGCTGGAGGCGGCCCGCGAGGCCCTGGACGGCGCCCGGCGCGAGGCGGAGCGGCTGGGGGCCGAGCTGGCCGAGACGGTCGAGGAGCGCGACGCGCTCCAGGGGCAGGTGCAGGAGGCGCTGCTCGAGGCCGAGCTGGCCCAGGAGCAGATCGGGCAGAGCCTGGGCGAGCGGCAGAACCTCATCGACGATCTGGAGGTGCGCACCGCCGAGCGGGACCGGCTGACGTCCGAGCTGGAGGCGCGCACCGCCGAGCGGGACGGCCTGCGGTCCGATCTGGAGGCCCGCACCGCCGAGCGCGATGGCGCCCGGGCGCAGCTCGCCGCCCGGGCCGCCGAGCTCGAGGTGGCGGTCACCGAGCGGGACGGGCTGAAGGGCGAGCTGGAGGCCGCGGTCGCTGAGCGGGACGGGCTGAAGGGCGAGCTGGAGGCCGCCGCCGCCGCGCGGGACGGGCTGAAGGGCGAGCTGGAGGCCGCCGCCGCCGCGCGGGCCGGGCTGGAGAGCGAGCTGGAGGCGGCGCGCGCCGAGCGGGACGGGGCGCGGGCCGAACTCGAGGCCCGGGTCGCCGAGCGGGACGAGCTGCAGATCGCGCTCAACGAGGCCGGCGCCGAGCGGGGCGCGCTCCAGTCGGCGCTGGATCAGACCCGCTCGGCCCACGCCGCCCAGCGGGACAGCCTCGAGGCCGAGATCGCCGCCCGGGCCCGCCAGCTCGAGGCCGAGCGCAAGGCGAGCAGCGCGGTCGGCGCCGAGCGGGACGAGCTGCAGGCCCGGGCCATCGAGCTGGAGGCCGAGCGGGACGAGCTCGAGGCCCGGCAGGTGGAGCTGGCCGGCGAGCGGGATCATTTCGAGGCCCGGGCCGCGGAGAGCGAGCAGAGCCGCGACGCGCTCCAGGTTCAGCTCTCGCAGACCACGACCGCCGCCGGCGAGCTTCAGGATCGGGCGTCCCGGGCCGAGGAGGCCCTGGCGCTGTCCCGGGCCGGCCTCGCCGCCGCTCAGCGGGAGCGGGACGAGGCCCGGGGCGAGATCGAGGCCATGCGGAGCGAGTTGGAGGGGGTGCAGGGCATCCTGCGCACGGTGCGGGCCGAGGCCGACACCCTCGAAGCCGAGCTGGGCCGCGCCCGCCAGACGATCGCCGATCAAGCCGAGTCGCTCGCGGCCCGGGATCTCGAGATCGGGACCTGGGAGGCCGAGCTGGAGGCCCTCGGCGCCCGGGCCGCCGCCCGGGACGCCGCGCTGGACAAGGCCCGCACCGCGCTGGCGGTGGCCCAGGCCTTCCTCGCCGACATGCAGCCGGCCGACGCGCCGACGACCCCCCCGCCCGCCGGTCCAGCCGAGCCGGGCGACGCCGAGGGCGGCCATTGAGCGCTTTCCCACACACGCCGGCACTTCGCCTATCACCGTCCCGAGCGCCGAGCTCGGGGGCTGTCAGCGCTCGGAGTACTTCGAGTATGCCTGCGGCCTCCAACCTCGACCGCGGCGCTCGGCCCGGCGCTGTGCTCGACCGTATTCTGTGGGCGAGCTCTTGAGCCCCACACCCCCCGACCGCCGCCGGGCGGTCCCACCCCCGGAGGATCCGTGAGAGCCGCCGAGCTGATCGCCCGCAAGCGCAACGGAGACGCGCTCGACCCCGACGACATCCGGGCCCTGATCGCGGGGTACGCCCGGGGCGAGGTGCCCGACTACCAGATGTCGGCCCTGGCGATGGCGGTGTACTTCCGGGGCCTGGAGCCGGCCGAGCTGTCGGCCTGGACCGACGCCATGCTGCGCTCGGGCGACGTGCTCGACCTGAGCCACCTCTCGGGGGCCAAGGTCGACAAGCACAGCACCGGCGGCGTGGGCGACAAGATCAGCCTGCCGCTCGCCCCGCTCGTCGCCGCCTGCGGCCTGCGGGTGCCGATGGTCAGCGGCCGGGGCCTGGGCCACACCGGGGGCACGCTGGACAAGCTGGAGAGCATCCCCGGCTTCCGCACCGACCTCAGCGTCGAGCGCTTCGTGGCCCAGGTGGCCGACGACGACCTGCGGCTGGGCCTCGCCGGCCAGACCGAGGAGATCGCGCCGGCCGACAAGCGGCTCTACGCCCTGCGGGACGTCACCGCCACGGTCGAGAGCATCCCGCTCATCGCCAGCTCGATCATGTCCAAGAAGCTCGCCGAGGGCATCGACGGGCTGGTGCTCGACGTGAAGGTGGGATCGGGCGCCTTCATGAAGACCGAGGCCGACGCCCGCCGGCTGGCCGAGACCATGGTCGAGATCGGGCGCCGGGCGGGCTGCGCGACGGTGGCCCTGCTGACCGACATGAGCCGCCCGCTGGGCCGGATGGTGGGCAACGCGCTCGAGGTGCGGGAGTCCATCGACATCCTGCGGGGCGAGGGCCCGGCCGATGTGCGGGCGCTGACCCTGCGGCTGGCCGCCGAGATGCTGATGCTCGGGGGCCTCGCCCGGGGCGTCGCCGAGGATCTGGCCCGGAGCACGCTCGACGGCGGCGCGGCCCTGAAGCGCTTCGCCCGGGTCATCGAGGCCCAGGGCGGTGATCCGGCGGTGCTCGAGGATCCCGATCGGTTGGCGAAGGCGCCGCACGTCGTGGACTTCGTCGCCCCCCGCGCGGGCCATGTCGCCGGGATGCACACCGCGAGGGTCGGCCTCGCCGCGATGTGCCTCGGCGCCGGCCGGGCCCGGACCGACGACGTCATCGACCCCGCGGTGGGCCTCGAGATCTGCGCCACGGTGGGCGACCGGGTCGAGAAGGGCCAGCCGCTGGCCCGCATCCACCACGCCGGCCGGGGGCTGGACGACTGCCGGGCCCACCTCGCCGCCGCCTGGACCTTCGCCGACGCGCCCGTCGCGCCCCGCCCGCTGGTGATCGACCGGGTGGGTTGACCCGCCCGGGGCGGTTGCGCCGGCCCCCGCGGCGGGCGATGGTGCCGCCATGTGCACGCTCATCGTGATCCACCGGGTGGTACCCGGGCTGCCGGTGGTGCTCGCCGCCAACCGGGACGAGTTCTTCGATCGACCGGCCTCGGGGCCGGTGGTGCTCGACGGAGCCACCGGCGCGGTCGGCGGCCGTGATCTGGTCGCCGGCGGCACCTGGATGGGGCTGACCCCGGGCGGCTTCTTCGCCGGGCTGACCAACCAGCGGGTGTACGGGGCGGCCGATCGCACGAAGCGCTCCCGGGGCGAGGTGGTGCTCGAGGCGCTGCGGGCCGGGGGCCGGGGCGGGGTCGCCGGGGCCCGGGCGTACCTCGAGGGCCTGGATGCGGCGGCCTACAACCCGTTCAACCTGATCTTCGGCGACGCCGGCGCCCTGTGGGCGGCCTACGGGCGGGACGCCATGCGCTTCGAGCCGGTGCCGCCGGGGGTGCACGTCCTGCCGAACGACGTGCTCGACTCGCCGGCCTTCCCCAAGGTGGCCCGCATCCGGTCCCGGCTGGGTGATCTGCCGGCCGACTGGCGCGGGCTGCGGGCGCGGCTGATCGGGGTGCTGAGCGACGACACTCCGCCCGAGGCGCTGCCCGACGACCCCCGCTCGACGATGTCCGCCGACGTGCGGGGCGCGCTGCACGCGGTGAAGGTGCGGCTGCCGGGCTACGGGTCGCGGTCGAGCAGCCTCGCGGCGCTGGTGCCCGGCGGCGTGGCCCGCTACGCCTTCGCCGACGGCCCCCCGGGCGAGGCGGCGTTCGTCGATCACCTGGGGCTGCTGCGGGCGGTGGACCCGTGAGCTGGGCCGAGCGGGTGCGGGCGCTGCCGTTTCTGGGCATCGGGGTGTCGACCGAGTACGGCGCCGGCGCCCGGGCCGACGCGCTCGACCTGGAGGCGCTGCGGGCGCAGCACCCCGAGTTCGGGGCCTTCCTCGAGGTGGGGGTCGAGGTCGAGCGCGGGCTGGACCCCGACGCCCGCCGCTGGATCGCGGCCGGGCGGCCGACGACGTATCACTTCCTCGACGTGAACCTCGACGAGCCGGAAGATCTGGACCCCCGCTGGCTGGGCCGGGTGAAGGCGCTGGCCGCTGAGATGGATCCGGCGTGGATGTGCGGTGACGCCGGCCTGTGGCACTTCGGCCCCCGGGCCCGGGGGCACATGCTGCTGCTGCCGCCGATATTGAGCGACGAGTCGGCGAAGCAGATGGCCGAGGGCATCGTGGCGCTGCGCGAGGCGACCGGGCTCGAGGTGCTGCCCGAGAACCCGCCCGGCGCGGTGTACCTGGGCGACCTGCACCTGCTCGACTTCTACGCCCGGCTGGCCGACTACGCCGACACCGGGCTGCTGCTCGACGCGGCCCACCTCGCCATCTACCAGCGGGTGTGCGGGCACGGGCCGCTGACCGGGCTGGACGGCTTCCCGATCGAGCGGGTGGTCGAGGTGCACGTGGCCGGGGCTTCGCAGCGGGTGGTCGACGGGTTGGTGGTGGTCGAGGACGATCACACCCCGGCGGTGCTGCCCGATACGTGGCGCATCCTCGGGGCGCTGGGGCCGAAGGCGGTCGAGCTGCGGGCGGTGGTCTTCGAATGCGAGCGCAACCCGCTCGCGGCGTGCCTGCCCGGATTCGCCCGCATCGCCCGGGCGCTGGAGGAGTCGCCGTTCGGCGCCCGCCGGGCCGGGCGGGGGGCCCGATGAGCGCCCGGGCCTTGCAGCGGGTGGTCGTGCGCATGCTCTACGACCCGGCGCTGGTGGACGCGATCTACGCCGGCGAGGCGGCGCTGGCCGACGTCGAGCTGACCCCGGCCGAGCGGGCGTGGCTGCGGGCCCCCGACCGCCGACGGTGGGCGGTCGATCCGCTGCGGCGCACCCGGGGCTTGCAGGCGCTGCTCGAGGCCTTCCCGGTGGCCGGCGCCGAGGCGGCGGCCCGCTTCGGGCTGAAGCGGCTGGACCGGTTCTTCTCGGCCCGGGCCTTCCACGACTGCGTGCAGAGCCGGGGCGTGCTGGCCCAGGCGTTCGGCGGCTGGCTGTCCGGGCTGGGGTCGGCCGAGGTGCGGGCCGCAGCCCTCATCGAGCGGGGCATCGACCGGGTGCGCCGGGCCCCGCCGCCGGGGGAGGCGCCGCCGAGCCCTGCCGGGTGGGCGACGGCGCCGTGGGCCTTCGGCGTCGCGCTGCCCGTCGGCGCCCTCGATCGGTGGACCGCGCTCCGGGAGCGCCTGGCGGCCCACCCCGAGGGCCCGCTGGCGGCGCTGCTCGCTGGCGCGGTCGACGTGCGCCGGGCGCCTCCGCTCGACGCGGGTGGCGCCGAGGGCATCGTCGGAGAGCGGGTGGGGGCCGGTCCGGATGACGTCGCGGTCGGCGGCGCGCCGGCTGCTCTGGGGGCCCTGCTGACCCGGCTCGAGATCCCCCACGACTGGCCGTCGACGGCGGCTGCGCTGGGTGAGCTGGGGGCCGAGCCGGACGAGGTCGAGGCGGTGGCTGCGGGGCTGATTGGCGATGGTCTCCTGACATCCGGCTGAAGTTCGCTACACCGAACGACGGGCTTTTCGTCCCCGAACTTGATTCGAACCCGACACAGCGGTGACGATCCGCCTCTCGCCCACGATGGGTCCGACGGAGCGGTGCCGTCGCCCCGTATCGGGGGCAGCTTTTTGCACTGGATGGTCGCCGGCCCGTGGTTGATGGTCGGCGGCTCACGACGACTGGGGAGTCCTGAATGCGTCACTTCATCCTGTCCGCCTCGATGGCGGCCTTCTGTATGCTCGGCCTCACCGGCTGCCCGGCCGACGGCGGCGACGACGGCGCCGGGCTGGGCGCGGAGTGCATGACCGGGGGCGACTGCGAGAGCTCGATCTGCGCGACCCCCGCGGTCGGCGAGGCGGGCTTCTGCTCCGAGACGTGCAGCGCCGAGGACCCGTGCCCGGCCGGCTTCTTCTGCCTGCCCGGCGACCCCGCCCTGTGCATCGCCGAGTCCGACATGGGCGGCGGTGAGGGCGAGGGTGAGGGCGAGGGCGAGGGTGAAGGCGAGGGTGAAGGCGAGGGCGAGGGCGAGGGTGAAGGCGAGGGCGAGGGCGAGGGCGAGGGTGAAGGCGAGGGCGAGGGTGAAGGCGAGGGCGAAGGCGAAGGCGAGGGTGAAGGCGAGGGCGATGGCTGCTCCGACCTCTTCGGCTGCCTGAACACCTGCCAGGATCAGGCCTGCCAGCAGGCGTGCCTCGCGGCGACCACCCCGGAGGGTCAGCAGCAGTACCAGGACATCGTCAATTGCGTGAACGGCAACGGCTGCTTCGACTTCAACAACGAGCTGGACCTCGAGTGCTACTTCGGCCTGTGCAACGACGAGCTGACCGCCTGCTTCGGCGAGGGCGTGCCCGGCGGCGGTGACGTGACCTGCGGCGGGCTGCTGTCCTGCCTCAACGGCTGCCCCCAGAACGATCAGGACTGCGTCAACGGCTGCTTCGGCTCGAGCACCGCGGGCGGCTACATCCTCTACGAGGGCCTCGTGGAGTGCGTGCAGGAGAACAACTGCATGACCCTTGAGTGCCAGGAGGAGAACTGCGGCGACGAGACCCAGGCCTGCGGCTACGATGGGGTCGAGTTCGGCGAGGGCGCCTGCGGCGAGCTGCTCGACTGCGGCCTGGCCTGCATCGAGGCGATGGGCGACATCGCCGGGTGCGTGGACGGGTGCCGGACCAGCTCCGACCTCGAGGCCAACGTGCTCTTCGACGAGTGGATCGGCTGCGCCAACGACAACATGTGCATGGACTTCGCCGACTGCGCGGCCTGCGCCGAGGACGAGACCACCTGCCGCGAGGACGTGCCCGGCGGCGGCGAGGGCGAGGGCGAAGGTGAGGGTGAAGGCGAGGGCGAAGGTGAGGGCGAAGGCGAAGGTGAGGGCGAAGGCGAAGGCGAAGGTGAGGGCGAAGGCGAAGGTGAGGGCGAAGGCGAAGGTGAGGGCGAGGGCGAAGGTGAGGGCGAAGGTGAGGGCGAAGGCGAAGGCGAAGGCGAGGGCGAAGGCGAAGGTGAGGGCGAGGGCGAAGGTGAGGGCGAAGGCGAAGGTGAGGGCGAAGGTGAGGGCGAGGGCGAGGGCGAGGGCGAGGGCGAAGGCGAGCAGCCGCCCCGGAACTGAGCTCGGCCTCCGAGCCTCCTGCCTCTCGCGGTCGACCGACCGCCGGCGCCGGTGAGCCCAGCCGTCCTCGGCTGACCCCGGCGCCCCACCCCCGGCATCCCCATCCCACCGCGGCCGGCTTCGGTCAGAAGCTGCCGTCCATCCCGAAGCCCACGTACTCCAGGTCGACGTCGGTCCGCAGGGGGAAGGCCACCCGCAGGTAGCCCTCCAGCCGCTCGTCGAAGAAGCTGTAGACGTAGGTCAGCCCCGGCGCGCCGAACAGCTCGTCGAACAGCGGCACGCCCCGGTCGCCGAGGGCGGCGCCGTCGACGAAGGGCACCAGCGCGTGCCGCCGGGCATAGGGCATGGGCACCCGCAGCTCCACCGCCGCGGTCAGCGCGCTCTGGCCGCCGATCTCGAGCAGCTCTTCGCCGACCGGATGGCGGAACCGCAGGCTCTCGTAGCCCCGGATCTTGGGCGTCAGCCGGTGGTGGGCGGCCAGCGCCCGGTCGTTGTGGCGGGTGATGTCGCCTCCGCCGACGCTCAGCCCGAGCACGAGGTGGCGGTCGCCTTCGAATCGGGCGAGCGGCAGCCGCAGGTCGAGCGCCGCCCGCCAGCGGGTCAGGTCGAGGTCGCTGCCCAGCCACGGCAGGGCCCGCCAGATGTGACCCTCGACCCGGAGCCCGAGGTACGGCACCCGCTCGTCGTCGAGCCGCTCGAACCGGGCCCGCATGCGCAGGCCGGCGGCGACGAGCGCGGTGGTGTCGTCGGCCACCGGCAGCCCGGCGCTCGACGAGACGCCCTCGGGGAAGGTCAGCTCCCCCATCAGCCCCGGCAGGATGATCAGGCGGTCGTCGAGCAGCCGCAGCCCGGCCTCGCCCTGGAGCGCGTACCACGTCTCCTCGACGTCGGCCCCGAAGGTGCGCGTCCGCCGGTCGAGGCGGCCCTCGACCCCCAGGATCGGCAGCACGTAGGGGTCGAACAGGTGCAGCCCCTGCCAGTCGGGCTGGGCGTAGAGCACCAGCCGCTGCCCGGCCCCCCGCAGCGCGGCCCCCGCCCGCAGCGCGCGCACGTCGGTGGTGGTGTCCGCGAGGTCGAGGTTGTGCAGCGTCAGCGACTGCCGGCTGAGGTCGATGGAGAACGGCTCCCGCTCGAGCAGGGTGAAGACGAGGTGCCGCACGCCGGGGTGGGGGCCGGGCACGGTGCGGGCCTCGACCCGGCGGAAGAGCGCGGTGCGGCGCAGCGCCTGCACGCTGTCCTCGATGGCCTCGGGGTCGTAGAGGTCGCCGGGGCGCACCGTGATCAGCTCCCGCAGCAGGTCGACCCGGGTGACCCGGTTGCCGGCGAACCACACCCGGCCGATGCGGACCGCGCGGGCGTCGGCGATGCGCAGGGTCAGGGCGATGCCCCCGTCGGCGGGCTCGGCGGTCCACTGCACGTCGGCGTCGGGGCGCCCGGCGGCCTCGAGGCGGTCCCGGATCGCGGCGGCGGCGGCGGCGGCCCGGTCGGGGCACCACGGGCCGCCGTCGGCCACCGGCAGGTCGGTCAGGATGGCCGCCGGCAAGCTCGGGGCCTCGACCGCCAGCGACCGGATGCGGCGCGCGGGGCCCGGCTCGACGACGAACTCGATGCCCAGCGCCCGCCGGCCGAGCGCCGCCTCGACCGAGACCCGGGCCTCGGGGAAGCCGGCCCGGCAGACGTGGCCCCGCAGGCGCTCGATGTCCTCGGCGATGACCCACGGCCGGGCCGGCTGGCCGGCGGCGGTGCGCAGGGCCGGGGCCGCGGCGAGGTCGGGCAGGCCGGCGAGGCTCACCTCGCCGACGGCCAGCGCCGGCCCGGGGGTGACCCGCCAGGTGATGTCGACGACCCCGGGGGTCTCGAAGCGGCGGGCGACGACCCGGGCGAAGGGGTGGCCCTGCTCGATGAAGTAGCGCCGGATGCGGGCGGTGTCCCGCCGCTCGAACCACGGGTGGAAGACCTGCCCCTCTTCGAGCGCAAACGGGGAGACGATGCCCTCGATGCGCCGCATGAGCCGCCGGGCGCCCTCGGGGTCGGGCGCGCCGATGGGGGCGGTGGTGGGCCGCATCCGGCCGACCCGGCGCAGGCGGGCTTCGCCGATGACCATCACGTCGATCACGCCCGGGTCGTCGGTGGGCTCCTGCCGCAGATCGAGGCCCGGCGCGTCGGGGTCGGCCAGGGCCCGCACCAGATCATCGAGGGCCTCGGGGGTCGCCCGCTGGCCCACGAGCGCGTCGAGCGCCACCCGGGCCTCGGGGGTCGGCGGGCGGCTGTCGGCGAAGCGCACCGCCCGCACCCGGGGCGGGGGGCCGGCGGCGGCCGGGACCAGATCACCGAGGTGGGCCCTCCACGCGGGGGGCGCGGCCGAGGTCTCGGGCGCGGCGGAGGGGGCGTCGGGGTCGGGCGGCGCGTCGGGGCCGGGCGGCTCGGCGGCCTCCATGACCCGGGTCATGTCGGGGATGTCGACGGACGTCGGCGGCTGGGCCTCGACCGGGCCCGGCCGGGCCAGCAGCCCCAGCAGCAGCCCCAGCAGCGCCGGCCCCTCGAACGGCGGCCTCACATGGCGACGCACGTGCGCTCGATCGCCTCCGGCGGCCGCGCGCAGCGACCGAGCGCCACCCCGTCCACCGTGTCGCCCGGCTTCGCCGCCCCGTGGGCCCGCAAGGCCGTCAGCAGCGCCTGGAAGGCCGCGAAACGGTCGCGGGCCTCGGCCGGCGGCACCCCGGCGGCCTCCAGGTCGGGCTGCCCGAAGCGGGCCATGCCCCGGGTGAAGAAGGTCACCGTGCCGTCCTCGGCCTGCTCGGCGTCGACGGTGACCTGATCGGCCAGCCAGCCCTCGGACGCCATCCACTGCGCGAAGCCGGCGGCGGTCCACGCCCGGCGGGTGCCGAGGTCGACCACCGCGTCGGCGGCGCCGGCGACCAGCGCGGCCCCCAGCGCGGCCCCTTCGAGGTGTTCGTGGGCCTCGACGACGGGCCCGGCGTAGCGCACGAAGATCACCGAGCGGGCGCCGGTGATGGCCGGGGCCGCCTCCCCGGCGCCGGCGGCGAGGGCGGCGAGGTCGAGGGGCAGCGCGCCGTCCACCGGCGCGGCGATGAGGGTCGGCTTCGGCGGCTGCCCCTCGGCGAAGTCGCCCAGCGCGGGCGGCGGCTCGGCGAAGCCCTTCGCCATCCGGGCCTCGGCGGCCTCGGTCACCCCATCGGCGTCGTCGAGCGGCGCCGGGCGGAAGACCGCGAAGGTGACCACCGCCGCCGGCCCCCCGCCCCCGGGCAGGGTGCGGGCGAGCTGCACCGACAGCGCGCCGCCGGACGGCTTGTCGGCGGGCGGCGTCCGATCGGACGACGGGGGCCGATCGGGGCGTACCGATCGGGAGTCGGACCCACCACAGCCGCCGGACGCGGCGGCGAGCGAGGCGAGGATGAACCACGAGGCGAAGGCCGCCCGCTGTTCCCGGCGGTGCGCCGGGCGGCGCGCGGCGGATGTGATCGATGACTGCATGGGCCGGATGGTGCCCCGGCGGGCGCCATCCGGGCAAGCCGTCCGCCGCGGCGGCCCGCGACGGACTCCCGACGCGGCGTTCCTCCCGAATCTCCAATTTGACAATGACCGTGATCTCCCGTGTCATGCCCACTGGAGTCCGGCCACACCGGCCCGGTCCAGAGCGTTGGAGGAGCGTGTGCGCGGGATGCGAACGACGGCGGCGATCGGCCTCGCCGGCTGGCTCGTGCCCCTGTCGGCCCTCGCCCAGGACGGGAGCGGCGGCCCGCCGATCGGGATCATCGTGGGCGGGGCGGCGGTGGTGCTCATCGGCCTGGGGCTGGCCTTCATGCCCCGGCTGCGCACCCTGACCGGGCGCCTGGTGGTGCGCGACGCCTTCGGCCCCAGCGAGTTCGCCTCGACCAGCCTCTCGGCGGCCCGCGGGTGGAGCGCCCGCAGCGACCTCGACGCCATCCCCGCCCGGGACGGGCTGCTGGTGGCCCTCGACATCAAGCGCGGGCTGGGGCGGGACGTCGAGGTGACCCTGCGCTTCGACAAGGACGGCGCGACCCGGGAGGTCGTCGCCGGGCGCCTCGCCCCCGGGCAGCAGGAGCGGGTGGGCGATCTGATCATCGATTACGAAGACGGGCGCGGCTCGGGATCGGCGGGCGGACGATGAGCAACAGCGCCGACGGGCTCCGCGTCCTCTACGCCGACGATCGCCGCTACGCCCCGGTCCGGGTGCTGGGCGAGGGGCACACCGCCCGGGTGCTGCTGGCCACCGACCCCGCCGGGGATCAGGTCGCCATCAAGGCGATGAAGGACGACATCAGCCTCTCGCCCCGGGCGTTCATGCAGGAGGCCGACCGGCTCCAGGCCCTGCGCCGGCAGGAGCGGGAGCTGTTCCCCGACCGCCCCGACAGCCAGTCGGGCTTCCCCAAGGTGCTCGACCGGGACCCCGACGAGCGCTTCTTCGTGATGGAGGTGGCCCCCGGGCGGCCTCTGGCCCGGCTCTTCTCCAACCGCCAGATCGTGCGCCCCGAGCAGGCGGTGGGCATCACCATCCGCATCGGCGAGGCGCTGACGACGGCCACCTCGCTGGGCCTGCGGGCCCAGGACCTCAAGTCGGACGCCATCTTCTGGGATCACGTCTCGGGGCGGGTGGTCATCCTCGACTGGAACGTGGTCGCCGACAGCCGCGCCCCGGAGACCGGCTGGCTGCCGGCCGACCTGCGCACCACCGCCAGCTACCTCGACGCGCTGCTCGCCGGGGGCGAGACGGTCAGCGAGTGGAGCGGGCGCATCTACGACCCGCCGGGCCGCTGGAGCCGCTACTACCGCGCGGTGCGCCTGCTGCTCGAAGACCTCGTGCGCCACCCCGAGGGGGCCTCGCTCGACGAGTTCCTCTCGACGTTGATGGCGGTCGAGGCGATGCTCGGCGACCGCCCGGAGAACCTGCTCGGCTTCGTCAAGGCGTGCCTGCTCGACGCCCGCGAGGCCAGCGACGACGATCGGGTGGGCCTCTCGGAGCAGGCGGCCGCCGCGGCCGAGATCGCGCTGGCCGCCCGCGATCAGGCCCTGCAGATGGACGGCCGGGCGCTGCTGGCTCAGGCCGAGGAGATCGCCGGCCCCGACGGGCAGCTCATCACCCGGCTGTGGGCCGCGGTGAAGAGCGCCGATGAGGCGGGCGGCTTCGACATCGGCAAGTCGCTCGAGAGCTACCACCTGCGGGCGCTCGCCGCGGTCTCCCGCCGGGCGCCGGGCTACGCCCGCGAGGCGCACGGCATCGCCACGGCGATGGCCAACCTCGACTGGTCCGAGGCGGCGAAGCAGATCACCGGCCTGCGCACCCGGCTGGCCGACCACCCCTCGGTCAGCTCGCTGCTCGGCGACCTCGAGCACGAGGCCAAGGGCCTGCGCGACGGCCGGGCGGGGCTGGCCCTGCTCGACGCCGGCGACAAGGAGAAGGCCCGGGCGCTCATCGCCGACGGGCTCGCCTCGCTGAGCAAGGTGCGCTACCACGACGCGCTGTACGAGCGCTTCCCCATGCTGCGGGAGCAGTTCACCGCGCTGCCGGCCCCCGCGGCCCGCAAGACCGAGGTCGACCAGAGCGAGCTGGCGGTGCAGGCCGCCCGGCGGCGCTTCGCCCGCCAGGGCCGGGTCTCGCTGGAGGGCTTCGAGCAGTACGCCGACGCCCCCGGGGTGCGCGAGCTGCAAGCGCTGCAGCGGGCGTGGGACGAGACCGACACCCCCGGGGCCGAGACCCCGCCCCACCCGGCCGAGGTCGTGCCGGCGATCGTCTCGGCGATGAAGCTGTCGGCCGGGCAGCGGGGCTGCTTCCCGCTCAACCGGGCCGAGAAGCTGTTCGACCGGGTCCTCGAGAACATGGATCTGCGGCTGCGCACCGTCGACCGGGAGGCCACCGATCGGGTGCGGACCGACGCCGACGGGCTCGGCGAGGCGTGCCGGGCGGTCTCCGACGCGCTGCGGGACACCGACCTCGACCGGGGCTGGAGCACCGAGGCCCTCGACGCGCTCAAGACCTGGCGTCGGCGCTTCCGCGAGCGCTCGGAGCGGGCCTCGGAGGCCCACCAGACGCTGTCGCTCTACGTGCGCGGGCTGGACAAGCTGGGCAACGAAGCCGGGCTGGCCGGCCGGGCCGAGCTGCTGACCCGTCTCCAGCGGCGGCGGCCGGAGGACGACACCGTCAAGCGGCTGATGAGCGACCTGCGGGTCGAGCTCGACGAGGCCGAGCAGCGGCGGGCCGGCGACCCCGACGTGCAGGCGGCCCGGCGGGTGCTCGACCCGCTGTCGGCCCCGGCTGCGGCGGCGATCCCCAGCGGGGCGGCCATCTCGGACGCCCGCACCCTGCCCAACCGGCTGCCGGCCTCGATGATGAGCCCGCCCGAGCGGCGCACCACGCCCCCGCCCGAGCGGACCCGCACCCCGCGCCCGGCGGCCCCGCCGCCCCGGCAGCAGGACCAGAAGACGGTCTGGATCGCCCTGTCGGCGCTGGTGGTGGTGGCGGTCATCGCCGCCATCGTGCTGCTGCGACCCCCGCCCGAACCCCGCGACCCGGAGAAGCCGACCCCCGAGAAGACGGTGACCGGCGCCGAGAAGGGCGCGGCGGCGACGCCCGACCCCGCGGCCGAGAAGAAGCGGCTCGAAGCCGAGGCCGAGAAGAAGCGGCTCGAAGCCGAGGCCGAGAAGAAGCGGCTCGAAGCCGAAGCCGAGCAGAAGCGGCTGGCGGCCGAGGCCGAGAAGAAGCGCCTCGAAGAGGAGGCCGCCGAGAAGAAGCGGCAGGAAGAAGAGGCCGCCGCCGCAGCCGCCGCGCAGGCCCGCAAGGCCCGCCGGTCGCGCACCCGGCGCACCCGCCCCCGCGAGACCGAAGATCAGCGCGCCCGCCGGCTCATGCGCGAGCGGGCCGAGAAGCTGCGCGAGCAGATCGAGCGGGAGAAGGCGGCGCGGGAGAAAGCGGCCTCGCCCGACAGCCGGCGCAAGCCGGACGGGGCCGGCACCAAGGCGCCCGACAAGGAGAAGCCGAAGGCGCCGACCCCCAAGCCGCCCGAGACCAAAGAAGGCGGCAGCAAGCCGGCCTATCTGACCGACGACTGGTAGGCGACGCGGCGCTGCCGCTCCCGATGAGGCCCTCCGGGCCACGCGCGAGGACACCCGAATGGTGGACGACAACCAGACCAGCCGCGCCCGGCTGTTTCAGAACTACCGGCGCGGCGGCACGAGCGACGACAAGGGCGACGACAAGCCGTCACCCAAGCGCGGCGCCTCGCTGAAGGACCGCGGCTCGCTGGCCCGTCCCGGCGGGCGGCCGGCCATCCCCCGAGCCCGCAAGTCGATCGTCGGCGGCATGGGCACGCCGGGGGCCACCGGCAACTTCCGCATCGAGAGCCGGCGCACCGGCGAGTCCCCGGCGGTGGGCGAGGGCTCGTCGGCGGGCGGCATGAAGGGCAACTTCTCGGCGGTGGTGCAGGCCCTGCTCGGCCGCCGCTCGGACAACCCGCTCATCGAGCTGGCCCAGGAGGCCAGCCGCCTCGTGGGCACCGACTACGTCGCCCCGCTCAACGACGAGCGCTATCAAGAGGTCATCGACAGCCTGAGCCTCGAGCTCAAGGGCATGGACGAGCCCATCCTCGGCCTGCTGCACAACGCGGTGCTCGAGCGGCAGGAGATGCGGTTCCCCCAGCTTCTGCGGCAATTCGAAGGTGCGTTGCAGGTCAACGACTTCGAGGCCGCCGAGCAGACGCTGCACAAGCTCAGCCGGGCCAAGCACGACCCCCAGCGGCTGGCGCTGTGCGACGCCGATCTGGCCTCGGCCAAGCGCCGCCACGAGGAGCGGGAGCGCTTCCGCGACCGGCTGCGCGAGGCCCGGGAGCTGATCAAGCCGGGGGCCTTCCTCGAGTCCCTGCGCGACGCGCGCTCGATCTTCGACGCGCTGCTCGACGACGCGCCGCACTTCCAGGATCTGATCGACATCGACGAGCTGCGCAAAGAGCGCGACCTCATCGACCGCCGCATCCAGACCGAGGAGCGGGCCCAGGACGAGATCTCGACGATGGGCGCCCTCGACGAGCTGGGCCCCAACCTGCGCGCCCTGGAGGACTACGAGTCCCGCCGGGCCCGCGGGGAGCGCATGGTGCGCTTCGACGGCCCCGACCTCGTGCCCATCGACCAGGCGATCCACACCCTGACGGTGCGGGTGCGGCCCAAGATCCGGGCGGTGGTCAGCAAGCACCTGACCGACACCGAGCGCCTCGTCAGCCAGCACAGCAACGTCGAGGCGGCCCTCAAGCGCCTCGGCCAGCGGCGCGACTGGTGGCACCTGCTCGAGTCCGACTTCGCCGAGCAGCTCGAGGAGCGCTTCGCCGAGCTGACCGAGGAGGTCGAGAAGCGGGCCCGCGAGGCGGCGCTCACCGACCGCATCCGGCAGCTCCTCGACGAGGGCCGCTTCGAGCAGGCGCTCAACGAGCTGGACCTGGGCATCGCCGGGCAGGGCCCGAGCGCCGAGACGCTCGAGCGCCTGCGGTCGACGGTCTTGCAGCGCTGGCTGTCGCCGTTCCGGGCCAAGGTCGACCTGCTCTCGACCCGCCTGGGCGACGTGCGCCCCCGGCTGGAGCGGGTGGGCGCCATCCGGCAGTCGATCGAGATCCTCGAAGAAGAGATGGCCGAGGTGACCGGCACCCCGCCGGGCATCACCGATCTGCGCATCGAGGCGGCCGACCTCGCCGAGAAGGCCAACGGCCTCGAGGCCCGCCTGGAGCGCGCCGATCGGGAGCTGACCCGGGCCGCCCGGCTGGCCAAGCAGGGTCGACTGGACGAGGTCAAGACGCTGCTCGATACGCTGGCCGCCGAGGTGCCCGAGCGGCGGGCCGAGATCGCGGCGAGCAAGCAGGACCACCAGTTCGACATCCAGCGGGACGAGGCCCTGGCGCTGGCCCGCACGCTCATCGCCAGCGACCCCAAGCGGGCGCTGAAGCTGTGCGAGCCCTACGCCGCCCACGACCCGGAGTTCGCCGAGATGGCGCTGCTCGCCGAGCGGCGGCGGGCGCTGGACGAGATCGAGGCGCTGGAGTCCCGTCAGGACTACGAGGGCGTCGTGCGGGTGGCCAAGAGCCTCGTCGACCGCCTCGACGGCGACGAGCGGGGCGAGTTCGAGGCCATCGTCGAGCACTACACCGCCGTGCGGGATCAGATGGAGCTGGCCCGGGATCAGCTCCCCCGGGCCAAGGCGGCCCTCGAGGAGGGCGACTACCAGAGCGCCATCGACCTGCTCGACGGCCTCGCGCTGGCCCGCAAGGAGCAGGCCGAGGCCGATCTGATCCGGCGGCAGGCGGTCAACGCGCTGTCGACCGAGCGGCGGGCCGAGGTGGAGCGGGCCATCGCCGAGAGCGACGGCCCTGGCGCCCGCAAGCGGCTGGAGAAGGTGCGGGCGGCGGTCGAGTTCCTGCGCCGGTGGTCGCCGTCGGTGCCCGACAACGAGGTGATCGTCGAGCGCTTCGACTTCGCCCGGGCGATGGCCGTGGCCCGGGAGCACCTCGAGACCGGCGACGTCGAGACCGCCATCGAGACCGCCCGGGGGCTGATGGGCATGGGCTCGGAGGCCGACGTGGCCGGCTTCATCAACGAGGCCCGGGTCCGCCGGTTCACCATCGACTTCGACACCGCGTTCTCGACCCTCGACATCGACCGGGCCGAGCAGCTCGTCCGGGAGAGCGAGCTGGGCGCGGCGGCCGAGGTGGTCGAGGCCCGCAAGCTGGTCTCCGACGCCCGGGGCGTCTTCCGCATCCTGGAGAAGGGCGACGCGCTCGAGGCGTGGCGTCAGGCCTACGCGCTGGTCTACGCCCGCCACGGCGAGGATCCGCCGGAGTACCTGCGGGAGTTCCTCGAGCGGGTGCGCCAGCAGCGCATCGGCGCGGTGCTCGCCGCCTGCGAGGCGCTGCGCAGCGAGGCCCAGCCGGGCTACACCTTCGAGCAGATCGAGCACATCGTGCGCGACGTCGAGGCCCGCGCCCCGTGGGAGGACGGCGCCGAGCTCGAGGGGCTCGTCGAGACGGTGCACACCGAGCAGGCCGCCGACTTCGACGCGCTGTGCAACCTCGCCCGCGAGCTGGCCAAGGGCACCCGCCCCGACCGGGAGGTCGTCGACCGCACCATCCGCCGGCTGAACCTCGCCGCCAAGCACCAGGACGACCCCGAGGATCGGGCGGCGGCCCAGGAGTTCATCCGCCCGCTGCGCGATCGGCAGGCGGCGGCCCAGCGCACCAGCGACGAGGAGAGCGAGGTCGCCGCGCTGGTCGAAGAGGCGCTTCAGACCCGCGAGCTGTCCAAGCTGGAGAAGGCGCTGCGCATGCAGACCCAGCTCGGGGGCGACGTGGTCGAGATCAAGGCGCTGCTCGACGGCTGGCACGAGGCCGACCGGCTCGTGCGTCAACTCGAAGCGGCGCTGGCCAGCGGGGACTTCGACACCGCCGACGACAAGCTCGACGCCCTCGAAGAGCTGCGGACCCGGGTCTCGATCCCCCACCCGGACACGCTCGAGATCGAGGACCGCCGCCTGGGCAAGCTGGGGCCCGGCGCCTCGGCGGTGCGGCTGCAGCTCGACAGCCTGCGGCACGACCTCGAAGACGAAGAGGCCCGCATCGGCGACGACCTCGAGGCCTTCGAGCGGCAGGTCGAGCAGGCCGAGAAGCGGGTCGGCGCGCTGATCCGCGAGGTGCGCATCGACGAGAAGGACCCCGAGGCGCTCGTCGACGACGCCCGCATCCTCACCGATCTGATCAGCGACCTCGAGGCCAAGGCGTCGAGCCTGCGGGACAAGCTGCGCAGCCCGGAGCTGCTCGAGCGGCTCAAGAAGCAGCTCGCCCGCGCCCGGCGGCTGGACGCGAGCCACCTCGACGATCAGCTGCGCACCGAGCGGCGCAACCTCGAGAACGACTTCAGCACGCTCCAGGCGGTCTATCGGCTCGACCCGTCGAGCATCCGCGGCCGGTGGGACGAGGTGAAGGGCATCACCAAGCGGTGGAAGGGCGCCGGCCGCATCGAGGTCTGGGCTCGGGCGATCCAGGCGAAGGCGGGCGCCGACGCATGACCGACGGCAACGGCGAGTCGAACGGCGCCGCCGGCCCCGAGGGGGCCGAGAGCGCCGGACACTCCGCTGCGGCTTCCGAGTCCAGCACACCGGAAGCGAACGAGAGCCCGCCGACCGCGGCCCCGGCCCGCCCCATCGGCATCGTGTCCGACCTGCACGCCAACGCCGCGGCGCTGCTCGCCGTGCAGCGGGACATGCGCAAGCGCAGGATCCGCGAGGTGTGGTGCCTGGGTGATCTGGTGGGCTACGGCCCGCATGTCTCGGCGGTGATGAGCGTCATCCTGCGCAACCGCAGCCGGTGGACCCACGTCGCCGGCAACCACGACGACTACATCGTGCGGGTGCATCGGGGCGAGGCGGAGGTGGACGACCTCAAGGCCAGCCGTAACGCGCGGGCGGCCATCCGCCGGCAGATGGAGATGCTCGACGCCGAGGAGCTCGAGCGCATCGTGGTCTTCCTCGAGGGCTTGCCCAAGACGGCCATGCCCCGGGACGACGTGCTGCTGGTGCACCCCAAGGACGCCTCGCTGCCGATCTATCCGGGCAGTGATCTGGTCGAGAACCACATCCTCGGTCGCCAGGAGCACCAGGCGATGCGGGCCTACGCCGAGGTGCCCGAGGGTCGGCTGATCGTGCTGCGGGGGCACACCCACCGCCCGGTGTGCTTCATCAAGGGCGACGATGGCTGGTACGACGCGGGCGCCGAGGCGGGCGTGATCGCGCTCGACGGGCGCGACGCCTGGATCAACCCCGGCTCGGTGGGCGAGAGCCGGGTCAAGGGTGATCCCCGCGCGTTCTACGCGGTCTACGACCCCGGCGCCGACACGGTGGAGTTCGTGCGCCTGCCTTATCGGGCCGAGGCGGTGGGCCGGGAGTGCGAGCGGGTGGATATCCCGGTGCGTCCGGCTTGGCGCACGCCGGTCAGCGCCTGATCGCTCCCGTGGGGGCGGTCGTCCTCTGCCGGCGCAGCCCCTCGACCAGGGCCGAGGTACAGAAACTGCGCAACAATCGCTGCGGCTGATCGATGGATCTTCCGAAGACATCGGAGGTTCGCGATGAGTCGGCGGTTGAGGTTCCAGACCCGTGAGTTCGAACCGGTGGAGCTGACGTGGAGGTGCGCCCAGCGTCGGTTTCTTCTGCGGCCGGGTCCGGAGGCGAATCGGCGCATCGTCGGGGTCATCGGGCAGGCGATGCGGTTGCACGGGGACGATGTGCGGATCTTCTTCGCCGGGGGCACCTGCAATCACATTCACATCGTCGCGGCGTTTCGGGATGCGGAGGTCAAGGCGGCCTGGACCTGCCACGTCCGGGCGAATCTCTCGAAGGAGCTCGGCGATCTCTACGGCTGGCCCGGCGCCCATTGGGAGCAGCGGTCGAGCGACATCCACATCGTCGACGACTCGGCGTTGTACGACCGGCTGGTCTACGTCGCGGGGCAGGCGACGCGGGCCGGGCTGGTGCGCCGGGCGGCGGATTGGCCGGGGGTGGGGTGGATCCCGGCGGTGACCGAGGGCCGGCGGCTGGTGGGGGTGTGGTACGACCGGACGAGGCTCTACCGGATGCGTCAGGCGTGGGGGGCGCGGCCGGCGAGCCGCCGGGGTCGGTATCCCACGCTGGCGGATGTGGCCGAGGTGCGCTTCGTCGCGCTGTCGCCCCCGCCGATGTGGGCCGAGGTGGGCGAGGCCGAGCTGCGGGCGAAGTGGCGGGCGTTGGTGGAGGTCGCCGAGGCGCGGTTTCCGGCGCCGCCGCGGGTCCTGGGCGCGGCGGGTGTTCTGCGGGTGGAGCCCCACGATCGGCCGGTGAAGAGCAAGCGCAGCCCGGCGCCGGCGGTGCACGCGCGGGGTCGGGCGCTGTCGATGTGGTGGGCGGCGTATCGGGCGTTCGAGTCGGCTTACAGGCGGGCGATGAAGGCGCTGCGAGCGGGGATCGAGGGGTGCGGGTTCCCGGCGGAGGGGTGTCGGCCGGTCTGCAGGGGGGCGGCCCCGAGCGGGTAGTGGTCGGTGTGGCCGGCCGGTCCGGTCGAGATGGAGGTGTCGGGGCGTCGGAGGGCGCGATGGGGGAGGTGCGTGCTCTCGATGGGGCGAGGGCACGCGGCTGCTTTGAAGGGAGGGAGCTGGTACCCGAATGTGGGACATGGCTGGTCGGCGGGTGCTTCCGATGGGTCGTATCCGGGTACCGAACGCCTTCCTGGCGCCGTCTCGCTCCTCGTCCTATCTCATATGCTTGGCACTCGAGTTCGCCCCTTCCCGTGTGCTTGGCACATGGTGGTCTCCCATGGTGGCCCGTGCGCTTGGCACATGGTGGCCGCGTCCGATTCAGCCGACGTCGCGCCTCGGCGACAGCCACCGGCCCAGCGCCTTGGCCAGCCGCCGCTGGGAGATGGGCTTGCTCAGAAAGTCGTCCATCCCCGCCTCCCGGCACCGCTCGCGGGTCTCCAGCGCCACATCGGCCGTCAGCGCGATCACCGGCACCGCCCGGTTCTCACCCTCCGACGCCCGGAGCCGCCGGGCCACCTCGAAGCCATCGAGCCCCGGCATGTGGCAATCGAGCAGCACCGCATCGAACCGGCTCTGGCGCAGCGCGCCGAGGGCCGCCGGGCCGTTCTCCGCGACCACCACCCGCTGGCCCAGCTTCTCCAGCATCAACCGGGCGACCCGCTGATTGACCGGGTTGTCCTCGACGAGCAGCACCCGGGCCGAGCGCACCGGCGTCAGCGGACCGGTCTGCCGTCGCCGATCGGTCGGCGGCTCGATCGACGGCATGCGCACCGTGAAGGCGAAGGTCGAGCCCTCACCGGGCGTGCTCTCGATCTCCAGCGCGCTGTCCATCACCGCCAGGAGCTGGCAGCAGATGCTCAACCCCAGGCCAGTGCCGCCGAAGCGCCGTCGGATGGACGCCTCCCCCTGCATGAAGGGCTCGCACAGCCGGCCGACGATCTCCGGCTCGATGCCGATCCCGGTGTCGCTCACCGCGATGGTGACCGCGTCGTCGGCCCGGGCCATGCTCAGCCGCACCTGCCCCTCGGCGGTGAACTTGATCGCGTTCCCCAGCAGATTGATCAGCACCTGACCCATCCGGGCGGCGTCCCCCTCGACCCAGCCCAGCCCCTCTTCGATGTGCACGTCGAGGTCCAGCCCCTTGCGCTGGGCGTCGAAGCGGAAGAGCTCGGCCGTGTCCCGCCCGAAGACCTCCAGTTCGAAGGCGCTGCGCTCCAGGTCGAGGTGCCCCGCTTCGATGCGGGCCAGATCGAGCACATCGCTGACCAGCGCAGTCAGCGTCTCGCCCGAGCTCTTGATCAACCGGGCGTATTCGGACTGCGCGGCGTCGAGCTCGGTCCCGAGAAGCAGATCGGCCAGCCCGATGACCCCATTGAGCGGGGTGCGGATCTCGTGGCTCATCATCGCCACGAACGCGGACTTGGCGCGGGTGGCCGCGGTGGCGCTCTCGAGGGCCTCCACCTCGGCGGTCATGTCGCGGATGACGCCGACGAGCACCTTCCGGCCGACGTCGTCGGTGAAGACGGTCTTCTTGGTCGAGATGGTGTGGGTCACGCCGGCTGCGTCGCTGAGGCTCTCCTGATTCACCGACACGCCGCCCCGGCTGAAGACCTCGTCGTCCTTGGCCCAGAAGATGTCGGCCTCGGCCTTTGGGAAGAAGTCGTAGTCGGTCTTGCCGATCAGCTCGCCTCGCGGGCGGCCCATGAAGGCGCACATCGGCTCGTTGAGGAGGATCCAGCGGTGCCGCTCGTCCTTGACGAAGATCGGATCGGCCACCGACTCGATGATGTTGCTGAGGAACCGCTCGGCGCGGGCCCGCCGGGCTCGAGCCTCGGCCAGGGTCGAGTCGCCGTCCTGATGGCTCGCCGGGCGCAGGGCGACGCGAAAGCCCGAGGGCGCCGCCTGTATCAGCACCTCGAACGGCTGCCGTCCGCCGTCCGCATGCAGCAGCGAGCACGACAGGGGGAAGACCAACTCGTCGGCCCGGACCGCGTCCTCGTAGCGCACCGCGTCGGTGTGGGACTCGGGGGCGATCAGGACCAGCCAGCGCTTCCCGAGCAGGTCGTCGGGGCCGAGGCTCAGCCAGTCGTACAGGCGCGGGTCGACGGCGCTCAGGCGCAGCTCGTCATCGGTGGTGCAGGCGTACAACGGCATGGAGTTCGACTCTACTGAACCCCGGGCGGCCGGCCAAGTCGAGAGTCGACGGCTCTCCGACGAGCGACCGGGCGATCATCGCAGGTCAGGGGGCCATGCCCCACCGCCCGATGGCATACAGCGGGCTGGCCGTCGCCGTGGAGTGGCCCGCAGCGTCAGGCAAAGACACCCTCGTGACCCACCCACGCACAGCTCGGCGGGGCCTCCCGGGGTGGTGTCTCACCCTCGCCTGGCGCCCCCGCGCCCAGCCGTCTCATCGGCGCCCGATCCCGCGCCCTCAGCGCAGCATGATGGACCCCGACCACCACGGGTACCAGCCCTCGCTCTGGCTGCCCCGCTCGCCCCAGCCCATGCGGAAGGTGTCGTAGGTCCCGCCCAGCGCGAAGACCCGACCGTTGCGGGGGAAGGCGATCTGGCACGACTGGCAGTTCTGGGCGTCGACGTAGCGGGCGTAGCTGGTCACCGGGCCGTTCTGTCCGGCGGTGCCGAACGAGATGTCGCCCTTGCTGCCGCCGTTGGCCTGGCTCCAACTCCCCTGCACGAACTGCCCCGGGTCGAGGTCCGAGGTGTTGCTGGCGTTGGCCCGCACCACGTAGTCGTCGAGGTAGAACGCGCTGAAGCCCGCCGGGAAGGCGAAGGTGTAGTGGTAGCTGTGCTCCTGGTTGCCGCTGTCCCGGGTGTAGGGCCGGCAGTTGCCGTCGATGGCGGCGGTGTTGGCGACCTCCTCGGCCACCATGCGCCCGCCGAGCACCTGCAACGCGAGGCACTGATCGATGCGGGTCCAGCCGCCGCCGTCGGTCTCCATGTCGCAGAAGACCTCCTGGGGCGGCATCGGGCCCTCGGGGCCGTCGAAGTCGATGACGTAGTCCCCGTTCCCGATGGAGCGCCCGCTCTCGAGCACCTCCAGGCACGACGTCCGGGGCCCCTCGGCGGCCACGTTCTGCCACCGGCGGCCGTCGTGGTAGCGCAGGCCGCCGGTGCCGCTGTCGAAGTACAGCATGCCCGCCGAGGCCGGGGCCGGCGCCCGGTCGAGCGGGTTGAGCCGCAGCACGTCGACCTGGAGCACCCGGGTGTGCACCTCGTCGGCGATGATGGTGCCGTCGACGTGCAGCTCGGCCTGGGGGTCCTCCACGCCGATGCCGACCCGGGCCCCGGCCCGCACCGACACCCCCGCCGCCGCGTTGATGGGCCCGCCGACCGTCAGCGAGCCCGCGGTCCCGGTGTCCCGGTCGACCCGCATGAAGCGGGTGGAGTCGAGCCCATCGAGCCGGTCGGCGTCGAGCCCCGAGCCGGTCCCGTCGGCCTGGCTGACCCAGTCCACCGCCCGGTCGGGCAGCGTGGGGTCGTCCGCCTGGAGGAAGACCGACGAGTCGAGGCCGTCGAGGCGGTCGGCGTCGAGCCCCGACCCCCGCCCGTCGACCCCGCTCAGCCGCTGGAGGATCGTCGCCGCGTCGGCGATGAGCTGGCTGCTGTCGAGCCCGTCGATGCGATCGGCGTCGAGCCCCGAACCCTGCCCGTCGATCGGGGCCAGCCGCTCGAGGATCTGCTGCCCGTTCACCACGATCTGGCTGCTGTCGAGGCCGTCGAGGCGGTCGGCGTCCAGCCCCGAGTTGCGCCCGTCCACCGTGCGCAGGCGGGCCAGGAGCTCCTGGGGCGTCAGGATGAGATCGTCGCTGTCGAGGCCGTCGAGGCGATCGGCGTCGAGCCCCGAACCCGCGCCGTCCACCGTGCGCAGCCGGTCGAGCACGTCGGCCGCGGTGCGGACGAAGGCGCTCGCCTGGCGGCCATCGAGCAGATCGGCGTCGACCCCCGATCCGGCCCCGTCGACCTGGCGCAGCTTGTCCCGCACCTGCTGCGGCGTATCGGGGGACCCGTCGCCCCCCGCCGCCCCCGCCGGGCCCTGGGGACCGACCGGCCCCTCGGGCCCCGCCGGCCCCGCCGGACCGCGCAGGCCGGTGGGATCACCCACCCAGCGCCCGGCCCCGTCGATCACCACCCCGACCCCGTCGATGCTCACCGAGCTGGGGGTGATGTCGCCGACCACGTTGGCCGCGGTGTGGGCGAAGAACGCGCCGGGCACCAGCCGCAGTGGGGTGCGCGGCTGAAGCTCGTCGCCGTCGTCGATGATGATCCCCATGTGGAGGCTCGGCCGGGTGAACAGCGCCGGAGCGAGCGGCTCGATGCTGCCCACCGGCACGAAGTAGTAGCCCTGGAAGAACTCGACCGCCGGGTGGATCTCGTCGAAGAGCGCCGCGCCGCCCCGGGCGTCGGCGAACAGCCGGATGCGGACCCGATGCACGCCCTCCACCGGGCGCTGGGCGTCGTCGAGCACGAGCCCCTCCTGGGCGAACTCCAGCGGCAGCGCGGCGGTGATCGAGGGCGCGAGCACCGCCAACAGCGCGATGAGCGCCAGCGGGCGACCGGGTGAGTGACGACGCATGGGCCCTCCTCGAAGCGGGGCGGGGCGCGGCATGCCTCGCCACCTTGATTGAAAAATTTCATCAATAATAAAATCATCCCATGCAGCGATCAAAGGGTGGCCCGTCGAGGGCCCGGTTGAAGCGAGCGCGCCGGACCGGCTCCGCTCGGGTGTGGTTGGCGCTGATCTGCGCCGCGCTCTTCGGATGTGACGACAGTGAGCCGCAGGTCGGCCCCGACACGGGCGCCGCCGTGATGGACGGGGGCGAGGCCGACGGGCCGGTCGACGGATCGCTGCCGGACGCCGCCCCCGAGGACGGCGCGGCCGACGCCGGGGGCTGCGTCGTCGACGCCGACTGCCCCGCGGAGACGGTCTGCCGGGTCGAGACCGCTGAGTGCGTGCCCGGGTGCCGCGAGGCCGCCGAGTGCGGGCCGGTCGAGGCCTGCGTCGAAGGGGCCTGCGCGCCGATCGCCTGCGCCGACGACGGCGAGTGCCCGCCGGCCGGCTACTGCGCCGAAGGGGCCTGCGCCGAGGGCTGCCGCCTCGACGAGCCGTGCCCCGACGGGCCCGAGGGCGAGCCCCGGGGCTGTGATCCGATCGACCGGGTCTGCGTCGCCCCGGTGGCCTGCTGCGACGCCCCCGGCTGCCCGCCGCGCCTGCCGAGCGCCTGCGAGACCCCCGGCTGCGTGGGTGATGAGGACTGCCCCGGGCGCCAGCGCTGCGACGGTATGGGGGCCTGCGTCGAGCCCGACGTGTGCGCCGCCGACGTCGACTGCCTCGGCGACCGCCGCTGCGCCGACGGGGCCTGCGTCGAGCGCTGCGTGGAGGACGCCGACTGCCCCGGCACCCGCTCGTGCGACGTCGAGACCGGCGCCTGCGCCGAGGCCGACCCCTGCTTCGACCCCGCCGACTGCGACGGCGACCGGCTGTGCGACGGCAACCGCTGCGTCGACCGCTGCCCGGCCGCGCCCTGCCCCGGGGATCAGATCTGCGACGCCGACAGCGGCCTGTGCGCCGAGCCGCCGATGTGCGCCGACGACGTCGACTGCCGCGGCGACCGCCGCTGCGTGGCCGGGCGCTGCGAGGCCCCATGCCTGATGGACGCCGACTGCCCGGCGGCCCGGGTGTGCGTCGACCGCCAGTGCGCCGAGCCGCCGGTGTGCTTCGGCGACGCCGACTGCGACCCGGGCCGGCTGTGCCTCGACGACGCCTGCGGAGACCCCTGCGGCCCGGAGAGCCCGTGCCTCGGCGCCCAGATCTGCGGGGTCGACGGGCGCTGCGCCGAGCCCGGCGCCTGCGTCGCCGACCTCGACTGCCTCGACGATCGGGTCTGCGTCGGCGGGACCTGCGCCGCCCCCTGCGTGGAGGACGCCGCCTGCCCCGGCAGCCGGCGGTGCGACGCGGCGAGCGGGCGTTGCCCCGAGGCCGACCCGTGCCTGGGGCCGGCGGACTGCGACGTGGGTCGGGCCTGCGTCCGCGGGGCCTGCGTCGACGCTTGCGGGCCCGAGCGGCCCTGCCCCGGGGCCCAGCTCTGCGACGCCGCCACCGGGCAATGCGCCGAAGGCCCGGCCTGCGCCGACGACATCGACTGCCTCGGCGACCGGGTCTGCCTCGCCGGGGTCTGCGGCGAGCGCTGCGTGGAGGACGCCGACTGCCCCGGCACCCGGGTGTGCGACGTGGCGAGCGGGCGCTGCCCCGAGGCGGCGTTCTGCATCGTGCCCGAGGACTGCGATCCGGGGCGGCAGTGCGACTTCGGGGCCTGCGTCGGCGGCTGTGAGGACAACCGGGACTGCCCGGCGGGCGAGCTGTGCGCCGACGGCCAGTGCGTGGCCGCCGAGGGCTGCGCGGCCGACGGGGACTGCCCCGCGGGCCTCATCTGCGACTTCGAACTGTGCGTCGAGCCGTTCTGCGTCGAGAGCGCCGAGTGCCCCGAGGCGTGCATCGACGGGCGCTGCATGCCCCGGCCGACGCTCGACTGCCCGGCCTGCGCCGGGGCCACGATCTGCGCCGGCGGGGCCTGCCTGCCGGACGGGCTGTGCGCCGACGACGGCTCGTGCGGCGCCGAGCGGGGCGTGTGCGACGCCGCCCTGGGGGCTTGCGTGCAGTGCCGGGTCGACGGGGACTGCCCGGCGGCGGCCCACTTCTGCGACGCTGGCCGCTGCGCGCTGGCCGCGTTCTGCGTCGCCGACGGCGACTGCCCCGGGACCCGCGCGTGCGGCGAGAACCGCTGCGTCGCCGATGTCTGCGCCGGCGACGCCTTCGACGCCCTGCCTCCGGGGGTGATCGCCGCCCGGGGCTACCCCGATCTGGTGCGCTGCGACGGGGCGGCCGACCGCTTCCCGGTCGATCTGGCCCCCGGCGAGGGCTTGCAGGCGACGGTGCTCGACCCCGACGGCGCCGGGCTGCGGGTGAGCCTCGAGTCCCCCGACGTCGGCCGCCCGACCGCCGACGGCCCGGGCCGGGTCGAGACGGTGGGCCTGGGCCCCAGCGCCGCCCCGCGGCGGGTGACGGTGGTGATCGACGGCCCGCCGGGCCGCTCGGCGCCCTACACGCTCCTGCTCGACCGGCTGCCGGGCGATACCTGCCCGCCGGACGGCGCCGAGGGGCCGCTGGGCAACGACACCCCCGACACCGCGACGCCCATCGCCGACGCGGCGCTGGCCCGCCTCTGCCCGGGGGATGTGGATCACTTCGCGGTCGCGCTGCCCGCCGGCCTCCGGATCTCGGCCGCCGCCGCCGCGCTGGCCGGGGCCGACCCCCAACTCACCGTCCTCGACCCGTCCGGCGCCGCGCTGGCCGGCCCGGCGGCCGCGGTCGCCGCCGACACCCCGCAGGACGGGCGCTACGTCATCGCGGCTCGGGCCCCCGACGCCCCGGTCGCGGGGGTCGACTTCGAATTGAGCCTCGAGGTGGGCCCGGCCGCGGGTGGCCCCCGGCCGGCGTGCGACGCGGCGCCGACCCTCGAACCGGGCGAGTCGACCCGCGTCGAGCCGTTCGGCCCCGGGCTGCGCTTCGCCAGCGTCTGTGGGGTCGCTGCGCAGGCCGACGCCGTCATCCGCTTCTCGTTGCAGGAAGAGTCCCGGGTCCGCCTCTCGGGCCGGCCCGATCTGACCGTCTCGCTGCGGCCGGACTGTGACGCCGATCAGGTCGCCGAGGCGGCGTGCGTCTTCGCCGGGGGCTACGGGCTGCTGCCCGCCGGGGACTGGCTGGCGGTGGTGCGCTACGAGCGCCTCGAGCCGTTCGACGTGCGCTTCGCCGCGGTGCCCACGGCCTGCGTCGACGACGGCGAGTGCGACGCCGACACGGTGTGCACCGCCGACGGCTGCCTGCCACCCTGCGCGCCCGACGAGGGCTGCGACGGCGACCAGGCGTGCGTCGACGGGCGGTGCGTGGAGCCCGACATCTGCGACGAGGACGCCGACTGCGTCGGGCGGCGGGTGTGCCGGGCGAACGCCTGCGGGGCGCCCCCGCCGCCCGAGCCGGAGGGGCCCTGACGGCTCAGGGGCAGGCCGGCGCCGGCGAGATGCGCAGCAGCCGGTCCCCGGCGCCGACGTAGAGGCTCTGCCCGTCGGGCGCGAAGCTCAGGTCGCTGAACGGGGTGGCGACGACGCCGGTGGCGAAGACCGAGAGGCCGCCGTCGGGCGCCAGCTCGAAGATGGCGTGGGCCGCCGAGTCGAGCACGTAGAGGCGCCCCTCGAACGGCCCGGCCGGGGCCTGGGCGATGGCCACCGGCGTGATCAGCGGGCTCCCCGTGGCGAAGGTCGACAGGCCGCCGCCCGGTGCGAGGCGCCACACCCGGGGCGGGTTGGCCCCGTCGACGATGTACAGGCTCGCCCCGTAGGCGCCGCGGCCCATCACCATCGGGCCCGGCTTGCGATCGGTGGTCCACAGGTTGCCGCTCTCGTACACCCGGGTCGGCGCGCCGTCGCCGGCCGAGAAGAGGAAGGGCCGGTCGGGCGAGGCCCCCTGGAAGTCCATCACGTACAGGCTCGCGGGCCACGCGCCGGCCACGCCGAGGGCGAGGCCGAAGGGGTCGCCGGTCGCCACCCCGGGGCTTCCGGCCGAGAGCGTCTCGTTCACCGCGCCGGTCTCGGGGTCGATCCGCAGCACCTGCCCCGCGCAGCAGCCCGAGTGGCCGGTGCCGTTCCAGTCGGCGAGGATGAGATCGGCCTCCAGCGCCGGCCGGCCGTCGCCGAAGAGCATGCGCCCCGGCGCGCCGAGCGGCAGGCCCTCGATCAGCACGTCGACCGCGCCGGCGAGGTCGACCCGGGCCAGGCGGGGGTCGGCCCCGCCGAGGTCGCTGACGTAGACCGCGCCGTCGTCGCGCACGGCGAGCCCGCTGATGTGATCGAAGTGGCCCGGGGCGACCTCGTCGACGACGAAGCCGGCCGGCGGGGCGATCTGAGCCTGCGCGGCGACCGGCAGGGCGAGGGCGGCGGCGATGGCATACACGGGGTTCATGGTGTCTCTCCAATGGGACGAGGGGACCGGCGGATGCCATCGATGGCACCACTCGGGTCCGGTGGATGCGTCGTCTCGATGCGATGCGAGGGGATGTACCCGAAGCCGGCCGCGCGTTTTTTCCGGCGGGGTGTTTTTTCTCGCGGCGACGGAAAACCGGCCCCCGGGAAAAAGGCGCCGACCCGATCCCGGTACCTCCGGGCGAACACCCACCGGAGCCATGCCATGCATCACGCACGACACACCCCCCGTGTACGCCCCGCCCGGATCGAGCTCGCCGAGCCCCACGACCCCGACGCGCGCCGTCGCGCGGGCCGTTGCGCCGCCCGGGGGGCTGTGCCACGTTCGACGCGGAGGGAGGAGCCCGTGCCGTTCGCTGTGCTCGGGGCGGTCCTGGGTCTGCGGCGCCCGGACGACGTGCCCGCCACCATCCGCCGCGCGCTGGCCGGCGACCGCCGCGCCGCCCGCCGCCTCGCCGAGCGGGTGGCCCCGGTCATCCGGGCCCGGGTGTTGCGCATGACCCGCGGGCGGCGGGGCCCGGGCGGGCTCGACACCGACGATCTGATCCACGAGGTCTGGTGCCGCCTGCTCGACGACGACGGGCGCCGGCTGCGGGGCTACGACCCCGAGCGGGGCAAGACCTTCGAAGGCTACGTCAGCATGGTCGCCGGCCAGCTCGTCGCGACGATGGCCGAGAAGCACGCCGCCGCCAAGCGCCGGGCCCCGGGCGGCGAGGGCGAGCTGACCGAGGCGCAGCACGTCGCCGACGCGATCGCCGATCCGGAGCAGATCGCCGCCGGCCGCGACCTGCACGGCGCGCTGTGGCGCCACCTCGAGGGGCAGCTCTCGGAGCGGGGGCAGGCGGTGCTGGCGCTGGTCTACACCGACGGGCTGTCGGTGGACGAGGCGGCCGATCGCATGGGCGTGCGCAAGCAGGTGGTCTACAACTGGCAGCACAAGATCCGGGGCTTGACCCGGGCCTGGATGGCGGCGGCATGAGCGAGCGCAGCGACGAGGCGATCGACGCGCTGCTGCGGGCCGAGGCCCCGGCGGTGAGCCCTGGAGAGCCCGAGCTCGACCCCGGCGACCTGCACGCGTGGCGAGCCGGCCGGCTCGATCCCGAGGCGGCGGCCGAGGTCGAGCGGGTGCTGGCCCGCTCGGCGGCCGATCGGGCGACGCTGGGCGACCTGTCGGCGCCGGTGAGCGACGCGCTGCTCGACCGCATGGCCAGCGCCGCGCCGTCCGGTCGGCGGCGCGCGGCGGCCTGGGTCGGGGCCGGGCTGGCGCTGGCCGCCGGGATCGCGCTGGCGGTCCTGCGGGCCGGGCCCCCGCCGCCGCCGGCCTACACCATCGGCGCGGTGCGGGGCGGGGTGCAGGCGTCTCGGGCCGAGGCGCAGCCGGCGCCCGCCGGGCCGGTGGTCTTCGTGCCGGCGGGCACCCTGCGGTTGACGGTGCGCCCCGAGGCCGCGCTGGACGGGCCGGCCCCGGCGGCGCGGGCCTTCGTCTCCCGGGACGGCGGGCCGCTGACGGCCGTGCCCGACGCCCGCCTGACGCCGGGAGACGGCGGCGTCTGGACCCTGGTCGCGCCGGCCCGCGCGCTGTTCGGGGCGCCCCCCGCCCGGTGCGCGGTGTACCTCGCGCTGGCCGAGGGGCCCGCGCCGTTGGCCGATCTCGCCGGGCAGTCCCCGGCCGACGCGCTCGGCGCCGACGGCGTGCGCTGGGTGCGGCTCGACGTGCACTATCGGAGGGCGCCATGAGCCGGATGTCACTGCGCGCGGCGCTCGGGCTGGTCTGCCTGGGCGCGCTCTGCCCGGGTGTGTCGGGCTGCGACGACGCGGTCTCGGGGCACGCCACGCCGGATGCCATGCTCGATGGCATGCCGCACGGCTCGCCGGACGCCCTGCCCGACCGCGCGCCGGATGCCATGCCCGATGGCATGCCCGACGCGGCCCCCGATGGCATGCCCGACGCGGCCCCCGACAGCATGCCCGACACGCTCGCCGGGCCCACCCCGACCACGCCGCTGGACGCGCCGCTGCCCGCCGAGCCCTCGCCGGTGGGGCTGCCCGACGACGCGATCCTGTACGACGCCATCGGCCGGCCGTGCCGGGGTGATCTGTATGTGGTCGACGCCGCCCCCGAGCGCCCCGCGCCGCTGGTCGACCCGGCGCCGGTCGCCGCTGCGCTGCGCGCGCGGGCCCGGCGGGACTTCGCGCCGTGGTTCTGCGCCCCCGGCGGGCCGTGCGACGGCGCCGATCGGGTCGAGGTCGGAGTCGAAGCGCTGCTCGACGCGGCTGACGTCGGACCCGCGGGCGCCGGCCGGTTCCACCGCTTCTGGTTCGAGGTCGACGGGGCCCGGCTCACCGCCCGCGACGCCGCGCAATGCGACATCGTCTCGGCGCTGCGGGCGGCGGTCGCCGCGCACGGCGCGCTGGACGACGCCTACGTGGCCCGGGCGTGCGACGCGGTGGCCCAATCCCCGGCGGCGCCCACCGAGGCGATGCGCCGGTGGCACCTCGATCACCTGGGCCTGCCCGATGACGCCGACCCGCCCCGGGCGGCGGCTCACGTCGCGCTCGTCGACACCGCGCCCGACCCGGCGGTGGCCGCGGCGCTGGGGGTGACGGTGCGCCCGGGGCCCGCGCCGGCGCTGCACGGCACGGCGATGGCGGCCCTCGTCCGGCAGGTGGCGCCCGGCGCGCAGATCGCGGTCTTCCCCGCCTTGACCCCCGACCACACCGGCCCGGTGGGCGACGTGGCCCGGTCCATCGCCCGTGCGCTGAGCGCGCTGCCGGCCGACGCCCCCCGGATCATCAACCTCAGCCTGGGCTGGCCCCCCGAGCTGAACCGGCGCACGGGGTTGGTGGGCCCCATCCTCGACGGGCGCGACGGGCAGCAGTGCGAGACGACCGAGGATCCCACCGGGGCCCCGGTCCGCTGGGCGCTGATGCGGGCGGCCGAGGCCGGGGTGATGGTGATCGCCGCCGGCGGCAACCGGGCCGACGCGGTGTGGCTCGACGCCCGGGTGCCGAGCGACGAGGACGCCCGCGACCGCTGCGCCGCTGACTGGCGGGCCGAGATCCGCGCCCAGCCGGCGCCGCTGTTCTACCCGGCGCAGTGGGGCCTCGAGCGGAGCTGCGCCGACGGTGAGGATCCGCTCGACGGCCGCCGGCTGGCGCTGCCGGTGGCGGCCCACGACGCCCGCGACCGGGCGGCGGGGCTGACGACGCCCTTCACCTACGCCACGCTGATGGCCCCCGGGCAGCACGTCGTGGTCGACGGGCCGGCCCGCCGTCGGGCCCGCTCGGTGTGCGTGGACGGCGACACCCCGCCCCCGGCGGCCGCGCAAGATGGGGTCCGGCTGCCGGCGACGCTCAGCGGCACGTCGGTGGCGGCGGCGCTCACCAGCGGGCTCGTCGCGCGCTGGCTGGGCGCGCTGGCCGGGCGGGCGGACGTCGACCCGGCGGCGATCTCGCCCCGCCAGATCGAGCTGGCGCTGCGGGCCACCGCGACCCCGGTCTGCGCCGGGCCCCGGGTCTTCGGCGACCTGAACTACCGCCGGATCGGCTGGCCGGGGCTGGCCCGGCTGGCGGACTGCGCGGCCTTGCCGGCGGTGCTCGACTGCCTCGACGCCGAGGACGACGATCGCCCGCTGGCGGTCAGTGACACCCTCGCCGCGTGCGAGGCTGCGCTCGCTGCCTGCGCGGTCGAGCTGGAGCCGCTCGAGGACTGCGACGCCGATCCGCCGCCGACGCCCGATTGGAACGACGCCGAGTGCGGCCCGCTGCGCCCGGCCGATCCGGCGGCGCCCGACCTGAGCCGGGCGTGCGCCGCCGGCGCCTGCCCGTTCGAGGGGCTGGCCCCCGACCGCTACTCGGTGGGCGGCCTCGGCCCCCAGCCCCAGGATCCGTGGTGCCCCGACTGCCGCTTCACGATCGAGCGGGTGCCGGCGGGCGACCCCTCGCAGGCGACGCTCGACATCGCGCTCAACCCCGCGGCGCCGGCCGACACGCTGATCGTCGGCCCCATCCTCGAGGTGCAGACCGAGACCGGCGAGCGGGTGTACGTCAACCTGACCGACTACGTGCCCCGCGACTACTGGAAGCCGGGGGCCGGCTTCACCCTCGCCGACCTCAAGCTGAGCGTGCCCGGGGCGCCGGTGCTGTGGAGCAAGCTGTCGGCCCGGCTGCTGCTGTACGTGCAGCAGCCGGACGGCAAGACCATCGTGCGGGACGTCTCGCCGCTGAGGGTCGTCGTGCGGTGAGCCGCCCGTCGCCCGCCGCGCTGGGGCTGATCGGGTGGGCGCTGCTGGCCTGCGCCGAGCCGCCGCCGCCCCTGTCCGTCGCGCTGATCGACCCCGCCGGCCTCGCGCTGCACCGGGGGTTCTGGCGCCCCGAGATCGGGCCCGCGGGGGCCACGCTGCGGGCGCCGCCCGCCGCCGCCGGGCTCGCGGTCCGCTGCCCCGATGGCCGCCCGCCGACGCCCCTGCCGGCGCCCGATGCCCGAGGCCTCGTCCGGGTCTGCGCCGACGGGCCGCCCGGCGTGGCCGGCGAGATCCGGATCGTGCGCGCCGGCCACCCGGTGGCCCGGATCCCGGCCCGGTTCGCGCCCGCGCCTCCGCCCGCGCTCCGGGCGATCGAGGCCGCCCGCCGCGCCGGCCGCGTCGACGAGGCCCGGCGCCTGCTCGCCGATCCGCCGCCGGGCGAGGGGTGGCGGTTCGCCCTCGAAGCGGCCCGCGTCGCCCCGCCCGCCGAGGCCGCCGCCGCCTCCCGCGCCGCCGCCGCCGCCGCCGCCCACCGCCCGGTCGACGCCGCCCGCGCGCTGCGCCTCGGGGCTCATCGCCTGCTGTGGGCCCAGCGCTACGTCGAGGCCGCCGCCCTGGCCCGCGAGGCCCGGGTCGCGGCCGCGGCGGCGGGGCTGCCGGCGGGCGTGGCCCTCGCCCGCTACTACCAGGGGCTCGTCGATCAGCAGATCGGTCGCTTCCGGGCGGCCGCCGAGCACTTGAGCCACGCCATCGCCGGGGTCGAGGCCGCCGGGCGCGATGTGGACGCGGTGGGCTTCGCGCTGGCCCGGGCCAGCCTGCTGCAAGACCGGGGCGAGCACGCCGCCGCGCTGGCCGCCCTCGACCGCAGCCGGGCCACGCTGGACCGCCTCGGGCCCCGGGGCGCGGCGCTGCGGCCACACTTCGCCGTCGACGCGGGCTGGATCCGCCTGCGGGCGATGCAGGCCGGCGCGCTGTCCCCCGACTACCCGGGGCTGGTGCGCCACTTCGCCGCCATCGAGCTGCCCCCGGGCCCCCGCCGGGCCAACGCCGCCGCCAACCGCGCCCGGGCGGCGCTGCTGGCCGACGACCTCGACGGGGCCCGGTCGGCGCTGGCCCGAGCGCGGGCCGCCGATCCCGACGCGGGCGGGTTCTCGGCGGCGTTCGTGGCGCTCCTGGAGATCGAGCTGGCGCTGGCCGAGGGCGACCCCCGGGCCGCGCTCGATCGGGCGGCGGCTGCGGCCGAAACGATCGCGGCCGGGGCGGCGCACCTGCGCTGGCGGCGGGCGCTGCTGGAGGGCCGGGCCCGGCGGATGCTGGGCGATCTCGAGGGGGCCGGCGCGGCGTGGCGGGCGGGGCTCGACCTCATCCGCGAGCAGGCGGCCGGGGTCGGCGCGGCGCAGGGGCGCTCGGCCTTCTACGCCGATCGGCAGGCGCTGGTGGACGCGCTGGTCGAGCTGCGGCTGGCCGAGGGCGATCCCGGGGCGGCGTTCGCCGTCGCCGACGAGGCCCGGGGCCGGGTGCTGAGCGAGCTGACCGCCCGGGCCCGGCTGGACGCGCTGGACGACGCCGCCGCCGCCCGGTGGGCCGAGGCGCTGTCGGCGTGGCGCCGGGCTCGGGCCGCGTTCGACGGGGAGCGCTTCGCCGGCGACGGGCTGCCCCCCGAAGAGCAGGCCCGCTGGCGCGCCGGGCGCGCGGAGGGGCGGCGGCGGCTGCGGCGGCTCTTCGACGCGGCCGAGGCGGCGCTGGGCGACGGGGGGCCGGAGATCGGGGTGACCCTCGACGACGTGCGGGCGGCGCTGGCCCCGGGTGAGGTCCTGGTCGCGTTCGACGGCGCGCGGCGCGGCTTCTGGCTGTCGACCGGGAGGCTCGAGGTCCACCCGGTCGACCCGGCCGATCCGCTCGGGCCGTGGCGCGACCGGCTGACCGGGGCCGCGGGGCTGATCATCGTCGACGGCGGCCTCGCCGCGGCCCGGGATCTGCCGCCGGCCCCCGACGGTCGCCCGTGGACCGCGCGCCTGCCGGTGACCTGGCTGCCCGCCGCCCGGCTGCTCGCGACCCCGCCCCGAGCGGGCGCCCGCCCGCCGGTCGTCATCGCCGATCCCACCGGCGATCTGCCCCACGCCCGGGTCGAGGGGCGGGCCGTCGCCGCGTCCGGGGCCCGGCTGCTGCTCGGCGGGGCGGCGACGGCGTCGGCGGCGCTGGCTGCGATGGACGACGCCCGCTGGCTGCACTTCGCGGGGCACGGCGCCCCCGGCGCCCACGGGCCGTGGGGCGCGCACCTGAAGCTGGCCGACGGGGTCCGGCTGACGGCGGCCGAGGTCCTGCTGGCCCGGGCCGCGCCCCGGGTGGCGGTGCTCAGCGGGTGCGAGACCGCCCGCCGGGGCGCGCTGAGCCGAGAGGAGGCGTGGGCGCTGCCCGAGGTGCTCGTCGCGCTCGGCGCCCGGGCGGTGCTGGCGGCCGACACCGTGCTCGACGACGCCGCCGCCCGCCGGTTCGTGCAGCGCTTCTACGCGGCGGGCGGCGCCGAGGCCCCGGGGTCCGCCTTCCGCCGGGCGGTGGCCGACAGCCTCGCCGCCGGCGACCCCGGCTGGCGCGGCTGGCGGCTCACAGGACGCCCGTGATCCCGGGGCGCGGCTTGAGCGACTTGGCCAGCAGGATGTTCAGGGCGTGCTCGCCCGCGCGGGTGCCGACCACGTCGAACCCCATCCGCAGGTTGAGCAGCAGCATCGCCCGGAAGCGGTTGGTGGTCGACGTCTCGATCAGCTCGAAGCCCTCAGCGGTGCACCACCGGTGCTGGTCGACCATGAGCTGGCGGGCGATGCCCCGCCGGCGGAAGTCGGGGTCGACCCCGCCCAGCCAGCTGTAGAAGCGGGTCGAGCGCTCGGCGTAGCCCAGCTTGAAGCCGACGACCGGCGCGTCGGGGCCCTCGCCGACGCGGGCGAACTGCGCCAGCCACTTCGAGCGCTCCACCAGGATGCCCGCGACCGCCGCGGGCGGGCGTTGCAGGCCGTTGGGCAGCGCCCGCTCGGCGGCGGACCGGGCCGCTTCGACGCGGCGGATCAGCGGCGCGTGGGGCGGCGCGAGCCGGTGGTCGAAGGACTCGATGCGGATGTCGGGGCTCATGCCGGCCTCACAGCGTCTTGGTCACAGCGTCTTGAGGAACATCACCAGATCGCGCCGGGTGTCGGCGTCGAGCGGCGGGTTGCCGTCGCTGCCGTCCAGCATGGTGTGGTGCCCCCCGTTCGACAAGCCGGGGGTGGTCGTGTCGACCAGGCTGTCTTCGATGGCGTGCCACGCCTCGGGGATGGCGTCGCCGATGGGATAGCCCACGCAGTCGGCGTCGAAGTCGGTCGCCGGATCCTCCGACGGCCCCTGGCGGAACTCGACCGGGCGCTCCTCGGGCGGGGACAGCAGCGCGCACAGCGTCGGCACGCTGCTGTTGTGCAGGTAGGGGTAGCGGGCCCAGATGCCCTCCAGCGGCGGCGGCACGTAGCCCCCGGTGGGCGCGGTGGTGATGCCGTGCCGCTCGAGCAGCGCCAGCCGCCCCACCTGCCGGGCGAACGTCTCGATGGCCTGCGCCCGCTGGGGGTCGGTGCCCACGTCGAGCACCGGGGTGTCGGGGTGATACAGCACCCGGGTCGTGCGCAGCCGCGCGGCGGGGTCGAGGGCCTCGGCGCCGGCGTCGTCCCACGCCTTCTCGTAGGTCCCGTGGCACGTCACGCACCGCCGGGCGAACTCGGCCTGCCCCCGGCGGGCGGCGGCGAGGTCGACGCTCTCGGGCGGGAAGAAGTCGGTCCACCGGGGCGCCGGGTTGGCGAAGACGGCTGCGGTCATCGCATCGACCACGTCCCCGTTGGCGTCGAGCCACGCCCCGAACGCCCGCAGGTCGGTGCCCCGCCCGATCTCGTTCCACAGCAGGTTGATCACGATCGGATCGCCCTGGTTCGAGCCGTCGGCGGTCCACCGGGTCTTGTACTTCGAGGTCCACCACGGGCGGGGCTTGCTGTCGGCCACCAGCCGGTCGAGCGGGGTCTCTTCGGGCGCGAGCTGCCGGCCCGGATCGGGCTCGGCCCACGGATCGGCGCCCCGGCGGGCGAGGCTGAGGCTCATGTGGGCCACCGAGCTGTCGAGCCCCAGCGCCTGCGGGCGGCGGCTGCCCACGCTGAGCGCCGCCGCGGCGCTGCGCAGGGCCAGATCGCGCTCGGCGTCGTCGGCGCCGAGCGTGTCGAGCACGAAGTCCGACGACAGCAGCGGCAGGAGCTGCCGGCTCACGTCGAAGAAGGCGTTGGCCCGGCTGGCCCGGTTGGGCAGGCCGACGATCGTGCGGCCGAGCAGGCGCCCGGCGTGGCAGGTGGTGCAGCCGAACGACAGCGCCGGGCCGGCGGGGGTGTCGACCAGCCCGGCGCCGAGGGGCCACGGGTCATCGTGGTCGGCGGGCGTCGGCGAGGCGGTCCACCCGGCGGGCCGCGGGGGCAGCCCCAGCCACTCGAAGAAGCCGGGCAGCGTATCGAAGCCGAACGTGGGCAGCGCGCCCGCCCGCAGCCGGCGCAGCAGCGGGTCCTCGACGTCGGGGTCGAGCGCGAGCCGGGTCAGCCGCCAGGGCAACAGCGCGCCGGTCTCGGCCACCGGCCAGGTGTCGAGGTGGCCCAGCCCCCGCTCGACGACGTCCGGCAGGCGCGGGCCGAGGCCGAAGATGTCCCGCCGATCGGCCCCCGGCGGGATGGGCGCCCGCCAGTCGATCTGCGCCCGGTCGCAGACGCCGTCGTCGTCCAGATCGAAGCCCGAAGCGCAGCGGGCGGCGGGCGCAGCGTCGGGCGGGGCGCCGTCGGCGGCGTCGGGCTGCTCGTCCACCGGGCCGCAGGCGAGCAGGAGCAGAGGCGCGAGCAGTCGGCGCAGCATGGGCCCCCTCACAGCGTCTTGAGGAACATCACCAGATCCGCCCGCTCCTCGGCGGAGATCGGGGGGTTGCCGTCGCGCCCGTCGAGCATCTCGTCGTGCCCCTGGTTCGACAGCCCGGGCTGCGTCGTGTCGATCAGCCCGTCCTCGATCTCGAGCCACGCCGGGGGCACCGCCTCGCCGACCGGGTAGCCCACGCAGTCGGCGTCGAAGTCGGTCTCGGCGTCCTCCGACGGCCCCTGGTAGAACTCCGTCGGCCGGTCGCCGGGCGGCGTCAGCAGGTCGCACAGCGTCGGCACGCTGTTGTTGTGCAGGTATGGATACCGGGCCCAGACGCCGTCCAGCGGCGGCGGCACGTAGCCCGACTGGACCTCGACGGTCGTCTGCATCCACTGCGAGATCGCCAGCGCGTTGAGCCGATCGGCGAAGTGGGCCATACCCTGCGCCCGGCCGGGGTCGGTGCCCACGTCGAACACCGGCGTCGTCGGGTGATAGACCACCCGGGTCGTGCGCAGCCGCTCGACGGGATCGAGCGGCTCGTCGGCGTCCCACCCCTTCTCGTAGGTCCCGTGGCACCGGGCGCAGCGCGTCGCGAAGGCGGCCTGACCCCGGCGGGCGGCGTCGAGGTCGATGGAGTCGGCGTCGAAGTAGTCGGTCCACCGCGGCGGCCGGCTGGCGAAGACGGCCACCGTCAGGGCGTCGACGGCCCGGGGATTGGCCTGCATCCAGGCCTCCAGCTCCCGCAGGTCGGTGCCCCGCCCGATCTCGTTCCACAGGAAGTTGGTCAGCACCGGGTTGCCCGAGACGATCGAGCCGTCGGCCAGCCAGCGGGTCTTGTACTTGAGGGTCCACCACGGCATCGGCTTGCTGTCGGCGACGGCCTCGTCCAGCCCGTTGGGCAGCGGCCGGAGCTGCCGGTCGACGCTGGGCTCGGCGTAGGGGTCGTCGCCCCGCCGGGCGAGGCTCAGCGCCACCTGGGCCAGCGAGGTGTCCAGCCCCAGCGCCACCGGGCGGCGGGCGTCGACGTTCGCGACGTGGCCCAGCGTGCGCTCGATCAGCCGCATCTCGTCGTCGGTCACCTCGATCAGATCGAGCAGCAGCGGGCTCGAGATGACCGGCAGCAGGCTCTTGGCGATGTGGAAGAAGCTGTTGGCCCGCGCCTGCCGGTTGGCCAGCCCCATCACCGTGCGCCCCAGCAGCCGCCCGGCGTGGCACGCGCTGCACGAGAAGGTCAGCGCCTCGACGCTGTCGGTGGCGATGACCCCGACCCCCATCGGCGCGTCGTCGGGCGCGCCCGGCGGGCGGGGAGCGGCGTAGGGCAGCCCGGCGAACGGGCCCTCGCCCGGCGGGTCGTAGGCCGGCAGCCCCAGCCAGCGGTAGAAGCCCTCGGTCGTCTCGAAGCCCACCGTCTCGGCGGCGTTGCCCCGCAGGGTGAGCAGCCGGGGGTCGTCGGCCTCGGGGTCGAGCGCCCGGTTCATCGCGGCGTAGGGCATCAGGATGCCCGAGACGGTCACCGGCCACACCTGGGCGTGGGCCAGCCCCTCGGCCTCGACGGCGGGCAGGGCCTCGCCGAGCCGATAGATGTCGCCCCGGTGGGTCCCCGGCTCGACGGTGGCGGCGCGGCTCCAGTCGGCCCGCTCCCGGTCGCAGATCCCGTCGCCGTCGGCGTCGAGGCCGTCGCAGGCCGGCGGCTCGGGGTCGGGCTGCGGCTCCGGATCGGGCGCTGGCTCGGGCGCCGCGTCGGCGGCGTCGATCGGTTCGGGGGTCTCCTCGCCGCAGGCGGCGAGCGCGAGGGAGAGGGCGAGCACGAAGGCAGCGCGCATGACGGGTCTCCGGGGTCTCGGGGGGCCGAATCTACCGTCTCGCGGCCGATCGAGGCACCCGAAGACGGGCGCCCGCCCCCCGCCGTGGCTGCTGTATACTGCGCGCCATGCCCCGCCGCGCCCGCAACCGCTTCACCCCCCAGACCCCGCCCCGCACCGCGCAGCGCACCCTGACGCTGCCCCCCGAGGGCGGCCGGGTCGCCGTCGTCGCCGACACCCACAGCCACCCCCACCCCCGGGCGCTGCCGCTGCTGCGCGACCTCGGGCCGGCGGCCATCGTGCACGGGGGCGACATCGGCGACCTCTCGGTCCTGACCGCGCTGGGCGAGGTCGCGCCGGTCATCGCGGTGCGGGGCAACATCGACGGCCGCGAGGGGCCGCCGGACGTCGTCGAGCTGACCCTCGAGCGGGGCGACTCCGCGCTGCGCATCCTGCTGACCCACATCGCGGTGCGCGGCCCCCGGCTGCGGGCCGACGCCCGCCGGCTGGCCGAGGGCTTCGCCGCCGATCTCGTGATCTGCGGCCACAGCCACGTCCCGCTCGTCGCCCGCGACGCCGGCTTCGTGGTGTTCAACCCGGGCTCCATCGGCCCCCGCCGCTTCGCGCTGCCCATCGTCTTCGGGGTGCTCGAGGCGGGCCCCCGGGGGGTCGACCTGTACCACGTCGACTGCGAGACCGGCGCCCGCTGGCGCCCGCCGAAAGGCCCCTGACATCGCCCGCGATCTGCTATATGCCCCCGGCATGATCCGCCTGGCATTCGCCCTCTTCGCCCTGCTCGCCACCCCGGCCGCCGCCGAGCGGGTGGTCACCCGGACCGTCTACGACGACGACCGGGAGATGTTCGTGACCACCGGCGAGGTGACCCTCGACGTGCCGTTCGAGACCGTCGCCCGGGTCGCCGGCGCCTTCGACCGCTACCGGGCCTGGGCCCTCGTCGACATCAACCGCCGGCCGAGCGGCAAGCCGTTCATCACCCAGTTCCACGACGTGCGCTACCTGCCCGGCGGCGCCGGCGGCCGGGGCGCCTTCGACCTGGTCTACGACGTCGACCTGGTCTGGCCGTTCGGCAGCGAGGGCGACATCATCCGCTTCGCCGTCGCCGAGGTGCGGCGGGTACCTGGGGCGCCCGACGCGGTGCAGCGGCTGGCGGTGCAGCTCGGCGGCGACAGCGCGCTCATCGAGCGCTTCGACCTCGCCCTGTGGGCCAGCGGTGACGCGAAGGGGTCGGTGGTGCGCTTCAAGAGCGAGACCCGGTTCGTGGGCATCGTCGACACGTTCTTCTCGATGTCGGTGTATCGGCGCAACGTCGAGTGGCGCATCGGCAAGGTCATCCAGAACCTGCAAGCCCATGTGCAGGGCAGCCCCTGAGCCGACGAGAGGTGCACCATGGCCGAGACGCCCCCCGGGCCGCGCTTTCCGTACGTCATCTTGTCGGCGGTGGTGCTCGCCAGCGTGATCGGGGTGCTGGTCATCGCCTCGATCGCGGTGCGGGCCGCCGATCGGCTGGTGCAGGCCGAGACCATGCACGCGTGGATCGTCGACCAGCAGCGGGAGATCGTCCTGTGCGACGAGGTGCTCACGATGTCGGCCCGCCAGGGGGTCGCCGAGCGGATCTTCGCGTTGCAGGGGGGGACGGTCGGCGCGCGCGCAGCCACCCAGGCGGCCTGGTACTGGAATCGCTACGCCGAGTACGAGGTCCAGCTCGACTTCCACCTGCTGTTGGTGGGTTCGGTCGTGATGTTCTCCCCCTCGCTCCACGGACAGCTCGTCCGCACCATCGAGGCCAACCAGAAGCTCGTGGAGTACGAGCTGGCGGCCCGCGACGCCCGGGGCCTCGAAGCGCTGCTGATCGCCCGCAACGTGCTCGACGGGCAGCTGTACAAGCGCCAGAAGTCGCTGTACTCGGCCGGGATCGGGGCTGTCTTGCGGGGCCTCCGGGGGCGCTTCGTCGACGCCGCCTCGGCCCAGAAGACGGTCGCGTCCCGGGCCTGGGGCGGGGCGGTGGCCATCGGCCTCGCGCTGCCGCTCGCCTGGGCCTGGGCCCTGTGGGCGCTGCTCGGCTGGCGCCGACGGGTCACCGCCAGCCGCCGTGAGGCCGAGCGGGCCCGCCTCGCGCTGGGCGACGCGGTCGAGGCGGCCCGGCTGGGGGTCTTCACCGTGTTCGCCGACGGCGCGGTCGAGGCGTCGCCCCGCTGCGCGCAGCTCCTGGGCATCGACCCGCCGCGCACCACCGCCGAGCTGCTCGCCGGGCTGCCCCCGCCCATCCGGGAGACCCTGAGCGCGCAGCTCGCCGAGACCCTGGCCGGCGAGGTCCGGGCCCGCCCCCCGGGCATGCCCCTACCGCTCGACGGCCGGGAAGCCTGGATCGACATCTCGTGGCGCCCCGGCCAGCGGGGCGGTCGCCGGGCGCTGTTCGGGCTCGTGCGGGACGACACCCGCAGCCAGCGGGACAAGGCGCGGCTCGAAGGCCGGGCCGAGGCCAGCGCCGAGCTGGCCCGCAACCGCAAGAGCGAGAACGCGATGCTGCTGCGCGAGCTGCTGCGGTCTGAACAGCAGGAGCGCTCCCGCCTGGGTCGGCAGGTGCACGACGGCTTGCAGCAGGATCTCGTCGTCGCGCGGATGTACGTCGCCCTGGCCCGCGAGGCGCTGACGGCCGACTCGCCCCGGGTGGCCGACGCGATCGACGCCCTCGTCAAGGCCATCGGCAGCATCGAGCAATCGATCACCAGCGCGCGCAACCTGAACCGGGCCCTGCGCCGGCCGCCGCTGGAGGAGGTCGGGCTCGGCCCGGCCCTCGACGACGTGGTGCTGCGCTCGGCGCTGGACGTCGAGGTGTCCTTGAAGCCGACGTCCGCCGCCCTGACCCGCCTGCGGCTGGATGTGCAGGAGCTCGCCTGGCGGGTCGCTCGGGAGCTGCTGCTCAACGTCGGCAAGCACGCGCAGGTGCGCCGGGCCCGGCTCGACGTCGAGCTGGACGGCGATACGCTGCGCCTGGAGGTCGCCGACTCGGGGCGGGGCATCGATCCGGCGGCCGCCTCGACCGGCACCGGCCTGCTCGAGCTGCGCCGGCGGGCGGGCGCGATCGGCGCCCGGCTCGAGATCGACAGCGCGCGCGGCGCGGGCACCCGGGTGACCCTGACCGTGCCCGACGCCACCGCCGCCCGCCGCCCGTCGACCAGCCCCCTGCCGCGGGCCCCGGCCCCGCGCGGCGGCGTTCTGCGGGTCTTGATCGCCGACGATCACCGGGCGATGGGCCAGAATACGCTGCGGATGCTGAGCAACGACGGCCGCTTCGAGGTCATCGGGGTCGTGACCTCGGGCCTCCAGGCGGTCAGCGCGGCCCTCGCCCTGCGACCGGACGCGATGGTGGTCGACTACGCGATGCCCGACTTGGACGGCGCCGAGGTCACCCGCTGGGTGCTCGCCGAGCAGCCCGGGGTGCGGGTCGTGGGCTACACCTGCGCCCCGGACGAGGCCCGGGCCGCCATGAAGCGGGTCGGCGCGGCGGCGGTGGTCGACAAGAGCGACGATCCGAGCCGGCTCGTCGCGGCGCTGGTGGGCGAGGTGGACGGCGCGGAGGCGTAGGGGGTGGGCGAGCCACGGACGCGCTCAGAGGCTGCGGCCCCACGCCTCGAGGTAGGCCACGACCTCGGCCCGCTTCTCGCGCCGCGCCTCGTCGAGCGGAGTGGCGTTCCACCGATCGCGCACGTTGAGTGGGTGCCCGTGATGCCGCAGATACTTCACCGCTTCGAGCTTGCCTTCGGAGGCGGCGAGGTGCAGCGCCGTGCGCTTGTCGTAGTCCTGGGCCTCCATCGGCACGCCCTGAGCTGCGAGCCGACGCAGCCCGGCGATGTTGTCGTCGTGGGCGGCCCACAGCAGCTCGACCACCGCCAGATCGTCGCCGTGGTCCGCGGCCTTGTCGTGGGCCGGGTTGCGATCGTCCACGATGTGGACCGGCTCGCCGTCCTGAGCCCCGTGGGCCCGCAGCAGCTCGGCGGCCTCGGTGTGACCGGCGGACACCGCGTCGTTCAGCGGCCGCCCGCCCCAGCGATCCTTCAGGTCGGGGCTGACCTTCGCCTCGAGCAGGAACCGCAGCGCCTCGACGTGACCCTCGGCGGCGGCGAGGTGAATCGGCGCCCGCAGGTCGTAGTCGCCCTTGGCCAGATCGACCTGCTCTTCGTGCAGCCGGCGCAGCGTGCGCACGTCGCCCTTGCCGGCGGCCCACAGCGCGTCGGCGGTCTGCGAGGCCCGCCAGCGGGCCAGCGGCAGCCGGGGGTCGATGCGGTCGCCGCCGGTGGTCACCCCGTCGTAGAGGTGCAGCCGGTACCGGGCGACCATGCGCTCGGCGATCTCGACCCCCCGGGCGCTGTTGCCCTCGGCGTTGAGGCGGGGGCTGAAGACGCAGATGCCCATCAACCGGGGCACGACCAGGATGACCCCGCCGCCGACGCCGCTCTTGGCCGGCAGACCGATGGTGTAGCAGAAGTCGCCGCTGCCATCGTACATGCCGCACATCTGCATCAGCGACAGGCAGCTCCGCACCGTCTCCTGCTGGAGCACCCGCTCCTGGGTGGTCGGGCAGACCCCGCCGTTGGCCAGCGTCGCCGCGACCGCCGCCATCTCGGCGGCGGTCAGCTCGAGCGAGCAGGTGCTGAAGTACAGCTTCAGCGCGTTCTCCACCGCCGGATCGAAGAAGAAGTCGAAGTCGTCCGGATCAGCGCAGGTGTCACCGGGGAACTCGGTCGATCTCTTGGGCAGCTTGCCGGTGGCCATGAGCAAGTAGCCCAGGGCCATGTTGTTGAACCCGGTGAAGTTCTCCTGGCGGGCCATCTCCTTGTTGAACCGGGGCAACGTATCGGGCTTGCCGGCCAACCGGGCCCACTGCTCGCGGACGTGCCGCAGCCGGGCGGGGAAGGGCTCATTGCTCTTGACGAGCGCCGCGGCCATGATCGCGCCCGCGTTGATCATGGGGTTGTAGGGGATCTCGTAGGTGTTGTCGGCCGGCCCCCCGTGGCCCCCGCCCCCGCCCCCGCCCGCGCTCTGCGACGAGTCGAGCATGCGCTCCATCAGGTCGCGGTTGTTGAACTTGCGCCCCGACGGCTCCTTGCCGACGTGCTCGTGCACCCGCTCGGCCCCCAGCTCCTCGACGGCGAAGCAGTAGTTGAACGGCTTGCACATCGACTGGATCGAGAAGTCGTCGTCGGCGTCGCCCTGGGTGTAGGTCTGCCCGTCGATGCTGACGACGGCCACCCCGAAGCGCTCCTCCTCGGCCTTGGCGAGCGGCGGGATGTACATCGCTTTGTCGCCCGAGGTGTTCTCGGCCGCCTTGGCGAACATCCCCTCCATCTGCTCCCGGAAGTTGGCGAAGTCGGGCACCGCCAGCTCGCCGCGCAGGGCCCGGTCGACCAGCAGGCCGGCGGTGCCGATCATGTCGACGAAGGCCGCGCTGTCGAGGTCCTTGCCCCCGTTGGCGTCGAGGTGGGTGTAGACCTTGCTCAATCGGGGGTCGCCCGGCTGGAGGCCGGCGGCCTCCAGGGCATCACGCACGTCCTGCTCGGGCACGCGCCCGTCGCCGTCGTCATCGAGGGCGAAGAACATGCGCTGCTCGCGGCTCATATCGGCCAGCGTCGGATGGGTCATGGGGATCTCCGGGGGTGGATGGGGGCGCCCGCCGGCCTCACCGCCGCCGGGGCCACATGCTCAGCATGGATGATCACCTCTGCCCTCACCATGACAGAGATGTTTCGTTTTCGAATCAGATCGCGGCGCTCGGCTGCGGCGCCGCGCGGCGCTCGGCGCCGTCCTCGCCCTCGTCCATCGCGTAGGCCCGCTCGCCGTGCAGCTCGTCGAGGCCGCGCTGCTCCTCGGCCTCGGAGACGCGGAGCTGGCCCGCGCCGTCGAGGATCTTGGCGATGATGAAGGTCACCCCGAACGAGTAGGCCGCCACGACGACCACGCCCACGAGCTGGTTGATCAGCACCCGGCTCTCGCCGCCGTCGATCAGGCCCGCGGTCCCGCCGACCGCCGTCAGGGCGAAGACGCCGGTGGCCAGCGCGCCGAAGGCCCCGCCGACGCCGTGCAGGCCGAAGGCGTCGAGCGAGTCGTCCACCTTCAGCTTCGTCTTGAGCAGCACGCCGAAGTAGCACACCACGCCGGCGCCGAAGCCGATGAACAGCGCGCCGGTCAGGCCCACGAAGCCGCAGGCGGGGGTGATGCCGACCAGCCCGGCGACGGCGCCCGAGGCGGTGCCGAGCAGGGTCACCCGGCCGGCGTGCAGCCGCTCGACGAGCATCCACGACAGGGCGGCGCACGAGGCGGCGATGTGGGTCATCACGAAGGCGTGGCTCGCGCCCGAGCCCGAGGCCAGCGCGCTGCCGCCGTTGAAGCCGAACCAGCCGAACCACAGCAGGCCCGCCCCGAGCAGGGTCAGCGGCAGGTTGTGCGGCTGGTGCACCGTGTCGCCCTTGCCGGCCCGCTTGCCGAGCACCAGGGCCATCGCCAGCCCGGCCACGCCCGAGCTGATGTGCACCACCGTGCCGCCGGCGAAGTCCAGCGCGTGCCACTCGCTGCCCGCGCCCAGCCAGCCGCCCGGCCCCCACACCCAGTGACAGATGGGGGTGTAGACCAGCAGCGACCACGCCAGGGTGAAGATCACGAAGCCCCGGAACTTGATGCGCTCGGCGAACGCCCCGCTGATGATCGCCGGGGTGATGATGGCGAACATGAGCTGGAAGAGCATGAAGATGTCGTGGGGGATGGTGCCGCTCGGATCACCCCCGACGCCCACCAGGAAGGCGTGGGCCAGCCCGCCGATGAACGGGTTGCCCTCGGAGAACGCCAGCGAGTAGCCGACGGTGACCCACAGCACCGTGATGAGCCCGATGCACACGAAGCTGTGCATCAGGGTCGACAGCACGTTCTTCGCCCGGACCATACCCCCGTAGAACAGGGCCAGGCCGGGGGTCATCAGCAGCACCAGGGCCGCCGAGACCATCACCCAGGCGGTGTCGGCGCCGTCGATGGCCGGCTCGGCGGCGTCCTGGGCCAGGGCCGGGGCGGACAGCAGCAGCGAGGCCGCGGCCAGTGCGAACGGTGAACGGGTGCGCTTCATCAATGCGACTCCGAGAGGTGGCGAGGGGGGAGGGCGAGCGGGCCCCGCCGGCGACGGCGGGGCGGGCGTCGTCAGTCGATGCCGCAGACGGTGCGCAGCAGGCGGGCGGCGATCTGGTAGGGATCGGCGTTGGCGTTGGGCCGGCGATCCTCGAGGTAGCCGCACCCGTTCTCGGCGACGTGCCGCGGGATGCGGATCGAGGCGGTGCGGTCCGAGACCCCGTACTTGAACTGGTCGTAGCGGGCGGTCTCGTGGTGCCCGGTCAGCCGGTCCTGATAGCCGTGGCCGTAGACGGCGAGGTGCTCGTCGACCTTCTTGCCGATGGCGACGCAGGCCTCCTCGATGGCGGCGATGCCGCCCTCTTCCCGCATCGCGGCGGTCGAGAAGTTGGTGTGCATGCCGGCGCCGTTCCAGTCGCCCTTGGCCGGCTTGGCCTCGAACGACACCCCGACGTCGTAATCCTCGCCGGTGCGCTCCAGGATCCAGCGGGCGAGCCAGATGTGATCACCGCCCATCAGCGGACCGAGCGGCCCGACCTGCACCTCGGCCTGACCGGGCATGACCTCCCAGTTGACCCCCGAGATGTGCACCCCGGCCTCGAGGCAGCGGGCCATGAACTGCTCGTAGACCGGGCGGCCCACGATCTTGTTGGCCCCGACCCCGCAGTAGTACGGCCCCTGGGCGGCGGGGAAGCCACGCTCGGGGAAGCCGAGCGGGCGCCCGGCGGGGTGCACGAAGGTGTACTCCTGCTCGAAGCCGAACAGCGCGTCGGCCTTGGCCGCGCCGGCGTCGAGCACGGCCCGGACGTCGGCCCGGGTGTTCGAGTCGTGGGGCTCGTTGGTGGCGCCGACGAAGACCTCGGTCATCACCAGGTAATGCCCCGGGCGGAAGGGATCGCGCACCGCCGAGACCGGCTTGAGGACGATGTCGGAGTCGTCCCCGGCGGCCTGCTCGGTCGAGGAGCCGTCGGCCCCCCAGACCGGGAACCAGCTCATGTCGATCTGGGTGACGTCCTCGATGTCGGTCGACTTGGGGACGTCGCTCTCGTAGATCACCCGCGTCTTCGAGCGGAGGCCGGCGGTCGGCTTGACGCCGTCGATCCAGATGTACTCGGCGAAGATGGCCATGGTTTCTCCCGGGGTGGTGTGCGGCAGCGTGCCCGCGCCGCCGGGAGCCCTCACCGGCTCCCTGGTTGTCGTCGCCGGGATGTTGGGACGGGTGGGGGTCGAGCCGCTATCGCGACGATCCCGACGCCGGGAGGAAATGCCCGAGGGGGTCGACAAACGTGAGGTATCCCGGCAGTGTGGCCGGCGGACGGCGCGCCAGGGCGCCGGGAGGTCGGGCGATGGAGCACGAGCGGTGCCGGGTCCTCATCGTCGACGATCACCCCATCGTGCGGCGGGGGGTGATCGATGTGCTGGCGGTCGACGCGGCGCTCACCGTCGTCGGCACGGCCGACGGTCTGGATGATGCGCTGGACTTCATGGCGTCACACCCGGCCGATGTCGCGCTGGTCGATATCGGTATTTCGGGCGGGACCGGCTTCGAACTCGTGCGCCGTATACGGGTATCGAACCCCGACGTCAAGGCCATCATCTACTCGGCGCACCCGGAGTACGTCTGCGGCGGGTGGGCCGTGCGGGCCGGGGCGATGGGCTACGTCGAGAAGAGCGCCGAGCCGAGCACGCTGCGCCAGGCCATCCTCGAGGTCTGGCGGGGCGGGCTGGCCTTCAGCTCTTTAGCGATAGAGCGGGAGTTCCGCCGACTGGCGGACGACAGCGAGACCGGCTTCCGAGCGCTGACCGCCCGGGAGTTCGAGGCGTTCCTGCTCGTCGGCCTCGGCTACAACTCCCTCGAGATCGCCGACCAGTTGAGCTGCGCGTCGAGCACCGCCGACAGCCACCAGAGCAGCCTGCGGGGCAAGCTCCAGGTGCCTTATCGGGACGCCCTCATCCGGCTGGCGACGCTGGTGTTCGCCGACGGCACCGGCAACGCCGCCGGCATGCAGGACGACGAGCGGCTCGCCGCCGACTTCGCCGCCGCCCGCATCCCAGAGGCCGAGTGGACCCACCGGACCCACCTGCGAGTGGGCTTCCACCACGTCAACCGCCTGCGCTTCAAGCGGGGGCTGAGCGCCCTGCGCCGGGGCATCCAGCAGCTCAACGCCCGCCACGGCAAGCCCCGGGCGTATCACGAGACGATCACCGTCGCCTGGGCCCGCCTGCTGGCGCGCCTGGCCCACGACGGCCCGCTGTGGCTGCACAGCGAGGCCTTCCTGCGGGCCCACCCCGAGCTGCTCGGCCCGCCGTCCCTCGGGCCGCTGCTGGCCCACTACTCCGAAGAGCGCCTGATGAGCCCCCAGGCCCGCCTCGAGTTCGTCGAGCCCGACCTGAAGCCGCTGCCGCCCCCCGAGGGGTGAGCCCCGCGATCAGACCCGCGCCGCGATCAGCGCCGCGGCGAGCAGGGCGATGACCGTGTAGAGCAGGCCCGACGGGCCGACCGCGGTCGGGGGCGTACGCACGCGGAGATGCGCGGGCGGGCGCGAACGGACGTCAGCCGGCGCCGGGCTGCCACCCGGGCGCCGGGTGCAACAACCTGCCCTTGCCCCTGACATTTTCCGCTCTATACGGTCCGCCTCCCGATCTTTTCGACTCTGAGCCCGATCGGCCCCGTACCGGCCCCCCGATCGCAGAGAGCGGAGGCTTGATGAGACCCATGCATCGCCCATGGCCGGCGGCGCTCACCCTGGCGCTGCTGGCGACGCCGGCGCTGGCCCAGGACGGACCCGGCGCGCCGGACGCCGATCCGGTCGAGGAGACCGCCGCCGAGGTGGCGCTCGACGCCGAGGCCGCCGATCGCCCGTCCCGCTGGGCCGGCAGCCGGCTCAACCTGCTCAATCAGGCCAACGTCTGGGAGCTGGATCGCGGCAACTCGCTGACCTGGAACCCGTACTACGCCGTCGGGATCGGGATCGCGCCCCGCTTCCGGGTGCTCGACGATCTGTCGGTGGGCGCGGCGCTCTCGGTGGTCCGCGAGGTCACCGAGAGCGACACCACGACCGACGCCGGCGAGTGGTGGTTCGATGATCTGAGCCTCAGCGCGTCGACCCCCGGCGTCACCCTGCCCGGCATCGGCACCCGGATCGGCGGGGCGCTGGCGGTCTACTTCCCGACCAGCAAGCCGTCGCAGGCGGCCACGCTGCACGTCGGCATCCGGCCCTCGATCTCGGTGAGCCACCGCTTCCCGCTGCTCGAGGGGCTGGGGCTGAGCTACAGCGGCTCGCTGCGGGTCAACCTGCACGAGTACACCACGCCGTCCCGCGAGACCGCCTCGATCCCCACCTGCCGCGGCGCCGAGTGCGCCGAGCTGAGCCACACCGGGGTGCGCAATACCCGCTGGCAGCACGGGCATCGGCTCGGGCTGTCGCTGGGCATCCTCGACTGGCTCACCATCGGCGGCGGGGTCGGGCTCTACGTCAGCCACCTGTACGATCTGGCCGAGCCCGCCAGCGGCGAGGCCACCGTCGACCCGGCCCACGAGCGCTACGCCCAGAGCGCCGACGCCGAGCTGACCTTCGGGCCGTTCCGCGGCTTCTCGGTGGGGCTGGGCATGTCCAGCTTCCACCCCCAGCTCGCGCCCGATCAGACGGCCTACGCCCCGTTCTACAACCGCTACACCCAGGCCTACCTCGACCTTCGGCTCGACGTCGCCGGCCTGTTCACCGCCAAGGAGGGATGATGACCCCCCGCTATCCGATCGGCGTGCTCGGCGCGCTGCTGCTCGCCCTCACCGCCTTCGGCTGCGCCGAGGATCGCCCGGTGATCGACCGGGTGCAGCCCAACGCGCTCGAGAAGTCCACGTTCACCGGCGAGTGGTACTACGTGCGCACCGTCGTGGATGTGCCCGCCGCCAACGGCTTCACCCACGTCGGCGACACCGACCACGGTGGCATGCGCAAGATCCGGTGGGACATCCAGGAGAACTGGCTGTACGCCCGCCGCACCACCGAGCTGATCGAGGGCGCCGACCTCAAGGCCGAGGAGGGCGAGGACTACGAGGGCGAGGTGGTCGCCGCGTACCGCATCCTCAGCCACTTCGACATCCAGAACGCCTACAACCCGACCACCGGCGAGCAGCTCAACATCCGCGAGGAGAACACCCGCGACCGGCCGTGGTACGAGCGGGACTACATCCGCGTCGACTGGTCGGAGAACAAGGTCCACAACTACGCGATGTCGTTCGAGGCGGCCTCGGTCGAGCCGGTCCCGTACTACGTGCAGGAGATCGACCCCGACACCGGCGAGCGGCACCCCGACGCGCCGCACTTCGCCACCGACGGCAGCTACTTCGACATCACCAACAAGCTGTTCGCCAAGGCGGGCACCTTCGACTACCCGGGCTACGGCACCATCCCGGTGTGCTGGCTGTTCGGCAACGAGTTCGATGAGTGCGGCGCGGGTGAGTTCACCATCCGCAACAGCTTCAAGAAGATCGACCCCGACCACCAGTACGAGCCGCTGCCCTACAAGGGCAAGTCGACCGAGGTGTTCGGCTACTTCACCACCGATCGCATGGTCTACGACCCCCAGACCGGCATCCGGCAGCAGACCAAGAAGCGATTCCTCAACCGGCACAACATCTGGAAGCAGTGGTGGGACGCGGACGGCGAGCCCATCCCCTACGCCGAGCGCGAGCTGCGGCCGGTGGTGTACCACGTCAACCGCGACTTCCCCGCCGACCTCAAGCCCATCGCCCGCGACGTGGCCGACCAGTGGAACCGGGTCTTCACCGACGCCGTCGAGGCGCTCGGCCACCGCCCCGAGGGTCGGGCGTTCATTCTGTGCGAGAACAACCCGGTCAAGGCCGGCGACCCCGCCGAGTGCGGCCTGCCCGGCAGCTCGCCCCGGCTGGGAGACATCCGCTACTCGTTCATGGCGTATGTGCCCAAGTACATGACCTACGGCCTGCTGGGCCTCGGGCCGTCGAACAACGACCCCGAGACCGGCGAGATCATCAGCGGCATGGGCTACGTCTACCACCACAACAACCTGGCCGCCTATCAGGTCCAGGAGATGCTCGAGCTGCTCAACGGCGACCGCGACCCGACCGAGTACATCGACGGGGTCGACCTCAGCGGCTGGCGGGACGCGGTGCAGGACGATCCGAGCGCCCTGTCGACCACCTTCGGGCTCGATGACGCCGGCTACATGGTCGAGCAGATGACCACCGGCGCCGCGGCGCAGTTCTGGGCCGGTCAGCGCTACCAGATCACCCCCGCCGACGAGGCCTTCATGGAGGAGAACGGGGTCGACGCCTTCCTCGAGCCGCACTTCGAGCACATGCACCGCCTCGGCCTGATGAGCGGCGCCCGCAACAGCTCGGCCGGCCGGCTGGCTCAGCTCCGCGACACCTACATCGAGGATCTGCTCATCGACAACGAGCTGCTCGCCGCCACCGGCCACGACCCGCACATGCCGCTGACCGACGAGGTGCTCGATCAGGTCAGCGTCGCCCGCGGCGGCCTGGGCCAGCTCATGAAGCAGCGGGAGCAGATCCGGACCGATCTGGCCGCCCGCTACAACAAGTACCTGCCCGAGATGGCCGACGACGCGTTGATGGGGCTGGCCCGCGACCTCAAGGGCAAGAGCCCCGAGGAGGTCTACGAGGCCGCCCGCACCGCCATCTACACCGCGGTGCTGGCCCACGAGGTGGGCCACAGCCTGGGCCTGATGCACAACTTCGGCGGGTCGGACGACACCATCAACTACCACGACGAGTACTGGCACATCCGGGACGACGGCCACGTCGGGCCCCGGGCCGAGGGCCACGATCCGATCACCGAGGCGGAGATCGACGCCAAGCTCTACAACCACGCCTACAGCTCGGTGATGGACTACGCCGGCCGCTACACCATCGACGGCCAGGGCATCGGCAAGTACGACCGGGCGGCGATCCTCTTCGGCTACGCCGGCAAGATCGAGGTCTTCGACAACCACGGCGAGATGCCGGTCAGCGACTTCCGGGAGTGGTTCGAGCGGGACGGTGAGATCATCCGCTTCGCCAACTCGGGCCCCACGGCGGTGCACTACACCACCTTCTACAACCAGATGGGCGAGCTGATGTACGCCGACAGCAACCGCCGGCTGGTGGACGTCGAGGCGTTCTCCCCCGACTTCAGCACCGCGACGGTCGACGGTGAAGAGAAGGTGCGGGTGCCCTACATCTACTGCTCGCACAGCCGGGCGAACCTGAGCGACTCGTGCCTCACCCGGGACTTCGGGGCCGACCCCGGCGAGCGGATGAAGAACATCATCGACGACCTCAACACCTGGTACATCCAGCGCAGCTTCCCCCGGGGCAGCGTCAGCAACACCCACATGAACTACGTCTCGCGGTGGTACGGCCGGATCTACAACCGCATGAAGAAGTGGCACGACCTCTACGGCCTGTATGCGGCGCTGCTGCCCCAGTTCTACAGCCCCGAGCAGATGCAGCGGTTCTACACCGACCCGGTCGACGGCTGGGGCATGAAGACCTGGGGTGTGCAGAACGCGTTCAACTACCTGATCCAGACGGTGCTGATGCCCGACGTCGGCAACTACGGCCTCAACCGCTACACCCCCGACGGCATCCCCCAGATGGCCAAGGTGGGCAGCCTGGGCCAGCCGAACGTGGACGTGACCATGGGGCGCTACTTCTCGACCGACTGGAGCTTCCAGACCGGCGACCGGGAGTGCGGCTACTTCTGGCACGAGTGCCTGCACCACGTCGGCTTCTATCTGGACAAGATCATGGCCATCGAGGCCCTGAGCGACTCCGAGACCAACTTCGTCGCCCGCTCGTCGCCCGAGGATCTGCGGGAGTGGGAGGTCAGCTTCTACAGCACCTTCCCCGACCAGATCGCCAAGATCAGCGCCGCGCTGACCAACGGCGACTTCCGCCAGGTGGCCCCCCACCTCGAGGACGGCGAGCTGGTGTGGCCCAACTACGCCGGGCCGCTGACCGAGAGCCACGACCGGCCGATGGACCCCTACGCCACCTTCACGGTGCAGCTCTACTGGCAGGTGCTGGGGCAGGCCCGGTTCTTCGAGAACTACGACCAGAGCTTCCGCGACGAGTCCCGCATCTTCGTGCTGGGCACCGGCGCGGCGCCCAACCTCGATGACGACCGGATGGTGACCTTCACCGACCCCAGCACCGGCATGGTCTACGCCGCGCTGCGCTACGACGACCGCATGGGCGCCGGGCAGGGGGTCATCGAGCGGGCCAAGCGGCTCTACCGCAACTCGGACCTGTGCGACGCCGACGGGCTGAGCACCAGCGTCGACGACGACTGCACCCCCGAGTTCCCCGAGCCGCTGCGGGCCACCGCCCGGGCCTGGCTCTACGATCACCTCGAGCTGCTCAAGATCATGGCCGACCTCTCGCCGATGATGAACTTCGGCGACCCCTACTCGCCCTGATCCCCCCTCGCCCCGGGGGCCGGGATGCCGTATCGTCGGCCCCATGAGAGCCCCCATCGAAGGCATCGTCATCGTCACCGGCGCCTCGTCGGGCATCGGCGCCGAGTTCGCTCGCCAGCTCGCCGCCCGGGCCGAGGTGCTCATCCTCGTCGCCCGGCGCAAAGAGCGCCTCGACGCCCTCGCCGACGAGCTGCGCGAGGTCCGCCCCTCGCTGACGGTCGCCGTCTGCCCCTGCGACCTGACCGACGGCGAGCGGGCCCGCAACCTCGTCAGCGAGGTGGTCACCCGCTTCGGGCGCATCGACGTCCTCATCAACAACGCCGGCATGGGCGACATCGGCCCGCTCGAGACGGCCGATCCGGGCAAGGTCGACCGCATGCTGGGGGTCAACGTGCTGGGCTTCACCGCCATGGCCCGGGCGGTCGTGCCGGCGATGGTCGCCCGCAAGCGGGGCGCGATCCTCAACGTGAGCAGCGGCTTCGGGCTGGTCCCGATGCCGATGTTCGCCGCCTACGTGGCCACCAAGCACTACGTCGACGGCTTCACCGAGTCCCTGCGGGCCGAGGTCGCCGGGCTGGGCATCTCGGTGACCCAGCTCTGCCCGGGGCCGGTGGCCACCGAGTTCGAGGCGGTCGCCGAGAACCCGTTCGGCTTGTCGACCCCGGCCTTCGTCGAGATCGACGCCGCCCGCTGCGCCCGGGTCGGCATCCGAGGGCTGGAGCGCAGCAAGCCGCTGGTGATCCCGGGGGCGATGGCGTGGCTGATGATCAACCTGGGCCGGGTGACGCCCCGCCCGGTGCTGCGGCTGTTCAACCGGCTGACGGCCCGGACGATGCGCAAGCAGCTCGGGCGGGCGGGGTGAGGGGGCGACCGGCGGTCGGGGTGAGGCGCCTCACGCCACGACCCGGGCGGCTGTGAGCAGGTCGGCCGGCATGGGGTGGGCGAGTGACCACACCACGTCCATCGGCCGCTCCCCAGACCACGATTCGATCCGCACCGGCCCCAGGAAGCTGTAGGGCATGCTCACCCCGCGGTCGTCCTGCTTGCGTGGGCGAACGAAGAGCAGCGGCGTGATGCCCCGCTCCACGTGCTCGACATGGCGCAACCCCTTGGTATCGGAGGGGCGGGTGCCCGATTGCGACTGCCAGTGGAAGCGGGAGGGGCCCAGGGCATAGTCGGCGTACATCGTCGACGGCGAGAACGCGTCCGCGTCCTTGTCGACGGTCACGAAGAGCAGGTTGCAGTTGGACGCCGCGTCATAGTGCACCCCCTCTCGGGGCAGGTACAGCCGCCCGCCGCGCACGTCGCCCATCGCAGCCATGATCTCGTTGAGCCGGTAGCGCGCGTGGAGCTGGAGCGGCAGCTTCGCTCGGTTCATCCAGGCCAGGGTGCGGTGGTCGGTGCGCTCGGTCATCAGCTCGAGCAGCGCCCGCAGCTCGGTCATCAGCGCCGGATGCCCGGCCAGCGTCCGCATGGCAGCGTCCGGATCGGCCACCGCCGTCGCGCCGAAGATCGTGGTCAACAGCATGGACCGGAGCCGGGGTGGACAGGGCCGCCGCGCATCGTCGAGCCAGCGGCTCCATCCCTCGAGCCGCAGCGGGTCGTCGACGTGGATCAAGCGCCCGAGCCCCCGGCCGATGCGCGCCTCGGATGGCCCGGGCGGCGCCACCGCCAGGCCCGCCGCCCGCGCGATGTCGGAGAACGTGCGCCCGCCGCGATACAGATCCTCGAGCGCGAGCCCTGCGGCGTCGACGAAGCCGCCCAGGGTCGTCGCGCCCGAGTCGCGCAGCTCGCGCCCCAGCGATCGCCGATCGAGGCGCAGGCTGCGGCTGATGTTGTCGAGCACGATCTCCTGGCTGCGGCGGTCGAGCTGGATCGAGCAGCCCGCTGGCAGATAGGGGAAGCCGGCTCGCACCTGACGCTTCAGCTCGCTGCGACCCACCCGGCCGAGCAGGCTTCGGAAGCGATCGGCGTAGCGGAAGCCCTCGTGGGGCTGGCCCACGAAGTCGAGCACGGTCAGGCAGCGCTTGCCTTCGGCCCTCCGGAGCCCGCGGCCGAGTTGTTGCAGGAAGATGGTCGCGCTCTCGGTGGGGCGCAGGAAGAGCACCGTGTCCACCTCCGGGATGTCGACCCCCTCGTTGAAGACGTCGACCGCAAAGATGCACGCCAGCGCGCCGTCCCGCAGCGCACCGATGGCGGTGTCCCGCTCGGCGGGTGAGGACTCGCCGAGCACGGCGGCCGATGGGATACCCGCTCGCTGGAAGGCGTCGGCCATGAAGCGGGCGTGATCGACACCTACGCAGAATCCGAGCGCCCGCATGCTGACGGGATCGGCGATGTGGCCCCGCACCGCCTCGACGATCAGGTGGGCCCGCGCGTGGTGCCCGGTGTACAGGTTCGTCAGCCGGCGCACGTCGTAGCGGCCGCGACCCCGGGCCCACGCGCCGCGCAGGTCGGTGCCGTCGGCCACCGCGAGGTATTGGAAGGGCACCAGGAAGCCGCGATCGATGGCGTCCCACAGCCGCAGCTCGCTGGCGATCCGGCCGTCGAACCACTCGAGCACCGAGCGCCCGTCGGCCCGCTCCGGCGTTGCGGTCAGGCCCAGCAACTCCACCGGCCGGATCCAGCGCAGAAGCGCGTCGTAGGTGTCAGCCGCCGCGTGGTGGAACTCGTCGACGACAACGACTTCGAAGTGCTCGCGGTCGAACATCGACGAGACGTCGGCCCGGTGCAGCGACTGGATCGACGCGAAGACGTGCTCGTTGCGGTGCGGGCGCTGGCCGTCGACCCACACCTCGCCGAACGCTCCGTCGGACATCGCGTGGCAGAAGACGTGCAGCGACTGATGCAGGATCTCTCGCCGGTGGGCCACGAAGAGCAGCCGCAGGCGACGCCCCGCCTTGGCGCACAGCCGGCGATAGTCGAGGGCGGCGACCACCGTCTTGCCGGTGCCGGTGGCCGCCACGACCAGGTTGCGGTGTCGGTCGTGCAGCGTGCGCTCGGCGTCGAGGCGCTCGAGCACGATCGACTGATACGGGCGGGCGCGAAGAGAGAAGACCGCTCGCAGGTGCGGGCCCCGCAGCGCGGCCATGGCCTCGGCGAACTCCTGGGGTTGATAGGGACGGAATTCTTCATCGTGCCAGTGATTGTCGAAGGCGCCGGCGAGCGCGTGCAGCACGCCCCCGTTCTCGACCTGCGAGAGGCGCACGTTCCACTCGAGGCCCGAGGTCAGCGCGGTGTGCGAGAGGTTGGAGCTGCCGACGAAGGCGGTCGAGAAGGTGGAGTCGCGGTGCAGCAGCCACGCCTTGGCGTGCAGGCGGGTGCTCCCGGTCTCGTAGGAGACCCGGACGTCGGCGCCCAGCGCGGTCAGGTCGTCGAGCACCTTGGACTGGGTCACCCGGCCGTAGACCGTCGTCAGCACCCGCATCGGCTTGCCGGCGGCGAGATGATCCCGGATGGCCGAGCGGACAGTGCGGTAGCCGCTCCAGAACAGGAAAGCACAGATCAGGTCGACCCGGTCCGCCGAGCGGATCTCCAGATCGAGGGCCCGATCCAGGCGCCGCTCGCGGTTGGCGCCAATGTAGAGGCCCGACTCGGAGAGCGGCAGCTGCGGCCGGGGCGGGGGCGGGTCCTCGCCGGGGCGGATGGCGGTCAGCAGCTCGGGACGTACGGCGTCGTCCTCGGCGGGGAAGCCCCGGGCGTGGCGCTCGATGACGCCCACCAACTCGTTGATCAGCGCGACCTGGCGCGTCGGATCCCGCCCCCCTGGAAGGGCGTCGAGCGCCGCCCGGAGTCGATGGGCGAGGTGGTCGGCCAGCCGCCGACCGTCGTGCTCGGTCAGCGACCGACGCTCGGCCCGCTCGTCGAGCCCCCGGTGCATGGCCTCGGTGATGATCGCTTCGTACAAGCCGGGTTCGAGCTTCACCCTGCCGTGCCCTCCCGCGCCGGTGGACTCGCCGGGAGAGTGTACAGCAGATCGAGCCGCTGCCCGACCATCCGGGCAGCGGGCTACGGGGTGGGCCCAGGCCGCGGGCGGTCACTCCAGCGCGTCGGTCCACCAGGCGACGGTGCCGAGGTAGTCCCGCCACGACGTGGGCATGCCCGCCCGCCAGCGCAGGTCGGTGGCCGCGCGGTCGGGCAGAGCGCGGGGGCGGACCGGGGTCCGGCGCAGGCGCATGCCGGCCTCCTCGGGGGTGAGGTCGGCCTTGTACTGGTTGCATGGCAGGCAGGCGACGACGATGTTGCCCCACGACGTGTCGCCGCCCCGGCTGCGGGGCACGATGTGGTCGTAGGTGAACGCGTCGGAGGCCACCCGCTGGTCGCAGTACTGGCACCGACCCCGGTCGCGCAGCCAGACGTTGCGCCGGTTGAAGGTGATGCGCCGGGGTCTGAGCCGGCGTCTCACCCGGCGCAGGAAGCGCACGATCGAGGGCATCGGCCACGCCCGGCGGGCCGAGTTCACGGTGCGGTCGGGGTAGGTCTCGATGACCTCGGCCCGGCCGGCGAAGATCCACTGGAACGCGAGCTGCCACGAGATGCGGCGCAGCGGGCGCCAGGCGTGGGTGAGGACGAGCACGTCCATCGGTGCCTCCCTTCGGCGAAGTGGTTCTGATATGTCATGGAGGTGGCACACCGGTGCCATCCCATGGTGCCATGAGTGGGATTTCTCGGGCGAGCCGGACGCGCCGACCCCTGAAACGCAAAACGCCCGCGGCTCGGGAGAGCGGCGGGCGTCCGGGCGGCCATGCGCAGATGGCTACCGAGGCCCGCCGGGGCCGCCTTCGAGCAGATCGCGCGCCACGCGCGGCTGCAATCCGCGCGCGGGCTTCGAGCTGTAGTGGGCGACGGGGCGGGACATGGTGGCTTCCGTGCAGCGAGTCATCGAGGCACATGCCTCTCGGGGGTATTGGTAGCCACGGTCCGATATGCCCGTCAAGAGAAAAGTGGCTGCCGCCGCGAGATGGGTCAGCGGCGGGTGAGCGCGTGGCGGATCAGCGCCTCGCCCCGGGGGCGCTCGGGCCACGGGTCGGGGACCCGCAGCGGGCGCGAGGCGGCGAGCGCGGCGGCGGCTTCGGGGCGCCGGCCACGGCGGCGTCCGGTCCGGCATCCGGGCTGGCGGGGCGCAGGGTCGCCAGCCAGCGGGCGGCGCGGTCGATGATGAACCTCTGCTCGGCCTCGCTGCGCGCCCGGTCGCAAGCACCGAGCGCAGCCTGGAGCAGCGAGACGCCGTGCACTGGAGCAGCGAGACGCCGGTGGGTCCAGCCGGGCGTCGGCGCCCAGCGCGGTGCGGGCCAGGTAGCGGGTCACCGAGCCGAGCACCGGCGCCAGCGGGGCCGAAGCGGGCGAGGCCGCGGGCGGCCTGCTCGAGATAGAGCGGGCGGCCTGCTCGAGATAGATCAGCCGGTGAGGGTCGGCGTCCGGTCAGGCGCCGCCGAGCTGGAGTCCGTCGAAGACGGCGCTCGGACAGCGGCTGCTGCGGTTGGGGTCGGGGTCGTCGCCGACCTCGATCAGCCGGGTGAACAGCGTGGCGAGGTTGCCGGCGAGGTTGATCTCGGCCACCGGCTCGGCGAGCTGCCCGCCCCGGATCATGCGGCCGGCGCAGCCGAAGCTGAACTCGCCGCTGGTCTGGTTGCTGTTGCCCCCGAGGAACCGGTCGATCAGCACGCCCTCGTCGACGTCGGCGATCAGCGCGTCGAGGCCCCGGTCGCCATAGGCCCAGTCGAGGCCGTGGGTGCTGCCGCCGGTGGGCTCGACCGCCATCTTGCGGGCGTAGTACTGGTCGATCAGGTAGGTCGCGAGCACCCCGCCTTCGATGATCGGGCGGCGGTGGGTGGCGAAGCCGTCGCCGTCCCACAGCGCCGAGGAGAGCCCCCGGGGCCGGTGGGGGTCGTCGTGCAGCGTGAGCACCGGGCTGGCGATCTGCTCGCCGAGCTTGCCTTCCCACAGGCTGCGCCGCTGCTGGAGGGCGGGGCCGGAGAGCGGGGCGAGGAAGGCCCCGAGCAGGCGAGGCATGGCCCGGTTCTCGACGACGACCCGATAGCGCCCGGTCTTGACCCGCCCGGCGCCGAGCTGGGCGGCGGCCTTCTGCCGGGCCCGGGCCGCGATCTGCGCCGGCGGGTCGAGGTCGGCCCGGTGGCGGCGGTAGCTGTAGGCCCAGCCGAGCGGGCGGCGGCCGTCTTCGTCCTTGACGGTGATCGCCACCGAGTAGCCGCTGCTCGTGCCCTCCCGCTCGCCTTCGAAGCCGTTGCTGTGGATGCGCGCGCTCTGGCCGTGGTTGTCGCCCACCGAGGCGGCCACCGACACGATCGGCAGATCGTCGGCCCCGTCCCGGGCGAGGGCTTCGAGCCGCTCGGCGAGCGCCCTGCGGCCGGCGCCGTCCATCTTCGCCCACTCGGGGTCGGCGAGGTCGAGGTCCACCTCGGCCCGGCCGGCGTAGCGCTCGGGGTCGGGCAGGCCCCGGTGGGGGTCGGGCTCGAGCAGGCGGGTGTTGGCCACCGCCTCGGCGATGAACGCGTCGAGGGCCGAGGGCCGCAGGTCGTTGGTGCTCGACGCGCTGTAGCGTCCGTCGACGTAGATGCTCGCCCCGAGGCTGCGCCGGGTGCGCTCCTGCACCCGCTCGACCTTGCCGTCGCGCCACTCGATGTCGACGCCCCGCGAGCGGGACACCGCGATCGCCGAGTCGTCGGCCCCGTACTTCTCGGCCAGCTTCGCCGCCGCTCGGGCGGCCTCCATCAGCGTGTTCATCCGTTCACCCCGCCCACCGTGATGGACTTGACCCGCACGGTGGGCATGCCCAGCGAGACCGGCACGCTCTGGCCGTCCTTGCCGCATGTCCAGCCGCCCTCGTCGAACGCGAAGTCATCGCCCACCATGTCGGTGTCGGCCAGCACCTGAGGGCCGTTGCCGATGATGTTGGTGTCTTTGATCGGGCGGGTCAGCTTCCCGTCTTCGATGAGGTAGCCCGTCTTGATGTAGAAGGTGAAGTCGCCGGCCCCGATCATGACCTGCCCGTTGGTGAAGGTCTGGGCGTAGACCCCCTTCTTCACCGAGCGGATGATCTCTTCGGGGTCGTGGGGGCCGGGCAGCATGTAGGTGTTGCGCATCCGGGGCACCGGCGGGTGGCGGAACGACTGCCGGCGGCCGTTGCCGGTGGGCTCGACGCCGTAATGCTTCGCGCTGATGCGGTCGTGCATGTAGGTCCGCAGGCGGCCCTCTTCGACGAGCACGGTGCGCTGGGCCTCGACCCCTTCGTCATCGACGTTGATCGCCCCCCGGGTGTGGGGCTGAGTGCCGTCGTCGACGATGGTGACCTCTCTGGGCGCGATCATCTCGCCGAGCTTGTCGCTGTAGACCGAGATGCCCTTGCGGTTGAAGTCGGCCTCCATGCCGTGCCCGATGGCCTCGTGCAGCAGGATGCCCGACGAGCCGGCCCCGAGCACCACCGGGAAGGTGCCGGCGGGGGCCGGGGTGGCCTCGAACAGGAACGCGGTGCGGGCGACGACCTCGTCGGCGAGGTGCTCGACGCGGGCGTCGGTGAAGAACTCGAAGCCCTCCCGCCCGGCGAGGTTGTGGAAGTTGCTCTCCCGCCGGCCGCCGTTCTCGGCGGTGCAACTCACCGTCATCCGGGTCATGGGCTGGCGGTCGAAGCTCATCCGGCCGGTGCTGTCGACGACGAGGATGGCCCCCTGGCTGTCGGCGAAGCCCACCTGCACCTTGACCACCCGCGGATCGCGAGCGAAGACGCCCTCGTTGATCCGGGTGAGCACCGGCATCTTCTCGGCGACGCCGACGCTGGACCACGGCTGCTTCACCGGGTACCGGTCGGGCAGGGGGGTGGCGGTGAAGGCGGTGGGGCCGTCCCGGGCGGGGCCGTCGGCGACGACCGCGGCGATGCCCGCCGCGTCGGCGACCGCCTCGCGGGTCAGCTCTTCGGTGTAGGCGTAGCCGGTCTGGTCGCCCTTGACGACCCGCACCCCGACCCCCAGCGCCACGGCGGTGTAGGCCCGGTTGACCGCGCCGTCTTCGAGGCCGAGGTGATGGCTGACCCGGTGTTCGAAGAACAGCTCGGCCCAGTCGGCGCCCCGGCTCAGCGCTTTGTCGAAGGCGGTGCGCAGCATCTGTCGGTCGACGCCGAAGCGCCCGAACCACGCCAGTCCGTCCTCGCCGCTGCGGGTGGCCTGCGCGCCGTGCTCGGCGGCGTGGCGGCTCATGTGGGTGGTGCCGTCGTCCATCGATCGCTCCTCGGGTGACCTAGAGCCCGTGTTTCACCAGCAGCGCGCCGAGGCGGGGCATCGCCGCGACGACCTGGTCGTGGGCCCGGGGGCGCAGCTTGTGGTAGGCCTTGACCAGCGTGCGGTGCTTGCTCTTCGCCGCGCGTCGATCGGTGATGCCGAGCAGGGCCTCGGCGATGCGGTCGCCATGGGCCACGCAGTGGGCGGCGAAGTCGCCCCCGCCCTGCGCCTCGAACTCGGCGTGGAACGGCTCGAGCGCCTCGACGAACTCCGGCAGCAGCAGGTCGACCACGTCGGGGATGATGCCCGGCTTGAAGGCGCGCACGGTCTTGAAGCCGGCCTTGATGGCCAGCCCGGAGACCCCCTTCTTGTCGCGCACCTCCTGCTCGATGAGCGTCTCGCAGTCCCGGACCAGCGCCGGTCGGGTCCCGGGTGTGAGCAGGATGTCGGCCAGGGTCGCCATCGGACGCCACCTCCGCGTACGGGGAATACCGGTTCTACCCGCTCGGGGGCCGAATTGCCACGCCCGAGCGCCCGGTCGATTGGATCGGCGCCGCCCGCCGGATACATTGGATGCCCCGGAGGTCGAAGATGCCGCGCGCCCCGTCACTGATGCCGCTCCTGGTCGCCGCGTTTCTCGCGGGCGCCCTGTCCGGCTGCGACGCCGAACGCTACATCATCAAGGACGAGCTCGGCGAGGCGGTCGAGAGCGGCGAGAGCGTGCGCGAGATGCGGGGGCGGGTGACCTTCGCCGCCCTCGAGCGGGCCCCTGACGGCAGCGGGCGGCTGGAGTTCCTCTTCGTCTACCTGCTGGGCATCGTCGATCCCGAGGGGGTCGACGCGATCACCTGGCGCTACGCGCTGTTCCACCCCGATCGGACCGAGCTGGCCGCCGAGCAGGACGTCATGCGCGAGGCGGAGGGGCTGACCGAGGACGGGGCGCCGATCACCCAGGTCCTGGTGCACAGCGAGCTGCCCGGGCGGCGGCGCACGCTGGACGTGCCCCCCGGGCGGCTGGTCGATGGGCAGACCTACGTACTGCGGCTGACGCTGTGGTACCGCAGCGAGATCCTGTTCGAGGTGCTGGTTCCGGTCGTGCCGGGGGCGCCGCTGGTCGATCCGGTCGACCCCGCGGAGCTGCCCGAGCTGCTCAACGGGTTCTGACGGCGTGTGGCGCGCCTCGCTGGTGGCGCTGGCCCTGCTCGGCTGCAGCCCGTCCCTCGAGGAGCAGGCGCGGGGTGTCTGGGCGGTGGATCCGGCGGCGTGGCTGGCCGACCCCGATCTGGCCGGGGTGGGTGGATCGGCCCGGGCGGCGCTCGACCCCATCGCCCGGGGCATGGTCGGCGAGACCCGCTTCGTCTTCGAGCCGGGGCGCTGCGTGCGGCGGATCACCGGGCGCGAGCGGGTGCACCGCTGCGTCGCCGAGGGGGTCGAGCGGGGGGCGCTGGTGCTGCGGGCCACGGCGCCCGACGGCGCGGTCGACTGGATCAGACTGCGTCCGTATGGTGATCGCATGGGTATGACGCGGGGCGCGCGCACGCTGCCTCTCGTGCGGGTCGGATCGGGCGCCCAGGGCGCTCCGGGGCGATGAAATGACCGGCCGGACGCACGGGAGACTTGACAGCCCGGTGACGGCAAACTAGCGTCGCGGCTCGTTGCTGGGACGGCCTCGTATGGTGCGGGGTCGCGATTGAGACGCCAACGCCCCGAGCCCTGGGCGGCTCGAGACACCTGATTTCGAGGGAACCGTCATGTTCAACCGCCGCATCGCCATCCTGTCCGTCATCGCCTTCACCTTCGGCATGTTCCTCGTCGCCTGCTCCGGCAAGGCCGAGGACAAGATCGTGGGCAAGTGGGGCATGGATCTCGAGGCCACCATGGCCGCCGACCCCAAGATGAAGGACATGCCCGAAGACGCCAAGAAGCAGGCCATGGAGCAGGCCAAGGCGTTCCTCGGCAACATGTCGTTCGAGTTCACCAAGGACGGCCAGGCCATCGCCAAGATGGGCGACAAGGAAGAGAAGAGCGCCTACAAGGTCACCAAGACCGAGGGCAACACCCTGACCGTCGAGATGACCGAGGGCGAGGGCGACAAGGCCAAGAAGGAAGAGATGACCTTCACCGTGGACGGCGACAAGCTGACCATGAAGCAGGGCAACCAGACCCTGGTGCTCAAGCGCATGTGAGCCGATCGCCGCTCCGGCGGCGACCGCACGAAGACGCGCCCTCCGGGGCGCGTTTTTGTTTTCGAAGGCCCGATCCGAGGCGCGGTCGGGCCGGGGGTCAGGCGTCGTGCAGCCACGCCCGGGGGATCTCGGAGTGGAGCTGCTCGCCGACCACCCGCCCGCAGCCGAGCACCCCGTCGGGGCCGATGACCACCGCGTAACCCGAGGCGTCGTCGACGGGCGTGATCGACACGGTCTCCCGGGCCATGAACCGGAGCGCCTCGGCGTCCCCGAGCCGGTAGACGTTGCGGGTCGCGCCGGCGGCGAAGCGCTGCAAGAAGACGCTGGTGAGCTTGCCCCGGGGCGGCGGGCGGCGCATCACCTGCATGCCGATGGAGTCCACCCCGACCCCCGGCGGGGGCCGGCAGCCCCGGTCGGCGATCCGGATCAGGCGGCTGCCGGCGCGGCGCCAGAAGACGTGCCCGGCGAAGACGGCGGGGTCGATGCCGAACCGCTCGGCGCAGTAGCGGGGCACGAGCCCCTGGTCGGGCAGCGGCTCAAAGTCGGCGCAGGCGGGCAACGAAGAAGCCTCCGGTGTCGTTGTGATGGGGCCAGATGCGGGCGGCGTGCACCACGTCCGGGCGGAAGTAGACCCCGCCCCACTCGGGGACGCCGGGGCAGGTCTTCAGGCCCGGCGGCGGGGTGAGCGGCTCGATGGCGACCTCGGAGGGGTCGAGCGCGTCGAGCGCGCCTTCGTTCTCTTCGGGGGCATAGGTGCAGGTGGCGTAGACGATCGTGGCCCCCGGGCGGGCGATGCGCACCGCGCTCCGCAAGAGCGCGCGCTGCACCTGGGCGATGCTGTGGCGATAGCCCTCGCCGGGCGCCGCCCGCCGGCCGCCGGCCGACTTGCGGGTCGTGCCCTCGCAGGTGCACGGCGCGTCGACGAGCACCCGATCGGCGCCGCCCTCGGGCCGGGGGAAGTGCACCCCGTCGAGCCGGGTCACGACCGCGCAGGTGATGCCCAGCCGGTCGAGGGTCCGCCGCAGCGCCGGGATGCGCCCCATCATGCGGTCGTTGGCCATCAGCGTGCCCCGGTCGGCCATCGAGATCGCCATCTGGGCCGTCTTGCCGCCCGGCGAGGCGCACAGGTCGACGACCCGCTCGCCGGGGCGGGCCCCGACCAGATCGCCGGCCCACAGGGCGGCCTCCTCCTGGCCGTAGATGCCGCCGATGGTGTGCAGCGGCCAGCGTCCGGGCAGGGTCTCGGGGGGCAGGCGCCACGTATGGGGTCGCCAGCCGACGGGGCGGGCCTCGGGGCACAGCTCGACGATGCGGGCGTCGGTCCGGTCGAGGGGGCCGTGCAGGGGGTTGCTCCACACGACCCGGGGCAGGGGGGCGCCGGCCGCAGCGAGGAACGCGGGCATGTCATCGACGATGGGGGCGTAGCGGCGCAGGTGATCGAGGCCGGCGGTGGGGGTCATCGGACTCCTCGCGAGGGGCTGTCGTCTATACCGCCCCCCGACGTCGTCGGGCAACGCCGGCTCGCCGATGCCTGCCCGTGCTTGCCCCATTGCGCCGGCCGATGAGATGATGCATTCCACCCCCGAAAAGTGCAGGCGGACCGATATGATACTCAAGAAGCTGATCCTCTCGGCCGGCATCCTGGCGCTCGCCTGCCTGTCGGCCTCGACCGCCAGCGCCCAGTGCGAGGGCACCCCCTTCGCGTGCGCCGTCGACGAGGCGATCGACCTCGGCTTGCAGGCCTACCGCAATCAGGAGGCGGGCCGGGGTGATGTCGAGAACGGCAACGCCCGGCACAACTTCCTGGCGCTGCTCTCCTTCCTCGAGAAGCGGACGGGGGTCGGCTTCAACGGGCGGGGGCTCGGCTTCCAGAACAGCGACCCGGCCGATCAGGCGATGATGATCCGGCTGGTGCTCAACGCCATCAACGGCGACCCGCCGACCATCAACCCCAACGGCCGGACCTACACCTACGTCACCGGGGGCAACCTGATGGCGTTCTCGGCCTACGTCGCCACCGGGGGGCCCGACGAGGTGGGGGCGCCGGTCACGGTGACCCAGGCCATCGCCAACAACGTCGTCGCGCTGCAGAACAACCAGGGCAACGCGGCCCCGAACAACGTCGGCGGCTGGAACTACAGCGTGCCCAACAACTCGGGCGACCTCTCGACGACCCAGTTCGCCGTGGCCGGCCTCTCGGCGGCGGCCAACATCATCGACGGGGCCGACGCGGTGCTCGGCAATACGATCAACTTCCTGATGGCCGACCAGCAGGGCGACGGCGGCCTGTCGTACAACCCCAACAGCGCGTCGAGCTCGTCGATGACCGCCTCGGGGCTGTGGTGCTACCGGCTGGCCCAGGTGCCGGCCGGCGACCCCCGGGCTCAGGAGGCCCTGGGCTGGATGCGCCAGAACTTCACCTACGACAGCATGATCGGGGGCTTCAGCCCCACCAGCACGTTCTACTACCTGTGGGCCGCCGAGAAGGCGCTGACGGTCTCCGAGGACGACGGGCAGGGCGGAGCGCTCTACGCCGACGCCTTCGGTGACCGCGACCCGGTGGCGCTCGGCTACCCCGAGGAGCCGCCCAGCCACTACTTCGACTTCGCCTACACGCTGTTGCAGTGGCAGGAGCCCAACGGGGCCTGGGGCAATCAGGCCAACGGATCGCCCCGGGGCTGGTCCCAGCAGTCGAGCCACGGCTTCGCCCTGCTGACCCTCGAGCGCTCGCTGGGCGGCATCTGCATCGACATCGACGAGGACGGCCTGTGCGGCCTCGAAGACAACTGCCCCGAGGTGCC
>JAUHYW010000116.1 GCA_030426085.1 bacterium | reverse complement strand
ACGGGGCTTCGCGGCGGCCGGCGCGGGGGCCGTCCGGGCCGCCGGCGCCGGCGCCGGCTCGGGCGGGGCCTCGGGGGCTTCGGGGTCCGGGCCCTCCTCGACCGGCGCCGGGGCCGCCCGATCGAAGCGGGGGACGGGCGGGGCCTCGCCGCCGCCCGGCTCGCTGGGGATGCGCCACTCGCCGCCGATCGGGTCGACCTTGCCCACCGGCGGCCGGGCCGCGAGCAGCGCCCGGTGCCAGCCGCCGTTGCGCGGCTGCTCGGGCAGCGGCATCGGCTCGACGACGTCCCGCAGCGCGAAGAACAGGACGCCCCCCACCACCGCCGCGCCGAAGATGCCCAGGGCGACCCACGCGATGCGGGGCAGCGGCGGGTTCAGCGGCTCCTCGTCGAAGAGCAGCGGGTCGTCGGCGATGGTCGCCTCGGCCACCGCGTCCCCCGCGAGATCGAAGAACGCGCCCTCGTGGGCCGCGTCGGCCACCGCGTCGGTCTCGGGCAGCGCCGGGAAGTCGTCCTCCTCGGGCTCCGAGATCTCGGGCTCGGGGGCGGTGACGACCCGGGCCGGCGTCGCCTTCTGGCCCAGCGCGCCCCAGGTGGAGGGCGGATCGGGCTCGATCGGGCGCTCGATGGAGCGCTCGACGACCCGCTCCAGAGCCCGCGGCGCGGGCGGGGGGGTGTCGACCGCCGGGTAGCCCCCGGTCGCCTGCCGGATGAGCGCGTCGGCCAGGCTCGGGGCGGGCCCCGGCGACGGCGGGGACGAGGTCAGCGGCGCGGCGTTGGCCACCCGGGGCCGGGCGTCCTCGGCGACCCGGATGATGCCCTCGAAGTACAGCCGGCTGAGCAGCCCCAGGGCGACCAGATCGGGCAGGTCGGCGTCGTCGATGACGTCGAGCGCGGTGCGCCGCCCGTCGAACATGCGCAGCAGCGCGTTGGCCTCGTCGGGCAGCTCGGCGAGCCGGTCGGCCAGCTCCTCGTAATCGACCTCGAAGACCGCGTCGAGCCCCGGGAGCTGCTCGCAGATGCGGTTCCACTCGTCGACCCGGCGCATGCCCTCCATCAGCAGGGCCGCGGTGGGCGGCTCGAGCACCGTCGGCCGCTGCGGCGGGCGGAAGTCGATCTCGAAGTCGCCGGTCTCCCAGGTGAGTGTGCGGTAGACCGCGTCGGCCCCTTGCTGGGTGCCGGTGCTGGCGTCGATGAGGTGCCCCGTATCGAACCACAGCGTCGCGTGGTGCCCCGGGCGGTCGATGCGCACCGTGCCGCTCTTCTCGCCCACCGACATCGTCTGGATCAGGTCGACGACCCCCATGTCGCCCAGCGAGCCGAAGAAGCGCCGCCGGGCGGGGGCCTGCTCGGCCCGCTCCCGGGCCTGCTTGTGCAGGATCATGCGCACCCGGGCGACGAGCTCCCGGGTGTAGATCGGGCGGGTGAGGTAGTCGTCGGCGCCCAGCTCGAGGCCGCGCACCTTGCTCTCGACGCTGGCGTCCTCCGACAAGAAGAGGAACGGCACCCGCCCCAGGCGGGGGTCCTGCTTGAGCCGGGCGCACAGGCCGAAGCCGTCGAGCACCGGCAGGGTCGTGTCGGCGATGATCAGATCGGGGGTCACCGCGGCGGCCCGGGTCAGCGCCGCCGCCCCGTCGGTCGCGGTGGTGACCGCGTGCCCCGCGTTGCGCAGCGAGACCTCCATCACCCGCAGGTGCTGGAGGTCGTCGTCGACCAGCAGGATGTTCGGCTTCGCCATGGCTCCTTCCTGTGGCGGCCATATTGGGATGATGGCCCGGCGCTCGCAAAGAAAACCGGGGCCGCACCCCGGCGGTCGGGGATCAACCCTCCCGGCCGGCCCCCAGGATGTCCCTCATCGCGCCGAAGCTGGCCTTGCCCTTCTGCTGCAGCGCGTCGCCGGTCAGCTCGCGCACCTTGCCCGACCGGCCGCCGTCGAAGAGCTGCTCGGGGATCTCGTCGATGAAGCGGCTCGGCCGGCGGGCCTGGGTCCGGCCCCACTTCAGCCGCTTCTTCGCCGCGGTCAGCGTCAGCCGCCGCTTCGCCCGGGTGATGCCCACGTACATCAGCCGCCGCTCCTCGGCGATCTCGGCGGCGGTCGGCGGCCGCATCTGCTCGCCCCGCGGCCGGCGGATGTTGGGCAGGAAGCCCTCCTCGCAGCCGACGAGGTACACCGCGCTGAACTCCAGCCCCTTCGAGCCGTGCAGCGTCATCAGGCTGACCTCCTCGACGTGCTCGCCTTCGCCCTCGTCCTTGCGGTTGTCGAGGCTCAGCCGGCTGAGGAAGTCGGCCAGCGTGCTCTCCGGGCGGCGCTCGCGGAAGGCGTCGAGCGCGTCGGCGATCTCGTCGAGGTTGTCCATGCGCTGGTTGACCTTGCGCATGTTGTCCTCGAGCCGGGTCAGGTGGTTGCGGAAGCCGACGGTGCTCACGAGCTGGCGGCACACCTCGCCCGGCGGGGCGCCGGCGGCGGCGAAGCGGCGGCGGAAGTCGTCCACCAGCCGGGCCAGCTCGGCCAGCGCGTCGCGGGCCTTGCCCTTGAGCCCCGGCACCTGCGCCGGATCCTCCACCAGCCGGAAGAACGGCACGTCCCGGGCGCGGGCGAGGTCCCCGATCCGGGTGATCGTGCGGTCGCCGATGCCCCGGGGCGGGTAGTTGACGATGCGGCGCCAGGCCGACTCGTCGTAGGGGTTGCCGATGACCCGCAGGTAGCCGACGAGGTCCCGGACCTCCTTGCGGTCGTAGAACCGGGTCCCGCCGATGATGCGATAGGGGATGTCGGCGGCCCGGATGGCCTCCTCGATGAGCCGGCTCTGGGCGTTCGTCCGGTACAGGATCGCGAAGTCGGACCAGTCCAGCCGATGCCGATTGCGGGCCCGCAGCAGATCGGTGGCCACGAAGTGGGCCTCGGCGTCGCCGTCGTCGGCGAGCAGGTAGCGCAGCTTCGTGCCGTCGCCGTTCTCGCTCCACAGCTCCTTGGCGTGGCGCTGGCTGTTGTTGCGGATGACCGCGTTGGCCGCCCGCAGGATGTTGTTCGTCGAGCGGTAGTTGCGGGTCAGCGCGATGATGCGGGCCCCGGGGAAGTGCTTGTCGAAGCCGAGGATGTTGGCCGCCACCGCGCCCCGGAAGGCGTAGATCGACTGGTCGTCGTCGCCCACCACGCAGATGTTGGGCTTGGGCAGCCCCCGCACCAGCGCCTTGAGCATGCCGAGCTGGGCCAGGTTGGTGTCCTGGTACTCGTCGACCATGATGTAGGCGAAGCGCCCCACCCAGCGGCCGGCGGCCTCGGCGTTCTTCTGCAGGATCCACCACGGGCGCACGATGAGGTCGTCGAAGTCGACCGCGTTCATCGCCCGCAGCCGCTCGGCGTAGGGCCCCATGACGTGGGCCACCACCGCGTCGAGGCCGCCGTGCCCCGGCTTGGGGCCCGCGAGGCGCCCCTTGAACCAGCTCAGCCGGGCGTGCACCGCCTTGGGCTCGTAGCGCTCGAGGTCGAAGCCCTGGTTCTTCAGCGCCTCGCGCACCGCGTGCACCTGGTCGCCCTCGTCGAGGATCGTGAAGCCTTTGGCCAGCCCGGCGGCGGCGAACTCCTCCCGCAGGAACCTGAGCCCCAGCGCGTGGAAGGTCGACAGCGCCGCGCCCTCGGCCCGGGGGCCGCACAGCGACTCGACCCGCTCCTTCATCTCGCCGGCGGCCTTGTTGGTGAACGACAGCGCCAGGATGCGCCCCGGGGCCACCCCCCGGTCGAGCAGGTGGGCGATGCGCATCGTGATCACCCGGGTCTTGCCCGAGCCGGCGCCGGCCAGCACCAGCAGGGGCCCCTCGGTGGTGACCACCGCCCGGTGCTGCTCGGGGTTGAGGCCGGAGAGGTCGATCACGGCCACTGGGGGGGCGGGGCCTGCGTCGCCGGATCCTCGACCTGCCGCTCGTCGATGACCCGCCAGCGGGCCTCCTGCTCCTGCCACACCTGGGCCCAGACCGCCCGGCGCACCGTCGTCTGGGGCATGCGGTACCAGCTCAGGGCGACGAGCACCTCGACCGTCTTCTGGTCGACGTCCGGCTTCTGCAGGCGCACGATCTGGATGTCGGTGATGTGCAGCCCGGTCGACCCCGCGGTGCGGTTGGCCAGCCACTCGGCCCGCTTCTCGACGGCGACGAAGGCCGAGGCCTGCTCGAAGGCGTTCCACCGCAGCCGCTGGTTGTAGGTGCGCACGGCCTCCTTGAGGTCGATGCCCCGATCCCGGGGGCCGCAGGCGGCGGCGCCCAGGACGAGCAGCCCCCCGATGATCCAGCGCCCGATCCAGCGTGGCATGGCTCAGCCCCTCCGTCGGCGGATGATGCGCATCAGGCGGGCCTTGTCCTCGGCGCCGAACTCGCCGGTGACCACCAGCAGCGCCAGGAACCCGACCCCCACCGCCGCGGCGACCCCCAGCGAGGCGACCCGGCCCATCGGCGGGATGAACAGCCCGGCGGCCACCAGCGCCCCGCCGATGCCCAGCACCCGCAGCGTGGTCGACAGCGGCGCCGGGGGCCCGTAGCGCCGCCACAAGAGCGCCAGCCCCACCAGCAGCCCGAAGGCGAACGCGGCCAGGGTGCAGATCCCGGTGCGCTGCAAGAGGTCGTGCAGCCCCACCGCGCCGGGCAGCACCAGGGTGTACAGCGCCGCGGCCAGGGCGATCGTCGCCAGCCCCACCAGCATCGCCTGATCGGCCCGCCCGGCCGACATCAGCAGCGTATTGACCACGTTGAACAGGCTGAAGCAGAAGTAGGCCGGCGCCAGCCACGCCAGGGCCACCACCCCGTCGGCGAAGCTCTTGGGCAAGAGCCCGAAGACCGCCTCGGGCACCGCGACGAGCACCACCGCCGCCGCCCCGACCAGGATCATCGAGTAGCGCAGCGTCTGGCGGATGTAGAGCCGGGTGCGCTCCCGGTCCTGCGCGAATGTGGCCTCGCTGACCATCGGGAAGACGACGAAGGTGATCGCGATCGTCGCCTGCCACGGCACCCGGCTGATGTTGAGCGCGAGGCCGTAGGTGCCCACCAGCCCGTCGGCGCTGACCTCGACCGCCCGCTCCCGGATCCACTCCAGCAGCAGGCCCCCGCCCAGCAGCCACTCGGCGCCCTGATACATGTCGACCGCCAGCGGCTTGAGCATCACCACGTCGAGCTTGAAGATGAAGTTGAAGACCAGGGTGTAGCCCATCACCCACGCCGCGAACCGGTACAGCCCGTCGGCCCGGGGCCCCTCGGGCAGGTCGCGCCCCACCCGCCAGATGGCCACCGCCATGATGATCACCGCCGCGGTCGCGAAGCCGCCGAACGCGCCGATGACCCCCAGCCCGGCGACGGCGAGGCCGAGCACCAGGGACGCCTTGAGGGTGGTGAAGCCGATGTCGAAGAGGGCCTGACGGAAGAACTGCTTGCGGCCGTTGAGGGTGCCGATGAAGACCGTGTAGATGCCGTAGGCGAACAGGATCACGCCCGCGGCGCGGTAGCCGTTCACCAGCTCGGGGTTGTTGCGCGCGGCGGCGATCGACGGCGCGAGCAGGATGAAGCCCCCCGCGACGAGCGTGCCCACGACCAGCATCATGTTGCGCGCCTGATGCACGATGCCCCGCGGGGCGCCGGGGCGGGCGCTGACGAAGCGGGCCACCGCCTGCATCACCCCGGTGACCATCACCATGCTCAGGATCGAGAGGGTGTTGTTGAGGTCGATGTACTGCCCGTAGAGCGCGCGGCCGTCGGCTCCGTCGCCGTAGAGCGAGGCGCTGCCGAAGATGTAGGGCAGGCCGAAGTTGATCGCGACGCCGCCGACCATGAACCACAGCTTGGCGGCGGTGATGACCAGAAACCCCCGGCCGGCGGTGGCCGCGTCGTCCGGGCGGGACGGGCTGGCGTCGGGGTCCGCGGGCGGCTGGGACATGGGGCGTCGTCCGGGGGGATGGGAGCGTCGGCGGACGATACGGGAATCGGCGGCGGGCTGACAAGAGGTAGGGTCATGTGGGTCCCCGCACCGGAGATCTGCGGATGGCATGCCGCCCCGCCACCGCGCACCGTGGCCCGATGGGTCCCCGCCTCGCCGCCCCGATCGCGCTGTGCATCGCCGCCGTGGCCCTCGCGGCGTCGGTCGAGCCGCCCCCGCCGCCGACCTACGCCGGCCCGTGGGGCGCCCGCATCCTGCCCGACGGCGACGGCTGGGCCCTGCGCTGGCAGGGCGAGGGCCCGGTCGCCGTCGACGGCCGCCCCGCCTCGGGCCCCCCGCTGCGCCTCGCCGCCGGGCGGGTGACCGTCGGCTCGACCGTCATCGACGTGCCGCCCCGCCCCGGCCCCTGCGCCCCGCTGCGCTTCGTGGCCCTCGGCGACGGCCGGGCGGCGGTGGACGGGGTCGGCCCCTCGGCCTACTGGCCGGGCATGCTCGGCGAGGCGCTGGCGCTCGCCCCGGCCTTCGTGCTCAACACCGGCGATCTGGTCAAGAACGGCGAGGACCCCGCCGAGTGGCCGGCCTACCTCGCCAGCCTGCCCCCGTGGCCCCCGATGATCGCGGTGCGGGGCAACCACGACCGGGGACCGCTCTTCTACGCCTTCGGGCTGGCCCCGGGCCCCACGTTCGGCCACCGGATGGGGCCGGTCTTCGTCGCCGGGCTCGACACCCAGCTCGGCGCCGACGACCTGCCCGCCGCGCTGGCCGCCCTCGACGCGCGGCTCGCCGGCCCCGAGGCGGCCCGGGCGACGTGGCGGGTGCTGGCGCTGCACCGCCCGATCTGGAGCCGGGGCAACCACGGCAGCGACGAGCACCGGGTCAACCGCCTGCTGGTGCCGTTCATCGACCGCCACCGCTTCGACGTGGTCTTCGCCGGCCACGACCACCACTACGAGCGCTTCTGCCCCTCGGTGGGCCACGGCCCCGACCGGCGGTGCGTCGCGCCCGGCGAGGGCACGGTCTACGTGGTGACCGGGGGCGCGGCGACCTTCACCAACCCGGTGCCCGGCGTCTCGCAGAAGGTCGACCCCGCGGTGGCCGCGGTCGACGCCGAGCACAGCCGGTTCTACAGCGGCAGCAAGCACGTCGTGCTGGTCGAGGCCGGGGCCGACGCGCTGCGGCTGACCGCCCACCGGACCCGCACCGGCAACCTGCGCCCGGCCGCCGTCATCGACCGCTTCGAGGCCCCCCGCCGCCGGCCGCGCCCCGCCGAGTGTCGGTGAGCGCGGTCGAGGTGACCTTCCTGCCCGACGGCCAGCGGCTCCGGGTGCCCGCCGGGCGGCGGATCCTGGGCGTGGTGCTCGCGGCGGGGCGCCCCATCGGGCGGAGCTGTCGCGGGGCGGGCATCTGTCTGGCGTGCGGGGTGTGGGTCGAGGGGCCGCTGTCGCCGGTCGCGGCCGACGAGGCGGCGCTCATCGCCCGCCGCTCGGGCCCCACCGCCCGGGGCCCGGCCCGGTGGCGCATCGCGTGCCTGGCCCGCATCGAGGGCGACGTGCGGATCGGGACCGACTACTGGTGAAGGGGGTCGGGGCCTGGCACCCGGGCCACCCGGCTCCAGTACCACGAGACGTCCCGGATCACGTCGACGAAGCGGGCGAAGCGGATGGGCTTGCAGATGTAGGTGTTGGCCCCCAGCGCGTAGGCGGTGCCGATGTCGTCCTGGCGGGCCGAGGTCGTCAGCATCAGCACCGGGATGGCTTGCAGCATCGGGTCGCGCTTGACGGTGCGCAGCACCTCGACCCCGTTGAGCTTGGGCAGGTTGATGTCGAGCAGCACCAGATCGGGCCGCTCGGCGTTCTCGAACGGGGGCCGGCGGAACAGCAGGTCGAGGGCCTCTTGCCCGTCGCGGGCCACCTGGATGGTCGCCGACAGCCCGCCCTTCTTGATCGCGCGCCGGGTGATGCGCACGTCGTTGTCGTCGTCCTCGGCGAGGAGAATGTGGATCGGGCGCTCGCTCATCGCTCCACCGGATTCGATCGCGACATCATACCGTGACCCGCCCGCCATTGACATGCGCCCGCCGGTGTCCACCGTAACCGGCGTCCGGCGCCCGTCGTATCAAGAACCGTGAAGCCCTTGAAGACGGGAATGCCGCCCGAGGGCCCCCGGTTTCCGAATCGAGCCGTCGATCTCCACCCCAGACCACGGGAGAGCCGCCATGAGCACCCCCATTGCCGCCCGCGACGACCGTCAGCACGAGGCGAAGCTGCTCGAGCGGGCCCGGGCCGGCGACGAGGCCGCCTTCGCCGAGTTGGTCGGCCCATTGAGAGAGCGCATCTACTGGAGAGCGGCCAAGGCCGTCGGCGACCTCGACGAGGCCGAGGACGTCACCCAGGAGACCCTGATGCGGGCCTTCACCCGCCTCGACACCTTCCGGGGCGACGCCCGCTTCAGCTCGTGGCTGTACATGGTGGGCAGCAACTGCATCCGCATGCACCTGCGCACCCGGCGCCGCAAGGGCGCCCAGCGCATGGACGACCACCTGCCCGAGATCGAGCGCAACGAGGTGCTGGTGACCGACGCCGCGCCGACCCTGCCGCCCGACGAGATGGCGATGAGCATGGAGCTGACCGCGGCGCTGGCCGACGCGATCTCGAATCTGCCGCCGCAGTATGGCAGCATCCTGCGGCTGTGGGTCGAGGATGGCCTCGACCTCAAGCAGATCCACGAGCGGTCGGGCCTGTCGATCGCCGCGATCAAGTCCCGCCTGCACCGGGCCCGGCGCCGCCTGCGCACGGCGATCGTCGCCGAGTACGGGGAGGGCGCGCTGCTCGCGGCCTGAGCGGCCCGCCGCGGCTCGGCCCCCGGCCGAAGAGAGGCCCCGTGTCCGCCCTGCGCTCCTCCTGGCTCGTCCTCGTCGCCGCCGTCGTCGTCGGGATCCTGTTCTGGTTCCGCCCCGGCGGCATCGACGGCCCCCGCCCCGAGCCGGTGCCGGTCGACGGCAAGGGCTTCGACCACGGGGCGTTCACCGCCGTGTTGCAGTCTGCCGTCGCCGCCGACGGCGCGGTGGACTACGCCGCGCTGCGGGCCGATCCCGCCCCGCTCGACCGCTACCTGGGCCAGCTCCGGGCGGTGGGGCCGGGCAACGCCCCCCACCGGTTCAAGACCGCCGACGACCGGCTGGCCTACTACATCAACGCCTACAACGCCTTCGTGCTCGCCGCGGTGCGCGACGCCTGCCCGGTCTCCGACGTGCAGTCGATGTACCCCGGCGGGGGCCTCTTCTGGCGGGTGGACTTCCTGATGGGCGGCGACGAGATCACCCTGAGCACCCTCGAGAGCGAGCTGATCCGGGGTGTCGCCCAGCGCGACCCCGCGATCCGGTTCGCGCTGGTCAAGGGGGCGAAGGGCTTCCCCGCGCTGCGCCGCGAGGCCTACAGCCCCGAGGGCGTGCGCGGCGAGCTCGACGCGGTCGCCCGGGTGGCGCTCGACGACCCCCGTATCGCCGAGCGCAAGGGCGATACGCTCGTGCTCAGCGCGCTGTTCCAGGACTACGCCGTCGACTTCGTGCCCGACGTCGAGACCTGGCTCGAGCAGGTGAAGCCGGCGCTGCTCGAGGGCGATCCGCGCGTCGAGTATCGCCCCTTCGACTGGTCGCTCAACGGCGCTTGCGACTGACCGCCGCCGCCGCCGTCCGGCGGGCGCGCGCGCGGAGGTTGACGCCCCGCCGGACCCGTGCTACCCCCGATGCAAGCGTACACGGCGTGTACCCACCTCGCCGTCGTCAGCCGGAGGCGCTGAAGCATGCACGGAACCATCGTCGTCGCCGACAAGAGCAAGACCGTCCGCCGGATGGTCGAGATCGCTCTTGCCAAGCACCCCTTCGACCTCGAGTTCGCCGAGGACGGCAACGCCGCCAGCGCCGCCATCAAGGCCAAGAGCCCGGTGATCGCGATCGTCGACGCGGCCCTGCCGGGGGTCGACGGGTACGACCTCACCCAGCAGATCAAGAGCGGCGGCGGCGACACCAAGGTGCTGCTGCTCGTGGGGCGCAACAGCCGCTACGACGCCGGCCGGGGCCGCTCGGCGGGGGTCGACGACCACCTGACCAAGCCCTTCCTGACCCAGAAGCTCGTCGAGAAGGTCTTCGGGGCCGTCGGCGAGAGCGTGCCCGACGCGGCGATCTTCCGCACCTCGCTGCTGAGCATCCCGCTCGCCGGCGGGGGCACCGCCTCGCCCGGCGGCCTCACCGGGGGGCTGGCCGCGCCGTCGAGCCCGCCGGTCGCCGCGGCGCCCAAGGCGCCGGTCTCCATCGCCGCCCCGGCCCCGCCTGCGGCCCCCGCCGCGCCGGCCGAGCCGCAGCCCGGCGCGTTCGAGCAGGACGAGCCCACCCGGCAGTACGCGCCGCCCGAAGCGGGCGACGTCGTCGAGAGCGCCGCCCAGATGGTGCTCGACGCCGCCGCGTTCAAGGAGGCCCTCGGCGAAGAGGGCCCCGCCCGCGAGATGTTCGAGCGGGTCGTGTGGGAGGTCGTGCCCCAGCTCGCCGAGGCCATCCTCAAGGAAGAGATCGCCAAGGTCGTACGGGAGCGCATGGCCCAGGCCGGCTGAGTCCCGTCGTACAATTCTACGGGGGTTGCGCCGGCCGGCGGCGGACCCTCGCGTCCCCGCCCACGCCGGTCGCATCCTCTCCATCGTTCGATTCGTCGACGACACCCGCCATCCGATGCCCGCGGGAGAGGATCCATGAGCCAGACAATCAGCAAGGTCTACGACCACCGGGACGTCGAGGCCCGGTGGTACGCGTGGTGGCGCGACAACGGCCACTTCCGGGCCGACAACCAGAGCGACGCCGAGCCGTTCACCATCGTGATCCCGCCGCCGAACGTCACCGGCAGCCTGCACATGGGCCACGCGCTGACCCTGACCATCCAGGACGTGCTGGTCCGCCACAAGCGCATGTGCGGCTACAACGCGCTGTGGCTGCCGGGCACCGACCACGCCGGCATCGCCACCCAGATGGTCGTCGAGCGCCACCTCGCCAAAGAGGGCAAGTCGCGCTTCGACCTCGGCCGGGAGGGGTTCATCGAGGAGGTCTGGCGCTGGAAGGCGCAGTACCACGCCCGCATCACGAAGCAGACCGAGGCCCTCGGCGCCTCGGTGGACTGGTCCCGGGAGCGCTTCACGATGGACGAGGGCCTCTCCGCCGCGGTGCGGGAGGTCTTCGTGCGGCTCTACGAAGAGGGCCTGATCTACCGCGACGACCGGCTGGTGAACTGGTCGCCGGGCTGCCAGACGGTCATCAGCGACCTCGAGGTGGTCTACGAAGAGAAGCAGGGCCACCTGTGGCACATCGCCTACCCCGTCGAGGGGTCGGACGAGACGCTCATCGTCGCCACGACCCGCCCCGAGACGATGCTGGGCGACACCGCGGTCGCGGTGCACCCCGAGGACGAGCGCTATCGACACCTGGTGGGCCGGCGCATCGCGCTGCCGCTGACCGACCGCACCATCCCGATCATCGGCGACGCGATCCTGGTCGACCCCGAGTTCGGCACCGGCGCGGTCAAGGTCACCCCGGCCCACGACCCCAACGACTTCGAGACCGGCCGGCGCCACGACCTGCCGATGATCCAGGTCATCGACAAGGACGCGAAGATCAACGACAACGCGCCCGAGGCCTACCGGGGGCTCGACCGCTTCGAGGCCCGCAAGCGCATCGTCGCCGACCTCGACGCCGCTGGGCTGCTGGTGAAGGTCGAGACCCACACCCACAAGGTGGGCACCTGCCAGCGCAGCGGGGTGGTCGTCGAGCCGATGCTCTCCAAGCAGTGGTACGTCGAGGTCGAGCCGCTCGCGAAGCCGGCCGCCGACGCGGTGCGCGAGGGCCGGACCCGCATCGTGCCCGAGACCTGGGAGAAGACGTACTTCCACTGGATGGACAACATCCGCGACTGGTGCATCAGCCGCCAGCTCTGGTGGGGGCACCAGATCCCGGCGTGGCACTGCGCGGCGTGCGGCGAGGTCACCGTCACCCGCGACGACCCGACGGCCTGCGCCCACTGCGGCTCGGGTGAACTCACCCAGGATCCGGACGTGCTCGACACCTGGTTCTCGTCGGGGTTGTGGCCGTTCTCGACGCTGGGCTGGCCCGAGCAGACCGACGATCTGGCGACGTTCTACCCGACGTCGGTGATGGAGACCGGCCACGACATCATCTTCTTCTGGGTCGCCCGGATGATGATGATGGGCCTGCACTTCATGGGCGAGGTGCCGTTCCACACCGTGTTCCTGCACGCGATGGTGCGCGACGAGCACGGCCAGAAGATGTCCAAGACGAAGGGCAACGTCATCGACCCGCTCGACGTCTCGCAGGAGTACGGGGCCGACAGCCTGCGCATGTGCCTCGCCGCGCTCGCCGGCCACGGGCGGGACATCAAGCTGTCGATCAAGCAGGTGGAGGGCTACCGCAACTTCGTCAACAAGGTCTACAACGCCTGCCGCTTCGCGCTGCTCAACCTCGAGGACCACGACCCGGCGAGCGCGCCCCCGGCCGAGACCGGGCGCATCGACCGCTGGATCGTCAGCCGGCTGGCCCGGGTCGCCGAGCAGGTCGACGCCGCGATGGACGCGCTCGCCATCAACGACGCGGCCCAGACCCTGTACCAGTTCTTCTGGAACGAGCTGTGCGACTGGTACATCGAGCTGAGCAAGCCGGTGCTCTACGGCGACGACCCCGACGCCCGCCGGGCCAGCCAGCACACGCTGGTCACCGCGCTCGACGGCGCGCTGCGGCTGCTGCACCCGTTCATCCCGTTCGCCTCGGAGGAGATCTGGCAGTCGCTGCCCCTCGGCGACGACCGCCCGGCGGCCCTGATCATCGCACCCTACCCCCGGGCGGGGGCCTTCGCGGTCGACGAGGCCGCCGAGGCCGATGTGGGCACGCTCATCGAGATCATCACCGGGGTGCGCAACGTCCGGGGTGAGCTGAACGTGGCGTCGGGCAAGGCGGTGGCGGCGGTGCTGCGGGTGCCCGACGCGGCGACCGCGGCGATGCTCGAGTCGGAGCGGCTGCTGCTCGAGCGCACCGCCCGGCTGGAGCGGCTGACCATCCAGGTCGGCGGCGACCGGCCCAAGGGCGCCGCGATGCAACTCGCCGGGGCCATCGAAGTGCACGTGCCGCTGGCCGGGCTCATCGACTTCGACGATGAGCTGGCCCGGCTCGACAAGGCGATCGGCAAAGAGGAGAAGGGGCTGGCTCAGGTGAGCCGCAAGCTGGCCAACCCCCGCTTCGTGGAGAACGCGCCGGCCGAGATCGTCGAGAAGGAGCGCGGGCGGGAGGCCGACCACCGGGCGGCGCTGGCCAAGCTCATCGCCAGCCGGGACCGCATCGCCGCCCTCGCCGACGGCTGATCCGGCCGGCGTCACCCACCCGGCGGCGCCGAAGGACCCACCCCAGACCGAGCACCAGCAGCGCCGGCCCCGATGGGTCGGCGCTCGATGGACCCCGCACCGCGCAGCCCTCGGCTCGCGCGGACGAGGCCGACAGGGGCAGGCCGTCATCGCGGAGGCCCCCATCTCGGAGAGCCCCATCGCGCAGGCCCCCATCGCGCAGGCCCCCATCGCGCGGGCCCCCGTCCGGCCCGGCTTCGGGCCCGTCGACCGCGGGGCACGGGTCGATCGTCGGCGCGCACACCGCGTCCCCCGCCGCCAGCGCGACGCAGCACGCGCTCGCCGGGCAGTCCCCGTGGTCCGCGCAGCCCCGGGTGCAGATGCGATCACCGCCGGCCGTAGGCGCGCAGCGCGGCGCCTCGGCCGCGCAGTCGACCGGATCCAGACAGCGGCCGCCGAAGGGCACTGTACCCGGCGGGTTCACCAGCCGGGCCGCCTCCAGGGTGGTGTCCAGCGTCAGCCGATCGGCGCCGGTGTCCGTCGCCGCCTCGAAGGCCGCGCTCCACCGCAGCCGCGCCCGCTCCACGATGGGCAGCGCCGTCGCCGGATCGTCCACCGCCCGGGCCGCCAGCACGAAGGCCGCGCTCCAGCGCCGCCGGGCCGACGTCCACGGCGGCGCGCGGGGCCCCTCGTGGGCGACGACCTCGCCCCAGTCGATGGGCTCCAGGGCGCCCTCGGCCGCCGCCGGCTCCCCGGTGCGCCACGTCGGGTGGGCCGCCCGGGGGTTGTCCACGCCCATGCGCCGAGCGTCGAAGCACGGCCAGCCGTCATCCACGATCCGGACGATCGGGGGCACCGCCGCGGCGGGCAGCAGCCCCATCAGGTAGCGCCCGGCGTCGCTGTAGCCCACCCGATCGGGCACGCCGGCCACGAAGCGCCCGGCGCCGTCCGCGACCCACGGGTTGCCCTCCATCGCCGAGCCGGGCGTGCGCACGAAGGCGCTCCAGTGGGCGCAGTCCCGGCCCAGCAGCCGGGTGCCGTCGGGGTCGGGCAGCCGGGCGTAGACCCCCCAGCGGTGACCCAGCTCCTGCAGGAAGAGCGCCTCGGCCAGCGGCGCCTCGGCCAGGCGCACCCCGTTCATGAAGAGCACCCCGTCCAGCCGCCCGGGGGTGAAGCGGAAGACCTCGGCCGGCTCCAGGTGGCGGTAGCCGATGCCCCGCACGTCATTGGCCAGGGGCAGGTACAGGGCGACCGGCGCGTCGACGACGAAGGTGCTCAGGACGACGATGAAGTGCGGGTCGAGGGTCGGCTGCCCCCGGCGCAGCCCCTCGACCACCGCGAACAGCGCTCGCTGGACCACCGCAGGGTCGGACCAATCCCCATCGAGCTCACCCCCGTCGGCCGAGAGGACGACCAGCTCCCCCTCGACCCGGGCCTGCACTGTGCGAGCGGGCGGGGCGGCCGGCGCCGGACGCCACGCAGCGCGCGCGTGCGCGCGGGCGACGTCCAGGCGATGGGAGAGATCGAGCGCGGGCCGTGCGGGCGGCTGCGCGGGCGACAGGCCCGGCATGCCGAGGGCGAGGAGGATCGCCGCGACGCGCGCCGCCCGGCCGGAGGGCGAGGGTGCCCGGGGTGGGTCGAGCCGATCGCGCAGGGTTACTGCGGGCGGGCGTCGGTGCAGACCTCGTCGGCCAGCAGCGGGGTGCAGGCGAAGGCGCCGGTGTTGCGCCCGTCGCCGCCGATGACCTCGCGGCAGGCGAAGCCGTCGTCGCACGAGATGTCGCCCGGGCCGTCGCAGTCGGCGAGGCAGGCCCCCCCGGTCAGCCCGGCGCCGTAGTTGACCAGCCCGCAGGCGTAGTCCCCGCCGCAGGGCGCGCTGCCGTCGAACGCGCACGGCTGGCAGTTGGCGACCGGGCGGCACATGGTGATCGAGTTGGCCCCCGCCAGCGGGCGGACCCGCTCGCAGGCGAAGCCCTGCCCGCAGTCGGCATCGACCCGGCACGGCGCCCGGCAGTAGCCCTCGGCCGCGGGGTCGGTCGAGCGCGGCTGGCAGTCGAGCGAGGCGCACTGCTCGGGGGTGGTGCAGGCCTGACCCGGGCCGCGGGGCCCGCCGCTGTTCTGGCACAGCAGCTCGGCCACCGGCTCCGCCGACGACTCGATCAGGTTGAGCTGGCAGCTCTCCCCGTCGCCGCAGGCCGCGTCGTTGCCGCAGGGCGCGAGGCTGGCGCCCTCCTGGCCGAAGAGCTCACCGGGGATGCAGACCCCGCCCGACTGGCCCCCGAAGTCGATCGCGAAGCACAGGCCGCCGTCGCAGTCGTCCGAGTTGCGGCAGGCCGCGCTGCAGAACGAGCTGCCGCCGCCGGTGAGGCACAGACCCTCGGTGCGGCAGGGGCGCAGGTCGGAGCAGGTCTCGCCGGTGCCCACCGCCCGGTCGGGGATCGTCGCGCAGCGCCCGGCGAGGGCCGGCGGCGAGACGTAGCGCCCGCCGTCGAGGTCGCCCGAGATGTAGTAGTCGCAGGACTCCTCGGGGTTGTCATCGTCGGCCGCGCAGTCGGCGTCGACCTCGCAGGCCCGCCCCGAGCCGCTGCGGTTGCCCGGGCGGCAGATCTGGGCCGGGGCCGAGCCGGGGTCGGCGTCGATGCCGAAGGTGACGATGTCGCAGTAGGCCCCCGGCCCGCAGTCGGCGTCGCTGTCGCACAGGCCCGAGCAGAAGGTGCCCCCGTCCTCGGTGTCGAAGCAGGTCGCCCCCTGGCATTCGCTGTCGGGGCCGCAGGCCTCACCCGGCTGGGGGGTGCCCTCCTCGGTGCCCAGGCAGATGCCGCGCAGCACGGTGTCCGAGTTGAACTCGAAGGTGAGCACACAGGTGAAGCCGTCGGTGCAGTCGCTGTCGCTCTCGCAGTAGGCCGGCAGGCAGACATCGAGGGTGACCCCGATGTCGAAGTCGTTGAAGCAGGTCCAGCCGTTGGGGCAGGGGCTCTGCATCGGATCCTGGTTGTTGGGGTCGCACAGGCTGGTGCAGGTGTCGAAGAGGCACAGATCGTTGGCGCAGTTGATGCCCTGCTCCTCGTCGCACGGCTCGCCGACGTCGCGCCCGCCGGCGGTCGCCGGCTGGCAGGTGCCGCCGTAGGTGTCGTCAGCGGCGAAGATCACGCCCCACTTGCACACCTCGCCCTCTTCGTCGCACTGCCCGTTGCGCAGCCGGTCGCAGCGGGCGCCGCTGCCGGGCACGCAGGTGCCCGAGACGCCGTCGGACATGCACACGTACTGATCGCCGTAGGGCCCGTCGACGGCGTTCTCGCACTCGTCGTTGCGGGTGCAGCCGCGGGTGCAGTAGCCGTAATCGTTGGCCAGCCCGGGGTAGGTGCAGTCGCCGGTGGTGCAGGTGTAGTTCAGGCAGTCGGGCCAGTCGGCCGCGTCGCTGTTGCAACCGTCCGGCGGCGAGCACTCGTCGCCGAAGTCGTTGAACGGGTTCGGCGGCGGCGGCGTGGGGTCGACCTCTTCGTCACCCGGCAGATCACCCCCCGCGCGCGGATTCTCGTAGCTGTCCCCGTTGCCGAAGTTGCCGCTGACCGGGAGGCCGATGCCTCCGTCCACCCGAGGGTTGGAACTCTGCTGATCGCACCCGCCGATGACGAGCGCCGTCACCGCGAGCACCGAGCCCAGCCATAGCCTCATGCCGTCCTCCTCCACCGCTCGGCGCGAGCCCCGGTGGGTTCACGTCCGCCGCGGACGTCTACTCAACCGCCGAGTCGAAAATCGGCGCATCCTAATGAGCCCGTTCGGGCCCCGTCAAGCGCCCCGCCACCCCGGCGCGCCAGTCCCGTACGCCCGAGGCGAACGCCGATGTGGATTTGTGCCCGGTGGAGGGTGCCCGAGGCGCAGAGCACCGAAAAGAGTGAAATTGCCGGTGGCCGCCGGCGCTGATAGGCTACCTGCGCCCATGATGACACCTCGCCCTCCGATCGCCCGAGCGCGCGCATGAAGTTCGACTGCGACGAGTGCGGTACCCGGTACAACATCGCCGACGAGAAGGTGCGGCGTAAGGTCCTCAAGATCCGGTGCCGGGTCTGCGAGAACGTCATCACAGTGCGCGGCGCCGACCTGGAGAAGCGGGACGGGGCCGAGGACGGCGAGGGCGCCGCGACCGCCGGCTGGTTCGCCGCCCCCGACGGTGAAGAGCTCGGCCCGATGCCGCTCGAGCGCTTGCAGGGCATGGTCGAGCTGGGCGAGGTCGGGGCCGACACCCTGGTGTGGTGCGAGGGCATGCCCGACTGGATCGCGGTCGGGGCGGTGCCCGAGCTGGTGGCCCACCTGCCGAAGACCACGAGCCTCGACGACGAGGCGACGAGCACCTTCGAACTGCACGACCGCATCGACGACAGCCTGCGGCGCACGCTGCTGAGCACGCCCCCGCCCCGGGCGGCGGCCCCCGAGGCCGACGAGCCCGAGCGGCGCGGCGGCATGGGCTGGGAGACCGAGGACGACGCCCGCCCGACGGTCGCCGAGCCGCGCATCGGCCCGCTGGTGTCCGAGGCCCCCGCCGGCCCCGGCGGCGACCCCCAGCGGCGCATGCTCGTGGTGCTCATCGGGCTGGCGGTCATCGTGCTGCTGGCGCTCGTCGCGGCCATCGCGTGGTGGGTCTCCCAGCCGCCCGGCATGCGCCCGGGCATCGCGCCGACGATGCAGCCCGCGCCGGACCCGCAACCGGGGGCCCGACCGACCCCGCCGGCGGCCCCCGAGGCGCCGCCCGGCGGGTCGCCGGGGCAACCGCCGGGGGCGCCTCCACCGCCCCCCGCAGCGACCCCGCCCCCCGCCGCGCCGACCGGCGCCTCCGCCGCTCCCCCGACCGACCGACCCCCAGACGCGCCCCCCGGGGCCCGGGCCCTGCCCATCGCCGGGGCGCCGCCGAAGACGCTCGAACAGGCCGACGTCGAGGCGGTCATCGGGCGTCACGCAGACGCCATCGAGACCTGCCGAAGCCGCCACGTCGCCGCGAAGGGGCCGCTGCCCGCCGACCGGGCGGTGCTCTCGTTCGACCTGCGCCCCACCGGCCGGGTCAGCAACCCCCGGCTCGACCCGCCGCTGGCCGGCACCCTGTTCGCCCGGTGCATGCAGGAGGCCGCCCGCACCTGGCGGTTTCCGGTCTTCACCGGCGAGCCGATCCCGGTGCAGTACCCCTTCGAGTGGGCCGAGAGGTGATCTGCGGCAAATCTCGGGAAAATGTACTTGACGGCCGACCGACAGCCCCGTATACAGTCGCCTTCCGACGCGGGCCATTCTTCAGGAGGAGTGGCCGAGCGGTCTAAGGCGGCGGTCTTGAAAACCGTTGCGGGGTGACCCGCCGTGGGTTCGAATCCTACCTCCTCCGCCAAAGCGTCGGTTGGTTCGTTGACATCGACATAGGCTCGATCAACCCGCCCGGCGGGTGATCGCACGGCATGTGGAGAGGTGGCCGAGTGGCTGAAGGCGCTCCCCTGCTAAGGGAGTATGGGGGAAACCTCATCGAGGGTTCGAATCCCTCTCTCTCCGCTCCGGGTCTGGCGACGACGTCGACGTGACGTCGCCCGACGGGCCCCGACGCGTGCACTCGTAGCTCAGCTGGATAGAGCATCGGTCTACGGAACCGAGGGTCGCAGGTTCGAATCCTGCCGAGTGCGCCGAAGCCCGGCACGTCGTCGACGTGCCGGGCTTCATGTCTTCCTCGAACCGCGCGATCACGGAGTGCCGGGTGACGATCCTCACCGATCACGCCTGCATGGGCATCGCCCTCGTGCTCGCTCGCAGAGCGGGCAGCCGGGGTGAAGTGCCCGTCGGCGCCCTCGTGGTGCACGGCGGTCGCATCATCGGTCGAGGGTACAACCTGCGCGAAGCGCACGGCGACCCGACGGCTCACGCCGAAATCGTCGCGCTGCGCATGGCTGCCCGGTCCATCGGACACTGGCGGCTGCTGGAGACGACGCTGTACGTCACGCTCGAACCGTGCGCCATGTGCGCCGGGGCCCTGGTCAACGCCCGGGTCGGACGCGTGGTCTACGGCTGCCCCGATCCGAAAGCCGGCGCGGTGCACAGCATGTTCGGCATCCCGACCGACCGGCGGCTCAACCACCGGCTCGAGGTGACCGGCGGCGTGCGCGCCGCCGAATGTGCCACCGTGCTGCGGGACTTCTTCCGCGCCCGGCGCAAGCGAGCGAGAGCTTCGAGGAGAGGTGGCCGAGTGGTCGAAGGCGCCTGACTCGAAATCAGGTGTAGGGCAACCCCCTACCGTGGGTTCGAATCCCACCCTCTCCGCTCTCCCGGGCCTCGCGGCCCGGCGCTCGCTCGGTGACGCCGTTCTACTCGTGGAGAGGTGACCGAGTGGCTGAAGGTGCACGATTGGAAATCGTGTGTGCCCGAAAGGGTACCGAGGGTTCGAATCCCTCTCTCTCCGCTCGTGATCCCCGAATTCGGGGTATCATGATCGAGCCGACGTCGATGACGACGGCCTTGTGATGGCCGGGCCCGGTGACTGGAGACCGTGAACTCCGCCAGGGCCGGGAGGCAGCAACGGTAGCGGCCCCTCCGGGGTGCCGGGTTCCGGCCATCTTTCCTCTTGCCATGCTGAGCGGCGGATGCTCCCCTGCGGGGCCCCGCGCTCGCCGGCAGTCCACCCGCTCGGCGAGCCCGTTCATCCGACCGGGAGACCCGCGTGTCCTATCTCGTGCTCGCCCGCAAGTGGCGGTCGAATACCTTCGACGAGGTCGTCGGCCAGCGGCACGTCACCCGCACCCTCAAGAACGCCATCGAGCTCGACCGGGTGGCCCACGCGCTGCTGTTCACCGGCAGCCGGGGCATCGGCAAGACCTCCTGCGCCCGCATCCTCGCCAAGGCGCTCAACTGCGTGAACGGGCCGACCACCGAGCCCTGTGGCGAGTGCCCCGCCTGCGTCGAGATCAGCACCGGCACCTCGGTCGACGTCTTCGAAATCGACGGGGCGAGCAACAACAGCGTCGAGCAGATCCGGGAGATCCGGGAGTCGGTGAAGTTCCTGCCCACCCGGGGCAAGCGCAAGATGTACATCATCGACGAGGTGCACATGCTCTCGACGAGCGCCTTCAACGCGCTGTTGAAGACCCTCGAAGAGCCGCCGGCCCACGTCCTCTTCGTCTTCGCGACCACCGAACCGCACAAGATCCCCGACACCATCATCAGCCGCTGCCAGCGCTACGACTTCAAGCGCATCCCCGAGCGCGAGATCGTCGAGCACCTCGGCCGCATCGCCGGGGCCGAAGGCATCCAGGTCGAGCAGGCCGCGCTGCACCACATCGCCCGCGAGGCTCGGGGCGGCATGCGGGACTCGCTGTCGCTGCTCGACCAGGTCATCGCGTTCTGCGGCCACACCATCACCGAGGCCCAGACCCGGGAGGTGCTCGGCATCGCCGACCGCCAGGTGCTGCATCACCTGACCGCAGCGGTGTTCCGGGGCGACGGGCAGCAGGCGCTCGAGATCATCGACCAGCTCTTCCGGTTCGGGCTCGACCTGCAGAAGTTCGCCGCCGAGTTCGTGCAGCACCTGCGGGACCTGATGGTGGTCAAGGTCTGCGCCGACCCCGGGCGCCTCGTCGACGTGGCCGACGAAGAGGTCGCCGCGATGGTCGACCTCGTCGGGCCGGTCGACCCGGCCCGCATCCACCGGGTGTTCAACGCGCTGCTCGCCGGGGCCGACGAAGTGGCCCGCTCGCCGTTCCCCAAGCTCGTGCTCGAGATGACGCTGCTGCGGCTGTGTCATCAGGGGGCCACCCTGCCGCTGGCCGACGTGCTCGACGGGCTGGCCCGGCTCGAAGCGCGGCTCGGTGAAGCCCCGTCGGGCGACGCACCGGCCGGCGGCGGCGCGAGCAGCGGCCCGGGGATGGGCGGCCACGGGGCAGGCGGTGCGCCCGTCACCGGCCTCGGCGCCGCGCAGGTCGGGGGCCTGGGCACCGCCGCGCGCCCGGCCCCCGAGGCGCGGCCGAGCCCCCCTCCGCCCCCCTCGAACGCTCCGACGGCGCAGCCCCAAGGCTCGCCGGCGCAGCCCCAGACCCCGACGGCGCCCGCCGCGTCGCCTCGACCGGCGGCGTCGGCGAACCCGCCCCCGAGCGGCCCGGCGATGTCGCCCCGCCCCGCGGGCGGCCCGGCGATGGCGCCCCGCCCCGCGGGCGGCCCGGCGATGGCGCCCCGCCCCGCGAGCGGCCCGGCGATGGCGCCCCGCCCCGCGAGCGGCCCGGCGATGGCGCCCCGCCCCGCGGGCGGCCCGGCGATGGCCCCCGGGGCGGCGGG
>JAUHYW010000024.1 GCA_030426085.1 bacterium | reverse complement strand
CGACCTGCTCGGCGCTCAGCCCGGCGGCGAGCTCCTGGTCCCATGCGATCAGCAGCGCCCGGGCGTCGGGGCTGCCCAGCAGCGCCACGAGCAGGGCGCTGGTCAAAGCGGTGGTCATGCGAGGCCCTCCCATCCGGGTTCGCATGGTACCTGCACGAACGGTGGTACGCCGTTTTCGGATCCCGGGCCGCGCGCGCCCGACCGGATGGGTCCGACCGGCCCGCGCGATCAGATGTGGCGCCGCAGGATCGCCCGCGCGTCGTCGACGAAGACCTTCAACCCGGCCGCTTCCCCCCGGGCGGCGAGGGCGTCGAGCGGCCCGGCGAGGCAGGCGGCGAGGCGCCCCGGCGCGTTCGCGGTGAGCCGCTCGCACACCCGCTTGGCGTCGGTCGGCGCGTCGTTGGGGTGGGCGGTGAGGCGGTGGGGCTGCGCCGTGGGGTCGAAGCTCAGCGCGCGGGTCAGGGCGTCGAGGGCGCGCCGCTCGTCGTCGTCGGCGGGCACGAAGCCGGCGACGAACCACGCCTCGGCTTCGGGGTCGGGCATCGCCAGGAGGAGGTCGAATGGCCACGAGAGGTCACGCGCCACCTGCTCGAAGCCCGCGCGGCGGGTTCTGGCGTAGCCGTCGCCGTCGCGGCAGATCAGGACGATGTCGGGCGGATCGGCCTCGGCTTGGAAGGCGAGCAACGCTCGGCGCCACATGCGCGCCTCGGGTTCGAGGCGTCGCCCGGCGATGTGTCCTCGATCCTTGAGGCGACGCCCGTCGGGTCCCCGGAGGTGGGGGGTGGCCTTGACGTCGAGATGCGGCGCGCCGCCCAGTCCGACGCGCTTCAGGATGTGGGCGGCGTCCTCGACCTCGAGCCAGTCCACCTCGTCGGCCGCGATGCGGGGCAGCAGACGGTCCATCAGCGCGTCGTGGGTCGCGTCCTCCCGGATCCAGCCGACGCGGACGTGCCCTGCCCGATCAGCCATCGCTTCGAAGCGCCGCCTCGCGGGCGGCGTCGACGACCCATGACTCGCCCACCGACTGCCAGAACTCGCCGGTCTGGAGCATGCCTCTCCATTTGGGCCACTCGGGGTGGTGATCCAAGCGGGCGGCCGAGACGGCGCTGCCCGGGCCGAGGGTCATGACCTGGACCTCTTCGGGTTGGAAGACGTCGAGCAGGTCGGGCGAGTGGCTGGTGCAGATGATCTGCACGTCGAGCCGCTCGGCGAGGATGGCCCGCAGAGCTTCGACGAGCTTGAACTGAGCCGCGGGGTGCAGGCCCTGGTCGATGTCGTCGAGCAGGAGGAGGCGGGGGCCGTCGGGCTGGTTCAGCACGGTCAGCAGGGCCAGCGTGGTCAGGGTGCCTTCGCTGAGCAGATCGGCGGGCACCGGGCCGGCGTCGTCGATGTCGATCTCGAAGCGATGGGCCGGTGTCTTGCGGCGGGTCGTGCGGGGCACGGTCTCGTCGCCGATGCGCAGGTACTCTCGCTCTTCGACCTCGAGCCGGGTGGGCAGGACCCGGATGCGGCCGGTGACGCCGATGACATCCCTGAGGTGCGACTCGATGACATCCAGGCGATCCCGGTCGGCGCCGGCGATGTAGGCCAGCAGCGTCGCCAGCCCGGCGCCCCGGGTGTCGAGGGCCGGTTCCATGCCCGCGATGGAGGGCGCGCCGAGCGCGGCGGCGTCGAGCTTGAAGATCGCGACGGTCGGCAGGCCCGCGATGCCGCTCTCCCGAAAGAAATCGGGGCGCGTGTCCGAGCCCGGAAGAGCCGGCGGCAGGATGCTGGTGTGCCCGCCAGCGTCGAGCCAGTAGCGATAGCCGCCATGGGTGTCCGCAGCGGTGACGGCCGAGACCGAGCAGGCGATATCGGTCGAGCGCAGCTCGATGGTGAAGCTGGCGTGACGCCGGGTCATGACCCGCCCCGGGTGCCACCGTCCGCCGAAGATGGTGGCCGCCGGCTCATCGAGCTTCTGGGGGTACGCCGGCGCCCGGAACTGGCAGAGCCGCTCGATCGCCTGCAACACCGACGACTTGCCGACCCCGTTGGGCCCCACCAGCACGGTGAGCGGCTGCATGCCATCCAGCGTGACGTCGCGCAGCGACTTGAACCCCTCGATGTGGACCTGCTCGATCATCACTCCACCACGAACGGCAGCAGCGCCAGGGGCGTGCCGGCGGTGAACTGGAAGACCGGCAGCGCCAGCGCGCGGGACAGGGCCGGGGGCAGCGTCGGCGCCATCGGCGCCGCGGCGAAGCGCTCCAGCAGGCCCATCACGCCCCGCGACGCGACGCCCCAGGCCGCGGCGCCGAAGCCCAGCGGGTTCTCGGGCAGGGCGCCCAGCTCGCCGGGGCCGGGGGCGACGAGCAGGTCGTACTCCCCGTCGCCGATGTCGGCCGCGATGGCCGCCAGATCGATGGCGGTCATCAGGCCCTCGGGGCGGTCCACGAGGCCGCAGGCGCGGGCGGCGGCGCCGGTCCAGACCCGGCCGCCGGCCAGGGGCTCGACCTGGCGCCGGTCGAGGTTCTTGCGGCCAGCGGCGACCCGGTCGAGGAAGAGACCGTAGAGCGTGTTCATCGACTGCGCGACGGCCGCCCGCTCGTCCTCGCTCCAGGCGCGCTCCAGGCTCATCAGCGCCGCCCGCTCGCCGCGCAGGAACAGCTCGGTCTCGACGCCCAGGCCCCGGTAGAGGCCGCTGAGGTCGAACTTGCCACCGAAGACGCCGATGCTGCCGGTGATCGTGTCGCGGCTCGCCAGGATGGTGCGCGCCGGGGCGGCGATGTAGTAGCCGCCCGAGGCGGCGACGTCGCCCATGCTGACGATGAGCGGCTTCTCTTCGGCGAGCCGGGCCAGGGCCCGCCACATGACGTCGGCCGCGGTGACCGATCCCCCGGGGCTGTCGACCCGCAGGACCACCGCCGCCACCCGGCTGTCGGTGCGGAGCTGCTCGGCGGCCCGGGCGATGGTCTCGCTGCCGGTGGTCAGCGCGCCGGTGAGGATGTTCGAGGTCGAGGGCCCGTCGACCAGCGTGCCCACCGCGTAGAGCACCGCGATCTCGGGGCGGGCGCCCCACCGGGCCTCGCGGCGGTCGAGCAGCCCCCCGGCCTCGACGAAGCTCACCCGGGGGCCGAAGGCTTCGCGCATCACGCCCTGGAACTCGTCGTAGTGGATGACCCCGTCGACCAGCCCCGCCTTCTCGGCGGCCTCGGCGGTGTAGGGGCCGGCGTCGATGAGCGCCCGCACCTTCTGGGGCTTGAGCCCCCGGCCCCGGGCGATGGCGGCGACGGTGCTGGCGTAGAGCCCGTCGAGCAGCGCGTCCTGCTGCAAGCGCGCGGCGGGGGAGGGGGACCGGCGGGTGAAGGTCTCCGGGGCGCTCTTGTAGGCCCCGGTGCCCACGAACTGCGCCTCGACGCCCAGCCGGTCGAGCAGGGTGCCGAGGTAGGTCAGCTCGCTCTTGATGCCGGTCAGCAGGACGCCCCCGGCGTGGGTGGTGTAGATCCGGTCGGCGGCGGTGGCGACGCTGTAGGTCCGGGTGTCGCCCACCGGCAGCCAGGCGTAGACCGCCTTGCCCGCCGCCCGCAGCCGGGCGATGGACGCCCGCAGCTCGTCGGCCTGGGCCCAGCCGATGTCGTCGCTGGTGAAGGCGAGCAGCACCGCCGCGACCTCGTCCTCGGTCTCGAGGTGGCGCAGGCGGCGCAGCAGCGAGAGGAACGGCGCCCGGGCGGTGGGGAAGATCAGGCCGTCGACCCCGTACTCGGCGGCCGAGCCCACCTCGACCTCGGCCACCAGCGGTCGGGGCAAGAGCGAGGGCATCGCCTCGACCCGATCGCGCACCCGCCCGGTGACCGCGAAGCCGGTGAGCTGGTCGTCGGTGACGTCGGGCGCGAACCAGAACAGGCCCGCCCCGGCGACGCCCTCGTCGGCCAGCCCCACCATCACCCGCTGGCCGCCGTCGGGGGTCGTGTCGAGGCGCCCGAGCAGGGCGAAGCGCTTGAAGAACCGCCAGCGCAGCTTCGCGCCCCAGGTGACCGTCGGGTCGTCGCCGTCGCTCTCTTCGATGCGCCACTGCACCGTGGCGTCGAGCCGCTCGGTGCCCGGTCGCACCGCGAGCCCGAACTCGTAGCCCCGCTGGATCTGCTGGTCGCCGATGAGCGGCGCGCCGAGGTCGGTGACGGTCATGCCCGCCGCCAGCCAGCGGGCGGGGCGCACCTGGAAGCCGACGTCCACCGTGTCGACCCCGTCGAGCGGGCTGTGCAGCGCGTCGGCCTCGCCGTCGGCGAAGAAGTGGCTCCAGGTGAAGCCCAGCGCGATGGATGGATCGAGGGTCAGCGCGTGGGACCAGCTCAGCTTGACCGGGGTCGAGTTCTGCTCGCCGGGGAGCTGGAGCCACTCGAGCCCCAGGCCGGTGGTGTAGGGCGCGGCGAGGGCCAGCGAGAGCCACGCGCCGTGGCCCTGGCCGACCCGGTCCCGATCGCTGCCGACGTAGGTGTAGGCGAGCTGGAACCGCTCGCCGAAGCCGATGCCCGCCGGGTTGACCCCGATGGCGTCGGCGTGATCCCCGGCGGCGACGTCGCCGTGAGGCTGGAGGATGCCCCGGGTGTCGAGCTGGGCGAGGGCCGGGGCGGCGAGGGCCGTCAGCCCGGCGACGACCGCCGAGAGGCGCAGGATCGGGGACACGTATCTCTCCCGGGGCAGCGGTTCGGGTGCGGCGCGGCGGGCGCGACGCGGCGTCGATGATCCGGGCCGATCAGGCGAGCAGCACGGCGGTGACCCCGTCGCCGCCCTCGTATCGGCCGCCGCGCCGATGTTCGCGCGCGTAGCGGCTGGTCTTCAACCATTGCCTGATCTCCCGCTTGAGCGCGCCGGTCCCGTGGCCGTGGATGACGAAGGCGATGGGCTGCTCCCGCTCGATGAGGCTGTCGAGGAAGCGCTCGACCTTGTCCACCGCTTCGTGGGCCCGCAGGCCGCGCACGTCGACCGTATTGTCCGGGGCCTGGGGCGGGGCGGCCTCCCAGGCGTCCTCCAGCGCGGCGGCGGCGGCCTCGGCGTCGACCGGGGCCGCCTTGCGCTCGGCCTTGCGCTCGGCGCCGCGCGGCTTGCGGCCCGCCCGCCCGGCCTGCCCCGCGCCCCGGCGGTTGGCCGGATCGCGGCCGAACGCTCGCGGCCGCAGATCCTCGACGTCGACCGTGGCGGTGATGATGCCCGCCCGCACCTGACAGCGCCCCTTGTCGTCGGGGCCTTCGAGGAGCTGGGCCTCGTTGTTCAGCGAGATCACCCACACCGTCTGCCCCGGCTTCAGGTCGCCCGGGTCGGGCGCCGGGCCGGCCGCCCGCTGGGCCTCGGCCTGCTTCTGGGCCACGACCGCGGCGATCTTCTCCTCGACCTGGCTCTGCTGCTTCTGCAGCCACTTGGGGTCGGCCTTGCGGGCCGCGTCCCGGGCGGCCTTCTTCATGCGCCGCAGCTCGTCGCGCAGGGTGCGGGCCTCGGCCAGCGCCTTGTCCCGCTCCTTGGCGATGCCCTCCTTGAGCCGCTGTTCCAGCTTCTTCTGGAGGCCCTCGGCGGCGGTGCGGGCGTTGATCAGGCGGAGCTGCTCCTTCTCGGCCTCCTCCCGGGCGGTGCGGGCGGCGTTGGCCTCCCGTTCGAGCCGCACGATGACCGTCTCGAGCGCCTGCTGCTGAGGGCCGGCCAGCGCCGCGGCCCGGTCGACGATGGCGCTGTCGAGCCCCAGCCGGCGGGCGGTGCGCAGCCCCGACGAGGCGCCGGGGATGTCGAAGGTCAGGTGGTAGGTCGGGGTGCCGCTGGCCGCGTCGAAGCCCATCGCGCCGTTGCGGAAGCGCTGATCTTCGAAGGGCAGGGCCTTGAGCGACTCGTAGTGGGTCGTCACCAGGACGAGGCTGCCCTTGTCGGCGAACGCCTCGAGGATGGCCTGGGCCAGCGCCGCGCCCTGGATGGGGTCGGTGCCCACCGCCAGCTCGTCGAGCAGCACCAGCGCGCCCGGCTCGAGGTCGCGCCAGATGTCGACGATGTTGGCCAGGTGCCCGCTGAAGGTCGACCGGCTCTCGTCGAGGCTCTGCTCGTCGCCGATGTCCGAGTGCACCCCGGGCACCCGGGGCACCAGCGAGCCGTCGGCCGCCGGGACGTGCAGCCCGGCCCCGGCCATGAGCACGGCGAGGCCGGCGGTCTTCAGCGAGACCGTCTTGCCGCCGGTGTTGGGGCCGGTGACGACGAGCACCTGCTGCTCGCGGTCGAGCGCGAGGTCGTTGGGCACCACCGCGACCCCGCCCAGCATCAGCAGCGGGTGGCGGGCCGACTTGAGCAGCAGGCGGCCGTCGTCGACCATCGTGGGGCGGGTGCAGTCCAGCTCCTTCGAGAGCAGGCCCGCGGCCCACGCCAGATCGATGACCGCCAGCGACCGCTGCGCCGCCCGCAGCGCGGCCGACCTGTCGCCCACCTGCCGGCTCAGCTTGATCAGGATGCGCCGGATCTCCCGGTCGACCTCGGCCTGGGCCATCATCAGCTTGTTGTTGGCGTCGACCACCGCCTGGGGCTCGATGTAGACGGTGGCCCCCGAGCCGGACCACCCGTGCACGATGCCGTCGATGTGGTTCTTGTGGCCCGAGCGGATGGGCAGCACGTACCGATCCTCGCGGATCGTGTAGTACTCCTCTTGCAGCATGCCCTCGTATTCGGGCGCCGAGAGCATGCCGTGCACCGTCTGCTTGAGCTGCTCGTGCAGCCCGGCGACCCGGGTCCGCAGGAAGCCGAGCTCGCCCGAGGCGGAGTCGGCCACATCGCCGTGCTCGTCGAACGTATCGAGCAGCGTGCGGCCCAGGTCCGGCGCGTCGAGCAGGTCGTCGGCGATGGCGGTCAGGGTGGGGGCGGCGCCCCGCAGGTCGGCGAAGTAGCGCCGGCAGCGGGCGGCGGTCTCGATCACCTTGCCCACCGCGACGAGGTCCTCGGGCTCGAGCAGCGCGCCCCGGGCGGCGAGCCCGACCGCCCGGTCGATGTCCACCAGGCCGCCGAGCGGTATATGATGCCCCTGGTCGATGAGCCGCCTGGCCTCGGACGTCTTGACCAGCCGGTCGTCGAGGGCGGCGCGATCGGCCGCGAAGTCCAGCGCCCGGGCCTGCCCGGCGGCCACCGGGCTGCGGCAGTGCTCGGCGAGGCGATCGAGGATGCGGGCCCACTCGAGGTGGCCCAGGGTCTTGGGAGACACGTACATGGCGCCCTCCAATGCGTCGGGGAGTCGATAGGGTGGGGAGAAAGCCGCGCCATATTGGCGATCCGGGCCGGGCGACGCAACCGGACGGCGCCCCTCGGCCCCGGGTGCTGGTCAGCCGCTGCCTGTTGGGGCACGCGGTGCGCTACGACGGCCGGGACAAGCGGCTGCCGGCGCTGACGGCGTGGATCGGGCGCTGGGCGGTGATCGGGCTGTGCCCCGAGCTGGAAGCCGGCCTGGGCGTGCCCCGCCCGCCGATGGATCTGGTGGGCCCCGAAGCGGCGCCCCGCCCGATGGAGCGGGCGTCGGGGCGCGATCTGTCTTCGCTGATGGCGCCGGTGCTGGCCCGGGTGCACGGGCTGGGGCCGCTCGACGGGGCGGTGCTCAAGGCCCGCTCGCCGAGCTGCGGGATCGGCTCGGCCGCCCGCTACGATCGGATCGCCGACCCCGCGCCGGCCGCCCGGGTCGACGGGGTCTTCGCCGCGGCCCTGCGTGGGCTCGGCCCCCCGCCGCTGCTGGTCGACGAACACACCCTGCGCGCGGCGCCCGACCGGTTCGCCGCCGCCGTGCAACTCCGGGCCGAGCTGCGGGCGGCCGACGATCCGGTCGGGCTGTGGCCCGCGTGGCGCGATGGCCCCCACGGCCCCGCGCTGCGGGCGGCGGGCGTCGACCGGTCGACGCTCGGGCACCTGTCAGGCGATCGGGTGGCCCTCGTACGGCACATCGATCGTGCGATGATCCTGGAAACGCGCCCCGCAGGTGATCATCTTTATGACGGTTCGCGACTTGCACGGCTCGCAGTCGACGCCGCCGCCGACATCAAACCATCGGGCTCTACAAAAGGCCGCCTCCCATGATTCGATCCGCCGCCTCGACCGCCCTCCTCGCCGCCCTGACCTTCCTGATCGGCGCCGGCTGCGATCCCGGCGGCCTGACCCCCGACGCCGGCCTGCTCGCCGATGGCGAGCCGCCGGGTGATCTGGGGCCGCCCACCGGCGACCGCGGGCCGGGTGATCCCGACCTCGACGACGGGGTCGGCGACCCCGACGAGGTCAACCCGCTGCTCAACTCGATCTTCCCCAACCGGGCCCCGCTCGGCGGCGCGCTGTCGGTGCGGCTCGTCGGCCGGGACTTCGCCGACGGCATGGCCGTGCGCATCGGCACGCTCGACTGCGAGGACGTCGCCGTCGAAAATCAGAACCGGATGACCTGCACGGTGCCGCCCTCGGCGGTGGCCGACAGCTTCGACGTCAGCGTCACCTGGCCCGACGGCGCCCGGGACACCCTGCCCCGGGGCTTCACCTACTTCGAGCCGGTCACCATCGCCGAGATCCTGCCCCCGGTGGGCCCGGCGCTCGGCGGGGCCCCGATCACCATCCTGGGCACCGGCTTCATCGAGGCCACCGAGGTCCGCATCGGCGGCATCCGGGCCGACGTGGCCGAGGTCATCCCCAGCGATCGGCTGCCCGATCGGCTCGAGGTCATCATCCCGCCCGGCGAGCCGGGCACCGTGGACGTGGTGGTGCGCAATCTCAACGGCTCGGCCACCGCCGAGGACGGCTTCACCTGGTACGAAGAGCTGTTCGTCGACGACATCGACCCCCCGTGGGGCCTGACCGACGGCGACACCGAGGTCCGGCTGGCGGGCATCGGCCTGCTCGATGACAGCGCGGTCACCTTCGGCCGGGGGCAGGCCCAGAACGTGGCCTCCGAGCTGGATCGCCAGCGGCTGCGGGTCATCACCCCGCCCGCCGGGCTGCCGGGCGTGGTCGACGTGACGGTGCGCAACTCGAACGGCGTCTGGCAGGGCGAGGGGGCCTTCCTCTACGTGCGATCGTCGGACGGGCCGTTCGTCGTCGACGGCATCGCGCCCGACCGGGTGCCGGCCAGCGGCGGGCGGGACGTCTTCATCGGGGGCAACGGCTTCGACGACGCGACCCGGGTGCTGCTCGGCGACGCGGGCGGCGAGACCCCCATCGCCTGCGCCCTCGAGCGGCCCCAGCTCCTGCGCTGCACCCCGCCGGTCCGCCCGGCGGGCGTGGTCGACGTCATCGTCGAGGGCGCCGAGCGGGTGGTGCTCGAAGACGGGCTGACCTTCTATCAGGCGATCGAGATCTTCGACCTGACCCCCGACCGGGGCGGCGTGGCCGGGGGCACCCTGGTGCAGCTCGTCGGCCGGGGGCTACACCCCGACATGACCGTGGAGTTCGACCGCAGCGAGGCCGAGGTGGTCAGCGTGGCGGTGGACGGCGAGTCGGCGCTCATCCGCACCCCGGCCGGGCGCCGGGGGCGGGTCGCGGTGCGGGCCGAGACCGCCGACGACGACACCCTGCTGCCCCAGGCCTACGAGTACTTCGACCCGGCCATCGGGGTCGGCGGCATCGGCGGGGACAGCATCGCCAACGCGGTCAACGTGACCGTGCTCGACTCGCGCAGCGGCTTCCCGGTCGCCGGGGCCCGGGTGCTGGTCACCGGCATGAGCGCCGACGAGCGCTGGGAGGGCGTGGCCAACGATCTGGGGCAGGTGGTCATCGCCGACGAGGCCCTGACGCTGCCGGTGAGCGTCACCGCGGCGGCCCACGAGTACAGCACGACCACCTACGACCGGGTGACCGCCGAGAACGTGACCCTGCTGCTCAACTCGCTGGTGCCGCCCGAGCAAGGGCCCGGCGACCCGCCGCCGCCCATCGAGCCGGTCACCCTGCGGGGCACCGCCTTCGGCATCGACGAGTTGGAGAAGCCCGACGGCTCGGGCGAGATGCTCATCGTCTTCGTCGAGACCTCGCACACCTCGTTCGGCAACCGCCTGGGCTCGCCGCCGCCGGCGCCCAACGGCATCCTCGTCGAGGACGGCCCCTTCGAGATCGTCGTGCGCCCCGGCGAGCTGGCCATCGTCGCCACCGCGGGCTACGTGCCCATCGCCGCCAAGGAGGCCTACGACCGCGGCGAGACGGGCTACTGGACCCTGCGCGACGCGCTGGTGCCCATCGCGATGGGCCTGCGTCGGTTCATCGGGGCCGCCCCGGGCGACACCATCGAAGACCTCGAGGTGCACCTCGACCGCCCGCTGCGCATGACCGTGCCCGCGGTCATCGACAACCCGCCCGGCGCGGTGCGCGGCGCGCCCGACCGCTTCACCATCCGCCCGGTGCTCTCCCTGGGGGCCGAGGGCTGGTTCGACTTCCGCTACGAGCAGTCCGCCGGCGAGCCTCGCATGCGCTTCCGGGCGATGCCCGACCTCAGCGCGTGGCCCGACCTCGACGTGACGATGTTCTGGGACGCCGAGGCGACCCAGACCGACCCCACCCAGCCCTACAACTACGCCGTCGCCGAGGCCGAGGTGCGCGACATGCGCAACGGGGTCGTCATCTCGCCGATGGTGGGCACCACCCGCTTCACCGATCCGGTCGACGGCGGCGTGCTGAGCCCCTCGCGGTGGGTCGAGTTCCAGGTGCATCCGGGCTACGACCGCCCCGACGCGCCCAGCGAGCCGGCCGACTTCCACCTCGTGCGGGTCACCCGTGACGGCCAGATCATCTGGAGTCAGGTCGTGCCGGGGGCGGTGCGCCGGTTCCAGTTCCCCCGGCTGCCGCCGCCGGAGCCCGGCGACGTCTACGCCGACCTCGAGGGCGGGCTGTTGCAGATGAGCATCCTGTCGGTGCTGGTCTCGGGGGAGTTCCAGTTCGACGACTTCACCTACAACGACTTCGGCCGCATGCTCAGCTACAGCTTCAGCTACGTGGCCTTCAGCCCCTGACGCCGGCCGCGTCCGGGCCCCGAAGCCCGAAAAGAAGCCACGCGCCCCGGCTTCTGCTACCACGGAAGAGATGCAGATCCCGACCGAGATCGACGAGGTCGTCCGCCGCCTCGACGACGTGATCGAGTGGGCTCGGGCCGAGCGCAGCCCGCTGGGCTACTTCGCCGCGCTCTACCGCCGGGTCACCCTCAGCGTGGGCCAGGGCATCGAGGACGGCGTCTTCGACGACGGCCCCCGCATGGCCCGGCTCGATCTCGTCTTCGCCCAGCGCTACATCGACGCCTTCGACGCCTGGCGGGCTGGCACTCCGACCACCTCGGCGTGGTCCGCGACGTTCGATCAGGCTGCCCGGTGGCGCCCCATCGTGGTCCAGCACCTGCTCGGTGGCATGAACGCCCACATCAACCTCGACCTGGGCATCGCCGCGGCCACCGTCGCCCCGGGCGACGCGCTGCCCGATCTGCGGGCCGACTTCATGAAGATCAACGCGGTGCTCGCCGCGCTGGTGCAGGGCACCAAGGATCAGCTCGCTCGCATCTGGCGCCCGCTGAAGTGGCTCGACGCGCTCGCCGGCGAGGTGGACGACGCGGTGATCAACTTCAGCATGACCCTCGCCCGGGACGGCGCGTGGTCGTTCGCCGAGTGCCTCGCCGCCCGCCCCGAGGCCGAGTGGCCCGATATGATCGCCACCCGGGACGCGGTCATCGGCGGGCGCATCGCCGATCTGGTCTACCGCCCCGGCTTCTGGCCCGACGTGCTGCTGTTGATCGTGCGCCTCGGCGAGCGGGGCACGGTCGACGGCAAGATCGCCGCGCTCACCGGGGCGGTGGCCATGGCCGAGAAGCAGCGGTCGGCGCCGACCGGGTGAGCCCGAACGCGACCGGCTGTCGTCGACGTTGCGCCGACCGGGGTCGGTGCCTATCCTCCGAAGCGTGAACCCACTCCGCCGAGCGTTGGGGACCGTCGTCGCCCTGGGCCTGTTCGCCCTGTGGCTCGTGCCCAGCGCGCGCACGGCGGCGGCCACGCCCACCGTTCACGGGGTGCAGGCGTCGGCCCCGGCGGCCGCCGCCCTGGAGGCCCCGCCGGTCCTGGGCGGCGCCTTCGTCGGCGAAGGCGAGGGGCCCACCGGCGAGCCCGAGACCCACCGCCCGACCGCCCGACCACCCGCCGCGCAGCGCCCGGCGCCCCACCGCGCCGCCCTCCTGCCCGACGGCCCGACCCGAGCCCGCACGGCGGGCCCGATCTACCGGGTCCTCCGCTCGGGGCAGGCCCACCGCAGCGCGCCCTGAACCGCGCCGTTCGATCCCGAAGCTCTCACTTTCGAATCGAACCCGCCCGGCCACCGACGCCGGGCTGTCTGCGCGCGTCGGGCCCCCGAGGGGGCGGCGCGCGCCGGAGCGAACCCATGTCCGAGACTCACACGTCCGATCCGTCCGTGCCCGTCACCCCGCCCGCCGAAGAGCAGAGCGCGTTCAAGCCGCTGCTCTACGTCCTGATCCTGCCGCTCCTCCTGATCGCGCTCTTGCAGTGGTCCGACCTGCCCGCCCTGCTGGTGCACGCGATCACCGGCCACTGAAGCCCGCGCCCGGCCGGTCGACCCGACTGCGCTCGATGCGCTCTCCGTCGAGGACGGCTGGGGCCGGGCCGGCTCCTCCCCGATGAACCTCGGTGCGGTGCACCCCTGCCTGGAAGCTCACCCACATCTGCGTATCATCCCCCAGGGTGACCTCCACCTCCGCAGCCACGGTCGTGATCTGCCAGACGAGGAACTCCTTGAAGAGCCTCAGCGGTAGATCGATGCGCAGCAGCGCACCGGAGGACGGGTGCCACGCCGGGTGAGTGGCCGGCCAGTCCACCCGAAGCGGACGCTCTCCGTTGGCGAATCCGGTCACCCGCACTTCCACCCGGCTCACGCCGTGCACCTCTCGAATGTCGGGCATCACATCGCCCTGCTTGACGAAGATCTGCACGCAGTCTGCGCAGGGACCGAAGCCGATGGGGCCACCACCCCGTTCGACCTCGCGCGGAGGAGCCTCGAACAGCCCGTTGGCTTGCCCGAGGAGGATGGGCACCTCGGGGATCAGTGCGCCGAACTTCGGCCGGATGGCGTAGGTCTCGTCGGAAGCCCCATCACCCGGCGCGAAACCTGGGAGGGGCAACCCGGCTCCGCTCATCGAACGCATGACATCGAGCGCTTCAGACCGTGCCGTATCGGTACCCATCACACGCCATGGGCTGCAATCGGCGCACGGGCCGAGGCCCAGGCGCATGTTGGTGTTGGTATCGAGCCTGGCCGACGCCGCCTGCTGTCGGCCCCGTGGGAACTCGGCAGCCGTGAGGGCAGTCACCGCCGACCCATGGGACATCGACTCCTCGGCCGATTCGGACCCGCATCCGAGCAGACACAGCCCGGCCAGCATCAGCCCGGGCGTGAGCCGGCGGACCGCTCGCAGCATCACATCCATCATCGCTCGTCCTCCTTCTCGTGGATCGAGTGCGTCGACTCGATCGGGTGGGTGTCGTGCGAGTCGCCCGGCATGGGGTCTTCGCCGTGGGTGGTCCGACCGGCCGGGGGCGGTGGGAGCGCCTGCACCGCGGCCCCATCGACCGAGAAAGCATGGCTCGCCGTTGCGTCGTCGAATCGCCCGGTCATCTCGATGAGCCAAGGGGCCCCGGCCAACTCGGCCAATCGCTCCGTGTCGTCCATCTCCCAGCGCTCTCGGGGCACGTCGAAGAAGACGGCGCATTCGCCCTGACGACAGGCGAGCATGCGGATGGAGACATCGTCGCGGCGCGCCTCGTCTCGGCGAGCCGAGTCGAGTCGGGCGGAGACGTGAGCGACTTCCTGCGCGATCCGCTCGGTCAGGGCCGCCCGCCGGATCGAGGCGACCGCCCTGAAGCAGTCGCCGCAGGGCCCGGAGCCGACCCACCCCGGGATCTCGGCCTCCTCGCGCCGGACCCGGTAGCCCATCTCCCTCAGCGTGTCCGGATCGATCTCGAGCAACTGCGCCAGTGCCTCGTCACCCCTCGGCCAGCACATACCGGCCGGCTTGCTCGGGCTGTCCCGCTCGCACAACACGTCTGGCACTTCGGACCCGTCGGGCTCGACCGCCGGTCGGCTTGTCCGGTCCCGGTGCCCCCATGTCGGCGCGCGGCGCTTCTCTTGATAGCGTCCCGCCGGCCGCTCTTTGCTCACCAGAACGGTTCGCGCCGGGTCGCCTTCCAGGTCGACCTCGCACCCCAGGAGCGCCGACATCATGCCTAGCGGCGCTATCCAGCGGAGGCCACCCGATCCCTGCAGACTGTTCATGCCACCTCCGTCGAAGTCATTGCGCTGTCAGCATCGACACTTCGATCTTCAGGAAGTGGAGCGTCTATCTTCCCCTCGAATGTGGAGAATGTCAGGAGGGCGCTGTCAGCGGCGACCGAGCAGGCGGTAGGCACTCCACACGGGATCGCCCTCGGCGGCGGCCTGACGGGACGCGGATCGCAAGGCCGCGCCCGGATTCTCGGCGCCGCCCTCGGCGTAGAACCGGCGGACGAAAGTGCTCGCCCGAGCGTCTTCGACCGGGCGCACCGTGCCCAGCACGCTCAGTGCGCCGGCAGTGAGGAAGGCGCCGGGCAGACTCACCGCCTGCTCGGCGAACCCGACCGCGGTCCGGCAGCCGTTGAGCACTACCCGCCGAGGCACCCGCCCGAGCCCTACTACGTCCTCCGGACGCAGTGTCTCCCGGCCAGCGAGCTGGAGTGTGACGCCGCCGTCGTCGAGTTCGATCTCGCCGTGCCCCGAGAAGTGGAAGTGGTCGCAGCGACCCAGCCGATCGAGCAGCGCGGCTCGGGAGGCCTGCCGGCCCACGAGGACGTGCGCGTCGGCGAGGTGGGCGGTCAGGTACGGCGCGTCCTGCCGGGCCACCGGCAGGTCGTCGAGCGGGTCGAGCACGACCAGCGGGCCGTCTGGCACCCGCGGCCCGGGCTGTCGACCCAGCGCGCCAGCGTGGCCCAGGTGGCTCAGGCCGACCCGGGCCGCCAGTGGCTGGCCGTCGACCGATATCTCGGGCAGCCGCCACGCACCGGAGGCCCGGTCACCGACCACATACAAGTGCTCGACACCCTCGAGCCGAGGGGCGAGCCAGACCGCCAGATCCGTCGGCCGGGTGCATTCGATGTGGCCCCGCGTCACCCACCACGCCTCCAGGGTGCCCCGCGACCGGATGCGGAGCAGCACCAGCGCCTCGTCGGGGGTCAGGGCGTCGGGGACCCCGGCGGCGGTGACTCGCTCCCGCGCCGTGTGTCGGGGGGATTCCAGGAGGCGCAGCCGCTCGTCGAAGACCGAGCGTAGCTCGGCCGACAGGGCCACCAGCCGGGCCGACCGCCGCTCGGGAGCCATCGACCAGTCGGCCCGGGTCTCGTCGTACAGCGTCCTCAGCCAGTCGATCTTGCGGCCCAGACGTCGCCACGTTTCGCGGGCCTCGGGCTCCAGCGACGAGAGGGTCGAACGCAGGTCGATCGCCCGCCGGCGCAAGGCGTGTAGCGTGTCCGCTGCGGCGAAGGCCGCCTGCCGTTCACCGTGCGCCAGCGAGACGTCGACCCGGGCGTCGATCACGTCCACCGGATCGCAGACCAGCGGCCGGTCACGGAAGAGCGAGACGGTGCACCTGCGATCCACGTCCAGGCTCATCTCCGTCAATACCGCCATCGCCCGTGAGAGAGCGTCGTTGCACGCCTCGGCGTCGTCCCGTCGGCGGGCGATCCGGGCCAGCCCGAGCCAGCCGCCGAGCACGAGCAGGGAGGGCAGGCCGCCGCTCTCGAAGGCCACCTGCTCGAGCAGCCGGCGGAAGTCGGCCTCGGCCGTGTCGAGATCGCCGGCCGCAAGATGGAGCCGGCCCGACAGCAGTTCATACTCACGCGCCATGAGCATGGACTCGCCGGGGTGGCGGGTCAGGAAGGCATCCCGCCGTCGACGGACCGTCTCCAGCGCACGCCGGGCGTCGTCGAGGTCACCGGCCCACCACACCATCCACGTCTGGTTGAACAGCGCGGCCAGCTCGAGCTGCGGCTCGCCCGCCTCGCGGGCCATGGCCAGCCCTTCGCTCAGCAGCCGCTCGACGAGAGCTCGGTCGTCGGTGCCCAGGCGTACGCCGCATTGAGTGAGGATCCAGGCGGCGGCGAGCCGCTCGCCGACCTGATAGTGCAGGTCGTCCAGGCCACTGCCGAGGCGATCGGGGACCTTGACGGCGATGGCGCGCGCTTTGGCGAACTCGCCCAGATTGAGGTGACGCAGGGCGAGCGAGGTCTCGAAGAAGTCGACCCGGTCCGAGCCCGTGGCCCGGCCGAGGGACACTGCCCTCTCGAAGTGGTGTCGGGCTTCGACGTGTGCTCCACGCTCGTTGGCCACCATGCCCCGGTAGAACGCCGAGTTCACCTGTCCTTCGAAGTCGGCGATGTCGACCTCGATCTCCCGGGCGCGGTCCAGCAGCGAGATGGCTCGCTCGAAGTCCCGGGTCTGGTAGGCCAGAAAGGTCGCGGCACGCAGGGCCCGCGCGGCCCACGTATCGACCCCGGCAGCCCAGGCGGGTGCCGCTGCTGCCTCCCAGATGCGGGACGCTTCGTCGTGACGCCCTTCGACCCGGCGCACGCGTCCCCTCTCGAAGGCGATCCAGAAGCGCTGAGCAGCCGTGATGGGGCCGGTGAGCAGCCTCTCGAGCGTCGCCCACGCCGCAGCGCAGTCGCCTGCGACCCGCAGGTCGCGCGCCGGAGCCAAAAGCGCCCGCTCTTCGGGGTCGGCCCTCCACTCCACCCGCCACTCGGTGCGCGCGCTCACCCCGGCGACCGACAAAACGCCGTGCCCTGCGATCTCCGGGGGGACGGTCAGCTCGACGAACGCCACGTCTCCCTGGGTGCGGGTCTGCCAGCGCACATCGATCGGGTCGCCGGCCAGGGTCAGCGCCACTCGGATCGGGCCCCCACCGGCTTCGATCCGCAGGCGGGGTTGCCAGCCGGGGCCGAAGATGAACACCTGCGGCCCCCCCGCCAAGCGGTAGGCAGCGGCATGGCCCAGCAGGCAGGGGGAGGGCAGCGTCGTCTCACGACCCGAGTCACCCGCCGAGGACATCGATCTCGACCACGCGCCAGACCGCCCGTTCGAATCGGCGCAGGGCGTCCTCATAAATCAGCCCGACGATGTCGTCCGGGGACACCCCCGCCACGAAGCCCACCCGCCATCGACCGGGGGCGGGGAACAGGCTTGGCACGGGCGCCGCGATGCGCCGCGCCTCGCCCTTGGCGGTCACCGCCTCGTCACGCACGATCCGGATGGCTCCGCCCTCGCGCGCCACGAAGGCCACTGACGGTGACCCGCGGGCCACCAGCGAGAAGGGAGAACCGGCGCCGAATCGCAGCGACGGGACCTCGGTGGCCTCCATCACGGTGCGCAAGCCGCCGAACGGCCCTTCGAGGCGCAGAGACGGATCCGTCGGGGCCGAGGGCGCGAAGGGGTCGAACATGGGCGGCTCGACCCGCGGGGCCGTGGCTGCAGTGACCGCGTCGATCGCCCTCGACACCTCGGCGTCGGTCGGGGGAGTGCGCAGATCGACGAGGAAGGCCCGCAGGGATGGCGAAGCCATCAACTGGCCCGAGACACGCTCGGCGTCCTCTGCTGACAGTCGACCTTCGACGAACGCGAGCAGTCGGCTCTCGCCAATATCCACCCGAGGGTCGACCTTCGCGGCCAGGGCGTCCTTCAGGCGCTCGAAGGCCGACTGCACGTTGGGGTCGTCGTCGGTGAACATCGCACCCTCCTGTCATCCGGTGACGAACCGATTTACCGGAAGCCGGATCTCTTCTACCCTCGGATCGACGAAAAAAACACCCCGACCGGACCGGAGCCCGATGTTCGACGATGGTGACATCCCCGCTGTATTGGCTCGACTCTTCCCCGAAGGTGGTGGGGAGCCGCCCCCGCCTGTTGATCCCATGTTGAATGACTTCATCCGTGGGATTCTGCCCGTTGTCCGGGCCCGAGTGAACGCCGTCCTCCGGCGACGCGGGCTGTACACCCCGGCCCGCTCGGCCGATCTATGCCAGACTGTCCTCCTCGCGCTCATCGACGACCACGCGGCGGCGATGAAACGCTTCGATCCGACGCGGGGCATGTCATTCCCGAACTTCATCGGCCTGCTCAGCCGTAGCAATGCCCTGCGCGCGCTCGAACGTGAGGCAGCGAAGAAGCGCGGCGGCGGGGCGCTGCACACCGACTTGGAGCACCTCGACCGCCACGCCGAGGCCCGCGCTGACACCGAGGGTGAAGTCGCGCTGCGCCGAGGTCTGGCGGGCATGTGCCCCTGCTTGTGCGACGGGACGTCGGAGCGGGACCGACTCATCGGCCAGATGCTACACGTCGATGGCCTGCCGCCGGTCGACGTCGCCCGCACGCTGGGGATCTCCCGGGGGGCCGTGGACAAGGCCAATCACAAGCTCAAGAAGGCGTTCAAGCGGTGCCTGGATGAGAGGTGACCCCATCCGGGCGCGTACCTGATCCGCGCCGTCGCCGGTGTACATGCTTCGGGCGACGGCCCCCGCTGTGCCCCCGGGCGAGCCGGGGGGAGGTGGACGGACCCCGGCCGCCGGCCTACACTCGGGCCGTCTGAACCGACAGGGATCGCCTCCGCGTGTCGTCACCGCTCCGCCGCGCCGCCCTCGCGTCGCTGCTCGCTCTGCTGGCCCTGCCCGCGCCCGCCGCCGCGCGGGTGGCCGGGCAGCCGCACGCGCCGTACGCCGCCCACCGGGTGATCGGCGGGGTGACCTTCACCGGCAACACCCTGATGACCCAGTCGGTCTTCGCCCCCCAGGTCAACGCCAACCTGCTCGATGCCTCGCGGGGCGACGTGCGCGACGTGCCGTTCGACGGCGAGCTGGAGGCGGCCTACCTGTTCTGGAGCGGCAGCGTCGAGGGGCAGCCCGACCGGCAGGTGACGCTGACCGCGGCCGACGGGGCGGCGCTGGCGGTCGACGCCGATCGCTGCGTCGAGGTGGACGAGCTGGGCGGCTTCTACAACTGCCGGGCCGACGTCACCCCGCTGCTCGCCGAGCACCCGGGCGACGACCGGTGGAACGGGACCTACACCGTCGGCGACGTCGAGGCGTCGGTCGGGCTCGTGCGGCGCAACGGGAGCTGCCGTAATCCGAACTGTCAGGCCAAGTACGCCGGCTGGAGCCTCGTGCTGGTGTACCGCGCGCCCCGCAGCGGCACCTTGCGCGACGTGTTCCTGCACGACGGCTTCCGCTACCTCAACGAGGACGACGAGCCGGGCATCGACCAGTTCGACATCGGCGGCTTCGACTTCCCCGAGGGGGGGCAGGCGACGCTGGCGTTCTTCGGGCTCGAGGGCGACTCCTTCCTCGGGGTGCCGCCCCAGGACACCGATCCGATCCAGCCGTGCGCGACGTGCTTCGACTTCCTCGAGTTCGCCGGGACCCGCCTCGAAGACGCGCTGAACCCGGCGGGCAACGTCTTCAACTCCAGCTCGCCGGGCGGCTTCACCCTGGGGCTCGATCTGGACCGGTTCGACGTCTCGGATCTGCTCGCCCCGGGGCAGGGGCAGGCCCGCATCCGGGTCGGCTCGGGGGACGGCGCGCCGGGCGGCGGCGGGGAGGCGTTCCTGCTCGGGTGGGTGCTGCTCGACGTGGAGCGCAACGCGCCCGACTTCGGGCGGGACGAGACGGTCTTGCGGGTGGTGCCCGACGCGGCGGCCCCCGGGGAGCGGGTGGTCTACACCCTGAGCGTGAGCAACCAGGGCAGCCGGGACGCGCCGAATACGGCGGTGACCCTGGCCCTGCCGGCGGGGGTGACCTACGAGCCGGGGTCGCTGCGGGTCGACGGGGCCGATCCGGTGCCCGGCGACGAGGCGCAGAACCCGCTGGCCGATGGCTTCGCGCTGGGTGATCTGCCGTTCCGGGGCGACACCGACCGCCAGATCAGCCTGCGGGCCACGGTCGACGTGGACGTGCCCCCCGGGCGGCAGCTCGTGGCGGCGGCGGTGATCGCGGCCGACACCCTCGACGCGCCGGTCCGCACGAACGAGGCGGTGCTGACGGTGCTGGGGGTCGATCCGCTGGGCGAGCTGGTCAAGCGGGTCTTCGACGAGTCGGGCGACGGCCGCTACGCGCCGGGGGAGAACGTCACCTACGAGATCGAGATCGCCAACGACGGCGACCGGCCGGTGGGCGGGGTGCGGCTGGTGGACGATCTGCCGCGGCAGCTCGACCTGCTGCGGGTCTTCAGCGCGTCGGGCGTCGATCGCAGCGACAACGCCGCCGGGCGGGTCGAGCTGGTCGATCTGGTCGTTCCGCCGGGCGGGCTGACGGTGACGGTGCAGGCCCGCATCCACGACACGGCGCAGCTCGTGGCCGAGGACGGGGTGCCGGCGGACGGGGTGGGCGGCTTCCCGGTGGACAATCAGGCGACGGTCACCGCGGCGCTGGAGCAGATCCCGTCGAGCCCCCGGGTGGGCGCGATGCCGGCGCCGACCCGCTTCACGCTGAGCCCGCGCACCGACATCGACGGGCCGGGCACGGCCAAGACGGCGGTCGATCTGGACGGGGCCCCGACCCGCCCGGGGGACGCGCTGCGCTTCGTGATCACCGTGCGCAACGGGGGCGTGGACCGGGCCCGGGTCTTCGTCGACGATCCGCTGCCGGCGGCGGTGGTCGGCTGCGCGCTCGAGCAGGCGTGGCCCGGGCTGGCCTGCGCCGGGCAGCGGGTGCAGGGCTTCGTCGACGTGCCGGCTGGGGGCGCGGTGAGCGTGGGCCTCACCGCGCGGGTGCGGGACGACGTGGCGAACGGCGCCCGGATCGAGAACGTGGCCACGCTGCAAGCGGGCGATCAGCGGGTCGAGGTCCGCAGCGCGCCGCTGGTGGTCGAGGCCCCGGCGGGGCCCGCGCTGGCGCTGAGCAAGACGGTCGTCGGCGCGGTCGGCGGGGTGGTCAACCCGGGGCGCACGCTGACCTGGACCATCCGGGTGGTGAACCAGGGGGACGGGCCCTCGGCGCCGATCACGGTGGTCGATCCGCTGGGCTTCGAGTACGCGGCGGTGCGCCCCGACCGGGGCGGGGTCTTCGACCCGGTGGCCAACAGCGTGACGTGGCGGGTCGGGGCCCTCGATCCGGGGGCCTCGGCCGAGCTGACGGTCGCCACGACGCTGCCCGACGCGGTGGCCGACGGCACCCGGCTGAGCAATCAGGCCCGGGCGATCAGCGCCGGGCTGGGGGATACGCTCTCCGACGATCCGACGACGCCGCCGGTGGGAGATCCGACCCGGGTGGTCGTCGAGAGCCGGCCGCTGTTGACCCTGACCAAGTCGGTCGACCGGGCCGAGGCCCGGCCGGGCGAGGTGGTGACCTACACCTTCGTGGTGCGCAACGACGGGGACGACGTCGCCCGCGATGTCGACGTGCGCGACCCGCTGCCTCCGGGGCTCTTCGCCGAGCTGCTGCCGGGCGAGGCCGAGGCCGACGGTGATCTGCTGCGCTTCGGCGGCGACCTCACCCCCGGCCTGCTGGCCATCGCGCCCGGCGAGGCGGTGCGCCTGACCGCGCAGCTCCGGCTGGCGCCGGTCCTCGACGACGGGCGGGCGGTGGCCAATCAGGCGTTCGCCGACGCCGGCTTCGGGCCGGTCACCAGCGATGATCCGGCGACGCCGGCGGCCGGTGATCCGACGGTCTTCACGGTGCGCTCGGCGGCGACGCTGTCGCTGAACAAGGTCGTGGGCAACCTGAACGGGGGCCCGGTGCGGCCGGGGCATCGGCTGCGCTACGCGCTGACGGTGACCGCCGGGGGGGACGCGCCGGCGCGCGACATCCGCGTCGTCGACCCGATCCCCGAGGGGCTGATCGATGTGGCCGTGGGCGCGGGCGGGGTCGTGGTCGGCGGCCGAGTCGAGTGGTCGATCGACCGCCTGAACCCCGGCGAGCAGCGCATCCTGACGTTCACCGCGACGGTGGGCGACGTGGAGGACGGCTTCGAGATCATCAACCAGGCGCAGGCGACGGCCGGGGCGCTGGTGGTCGACAGCGACGACCCGCGCACGCCCGCGGTGGACGACCCGACGACGGTGCCGGTGCGGGTCGAGCCGGTCCTGCGGTTGCAGAAGGCGGCCGAGGGCAGCCCGGTGGCCCGCGTGCGGCCCGGCGATCCGGTGCGGTTCACGCTCTCCCTGGACAACACCGGCGACGGCCCCGGGCTGGGGCCGACGATCCTCGACGCGCTGCCGGCGGGCATCGTGGGGCCGATCGTCGTCGATCGGGCCGACGCGCGGGTCGACGGCCGGGAGATCCGGTGGACGCCGGCCCGGATCGAGCCGGGCGCGGCGCCGCTGACGCTGAACATCGACGCCCGGGTGGCCGACGGCGCGCCCGACGGGGCCGAGATCGTCAACCGGGCGATCATCCTCGACGACGGGACCGAGGCCGAGGCGACCGTATTGGTGCTGGCGCAGCCGACGCTGACGTTGAGCAAGGCGGTGCAGGCCGATCCGTACCCCGGCGGGCGGGTGGTCTACACGATCACCGCCCGCAATGACGGCCCGGTGGAGGCGCTCGACGTCGCGCTCATCGACCCGCTGCCGCCCGAGCTCGAGCTGATCGGCGCCCGGCCACCTGCGCGCCGGGCCGACGACGGCCTGCGCTGGGCGCTGGGCGACATGCCATCCGGCGCCGAGGAGGAGGTCCGGATCGAGGCCCGGCTGCGGGAGGATGTGGCCGAGGGGCAGGTCGTGCGCAACCAGGCGGTGGCCGACGCGCTCGACCGGGCGACCGGGGACGGGGTCCGCGTGCCGAGCGACGATCCGGCCACCCCCGAGGTCGACGCCACCGCGTTCACCGTGCGAGGCGGGCCGGCGCTGAGCATCGAGAAGGCGCTGCTGACCCCGGTCCCGCCGGGCGGCATCGCGCCGGGGCAGGTCGTCGAGTACGCGATCACGGTGCGCAACGCCGGGCCCGGCCCGTCCCGCGAGCTGGCGGTGTCCGATACGCTCGACCCGGCCTTCGCCGCCGGGCTGAGCGCCGCGGTCGACGGCCGGATCGTGCGGGGCGAGGCGCAGTGGGTCTTCGATCCGCTGCCCGAGGGCGGGGCGCGGGTGCTGACCCTGCGGGCCCGCTTGCAGGGGGCCGACGCGCTGCTCGACGGGCAGATGGTGCGCAACGAGGCGGTGCTGCTCGATCCCAACGGCGTCGAGCTGGGCCGCAGCGCGGCGGTCGAGTTCCGGGTGGGCGTCGGCGGGCTGCGGGTCGAGAAGGCGGTCGCCCCGCTGTCGGCGGAGGGCTTCGCCGCCGGGGCCCCGGTGGAGTATCGCATCCAGGTCACCAATACCCGCCCGGTCCCGGTGGCCGACGTGAGCGTGGGCGACGTGCTCGACCCGCTGCTGGTGGACGTGCAGCCCCTCGACGGGGGGGTCTTCGATGGCGACACCCGCCGAGTGGACTGGGCGCCGGAGGCGGCGGGCATCCTGCGGCTGGTGCCGGCAGGAGGCACGGTCACGGTGCGCTTGCGGGCCCGGGTGGCCGACGACGCGCCGGCCGGCGCCGTGGTCGTCAATACGGCCCAGGCGGCGGTGCGGGGCGACGCGCCGGTGAGCGGCGCGGCCCGCTTCGTGGTGGCCGGCGCGGCCGAGCTGAGCATCGACAAGCGGGTCGAGCCGGGGCCGACCGATCCCGGGGCGACCGTGGGCTACACCATCACCATCGCCAACCTCGGCGCGACCCCGGCCGAGGGGGCGACCGTCTTCGATCCGCTGCCCGGCGCCGTGCGCTACGTGCCCGGATCGACCCGGCTCGACGGGCTGCCGGTGGCCGACATCGGCGGGCGGGCGCCCTTCGCCGACGGGCTGCTCGTGGGCCGGGCGGACGGGGTGCCGGGGCGCATCGCGCCCGGCGGCCGGGCCACGGTGCAGTTCGAGGTGCGGGTCGAGGGCGCGGCGGGCGACACGGTCGTCAACCGGGCCCGGGTCGAGTCGGGCGGGGTGGCGGTCGAGAGCGCGGTCGAGTTCGTGGTCGGCGGCGCGCCCGATCTGAGCGCCTTCACCAAGACCTTCGTGATCGTCGAGGATCCGGGGGCCGAGCGGGCGCTGGTCGGGCAGACGATCGAGTGGCTCCTCGCGGTCCGAAACGCCGGCGAGAGCGAGGCGGTGAACGTCGAGATCCGCGATCCGCTGGGGCCGGGGCTGCTGTTCGACGACCCCGTGATCATCGTCGACGGGGCGCCGCAGACGGCGGCGGTGGACGGCGACGCGGCCGAGTTCGTCGACGGGGCGATCGTCGCCCGCTACCCCCTGATCCCCCCGGGGGGCGACGCCACGCTGCGCTTCCGCACGGTCGTGACCGAGGGCCCGGCGGTGCGCAACCAGGCGTTCGCCCGGGCCGAGCGCGGGCCGCAGGAGCCGAGCGACGATGGCGGGCAGGATCAGAACCGGCCGACGGTCGTGCCGGTCGGCGAGGCGCCCCGGCGCGCGATCGGGCTGACGAAGGTCGCCGACCGGGCGCCGGATCAGATCGTGGCCGCCGGCGAGGCGGTGCGCTTCACCCTGCGGCTGGAGAACACCGGCACCGTCGATCTCAACGGGCTGACCGCAATCGACACGCTGCCCCCGGGGCTGATCTTCGACGGCGTGCAGTCGCTGCCGCCGGGGGCCGAGGTCAGCGCCGAGGACACCCCCGACGGGCGCGCGATCCGCATCGCGCCGGTCGATCTGCCGGCCGGCGAGTCGCTGGCGCTGGTGCTGCTGACCCGGGTCGATCCGGCGCTCGATCCGACCCTGGTCGGCGCGCTGTGCAATACGGCCCGCTTCGAGGGCCCGGGGGTCGAGCCGGCCGACGCCGAAGCCTGCGTGCGGGCCGAGATCCGGGACGGGCGGCTGGCGGGCGCCGTCTTCGAGGATGTGAACGGCGACGGGCTGTTCGGCGCGACGGCCGATCGCACCTTCGACCGGATGCGGGTGGCGCTCTACCGGGCGGCCGATCCCAACGGGGCGCCGGCGGTCGAGGTGATCACCGACGCCGAGGGCCGCTTCGCGCTCGAGGGGCCGCCGGGGACCTACGTGGCCCGGGTCTTCACCGCGTCCGACGTGCTCATGGCGACGATCGGGGGGGTCGTGATCGCGCCGGGGCAGCAGTCGCCGGCCGATCTGGTCATCGACCCCTCGGGGCGGGTGTACGACAGCGTCGAAGGCACGCTGATCGACGGGGCCGAGGTGTTCATCTACCGCGACGAGGACGTCGACGACGATCCGTTCGACGATGCGTCGCGCGCGGCCCGGGTGCTGGTGCCGCCCGACGAGCTGGAGGCGGCCAGCCAGCAGGGCCAGCGCACGGCCAACGGCGGCCTGTATCGCTTCGCGGTGCGCCGGCCGGGGCGCTATCTGGTCGAGGTGGTGCCCCCCGGGTCGAGCTTCGTCAGCCCGTCGATATTGGTGCCGCCGGTGCCCGGCACGGCGTTCACCGACGACCCCGACGGCAAGGTGGTGCCCGACGATCTGCCCACGGTCGGTGCCGACGCCGATCGGACCTACTTCCTGGCGTTCGACCTGAACACCGCCGACGACTTCTTCCAGAACAACCACATCCCGGTCGATCCGCTGTCGTCGCTGGTCGACGTGCAGAAGCGCAGCGACCGCACGACGGCGGCGGTGGGCGAGATCCGCAGCTTCGAGATCGACATCGTCAACCGCAGCCCGCGGGATCTGCTCTTCGACCCCCGCACCGGGACCGGCGGGGTCTACCTGCAAGACGTGCTGCCCCGGGGGCTGAAGTACGTCAACCGCACCGCGACGCTGGTCCGGGTGCGCGGCGGCGTCGAGGAGCCGCTGGGCGCGGCCGACCCCCAAGGCACCCGCATCCTGCGCTTCGGGCGGGTCGACGCGGTGGACGACGGGCTCGAGGCCCGCCCGCTCGATCTGCACGCCGGGGAGCACCTGCGGCTGCGGTATCACGTCGTCGTCGGGGCCGACGCCCGCCCGCGCACGGTGCTGACCAACCGGGCCCAGCTCCTGGCCGACGGCAACATCCCGGTGAGCCGGGTGGCCGAGGCGCCGCTGCGCATCATCGCCGACCCCGACTTCGACCAGGGGCTGCTGCTGGGGCGGGTGTGGTGCGACGCCGATCAGGACGGCGAGCGGGGCCCCGAGGAGCCGGGGCTGGGCGGGGTGCGGCTCTACCTGGACAACGGCTACCTGGCGATCACCGACCCCGACGGGCGGTTCCACTTCAAGGACATCGACCCCGGGACCCACGCGGTGAAGCTCGACCGCGACGGGCTCCTGCCGGGGGCCGAGCTGACCACCGATGAGGTGCGGGTGATCCACTTCACCCGAGGCCTGCCGGCGCGGGTCGGCTTCGGGGTGACCTGCCCCGCGGAGCGGGCCGACGACGTGCAACTCGTGCTGGCCGAGGAGGGCGTGCAGGCCGCCCTGGACGGGCTGCGCGAGCGGTTCGTCGTGCTGACCGGGCAGGCCGATCGGCTGCGGGTCGAGCTGGGCGAGGCGGCGTTCGAGGCGGCGCCGATGGCCGCCGGGCTGTACGTCGACGGGCAGCGGATCGAGCGGGCCGACCTACCGCCGGGCGCGTTGGGGGCGGCGGTCGAGATGGAGTTCCGGATCAGCCGCGATCCGCGGGCGCCGGGTGATCGCTGGGGGCTCTACGTGGGCCCGGTGGGCGAGCCGATGACCCGGGTGGCCGGGGCCGACGGGCCGCCGCCGGCGACGTTCGTGTGGGACCAGAAGGGCCCCGACGGGCGGGCGTTCCTCGAGCCCGGCGCGGCCTACGCGTGGCGGGTCGAGGCCGCCGCCGCCGACGGCGCCCTGGTGAGCAGCCCGGTGGGCACCTTCGGCGTCGGGCTGACGAAGCCGCCGGCCCCGGAGCTGCTCGCCCGCTTCCCGGCCGACGGGGTGGGGGAGGACGGCGCGCTGTCGGACGACCTGCGCGCGGCGCTGGCCGAGGCGCTGCCGAAGCTGAACGCCACCGACGCGCCGCTGGTCGTCGAGGCCCACCACGACAATACGATGGGGGTGTTCAGCGCCCGGTCGTACACCCGGCGCAAGGCCGAGGCGGTGCGGGCGGCGCTGGTCGAGCTGGGCGTCGACGAGGGCCGGCTGACCGCCGAGGGCCTGGGCGGCGGGCGGCCGCTGGCGCCCAACTTCACCCCCCGCAACCAGCGGCGCAACCGGCGGATCGACGTCGCCTTCCGCCCGCCGCCGCCCGCCGAGGGGGCCGAGGTGCCGGCGCCGGCGATCGAGGCCGCGGTGCGGGTCGACGCCGAGACCTTCCGCCCGGGGCCCGACGGGCGCTTCGCCGCGGTGGCCGAGGTGCCCCCGGAGGGCGTCGTCGAGGTGCTGATCGAGGCCGCCGACGGGCGGCGGGCGATGTTCCCGATCCAGGTCCGCCCGGGCCAGCCTCACCCCGCCGCGGCGCCGCGGTCGGTGCTGGTCGAGGGCGCGCTGCCCGCCGGGCTGACCGTGGGCGGGCGCCCCGCGGCGCCGCCGATCCAGATCCCGACCGCCCGCGGCCCGGGCAGCGCGCAGCCGGGCGCGCCGACGCAGTTCACCTTCGTCGCGCCCGGCGCGATCGACGGCTGGCGGTTCGTGGTGCGCGGCGCCGACGGCTCGGTGGCCCGCACCGCCGAGGGCAGCGGCCCCCCGCCGGCCAGCCTGGACTGGACCCCGCCGGCCGAGCTGGCGCCGGGGGTCTACCGCTATCAGTTGACGGTGCGGGCCGGCGCGACCATCGCCCAGAGCGCGCCCGGCGCCTTGCGCGTCGGCGAGGGCAGCCCCCCGCAAGTGCCGATGCTCGGCGGCTGGCAGCTCGCCGTCGACGGTCAGACCGTACCGCCGGGGCCCGACGGGCGGTTCTCGATCACCCGGCCGGTGGTGGGCGGCACCCCGATCCTGATCGACGCCGGCGACCCGGCCGGGGGGCGGGTGGTGTACTTCGCGGCCCCGCCCACCGCGGCCGACGCGTCGGCCCGGGCGCAGGACACGGCGCTCGACCTGAAGGCGCCCCCGCCGCTGCCCTCGGGCGAGGCGCCCCCGCCGGCCGGCGCCCCCGGGGCCCCGCCCGAGGTGGGCGGCGGCGGCCCGACCTTCGGCGCGGTCGAGACCCGGCCCCCCGCCGCCGATCGCCCCCCGCTCGCGCCTCAGCCGCCGCTGGCCCCCGCGCGCCCCATCCCGGCCGACGCGCGCGCGGCGCTGGCCGACTTCGGGCGGGAGGCGCTGCTGCAAGCCCTCGCCCCGCTGATCACCGGCGGCGACGCCGACGTGCCCGCCCGCCGCCTCACCGCCGAGCTGCCCCCCGCGGGCGCCCGGCTCAGCGGCCGATCGGTGCCCGTCCGGGGCACCACCGCCCCCGGCAACCGGGTCTTCCTCAACGGGACCGAGGTGGCCGTCGACGCCAAGGGCCGCTTCTCGGCCGCCGCCGAGCTGCCGATGGGCCCCACCGAGATCGAGGTCGCCGCGGTCGACCCCCAGGGCAACCGGGGCGTCATCCGGCGGGCGGTGGTCGTGCCCGAGAGCGGCTGGTTCCTGCTGGCGCTCGGCGAGACGGTCGCCGGCCAGATCGAGAGCCCGCTGGCCGGCGTCGAGGATCACACCCGGCTGACCGTGGGTGATCAGGTCTACGTGCACGGCCGGGCGGCGGCGTGGTTCAAGGGCTACATGAAAGGGTCGGACATCCTCGGCGGCATCGTCGAGGAGTACCGGGCCGAGGTGCACCTCGACACCGCCCGCCGGCCCGAATTCGAAGGCGCCTTCCGCCAGCTCGTCGACCCCGAGCAGTTCTACCCGGTCTACGGCGACGCGGCCGATCTGCAGAAGCCGATCAACACCCGCGGCCCGCTGTACGTGCTGCTCGAAGCCGACGAGAACCGCCTGCGCATCGGCAACTTCCTCACCGGCATGAAGGGCATCGAGCTGTTCCGCTACGACCGGGCGCTGTACGGCGGCGCGCTCGAGATCGACCAGCGCACCGGCGACTTCCGCCACCGGCTGACCGCGTTCGGCGCCGACGGCGACCTGGGCCAGCGCCACGCCTACGTCGAGCTGCGGGGCACCGGCGGATCGCTGTACTACCTGCCCCACCGCGAGCTGGTCGAGGGGTCGGAGCAGGTCTTCCTCGTCGAGCGCGATCGCATCTCGGGCATCGAGCGCACCCGCACGCCGCTGGCCCGCGATCTGGACTACACCGTGCGCTACCGCGACGGACGCATCCTGATGAAGCGCCCGGTGTCGTCGGTGACGCTGGACAGCTTCGGGGTGCAGCTCCAGCCCGATCGGGGCGAGGTGCTCGACGGGCACCCGGTCTACATCGCCGTCGAGTACGACCACCGCGACCCGTTCGCCGAGGGCGATCTGGCGGCCGGCGTGCGGGCCTCGGAGAGCTACGGCGAGCACGTGAAGGTCGGCGGCGGCTGGATCCGCGAAGAGCGCGGCGCGGGGCCGGCGTATCAGCTCTGGGGCGCCGATCTGACCCTGCGCACCGGCCGCCGCACCCGGCTCCAGGCCGAGTGGGCCCGCAGCCAGAGCGTCGGCGCCGAGAACCTGCGCAGCGAGGACGGCGGGCTGTCGTTCCAGGGCTTCCACAGCCGGGACGGCACCCTCGCCCGGGGCGACGCGCTGCTGCTGCGGGGCGCGCTGGAGCTGGACGACCTCATCGGCGAGGGCGACCGCGACCAGTGGTACACCGAGGCCTACTGGCAGTACCTCGCGCCCGGGTTCTACGCCGGGGGCACCATCCAGGAGCAGGGGCTCGAGAAGTACGGCGGCCTGAGCCGCTACGACCTCGGCGGGGGCCACGGGCTGCACGTCCGCCACGACGGGGTCGTCGCCGACGCGCCCGAGACCCAGGGCGCGGGCCTGTTCTCGGCCTATCGCCGCGACACGACCCGCGCGGGCTACGGCTTCCGCACGGACGCCCTGGCCCTCGACGTCGAGCTGGTGCACAGCGTCTTCGAGCCGGGCGACGGCGGCGCCGATCCGTTCACCGCGCCGGCGGGCGTCGTCGGCACCGCGCCGGTGGTCAGCGACGCGCTCGCCGCCGGGCTCAAGTACCGCTTCGCGCCCCGCTGGACGGCGCTGTTCGAGCAGGAGGTCCTGCTGCGCAGCGACGAGCGGGTGCACGACGAGACCCTCGATCTGCTCACCACGAGCCTCGGGCTGCGCTACCAGATCGACGAGTCGCTGCACGCCGAGATCGTCGAGAGCGTGCGCTGGAGCGGGGCCAACGCGACCCAGATCGGGCTGCGCAGCGAGATCGACGACGACACCGCGGTCTACGCCCACGAGCGCTTCACCCACGACGACGCCCGCAACGCCTCGACCACGGTGGTCGGCGGCGAGCGGCGCTTCGGCGCGAAGCAGAGCGGGCGGGTCTACGGCGAGTATCAGCTCGAGTACGCCACGCTCGGCCAGCGCGACCGGGCGGTCTTCGGCATCGGCAAGCGCTGGAAGCTCACCGACGGCCTCGCCTTCGACGGGGGCTACGAGCGCAGCCAGGTCGTCGGCGGCAGCCTCGGCGAGTTCAGCCGCGACGCGCTGACCCTGGGCGTGCAGTGGCTCGACGGCGGGCCGCTGAAGATCACCGGGCGCTACGAGCTGCGCTACGAGGACAACGACGAGGGCTTCGATCGCCGCGACCGGCTGCAATTCCTGACGCTCAACGCGCTGAGCCTGAAGCTCGACGCTGACTTCACCGCGCTGCTGCGGCTGAACTACTCGTCGACCACCGACCTCGGCTTCGACGCCACCGAGGCCGAGCTGCTCGAGATGAGCGCCGGCCTCGCCTGGCGGCCGGTGGCCCACGACTGGGTGGCGGTGCTGGTCAAGTACACCAAGCGCTACGAGCAGCGCCCGGTCGATCTGGCGGTCGAGCAGCCCGAGCGGGAGGAGAGCGACGTCGTCTCGCTCATCCCGATCTTCGAACTGCCGTGGAACTTCCAGCTCGTCGAGAAGCTGGCGGTCAGGCGCAGCGCGCTGCGGGTGGCCAACCTGCCGACGGTGGTCAGCACGACGATCCTGTGGATCAACCGGCTCAACTACCACCTCACCGAGACCTGGGACGCGGGCGTCGAGTATCGGATCCTGACATCGACGCTGTCGTCGACGACCGAACACGGCGCGCTGCTCGAGCTGAACTACATCCTCCAGAAGCGGGTGCGCCTGGGCGCGGGCTACAACTTCACCTCGTTCAGCGACGACGAGTTCGCCGAGTTCGACGCGGATTACGGGGGGCCGTTCTTCCGGGTGACGGCGCACTACTGACGGGCGGCCAGACATCAGATCGCGCCCGCTGAACGGTGATCGGGTGCCATCGGACGAGGCATTCACGCCACCCACCGAGACACTCTCGCCCGTTGACTGCGGGCCCGGACTGCGTTAGCGTGCCTCGCTGCCCGGGTATCGGAGCGGCGCAGATCCGGCTCGCGAGGCACCATGGGCCTGCTCTTGGGACTCATCGAAGGCCGACGGCGGCGCGCCGCGCGCAAGGCACTCCGTGCCGCCATCGACGGCGGTCGCCCATGGCACGACGCGCTGAACGGGCTCAGCGCCGAGGGCCGCTGTGAGGTGCTCGAATACGTCCTGCGGTTGCTCTTGCTCGACGATCGGGAGTCGGACGCCGAGTCGGTGCTCGACGCCCTGCGACCGCTCGATCCGGCTCGAGCCGACGACGTCGCCCTCGACCTCGCCATCCGGCGCGGTGACCGTGAGCGAGCCATCGATCTGTGTCATCGGCAGCTCGCGGATCACCCCGACGCCATCGGTCCGCGGGGCACGCTCGCCGGCCTGCTCGTCGACACCGCGCCGGCCGAGGCACTGGCGCTGCTCGACGGGCGCTTTGCTCGCGAACCCGAACTGGCCCTGGTGCGGGTCGATGCCCTGATCGCGCTCGGTCGGCTGACCGAGGCCCGGGACATCGCCGCCGAGGTGCGCGCGGCGGCCTGTCGGGGGCTGGACCACGCGACGACGGCCGCCGAGTTCGATGGCTGGCGCGAGCTGATGATGGAGGCATCCCGCCGCTTCGACGACCTCGCCGCCGAGTTGGAGGGCGCCGAGTCACTGATCGGACACGCCGCTGGTGGGCGCCTGCTCGACGGGCGGGCAGGGATCAACTACACCCTGATGGCTCACGCGAGCATGCTCGAGTCCCCATCAGTGGCTGTCGACGATGTGCTGCGCGCGCCCGACGCCGAGCGGGCGTTCGCCGAGGCCGCGCGCCCCGAAGGGCTCCGGGCGCTCGCGCTCCGCGCCCGTCTGGCGCTCGCCGATCTACGAGACGGCCGGACCGGAGTCGCCGAGGCCGCATTCCGCGCGTTGCTCGACGAGCAGCCCGGCTTCTTCCCCGCCCTCCTGGGGTTGGGCGCCGCTCTCGACGAGCGGCGCCACGGGCTGCGCTCGGCCGCTGCCGGGTTGACTCGCGAGGCGTGCCCCGCTCACTGGCTGCCCGTCGTACCCGACCTGCGCGGCCTCACCTCGTGCGAGCTGCGGGTCGTGCACGCGTCGGTGGCGCCCCTGGCCGCGGCCGTTCCTGCCATGGCTGCTGCCGGGGCTCGCGTTCGCATCCTGCCGATCGACATGCGCTCCACCGACCTCGTCGCGTTGAGCGGCCTCGAGGGCGAGGTCGCCGACGACCACCGCACGCTCGACGCCGTAGCCGGCCTCGCGACGCCGAAGGTGGCTGTCAGCCGCCTCACGAACCTCATCGACACATGCACCGACGCCGGTTGGACCTTCGCCCATGAGTTCGCTCACATGGCTTTCTGGCATCTGCCGGGCGCCATCACCGACGCCGTCGAGGGGCTCTATCGGACCGCGCTCGAACATCCGCATGTGATGGGCGACTACCAACTCCAGAACGTGGATGAGTTCTTCGCGGTGGGTTATGAACACTTCCTGGCCCATCGCTACGAGCGGCCCACCGCGCCCGTGATGGACGACGTCGGCGTGCGGGCCGCTCTCTTTGCGCTGTACGAACGCATCGAAGGTATGGGGCAGATACCCGATGGTTGACGCGGCGTCGGTGCGGTCGCAGACGAGACATCAACCGTCGTTCGGCGTGAGAGACTGGCGCCTCATCACCAGTCGTCCCATCGAGACCGGGAGGGGCCCCACTGCCCATGGGCGTAGAATAGCCATGATGAACACATCCCCATCGGCTCGAATCCCCCTGCGTATGCGAAGGCATTGCGGCTGGGGATGTTCGCGCTGGCCTGCTGGTTCAGCCTCTCCGCATGTGACCGGCAGGCCGGGCTGAGGAGGAACCACGGATGGACGCCGGATGAGGACTGCGGACCGGAAGCGGGTGCGTGTCTCACAGCCGGCCGTTCTCCCGGAACCACGCCAGCGCGGCGCGCACGCCCTCGTCGGGTGAGGCCGGGTCATAGCCCAGCTCGGCGACCGCCTTGTCCGAGCTGAAGATGAAGCGGCGGCAATAGCCCCAGGCGACCGCGTTGCGGCTGACGGGCATCGGGCGGCCGGTGAGCCGGGCCGCCAGATCGGCGGCGGCGCCGACGAGCCGGGCGACGGGGTGGGGCAGGGTGAGCCGCGGCGGCCGCACGCCGGCGATGTCGGCGATGGCCCGGGCCATCTCGGCGTAGCTCCGGTTCTGGCCGCCGAGGATGTAGCGCTCGCCGGTGCGCCCCTTCTCCCACGCCGCGATCATGCCCCGGGCCACCGCGCGGGCGTCGGCGAAGCAGTTGCGCCCCGGGGTCAGCGCGGGCAGGTCGCCCCGCACCACGTCCAGGATCATCTGCCCCGAGCTGGGGCCCACGTCGAGCGGGCCGTACATGTTGCCCGGGTTGACGATGACCGCGTCGAGGCCGGCTTCGATCGCGGCGCGGACCCGGGCTTCGGCGTCGCGCTTGCTGCGGCTGTAGGCGTCGTCCAGCCCGTAGTCGGCGAAGTTGTAGGGGGCCGCCTCATCGCACGGGGTCTCGCCGTCGACGCTGAGCCCCACCGCCGCCGTGCTGGAGACGTGCACCAGGCGCCCGACGCTCGCCTGCCGGGCGGCGTCGGCGACCGCTTCAGTGCCTTCGACGTTGACCCGCCGCAGCATCGGCGCGTCCCGCGGGCTCAGGCTGAAGGCGCCGACGCAGTGGAAGACGGCGTCGGCGCCGTCGAAGGCGCGGCGCAGCATCTCGGGCGCGCCGAGGTCGGCTTCGACCCACTCGAGGTCGAGGTGGGCGAGGTGCCCGGCCTTCGAAGTCGCCCGCCGGGTGCAGCGCACGGTGTGCCCCGCTTCGCGCAGCGCGGTGGCGAGGTTGCCGCCGAGCAGGCCGGTCGCGCCGGTGATCGTCACGAGGCTCATCTGCGTCCTCTCGCTGCAATGCGGGCCGAGGCGGCCCCGCTCGGGCCCGGGCCTATGATTCCACAGGCGCAGACCGCGTGCGAGATCCGCGAGCCCGGGCCATCTTGCGGTTCGGGTGGCTCGAACGCGCGGGGGAGGGTGACACGCCGGGCCGTCGGTCCGGTCGGCTTCACCCCCTCGGAGGTCACCATGCGCCCGCAGCTCGATACGTCGCTCGACGCGTCCCCCCACATCCCTGCGCTCGCCGCCGATCTGTCGGCGGACGCGGCCCACACCTGGCTCGCGGGCTATCTTCGCGATCAGGGCGCGATGGCCGGCACGATCCACACCGTCGATCATGCCGGCGACCGGCTGCGCCTGTGCGCGGCGATCAATATCCCCCCGCCCATCCAGGACATCGTCCGGGAGGTGCCCCGAGGCAAGGGCATGGCCGGGCTCGCGCTGGCCCGACAGGCGCCGGTCTACACCAGCGCCGTCGGCACCTGCCAGACCGGGGTGGTGCGGCCCCGGGGCCGCTCGGTCACTTCGGGGGCCGCGGTGACGCTACCGGTGGCTGACGCCGAGGGCCGGATCCGGGCGGTGGTCGGCGTGGGCTACGCCGAGCCGCGCGATATCGACGACGGGCTGCTCGACGCCCTGCGCGACGGCGCCCGCGACCTGCTCGCTCGGATCTGAGCGCCGTACGCCCCCCGCCTCTCGATCGGGCGCGCGTCGACGCCCGCCATCATTTCGTGACCCGCGCGATGCCGGTGTGGCAACATCCCGTGCCATGCTGACAACGTCTCCCCGGGGCAGACTTCACGAGAGGCAGGTGATTGCATGTCGACGCGTTCCCTCCACCATCGCCCGGTGACATCGTCGGTGGCAGCCGCGGGGCTGGCGCTGGCCCTCGGGCTGGCGACCGGCTGCTCGGTCTTCTTCCCGTTCTCCGAGTGCGAGGCCGGCGGCGACTGCCCCAGCGGTCGGTGCATCGACGGGGTCTGCGCCCCGGCTGCGGTCGATGTGGCCCGGCCGGTGGAGGGCACGCTGACCGACGGCGACGTCTGGGAGGGCACCATCCAGATGACCGGGCCGGTGTACGTGCCGGCGGGGCGGACGCTGAACATCGCCCCCGGCACCGAGGTGCGCGGGCAGCGCAGCGCGGCCCTGATCGTGCGGCCGGGCGGGATCCTGCTCGCCGACGGCACCCGCGAGGCCCCCATCGTCTTCACCAGCAGCGAGCCGGTGGGCAGCCGGGCGGCGGGCGACTGGGGCGGGGTGGCCCTGCTCGGTGATGCGCCGGTGAACGCGCCCGAGGATGAGCGCTATCTGGAGGGGGCCCCGAACGGCGAGCAGATCGCCTACGGCGGGGCGGATCCGCTGTCGAGCTGCGGCGTGCTGCGCTATGTGCGCATCGCGTTCGCCGGGCAGGTGGCCGGGGAGGGCGACGAGCTCAACGGGCTCACCCTCGCCGGCTGCGGCAGCGGCACGATCGTCGACCACGTCCAGGTGCATCGGGGCAAGGACGATGGGGTCGAGGTGTTCGGCGGCACGGTCGATCTGCGGTACATCGTCGTCACCGAGACGCTCGACGACGCGTTCGACTACGACCTCGGCTGGCAGGGCGGGCTGCGCTTCCTGGCGGTGACCCAGCTCACGGACGGCGGCACCGACGACCCGTCGGGCATCGAAGGCAGCGGGCAGGCGGAGGAGGCGAGCGCCCCGGTGCCCTTGATCTACAACGTGACCCTGCTCGGATGCCCCGGGTGTGACGCGACGTCGAACGCCAACGTCCTCGAAGGTGCCGGGCTGCGCCTCAAGGGCGGCGCCTCGGGAGAGCTCGGCAACCTGCTCATCGCTGATTGGTACGCCGGCGCCCTGCGCATCCAAGACCCGGAGACGGTGGAGAACCTGATGGCCGCGACGCTGGCCCTGGGCCCGACGGTGGTCGGGCTGGCGGGGTCGGGGGTGCGCGCGCAGACGAGCGACGCGCCGTTCGACGCCGACGCCTGGCTGGCGTCGCTGGTGCCGGATGACGGTATCGATCCGCTGCCGCCGGTCGACAGCGGCCCGATCTGGACCCTCGATCACGGCGACCCGGCGCTGGCCGAGCTGTACGACGGCCCGCAGTGGGTCCCCAGCGCCAACGCCTTCGCCGGGCGCACGGCGAGCCGCCGGGATGACGAGCGCATCGGCGAGGCGGCGGCGTACTTCGGGGCGTTTGTGCCCGGCGGGGCCGATTGGACCGCGGGCTGGACCGACTACGCGCCGCGCTGAGGCGCGGCGCGGCCTCATCGATTCGAGGGCCCGGCGTCGGCCGACTCGCTGCCGGGCAGCTCGAGCGCCGTGACCTGCGCCCCGGTGGAGTCGAGCCGCAGCGGTTCGACCGTCGAGGTCGGGGCGCCGAGCACGAGCGGCTCCACCCGGGCGGGCGCCGGACCCCCGATGGCTGCGGCGACCGCAGGCGCGGCGTCGGGCTCTGCCGGGGCCGCGTCGACCGCGGGCGGCGACTCTGCGTCCACCGTCGCGTCCGGGGCAGGCGCGGGCGGCCGGGCCGGCGCCGGGCGGGGTCGCGCGACCCGCGGGGTGACCGTCGGCGCGGGCTGCGGGGCGGGCGTGATGTCGGCCACCGACGGATCGGGCTCGGCGGTGGCGGGCGCATCTCCCGCGTCGGGGGGCGCCGCCGCCGCGGAGGCGGGTCGCTCGGCGTCGGCGTCCTCGTGGACGACCGCCGTCGTCGGCGCCGCGTCGGCCGCGGTCCGGATCCAGACCGAGCGCTCCTGATCGGCGTCCAGCGCGTGCACGGTGGGTTCGGGCACCCGGCCGAGCCACCACACCCCGAGCCCGACCAGCCCCGCGAGCCCGGCCAGCCCGAGCAGCGCCCCCACCCGACGGCGGGGCGCCGGCGACGGGATCTCGCCGCTGTGCTCTCCGCTCGGCGCCCGGTAGCTGCCGGTGAGCGCCGGCAGCGCGCCTGTCGGCGGGCCCGACACCGCCAGCCCCATCTCCTGCTGCACGTCGTACAGGGTGTGGCGCATCTCGCGGGCCGATTCGAATCGGTCGTCGGGCAGCTTGGCCATCGCCTTGAGCACGACCGCTTCGAGCAGCGGGTGCACGTCGGCCCGCACGCTGCGCGGCGGCGGCGGCTCGAGGTGCAGGTGGCTGTAGAGCAGGCGGGTCAGGTCGCCGTCGAACGGCGGGCGGCCGGTGAGGCACTGGTAGAGCACCACCCCCAGCGAGTAGAGGTCGGTGCGCCCGTCGACCGGCTCCCGGGCGATCTGCTCGGGCGACATGTAGCGCGGCGTGCCGCAGATCTTGTGCACCGTGGTCACGTCGCCGTCGACCCGCTCGGCCAGCCCGCCCTCCGGCGCGGCCTCGTCTTCGAAGAAGCGGGCGATGCCGAAGTCGAGGATCTTGAGCGACAGCGGCTCGTCGTCCGACTCGACGACGAAGAGGTTGCCCGGCTTGATGTCCCGGTGCACCACCCGCCGCTTGTGGGCGTGGTGCAGCGCCTGCAACGCCTGGTCGGCCAGCCGCAGCACCGTCTCCGGCGCCAGCCGCTCGTGAGCCCGCAGCAGCTCGGTCAGCTCCTGCCCCCGCAGCAACTCCATGACGAGGAACAGCTCGCCGCCCGCGGTGCGCCCGTAGTCGTGCACCGTGACGATGTGGGGGTGGTTGAGGTTCGAGGCCAACCGGGCCCCGCGCTCGAAGCGCTTCGCCGCCTCGGGCTCGGGCTCGGGCAGCAGCTTGAGCGCGACGTCGCGGCGGATGGACTCCTGATGCGCCCGCCACACCGCGCTGCCCATGCCGCCCACGCCCAGCAGCTCGATGATCCGATAGCGGCCGTCGACGGTGCGGCCCCGCAGATCGCGCAGCACCCGCCCCCGATCGAGCGGGCAGCGCTCGGGCATCGGCGCCGGGCCGGCGAAGCCACATCGACCGCAGAGCCAGCCCCCGGGGCTCCTCACCACGAGAACCCGGCCGCCGGCAGCCCCGGGCGCCCCGTGACCGCCGGGGCGTCGTCGCCCACGGCCCACCAGATGAGGCCCACCGCGACCGCCGTCACCCCGACCCCGATCGCGACGTCGGCCCCCAGCGCCATCAGGTGGCCCCGATCGGCCAGGGTGCGCTTCTCGTCGGGGTCGGCGCTGCCCTCGAAGTCGGCGTGCTGCACCGCGGTCATCGCGCCCAGGACGCCCCCGGCCACGGCCAGCGCGCCCCCGATCCCGGTCAGGACCCACGGCGCGGCGGACGGGCTCGGCGCCGGCGGGTTCGGCGGCGGCGTGGGGGGCGGGGTGGCCTGCTGGAGCGCGTCGAGGCCCCGGGTGGCCTGACCGAGCAGCGCGGGGTCGGCCTCGGGTGATGCGATGAACCGGCGGTAGTACGTCCGGGCCAGCTCCAGATCGCCGATGACCCGGTGGTAGGTGAGCGCGATGTTGTACAGCAGGGTCGACTGGGTCGGGTCGAGCTCATAGGCGGCGAGGTACAGCCGGACCGCCTCCTCGCCCCGGCCGGCCTTGACCGCTTCGGTGCCCTGGCGGGCCAGTGCAGCGACCCGATCGGTCGATGCCTCTCCGGCCGGTGGCTGGGCGCCGACCGGCGCGGCCCATGTCAGCAGCGCGCACCCGAGCGCGAAGTGCGCTGTCAGCAGCCGTCGACTCAAGGGGGCCTCCGTTCGTCCATGCCCGGGCCGGAGCGTAGCCCAGCAGGCCCGGCGAGACAAGCCCGGAAGCCGCTTCGGGCGGGCTTCTGGTGTGTTCGGTCGCTCGGCGCTCAGTATGGCAACAGGTGGGCGGCGGGATGGCAACAGGCCGGTGTCCGGACGGCGGATCGCGGGCGCACCGCTGGCGGATCACGGGGGCAGACCGGCGGGGGATGGGTGGGGAGGGCGCGCGCCCGGGCTCAGGTCATGCCGCCGAAGAGGCTCTTGTCGACCTTGCCGATGCGCTGGGCGTCCCAGTCCTCGTTCTGGCGCAGCTTGCGGCGGACCACCTCGAGCACCTGCTCGATGCGCTCCTCCATGCGGGACTTCTCGAGCCGGGCGCCGCCCTCGCCGGCCATCGTCGTGTGCCCCTTGCGGGCCCGCAGCGCGCCCCCGGTCACCTCGGAGGCCGCCGCGGCTTCGGGCAGGTTGATCAGATCCTCCGGCGCGTCGAAGGCCAGCGGCGCGCCGCCCGGCTGCAACCAGTCGAGGTAGGCCGCCTCGGCGATCATCGCCTCGGCCTCCTTGATGCGCACGTCGCGGTCGTCGGCTTGCCGGGTGTGGGTCAGCTCGTGGGCCAGCAGCGCCTCGCCGCGCGCGCTGTCGGGGCGGAAGCGGGCCGGGTCGAAGAAGATCTGCTTGCCGTGGGTGAAGGCCTCGGCCTGGATGGCCCGGGCCAGCACCGCGGCCATCGGGCCGGCGAAGAGCATGACGTCCTTGAAGTCGTGGCCGAAGAAGCGGGCCAGCCGCCCCTGCACCGTGCCGTCGAGCGTCTTGCGCTCGCCGGCCAGCGTCTCGGCCACCGCGTCGCTCTCCCCGCGGGAGAGCTGGTCGAAGAGCGCCGCCGGATCGAGCCGATCGGCGGTCACCTCGACCCCCAGACGCAAGGTCTCGATGCGCCGGGCGCCGGACCGGATCAGGGCGTCGGCGAGCTGATCGGCGATCACCCGCCCCCGGGCCTGGGGATCACCGCCGCCCGCGACGCGCAGCGGCACGCTCAGCTCGCCCTGGCGGCCGCCCTCCCGACGCAGGCGGGCCACCCGCTCCGGATCACCGCGCAGCCGGGCGTCGAGCACCGCGGGCAGCGCGCTCAGGGCCGCTTGCAGCACCGCCGCCGCTTGGGGCGCCTCGGCGCCGTCCAGGCCATCGATCTGCACCCGACCCACCGAGATCGGGGCCCCGCCGTCCGGCGCCGAGCGGGCCGCGGCCCCTCGCGCCTTGCGCCGGCCCGGCTTCGGGGCCTCGGGCGCCTGCGGCGTGGCCGGCGCCAGCGGGCGGGCCAGCTCGGCCATCAGCTCGTCGAGCGGTCGTCCGGTCTCCCGGGCCACCAGCGCCGCCAGCCGGGCCAGATCGGGGGATGGGCGCCCGCCGGTGCCCGGCGCCGCAGGGCCGGGCACCCCGGGCGCGCCCAGCGGGCCGGGCCAGATCAGCCCCTCGGCGGCGGCCTGCGCCTCGAAGTCACGCAGCAGATCGGCGCGCACCCAGCCCGGGCGCTTGCGGCCGGGCGCGGGCACCCGCACGAAGCCCGGCTCGCGGTCCAGCGCCTCGGTCGCCTCGCCCGCCGCGAGGAAGCCCACCACCCGGGCCTTCGGGCCCCGGCTGGACATGATCGGGATCTCGGGCAGCCCCTCCGCCGGCTGCACCCCGCCGGCCTCGGGCGCCGTCGGGCGGGCGTGGGTCGAGGGCCGGCCGACCAGGGCCCGGCGCAGCTCGGCGATCTCGCGGCCGGCTGCGGTGCCCAGCGCGCCGCCGGACAGGTCGACCTCCCGGGCCATCAACCGGCGGGCCCGCTCGACCGCTCGCCGGCCGCCGGCGCTCTCCGGATCGGCCTCGACGGCGGCCTGCGCGGCGCGGCGGATCTCGGCCCGCAGCGGCGCCAGCCCGGCGGCCTCGGCCTCCGGCTCCCGGGCCACGGCGGCGTCGAGGGCGGCGGTGTAATCGGCGTAGGGGGCCTCGGGGGCCGGCCGGGGCGGGCGCAGCACCCGCGGCAGTTCGGGGGTCGGCTCGTCCGGCGCCTGGGGGACCGTCCCGCCCCGCAGCCGACGGGCGAGGGTCGCCCGATCGGGCTCGCCGCGCAGGTGATGCCGCAGGGTGGGGGAGAGCCGGGCCTCTTCGGTCAGCCGCCGCTGCACCGCCCGCCGCAGGCCGTCGACCCGCTCGTGCACCTCGAGCGGCGCTCGGGGGTCGAGCTGCTCGGCGGCGGCGTCGAGCGTCTGGAGGGCGTCGAGCAGATCGGCGCCCCGGGTCAGGGCGTCGGGGTCGTCCCGGCTGTCGCGGGCCGCCTCGTCCTCCGGGCCGAGCAGGTCGCTCAGCGGGCCCCGGCGGCCGACCATGCGCCGGGCGGCGGCCTCGGGATCACCGATGGCGGGCTCGAAGGTCGACAGGCCCCAGGCGGCGACCCCCATGCCGGCGACGTTGGGCTGGTCGAGCAGGAAGCTCTGGCCCAGCGGGCCTTCGAGGGCGTCCAGCGTCGCGTCGAGCGCCTCGCCGCCGCTCCACGACGCGCGGGCGGCTCGCAGCCCGGCCAGCGGATCGAGCGCGATCGGGGGCAGTTCGCGGTCGTCGGCCATGGTGTACTCCTGCGCGCGGCCCTGACTCTGTGCCCAGCATAGCGCCGCCGGGCGCCGGGATCATCCGTCCCGCGGGCCGGACGTGTTCGACGGGGACGCCGACGTCACCCGTCGAGCCGCAGGCCGCGCAGCTCGGGGCGGTCGCCCACCGCCTGCACGATCTCCCGGTGGGGGATGATGTTGCTCAGGAACCCGCGCTCGTAGCCCGACCCGCGCAGCGCCTCGAGCTGGCGGGACAGCTCGCCCCACGCCCGCTCGGCGGCCTCGGCCGCCCGCGCGTTGTCGCCCATCGACTTGTGCACCATGTGGCGGCACAGCTCGACCTCGGCCAGCAGCCGGGCGAAGCGGGGCTGGGCGTCGAGCGCGACCCGGGTGGCCTGGATCAGCTCGGGCAGCCGCTCGACCGCCTCGGCCGCCCGGTCGAGCACCATCAGCCCCCGGAGCTGGATCACCAGCGCCCGCACGAGCCCCTCGTGGTGCTCGATCTCGGCCGCCCGGGCGGCGGCCTCCTCGGCGTAGCGCAGCCCGCCGCCGATGAGCTTCTCGCCCTTGGCCGACAGCGCGAGGTTGGTGGCCAGCGCCAGCAGCGTGTCGACGTACAGCGGCTCGCGCACCGCCTTGCGCCCGCCCAGCTCCTTGAGGCAGGTGCCGAGCAGCGAGGTGGCCTCTTCGAGCCGCCCCCGGTGCACCAGGATGCGCCCCTGGCCGATGATCGCCTCGGCGTGCAGCAGGCGGTCGCGCTGCTTGTCGGTGCCGTCGAGCACCTCGCCATACAGCGCGCCGGCCTCTTCGAAGTCGCCGAACAGCGCGTGGAGCTGAGCCAGCCGCAGCAGCACCCGCATGCGGGCCCGGGGCTCCTCGACCTCGGCCAGCAGCGCCTCGGCCCGCCGCAGCAGCGCGTCGGCGTCCAGCAGCCGGCCCCGGATCCAGAAGATCTCGGCGATCCAGGCCACCGCCAGCCCCTCGCCGAGCAGATCACCGGCCACCCGGAGCCCGCGCCACGCCTCGAAGGCGTGGTGCAGCGCCTCCTCGAGCTGGCCGTCCGCCGCCCGGATGCGGGCCAGCACCATCAGCAGCCGCCCCCGGGTCGCCGGGCGCAGGACGGCCGCCTCGCGCAGCGCCTCCTCGACGTAGAGGGTCGCCTCCCCGCCGTGCCCCTGCTGCCAGTAGTTGACCGCCAGCGCCAGCCGGACCCGGGCCGCCTGCTCGGGCTCCGAGGCCCCGATGAAGTCGGCCAGCATCTCCTCGGCGGCGTCGTGCTCGCCGCCGAGGACCGTCATACCCGCCCGCCGCAGCGCGAGCGCCTCGCGCTCCTCGGGCGTGCCCACCCGCTCGACGAGCCCGTCGAGCTGGGCGAAGTCCTGCCGCCGCAGATCCTGGTGTCCCAGCAGCGCATAGATCCGCTCCCGGCGCAGCAGGACCCGGTAGAGCAGCTCGTCCTGATCCTCGCGGGGGGCGCTGTTGAGCAGGCTCAGCGCCTGGCTGCACAGGTCGAGCGCGCCGGTCAGCTCCTGGGTCTCGAGGCAGCGGTCGATGCCGTCGAGCAGGCCGGTCAGCGCCCGCAGGGGCCGCCGGGCGAGCGCGAAGTGACCCGCGGCCAGCGAGGGGAAGGCGCTCGAGCCGGGCAGCTCGCCGAAGACCTCGCCGGTGTCCTCGTGGATCGCCCGCCGCTGCTCGACGCTCATCTGGCGGTACAGCTCGTCGCGCACCAGCGGGTGGCGCGAGCGGGGCACCGGCAGCCCGAAGACCATCGCGTTGTCGACCAGCCCCCGCTCGAGCAGCTCGGTGACCGCCCGGTCGCGCCCATCGGCGCCGATGCCCCGCCGCTCGAGCACCGCGTCGAAGACCTCGGCGTCGGCGGTGTCTTCGATCACCGTCAGGATCTCGAGCACCTCGGCCGCCAGCGGGGTCAGCAGCGCCCGCCGCCGGCCGACGATGCCCGAGAGGTCACCGATCTCGCCCTCGGGCAGCCGGGTGATCTCGAGCCAGCGGTCGCCGTCGAGGCCGATGACCCCGTCGTAGACGAGCTGGCGGATGGCCTCGTGCAGCAGCAGCGGCGAGCTCTGGGTGCCGGCGTGCAGCCGCAGCCGGGTCTGCTCGTCGAGCTGGTTGGGCGAGAGCATCGCGTCGATGAGCTGCTCGCCCTCGTTCATGTCGAACGGCTGCAGCGGCACCTCGGTGAAGGCCGGCGAGCGGGTCAGGCTGGGGGGCACGCTGAACCGGGCGTCGTAGGTCAGCAGCACCATCAGCGGGGCCACCGGGCGCACCCGCTCGAGCAGGTGCTTGAGGATGTCCCACGAGGGGCCGTCCATCTCGCCGGCGTCTTCGATGACGATGAACAGCGGCCCCCGGGTCTGCTGGCGGGCTTGCAGCGACAGGGCCTCGAACAGCGAGACCAGCGCCCGGCGGCGGCCGACCCGGCCGGCCCGGCCGACGTCCGGCGCGCCCCAGCCCTCGGCCTCGAGCCCCAGCAGCCGGGCGAGGTGGGGGGCGCCCTCGATCAGCGCGTCGTGATCCACCGGCAGGGCGGGCGCCAGATCGCTGAGCCGCTCCAGCCCGTGGCGCACCCGCTCGGCGCTGTCCCGCCCGCCGAGCGTCAGCCCGAAGGCCTCGCGCACGAGCGCCGCCACCGGCCAGCTCGGAAGGTCGAAGAGCCGGGGCACCCGCACCCGCAGCACCGACGGCGGGCCCTCGATCTGCCGCTCGACCCGGTCGAGGAAGGTCGACACCAGCGTCGACTTGCCGAAGCCGTCGGGGGCCTTGATGCCCACCACCTGGTGCCCGCCCTCCAGCGAGGTCACCACCCGCAGCCGGGCCCAGACCTGGCGCAGCTCGTCGCTGCGGCCCACCGGGCGGACCCGGGCGAGCTGCTCGACGAGCGCCCGGGCGCTGGCCGGGTCGATGCGCCCCCGGCGGTCGCTCATCGTCGAAGCGCCGGCGTCGCCGGGGCTCGTCGACAGCGGGCTGCTCGCGGAGGCCAGCCGGTCGCAGAAGATCGCCAGGGTCTCCCGGGTCACCGCCCGCAGCGCGCGCATCGCGTCGATGAAGTCGTCGGGGTCGAGGTAGAGCCCCTGGGCCCGGATGACCACCAGATCCTCGAACTGGCACAGGGTGCGCACGAGGGTCGACGGCCGCAGGCGCTCCGCGCGCCAGATGCCGGTGAGCGCGTCGTAGCCCGCCTCGAGATGCTGCGGGTCGCGGGACTCGGCGAAGAGGGTGAAGTGCCACAGCCCCTCGCGCATGCCCATCTGCACCCGGGTCGCCTCGGCGTCGCGCACCGCCGGATCGACCTCCCGCAGTGACAGGAGCAGGTCGTCGACCAGCTCGTCGAGGTGGCCTTCGATATATGAGACGAGGTTCTGCACCGGCAGCGAGAGTAACCCTGGTGTCATGGGGGGTCAACGCCGCCGATCCCCGCCGTTGTCCCCGGCGGTCGATTCCTGCTACCCCTGCTGCCGTCGGGGGGCCCTGCGCGTCAGCAGCCGCGCCCGCCGCGAGCCCCGAGGTGCGCCATGAAACCCACCGTGCTCGTCGTCGACGACGACGCCTCCAACCTCGCCAGCCTCGTGCGCATCTTCGAGCGGCTCGACCTGCGGGCCCTGCCGGCCACCAGCGGCAAGGAGGCCCTCGAACAGGTGCGCACGACCCCGGTGCAGGTGCTGTTGACCGACCTGATGATGCCCCAGATGAGCGGCACCGAGCTGCTCGAGAACGTCAAGGCCATCGCCCCCGACACCGAGGTCATCCTGATGACCGCCTACGGCACCATCGAGCGGGCGGTCGAGGCGATGCGCAAGGGGGCCTACGACTTCGTGACCAAGCCGTTCCGTCGGGCCCAGATCGAGCGGGTGGTGACCCGGGCGCTCGAGAAGGTCACCCTGCTCGCCGAGAACCGGGCGCTCAAGGCGCAGCTCGCCGACGCCCGGGAGTCGAGCGCCCGCACCGGGGGCATCATCGGCAAGGCCCCCGCGCTGCGGCGGGTGCTCGACATCGCCCGCCAGGCGGCCCCGTCGACGGCCACCGTGCTGCTGATGGGGGAGAGCGGCACCGGCAAGGAGCTGTTCGCCCGGGCCATCCACCGCCTCTCGCCCCGGGCCGACGGCCCGTGCGTGGCGGTCAACTGCGGCGCGCTGCCCGAGACCATCATCGAGGCCGAGCTGTTCGGGGCCGAGAAGGGGGCCTACACCGGGGCCCACTCCACCCGCGACGGGCGCTTCAGCCGGGCCCACGGGGGCACGCTCTTCCTCGACGAGATCGGCGAGCTCGCCCCCCACGTACAGGTCAAGCTGCTGCGGGTGCTGCAATCGGGGGAGTTCGAGCGGGTCGGCGGGCACCAGACGCTGCACGCCGACTGCCGCATCATCGCCGCCACCAACCTCGACCTCGGGGCGGCGGTGCAGTCGGGCGACTTCCGGGAGGACCTCTACTATCGGCTCAACGTCATCCCGATCACGCTGCCCCCGCTGCGGGCCCGGCCGGACGACGTGCCGCTGCTCGCCGACCACTTCCTGCGGCTGTACGCCGAGAAGCACCACAAGGCGGTCGAGGGGCTGTCGGCCAAGGCCATCGCCCGGCTCGTCGACTACGCCTGGCCGGGCAACGTGCGCGAGCTCGAGAACACCATCGAGCGCTCGGTGGTGCTCGCCCGGGCGCCGGTGATCGACGAGGACGACCTGCCCGAGACCATCGTGCGCCACGACCGGGCGGCGCAGCAGCTCCACATCCCGCTCGGCACGCCGCTCGAAGAGATCGAGCGGCGGGTCATCCGCGAGACGCTGCGCTTCACCGACGGGGACAAGAAGCGGGCGGCGCAGCTCCTCGGCATCGCCACCCGCACCATCTACCGCAAGATCGACACCTGAGCCGCGCCCGACCTGACAAATTGACAGCCACGTCGGGGGACACCGGCCGCGATTGACAAAATGGCACGCCGGAATGCACCTCGGGGGGCCGCGGATTGTGCAGCGCGTCCGGCCGCCGGGCCCTGCGGGGCCTCCCATGATTCCGGTACGATTATTGCTGTCAGCGCACCGAAGCCCCGGCCGACGGAAGCCCGATGGAGAGCCTGGTCAAACGATACTTCTGGGTGGTCAACCTGGCGCTGCTCGCGGCGCTGGCGTGGCTGGCGGCCAAGGCGGCCAACAACCACGTCGCCGCGCGCATCGCCGCGCTGCCGACCACCATCGCCGCCCCGGAGGAGGTCAAGGCCGACGCCGCCGACCGCCGCCGCGCCGAGGATTGGGCGCAGTCCATCATCAACCGCAACCTGTTCAACTCCGACCCCCCCGAGCCGGAGGAGCCGAGCGACGAGCCGGAGGTCGAGGAGACCCCCGAGATCGATCCGAACGCGGTGCCCGGGCCCCCGCCGGCCCCCTGCGACAAGAGCGAGAGCGGCATCTCGCTGCTCGCGACCATGGAGGCCGAGCCGGTCGACTGGTCGATGGCCGCGGTCGAGACCGGCGACGGCGACCGCATCGTGCGCATCGGGCAGGACATCGACGGGCACAAGGTGATGGCCATCTATCGCGAGCGGCTGGTGCTGGCGAGCGGCGGCCGCTTCGGGTGCGTCGACCTCGACGACCCCAAGAGCAAGCGCCGCACACCGTCCCGCCGCCCCATCACCTCCCGCAGCAAGGCGAGCGACGACATCAAGGACGGGGTCAAGAAGGTCGGCAAGAACACCTACGAGATCGATCGGGGCATGCTCAACGAGCAGCTCGATGACCTCGGCAAGCTCTCCCGGCAGGCGCGGGTCATCCCCCACTACCGCGACGGCAAGCCCCAGGGCTTCAAGATCGTGGGCGTGCGCCCGGGCAGCCTCTACAGCCACATCGGGGTCCGCTCGGGCGACGTGCTCAAGTCGGTCAACGGCGAAGAGGTCACCAGCCCGACCAAGGCCCTCGAGCTCTACGAGCAGCTCAAGAACTCCGACAACGTGAACTTGGAAGTCGAGCGGCGCGGCCGCCCCACCAACCTCGAGTACCTGATCAAATGAACGCACTCGTCGAAGCCCCCGCCCGCCGCTGCCTTCTGCTGCTCGCGATCGTCTGCGGTCTGATCGCGTCGCCGGCCGGCGCTCAGGAGAAGCCGACGGTCAAGAAGCCGGCGGCGGGCGCGCTGCCGCCGCCCAAGGTCAACCTGCCGGCCAAACCACCCGTCAGGGGCAAGAAGGCGGTGCCCGAGAAGGGCACGGCGGCCAAGCGGGGCGGCAGCCCCGCGGTGGCCCAGCGGCCGACCCGGACCCCCCGCCGCACGCCGCCCGGGGTGACCTCCGCCGCCGACAAGAAGGAGCTGCCCGCCTGGCAGCAGGTCGACGACAAGGACACCGAGCCCACGCTCAGCGCCGACTTCATCAAGAACTGCGCGAAGCTCAAGCCCGGGGTGAAGGTCAACCTCGACATCTACGACGAGGAGCTCGAGGCGGTGGTGAAGCTCATCGCCTGCATGACCGGGCAGAACATCATCCTGTCCAAGAGCCTCAAGTCGAAGAAGATCACCATCTACAGCCCGCGCAAGGTCACCTCCCGCGAGGCGTATCGGGCGTTCCTCACCGCGCTCGAAGCCAACGGATTCACGATCTCGAAGCAGGGCAACTTCCTGCGCATCATCGAGATCAAGGACTACGCCCGCAGCTCGGATCCCATCCTCGACGAGAGCCGCTCGCTGCCCAACGAGGATCGGATGGTCACCCAGATCATCCAGCTCAAGCACATCGACGCCGCCGAGATGAACGACGTGATGAGCAACCTCACCTCGCCCCACGCCTCGGTCATCGTCTACGCCCCGACCAACTCGCTCATCATCACCGAGCTGTCGAGCAACCTGCGCCGGCTCAAGACGCTCATCGACGAGCTCGACCTGCCCGGCGGCCAGGAAGAGCTGTGGGTCTATCAGGTGCTCAACGCCGACGCGGCCGACATCGCCGGCAAGATCACCGAGATCTTCGAGCAGGAGAGCGCCGGCTCGGCGCCCAAGGCCAAGCCGGCCCGCACCTCGTCGGCCAAGCGCAAGGCGGGGGCGGCGGCGTCGAGCAACTCCAAGGTCGGCGACAGCGAGCTCGACGCCAAGGTGGGCAAGGTCATGGCCGACGAGCGCACCAACCGGCTGCTGATCGTCGCCACCCGCCGCAGCTATCGCAAGGTCAAGGCGCTCATCGAGAAGCTCGACATCGCCATCCCCGGCGACGGTCAGATCCACATCATCCAGCTCAACCACGCCAAGGCCAGCGAGCTGTCGAGCGTGCTGTCGAGCCTCAGCAGCGACGCGGCGAGCCGGCGCAACTCCACCGCCAACCGCCGGTCGAGCGCCCGCCGCACCGCGGGCTCGGCCGCGTCGAGCGGCGGCGACTCGGCGGCGCTCTTCGAAGGCGAGGTGAGCATCACCGCCGACGAGGCGACCAACTCGCTGGTCGTCACCGCGAGCCTCAAGGACTTCCTCGCGCTCAAGCGGGTCATCGACGAGCTGGATCAGCCCCGGCGGCAGGTCTTCATCGAGGCGGTCATCATGGAGGTCACGATCTCGAGCGACCGCGAGTTCGGCATCAACCTGCACGCCGGCGGGGGCGGGCCCGACGTGGCCGGCGAGAAGACCACCGTGGCGTTCAACAGCCAGACCAACGCCGACGTCTCGACGCTGAGCTTCGCCCAGAGCATCTCGGCGCTGACCGGCATCGGCATGGCCGCCGACCTCGAGATCGCCGGCTTCGGCGTGCCCCCGTTCGGGGTCATGCTGCAAGCCCTCGCCGAGAGCAACGACGTCAACGTGCTCAGCGCGCCCCATGTGCTGACCACCGACAACGAAGAGGCGGAGATCGTGATCGGCACCAACGAGCCGTTCCTGACGACCGCCAACACCTTCGGCGGGGTGAACTCGTCGACCCTCAACAGCGCGCTGGGCAGCGTGAGCGAGGCCCAGCTCAGTCAGCTCAGCGGGCTCAGCGCCCTCGGGGTGACCGGCCTGGGCAGCTACGCGCCCCAGATCACCCGGGAGGACGTCGCGCTGACCCTGCGCATCACGCCCCGGATCAACGCCCAGAACGCGGTCACCCTCGAGATCGACCAGGAGATCGAAGAGGTCACCGCCCGCAGCGAGCGCCTCGGCCCGACCACCAGCAAGCGGCAGGTCAAGACCACCGTGGTCGTCGGCGACCAGAAGACGGTCGTCATCGGCGGCCTGCAGAAGACGCTTCAGCGGGCGAGCGACGCCGGCATCCCGATCCTCAGCGAGATCCCGGTGCTCGGCTTCTTCTTCCGCAACTCCATCCGGGACAACGAGCGGGTCAACCTGCTGCTCATGCTGACGCCCTACGTCATCGAGGGCCCCGAGGACTTCCGCGAGATCTTCAAGCGCAAGATGGAGGAGCACCGGGAGTTCGTCGCCCGCTTCCGCAAGGAAGGCGACGACTTCGTGCTCGGCCTGGACTACGGCAAGAAGCACGGCATGCTCGAGAGCATCCACCAGAGCATCGAGAAGGTCCGTGAAGAAGAGGCGCTGCTCGAGGAGCTGCGCCGCCGGGAGCAGGGGCCGCCGCTGCCCCAGGAGCTCGACGGCCTCGGCGACGAGGCGGCCTCGGCCGAGCCGGTGCTGCTCGACGAGCCGGTCGACCCCAACGCGCTGCCGGTGCGGCCGGTGCCCGGGTCGCTGACCGCCGTCGAGGGCGAGTCGGAGGACCGCCCGTGAACTTCGAGCACCGCCTCGTCAGCGCCCTCTTCGACCAGGGGTTGACCGACGACCAGCTCGAGCGCGCCCGGGAGATGGCCGAGGAGCGGGGGGTCAAGCTCACCGACGCGCTGGTGCACCTCCAGATGGTCGACCCGCTGGTGCTCGCCCGGATCACCGCCGAGCAGCTCGGGGTCGAGTTCCTCGAGAGCCTCGAGATCGACGAGATCGTCGTCGACCTCTCGGCCGACCTGCCGGTCAGCTTCGCCAAGGGCTACAAGATCCTGCCGCTGTGGGAGAGGGACGGCGTCATCCAGGTGGCGGTGGCCGATCCGATGGATCTGGGTCGGCTCGACGCCCTGCGCATGAACTTCGACCGGCCGCTCGAGCCGGTGGCGATGCCCGACGGCCCGCTGATGGACGCGATCAACGTGATCTTCGACCGCCGGGCGGCGGCCGATCAGGTCATGAGCGACATCGCCGACGAGCAGGTCATCTCGAGCGAAGAGGACATCGCCCAGATCGACATCTCGGACGCCGACGCCGACGACGAGGCGCCGATCATCCGGCTGGTCAACGCGATCCTCAATCAGGCGCTCAAGGAGCGGGCGTCGGACATCCACATCGAGCCGTTCGAGCGCCACATCGCGGTGCGCTTCCGGGTCGACGGCGTGCTGCACGAGAAGCTGCAGCCGCCCAAGCGGTTCCACGCCAGCATCTCCAGCCGGCTGAAGGTCATGGCCGGCCTCGACATCGCCGAGAAGCGCATCCCCCAGGACGGGCGCATCAAGATCAAGGTGTCGGGCAAAGAGATCGACATCCGGCTGTCGACGCTGCCCACCAGCTTCGGGGAGCGCATCGTGATGCGCCTGCTCGACAAGACCGCCGTGCTGAAGGACCTCTCGACCATCGGCATGGCCGGCGACGTCCTGCGCGACATCAACAACCTGATCCTGTCGAGCTACGGCATCATCCTGGTGACCGGGCCCACCGGCTCGGGCAAGACGACGTCGCTGTACGCCAGCCTGGCCAAGATCAACAGCCCGGTGCGCAACATCATCACCGTCGAAGATCCCGTCGAGTACCAGATCGGCGGCATCGGGCAGGTGCAGGTCAACACCAAGGTCGGCCTGACCTTCGCCGCCGGGCTGCGCTCGATCCTGCGCCAGGACCCCGACGTGGTGATGATCGGTGAGATCCGGGACGGCGAGACCGCCGAGATCGCGATCCAGGCGTCGCTGACCGGCCACCTCGTCTTCAGCACGCTGCACACCAACGACGCCGCCAGCGCGGTGACCCGCCTCGTCGACATGGGCGTCGAGCCCTATCTGGTGTCGTCGTCGGTCATCGGCATGATGGCCCAGCGCCTCGTGCGGACCTTGTGCGACGCCTGCAAGCGGCCGGTGGTGCCCACCGAGGCCGAGCTCGAGCAGCTCAGCCTGACCCGGGAGCAGCTCCTGCAGCAGACTCAGGGGGGGCACGTCTTCGAGGCGGTCGGGTGCCAGGAGTGCCTGGACAACGGCTATCGGGGCCGGACGGGCATCTACGAGCTGCTCGTCGTCGACGATGACATCCGCCAGCTCATCATGCAGAACCTGCCCAGCAGCACCATCAAGAAGCGGGCGATCAAGAAGGGCATGCGCACCCTGCGCGACGACGGCGCGCTGAAGGTCATGAAGGGTGAGACCAGCATCGCCGAGGTGCTGCGGGTGACGCAGGACGACCTGCTCGACCTCGAAGGAGGCTGACCGGTGCCCGCGTTCGAATTCTATGGCATCGACAAGAGCGGCAAGGACGTCAAGGGCGTCCGCGACGCCGACAGCGAGAAGGCGCTGCGCAGTCTGCTCAAGCGGGAGGGGATCTTCCTCACCCGGGTGGGCAAGGGGCCCCGCAAGGGCCAGAGCCTGCTGTCGACCGAGGTCGACATCGGCCAGTACTTCGAGCGCATCAACCCGATGGACGTGGCGATCTTCACCCGCCAGCTCGCGACGCTGACCAAGGCCGGCATCCCGCTCGTCGAGGCCCTCGCCGCCACCGCCGATCAGACCGAGAAGCCGAAGCTGCGCAAGGTGCTCGTGCAGATCAAGCAGGACGTCAGCGAGGGCGCCAGCCTCGCCCAGGCGGTCAAGAAGCACGATCAGGTCTTCACCGACATCTTCCCCAACATGATCCGGGCCGGCGAGGCGTCGGGCACGCTCGACGCGGTGCTCATGCGGCTCGCCGAGTTCACCGAGGCCTCGGTCAAGCTGCGCCAGAAGATCACCAGCGCGATGATGTACCCGATCATCATGGTGGGCCTCGGCGGGCTCATCCTCATCGGGCTGTTCGTCTACGTCATCCCCCAGATCACCCAGATCTTCGAAGACACCGGGGCCGAGCTGCCCTTCCTGACCCGCATGCTCATCGGCTTCAGCGGCCTGCTGCGGGACTACTGGTGGCTCATGATCCTGGTCGCCGGGCTCTCGATCTGGGGCTTCCGCCGCTGGAAGCGCACCCCCAAGGGCACCGCGAAGTTCGACCGGTTCATGCTCAAGGTGCCCATCTTCGGGGCGCTCATCCTGATGATCGGCGCCAGCCGGTTCACCCGCACGCTGTCGACCCTGCTGCGCTCCGGGGTGCCGCTGCTGACCGCGCTCGACATCACCAAGAACGTGCTCGGCAACAAGGTGCTCATCGACGTGATCGACGAGGCCCGGATCATGGTCAAGGAGGGCGGCAACCTCGCCCAGCCGCTCAAGGCCAGCGGGCACTTCCCGCCGATGGTGACCCACATGATCGCCGTCGGCGAGCGATCGGGGGCCCTCGAAGAGATGTTGACCGTGGTCTCCGACGCCTACGAGACCCAGGTCGAGAGCCGGGTGGCCGGGCTGACCAGCCTGCTCGAGCCGGTGATGATCGTCGGGATGGGCATCACCATCGCGATCATCGTGTTCGCCGTATTGATGCCCATCCTCCAGCTCAACGAATTCGTCCAGTGAAGACCGAGATGGGGCACGGGGCCCCGAGGAGAAGCCGAATGCGCTCGCACATCCGCCGCGTCCGCCGCCGCGCCGCCGCCGCCGCCCGTCAGGGCGAGCGGGGCATGACCCTGCTCGAGATCATGATCGTGATCGCGATCCTCGGCATGCTCGCCGGGGTCATCGTCGTGGCGGTGATGAACCAGTTCGAGAACGCCAAGATCAAGGCGACCCAGCTCAAGATCGGCAACCTGAAGTCGGCGGTGCAGACCTACTACACCACCGTCGGTCAGTACCCGACCCAGAGCGAGGGCTTCCGGGCGCTGCTCAACCCGCCCGATGGCCTCAAGCCGATGCTCGAGGGCGAGCCCAAGGACGAGTGGGGCAACGTCTTCATGTACTTCAACCCGCCCAAGCAGGGCCGGGCGCCGTTCGAGATCCGGTCCAAGGGGCCCGACGGTCAGGAAGGCACCGACGACGACATCAGCAGCCAGAAGTCGAGCAGCTGAGCGGGCCGGCGACGGAGCCTGCGGAGTGAAGAGCCATGGTGGCGCGCGGACGGCGCATGACGCGGAACGGTGAGCGGGGTCTGACCCTGCTCGAGCTGATCATCGTGATCGGCATCCTCGTCCTGTTGCTCGGCATCGGCGCCTCGGGGCTCTCGAACCTCTCGTCGACCCAGCTCCGCACCCAGACCAACCGCATGGCCGCCGCGCTGCGCCACACCTACAGCCGCACGGTCGCCACCGGGCTGTACATGCGCATGGTGCTCGACTTCGAGGCCGACGCCTACGAGGTGCAGGCCTCGGCCATCCCGGTCTTCATCTACCTCGAAGAGGACGCGAAGTGGCGGGCGGCGCTCGAGGGACAGCGGGAGAAGGACATCGAGGACGGCGTCGCCATCGTCGACACCCGGGCCGACTTCAAGCCGGACAACGTCATCCCCAAGGTGACGATGGAGAAGGGGATCCAGATCGACAGCGTGCTCATCGCCGGCGACACCGATCCGGTCAGCGGGGGGCAGGCGTCGATCCACTTCTTCCCCAACGGCTTCGTCGAGCCGGCGATGATCTACGTCTCGGACGGGGACGGCGAGTTCCGCACGCTCATCCTCAACCCGCTGACCGGCAAGGTGACCCACCGGCCGGGCAAGGTCGACCCGGCCCGCGACTTCGGCGAGCCGGACAAGGTGGAGGAGGAAGGCCAATGACGCCCGCCCCCCGCCACCCGGCGCGCGAGGCCCAGCGGGGCTTCACCCTGCTCGAGGTCATGATCGCGATGGCCCTGCTCGTCGTGGCCCTCGCCGCGCTGCTCGGCCACGAGGCGGTCGCGGTGCAGATGAGCCACTACAGCAACCGGGTCAGCCAGGCGGCGCTGCTCGCCCAGGGCAAGCTGCTCGACATCGAGCACCAGCTCAAGGTCGACGGCATGGACACCATGGACGACTGCGAGCAGGGCGACTTCCGCACCGAGGGCTTCCGCGAGTACCGCTGGAAGGCGTGCGCCTACAAGGTCGAGTTCCCCGACGGGGCCGCCGAGGCGCTCGTCGAGGACCTGATGGGCATGCTCGGTGGCCTCGGCATCCCCGGGCTCGACCCCGAGGCCATCGCCAAGGGCAACGTGGGCGCGCTCGGCGCCGCCGCCGGGGCCGCCGCCGCCGCGTCGGGCGCCAACGCCGTGCAGGCCGCGGGGCAGGCCCAGAACGTGATGGGGCAGGTGCAGATGGCCATCGGCGCGGTGCCGATGTTCATCCAGCAGCTCGAGGATCAGGTGCGCAAGGTCAAGCTCGAGATCACCTGGAAGGACGCCATCGAGGATCGGGTGCTGCTCGTCGAGCGCTTCGTGACCCTGCTCGGCGCCGACCCCAGCAACGAGCCGCCGCCGCCCGACGGCGAGGCCGAGGCGGTGTTGCAGATCCCATGAGCCGCCGCCTCGCCCATCGCCGCGCGCGCCCGCATCGGGGGTTCACCCTGGTCGAGGTGATGATCGCCCTGACGCTGCTGGCCCTGGTCAGCACCGCGCTGGTGACCGCGTTCACCTACTCGTTCGAGACCAAGCGGCGGGTGACGGCGGTCAACGAGCGGTACCACGAGGGCCGGCAGACCATGACCCGCATGGCCCGCGAGCTGCGCATGGCCTTCATCCGGCCCGAGGTGCCCGAGGAGCAGCGCGAGGAAGACCCGACGATGATCACCCGGTTCGAAGGCCGGGAGGATCAGATCCACTTCGCGACCACCGCCCACCTGCGCATCCACGCCGGCTCCAAGGAGTCCGACCAGAGCGAGGTGGCCTACTTCCTCGGCCGCAGCGACGAGAGCACCTACAAGGGGCGCACGCTCTTCCGGCGGGAGTCCAAGCGGATCGACGACCGCCCCGAGCGGGGCGGTCACATCTGGCCGGTCATCGACGGGGTCAAGGAGTTCCGCATCGAGTATTGGGAGGACCACAGCGGGGATGACTCCTGGCGCAAGAGCTGGGACAGCCACGACGATCCCAAGGAGCCGCTGCTGCCGGCCCGGCTGCGCATCACGCTCGAGCTGGAGAGTCCGCTGGAGGACGGCCCCCCGATCCGCTTCGTGACCCAGGCCGCCCCCCGCATCCGGCGGCCGATCACCGCGATCGCGGAGTTCCAGCCGCTCGACCCCAGCAACCCACTGGGCAATGATCGCGCCCGGGAGGAGTTGCAGAACAAGCTCGGCGACCTGTCGAGCGGGGTGACCGGCGCGGGCTCTGGCGCGGGCGGTGTCGGTTCTGGCGCGGGCGGCGTCGGTTCTGGCGCGGGAGACGGGCAATGAGCCGCCGATCCGCCCACCCCGGCCGCCAGCGCAGCGCCGGCATGGCGCTGCTGATGGTGATCTCGGCGATCACCATCCTGGCGCTGGTGCTCATGGAGTTCAGCGGCTCGACTCGGACCCACCTGAGCGCGGGCACCAACATCCGGGACGACATCCGGGCTCAGACCGCGGCCGACACCGCGATGGTGCTCACCCGGGCCTGCCTCGATCCCACCGCCTGGGGCCCGATGGCCAGCATGCAGAGCAAGCTCGACCTGGAGAAGCTCTGCCACATGATGCTGAAGATCTTCACCGAAGGCCGGCTGGATCTGCCCATCGGCGGCTTGTCGATGCCGCTCGAAGGGCTGGAGGGCACCGGGCTCGACAAGGGCGAGATCGAGCACTTCGAACTGCGCCCCGAGGCGTCGTTCATCGGCCTCGCCGGGCTGCTGTGCCCCAACGAGACCCCCATCTGCCCGGTGCGGCGCTCGACCATCCGCATGCTGCGCACCGTGCTCTGCCACCCCCGGATCAACTACATCTTCGAGCGGGAGCAGGCCGACGGCCGGTCGTACACCCGAGCCGAGATCATCGGCAACATCATCGACTGGATGGACGCCGACGACACCCGGGTGCAGGTGGATATCTTCACCGGGCAGGTCACTGACGACGTCGGCGAGGGCGAGGACAGCTACTACCGGGACGTGACCGGCGATCGCTACCGCAGCAAGGACGCGCCGCTCGACAGCATCGAAGAGCTGCGGCTCATCCGGGGCATCAACGACGAGCTGTTCTTCTACTTGCAGAATCAGGTCAGCGTCTACGCCTCGGGCAAGCTCGACTTCAACACCGCCCCGGCCTCGACCATCGCCACCGCGCTCAAGTCGATGAGCAACACCCTGACCACCTTCGACCGGAACTCGGGGGACGAGTGCGCCGCCCTCGACGAGAACCGGATGCTCATCGAGGCCCAGATCCAGCGCTACGCCGCGCTGATCGTCGAGGCGCGGGAGCTCAAGGGCATGCTGGCGATGCTGGGCAACGCCGTGAAGCGGACCCAGGACGCGACGGCGCTGGTGGCCGATCCGGTGCAGGTCATGCTGCCGTTCCTCGCGATGCAGAGCCTGGGGGCCGATCCGATGCAAGTCCAGGTCGACTACTTGCAGCGCAAGGGCTGGGATCCCAACGTCTATATCGCGCTGACCGCCGAGATGGCGCCGATCGCTCAGGCGATGCCCACCCTGATCAAGACCGAGAGCAACCTCTATCGACTGCGTGCCCGGGCCCGGGTGGGCAACATTACCCGCACCGTCTTCGCGGTGCTCAAGCGTGATGGCAAGATCATCCGCACGCTGTACTACCGGGAGGAGTGATGGCGACCAAGATCGTCGGCCTCGATCTCGGCACCCACACCGTCAAGGTGTGCGAACTGGTGACGACGTTCCGCAACTTCGAACTGGTCGGCTTCGGACACGAGCCGGTGGGGCCGGTCGAGGACAAGCCCGACTTCGAAGCCCTCGCGGCGGCTGCCCATCGGCTGCTCGAGCGCCGGGGGCTGCTGGGCGAGACGTTGATGTGCGCCCTGCCTCCGGGCATGGCGGCGACCACCAGCCTCGACCTGCCGTTCGACCAGCCGAAGAAGATCGAAGCGGTGCTGCCGATGCAGCTCGACGATCTGCTGCCCGTCCCGGTGGACGACGTGGTCTACGACTACCAGATCACCGAGCGCCGGGAGGACGGCGGGGCCAAGGTGCTGGTGGCCTACGTGCGCCGCGACCGGTTCGCCGAGCTGCTCGGCGCGCTGGAAGAGGCGGGCATCGACCCCAAGGTGGTCGGCATCGGGCCGCTGTCGGTGTTCAACCTCTACGACCACGCGGTGGGGGCCGAGGCCAACACCCCCATCGCGATGCTCGACCTGGGGCACGGGCACAGCGAGCTGAGCGTCTACGACGGCGGCGAGCCTCGGGTGGTGCGCGACATCGCCGCCGGCGGGCGGGACGTCACCCTGGCGCTGGCCCGGGCGTTCCACGTCGAGCCGGAGCAGGCCGAGCGGGGCAAGCTGCAGGAGGGCTTCGTCGCCCCGCCCGACTTCGTGCCCCAGGACGTCGATCCGGCCACCGGGGCCTCCCGGCAGCGGCTCGTCGCCGAGGCCTGCCGGGGCGCGCTCAAGGGCCTCGTGCGCGAGGTGCGCCGCTCGCTGGTGGCCCACGAGATGGCCGCCGGCCGGCCGGTCGAGCGGATCTACCTCACCGGCGGGGGCAGCCTGCTGCGGGGCATGCCGGAGTACCTCGAGCACGAGCTGAAGGTGCCGGTCATCGACCTCGACCCGCTCAAGGCGGCCTTCAACAAGCTGCCGGCCGGCGGGGAGAAGGTGCGCCCGTTCGTGGCGAAGTCGCTGGCGCTGTCGCTGCGGGCGTTCACCCGGACCCACCAGAGTCAGGTCAACTTCCGCAAGGGCGACTTCGCGTTCACCGGGGACTTCGGCTTCCTGCAGGGGCGCATCATCACCCTGGCCGTCGCCGCCCTGCTGATGATCATGCTCGGCTCGCTGGTGGCGCTGACCAAGAAGCAGCAGCTCGAGGCGGAGTACGCCGCCATCCGGGCTCGGGCCGCCGCGCTGAGCGTGCCGATCCTGGGCTACGAGAGCGACGACATCCAGATGCTCTACGACACGGTGGTGGTCACCGACCGCAAGAACCAGAAGACCATCCCCGAGTACGACGCGCTGCAGATGCTGGCCCAGATCTCGGAGAGGATCCCGTTCGAGCTGGTGGTCGACGTCGACACGCTCGACCTCGACGTGGAGAACAAGCGCTTGCAGATGGGGGGCAAGACCGGCTCGGCCAGCGACGTGGAGCGCATCGTCGAGTCGCTGCGGGCCACCTCGTGCTTCAAGGGCGAGATCAACAAGGAGCGGGTGGAGAAGTCGGTCGACGACCGCACCAAGTTCCGCCTCTCCGCCACCGCCACCTGTATCTGAGGAGCAGCCGACATGGCCGAAAAAGGTCGCATGCAGAGCGTCTTCGACGCCTTCGACCGCCTCTCGGGGCGGGAGAAGATCATGGTCGGCGGGCTGGTGGGCGCGTTCCTGCTGACGGTGCTGACCATCGTGTGGATGGTCTTCTCGAGCCAGATCAGCGCGCTCGAAGAGCGCAACGAGAACGCCCGGTCGACCATGGCCGAGGTGATGACCCTCAAGGACGCCTACCTGGCGCAGAAGGCCAAGCTCGACGCCAAGAAGTCGCTGCTCGATCGCAACGACGTGCGGCTGGCGCCGCTGATCGAGACCGAGGCCAAGCGGCTGGGGGTCGAGATCGACGACTTCAAGGAAGACAAGCGCTACATCACCGAGAACCACCGCCGGGCCCGGCCCCAGAACGACGGTGACACCCCGCCGCCCAAGATCCGGGATCTGGTCGAGGTGAGCACCACGGTGACGCTGCGCCGCGTCTCGCTGGAGCAGCTCTCGAACCTGCTCGCCGCGGTCCAGAAGCGGCCGGAGCCCATCCGGGTGACCGATCTCAACATCAGCACCCTGACCAGCGACCGGCAGCAGCTCCGGGTGGTCAAGGTGAAGGTGTCGACCTATCGCAACGAAGAGGTGAAGCTCTGATGCCGCCCAAGCTCAAAGCCGCGCTCAAGGCCCTGGGCTACGTGGTGTTCTTCATCGCCGCGCTGCTCTTCTTCGTCTACGTCACCCTGCCGCTCGACGCGCTCGAGTCGTACATGGTGCGCAAAGCCTCCGACGAGTACGGGGCCGATCTCGAGATCACCGAGCTGTCGATGTGGGGCCTGTCGGGCCTCGAGATGGAGGGGGTGACCCTCACCCCCCGGCCGACGCCCGAGGAGATCACCGAGATCCGCGAAGCCCGCGAGGCCCGGGCGGCGTGGCAGGCCCGCCAGCAGGCCAAGGCCGCCGAAGCCGAGGCCGACGAACCCGAGGAGAAGGCGGGAGAGAAGGCGGATCCGGCTGGGGCCCCGGCGGCCGGTAAGCCCGGGGCCGACGACGGGCCGACGAAGGGCGCCCCCGGCCCCAAGACGACCACCAAGGCCCAGATGGACAAGGCCGCCGCCGAGAAGGCCGCCGAGGACGACAAGCCGCCCCCGGTGCCCGCCGGGCCCCAGCCGCTGTATGTCGAGAGCCTGCGGGCCCGGGTCGCTCTCGGCAAGCTCATCGGCGACCTGATGGACGGCAAGCTGCTCAACGAGGACGCCGAGGCCGTGCTCGAGGCCCGGCTGCTCGGGGGCAGCATCGAGGCCCGGGTCGAGAAGAACAGCGAGAACACCCACCTCGTGGCGAACTTCGCCGGCCTCGACCTCGCCCAGCTCACCGTGCTGCGGGCGCTGCTGCCGCTGCCCGTCGTCGGCGCGTTCGACGGCGAGATCGACCTCGAGGTGCCGCTCGACGACGACGGCAAGCTGCGCCTCGCCAGCGCCGGGGGTCACCTGAGCCTCTCGCTGTCGAACGCGGTGCTCGGCCCCGGCCGCATCGAGAGCGACGACCTGCGTAACTTCGGCGGCTTCTTCGACGTGCCTCGGCTGACGCTGGCCCAGTTCGGGGGCAAGATCAACTTCGAGCGGCGGCGGGCCGTCTTCGAGGACTTCGCCTTTCGGGGCAAGGACCTCGAGGGTGATCTGACCGGCTACGTGCAGCTCGCCAACAAGCTCGAGCGGTTCAACCCCCGGGCCTACCTGCGGTTCAAGTTCGCCGAGGACTTCCTCGAGCGGGAGAAGGGCATCGGGGTGCTGATGCGCACCGTGCCCCAGATCAAGCGGGGCACCGGCGGCGACGGCTACACCGGGTTCGCGGTGAGCATGCGCAACGACCCCAAGACCCGCAAGAAGAGGCTCGCGTGGCGCCCGACGCCGCGCAACCCCTACGGCCCGCGCACCAGCGTGCGCGACGCCAAGCCGACCCGGCCCTCGGTGCGCCCCGGGCGCGGCGCCCTGCGCGAGCGCAACACCCGCACCCCGACCCGGCGGAGCCGCACCCGACTGCCGACCCGCAAGCCGACGCCGGTCAACCGCAAGACGCCCGATCCGGTCGAGGCGCCGGAGGATGCGCCGGAGCCGGAGGCCGAGGAAGAGGTCGGCGAGGAGGAGGACGACGACACCGAGGCCGAGCCGTCCGAAGATGGCGCCGAGAAGGAGGAGGGCGAAGGGGAGGACGAGGGCGAAGAGGAAGAGGAGGGGGAGGAGACCGAGTAGCCGGCGCGGCCCGGTCAGGCCATCGAGTCGGCCAGGGCGCTCTCGTCGGGCGGCGGATCGTCCTCGAAGAGCGCCTGCACCTTCTCGATCAGGCCGGGCACCTTGTCGAAGAACCGATCGATCAGCCCCTGCTTGTCGGGGATCGGCTGCACCTCGACCCCCTCGGGCCCGAAGACGATTACCCCCACCGGGCGGACTTTGCCGCCGCCGCCGCCGCCGCTGCCCGTACCTCGGCCCCGGCCGCCGTGCCGACCGCGCTTCTTGCGCGGCGGCTCGCCCTCGCCGGTGCCCCCGCCCCCGCCGAAGCCGACCGAGACCCGCGAGAGGGGCACCAGGGTGACCTCGCCCAGCTCGATGGGATCTCCGATCACCACGTCGCTGCGCGCGATGTCACCCACCTTGTCCGAGACCATCGAGATCAGATCGTGTACCGCTTCCATGAGATGACTCCTGTGATTGGCTGTGTGTTCGACTGTGTGCCTACAGCGCGATGTCGTCGATGCTCGCCCGGCTCAGCGGCCGATGCCTTCGATGCGCACCCGACCGCCGTCGACGATGATGACCGCCACCGGGGCCGCCTTGGCCATGCCACCGGCGCCGCCGCCGGTGCCCTTGCCCGATCCCATGTCGCCGCCGGTGTCCGTCGCCTCGCCCTGACCCCCGCCGCCGGCGAAACCCATCGCCAGCTCGCACAGAGGCACGACGTGCCGGTCGCCCACCGAGATCTTGCGGGCCACGACCGCGTTGCTCCGGGCCAGCCCGGTCAGCTTCTCGCTCACCGCGGTGAGCAGCGTCTTGATGTCTTGCATGTCACTCCTCGCTCTCGGCCCGCAGGCCATCTGTTGTTTCGTCCGTCGTTCAGCTCGCGCGCAGCATGGCCCAGGCGCCGCGACGGGTCCGACCGTCGCGCACCAGCAGCCACAGCACCGCGCCGAGCACCTGCGCCGGCCAGACCCGCACCCGGATCCGGCCCTCGATCTCCAGCGCCTCGTCCAGCCAGTCCGGCTCGACGTCGATCTCGATGGCCCGCGACCGCTCGGCGGCGGCGTCGAGCAGCGTGAACAGGACCGCCGTATCGGCCGGGTCGCTCAGACCCAGGCGGCCGGCGACCCAGCCCCGCACCGGCAGGGCCCGCAGCACCGCGCGGATCAGGCGCAGGGCGGTGTGCCGGTTGCGCCACGCCCCGCGCAGCCCGCCGCCGGCAGTCTTCGGCTTCTCGGGCGTCGCCTCGGGCTTCGGCTCACGCCCTCGCTTCTGATCCCGCGGTCGCCGCCCGGCCCCCCGCCGCAGCCGCCAGACGCGCAGGCCCAGCAGCCGCAGATCGACGCCCCGATCGGCGTCGGCCCGCAGGACCACCAGCCACCACCCCCAGCGGGCCAGCGCCCGGCCTTCGAGGCGCTCGTCGTCGGCGGCGCCGGCCACCTCGAGGTGCAGCGGCACCACCAGCAGCACCAGCGCCAGGGCCAGCACCGCCGACAGCGCGACGAGCAGCCCCACCAGCACGACCCCCGGCAGGCTCATCGGTCCCTCCTCTCGAGGCCGCGGGCCAGCAGCCGGCGCCACAGCGGCGGCTTGGGCTCGGCCCGGCGCACCGGCACGCCGTAGCGCAGCGTCGACAGCCCCGAGCGGGCCGGCGCGGTGCCGGCCGCCGTCACCGACAGCGCCGGGCCACGCACCGACCAGCCGACCGCGTCCAGCGCCCGGTCGAGCCAGCCCCGACCCTCGGCGTCAGCCGGCGCGGCGGACTGTTCGACCACGTCCAGGACGGCGGCCTCCCAGCGGGCGACCAGCGCCGGAGGCGGATCGAGCGGCGGCGCCTGACGCAGCAGATCGCGCAGGGCCAGCTCTTCGGCGATGATCGTCGCCGCCTCCGGGCCGAGCAGGGCCCGCTCCACCGTCGCCCGCTCGTCGGCCGAGGCGACGCCGTCCAGGTAGCGCACGATCTGCGCCCGCAGCGCGTCGTGGGTGGCGTCGTGGGTCGTCTCGCTCATCGTCGACTCTCCGCATCGCCCCGGCGCAGCACCGGGGCCAGGGCCCGCCGCAGCCGCGCCCGGGCCCGATACAGGCGGGTCTTCACCGTGCCCACCGGCATGTCCATCGCTTCGGCCACCTCGCTGTTGCTCATGCCATCCTGATAGGTCAGCGTCACCAGCACCCGATCCTCGGGGGTGAGCCGCTCGAGCGCCTCGCCCACCAGCGCCCCGGCCTCGGCCCGGGCGGCCCGCGCCTCGGGCGAGTACCCCGCCGGCGCCGGCACCCGCCCGAGCTGCGCCGGGTCGTCCGAGGGCCCGCCCGGTCGTCGGCGGCGGGCGAGCTGCTTGAGGCACACGTTGTAGGTCACCTTGGCCACCCATGGCTCCAGGGGTCGGGTCGGATCGAACGACCCGAAGCGGCGGTGCACGGTCATCAGCGCTTCCTGTCCGGCGTCGTCGGCGTCGGCCCCCCGGCCGAGCACCCGCACCGCGATCCGGTGGACCAGCGGCGAGACCCGCCGCACCAGCACTCGCCAGGCGTCGGGGTCGCCCCGGCGGCATCTCCGGGCGAGTTCGGCGTCGCTCGTCGATGTCATCCGGTGGCCGCTCTCCGCGTCGTCACACCCGGTCCTATCCCGAGGGGCGCCGATCGGTTTCGAATTTCTTCGAAGGCGAGGGAAGCCCCGGCGGGCCGCCCGATTCGGCGCCGGACACTCGACAAGCGGGGCGGTGATTGCTAAACGCATGCCGCTTGCCGGAGGTCCCCCCATGCGTCACGCCGTCACCCTCGCCACCCTGCTGTCCGTCGTCGGCGGGCTCGCCCCGCTCGCCACGGCCCAGGATGCGCCCGCAGAGAAGGCCGCCCCGGTCGAGGGCCCCTGCGCTACGCCCCGGGCGGCGGCGCTGACGTTCCTCGAGAACCTGCAACCGGACAACCACCGCCCCGAGAAGGCCATCCGCTGCTTTCAGGGCGGCCCCAAGGTGCAGCGGGACGTGCTCGTCCGGCGGGCGAAGAACCTCAAGGCGGTGCTCGACGCCCGGGGCTACTTCATCGACCTCGACCTGCTGCCGGCCAAGGCCGACTACACCAACCCCGAGGGTGAGGCCCGCATCCCGCTGACGCCCACCTTCGACGAGATCGTGCTGCACAAGATCGGCGACCAGTGGATGTTCCCGCTCGCGGTCGTCGAGCGCATCCCGACGCTGTATGGCCAGACCTTCTCCACCTTCACCGAGGCCCTCGTCGCGTGGCTGCCGCCGATGTTCCGGATCCAGGTCATGGGCTTCACCATCTGGCAGCTCGCCGGCATCCTGCTCTTCCTGCTGCTCGCCTTCGTGATCTCGCGGCTGGTGCGCTCCATCTTCGAGCAGCGCCTCGCCCGGCTGCTGCAGCGCATGGGTATCGTGCCGCCGGAGAAGCTGCTGTCATCCCTCGGCCGGCCCCTCGGCTGGCTGGCCGGGGCCGGGCTGTTCATCATCCTGCTGCCCGAGCTGCGGCTGACCATCGGGCTGGCCCGCATCCTGGCCACCGGCGGGCGGGTGCTCGCCGCGGTCTCGGCGGCCCTGCTCGGCTATCGGCTGGTCGATCTGGTGGCGGTCTTCCTCGCCAACCGGGCGGCCCAGACCGACACCAAGATGGACGATCAGCTCGTGGTGCTCGTCCGCAAGACGCTGCGGGTCATCGTGGTTGGCATCGGGCTGGTGTTCGTGCTGCAGAACCTCAGCATCGACGTGACCAGCCTGCTCGCCGGGCTGGGCATCGGCGGGCTGGCGCTGGCCCTCGCCGCCAAGGACACCGCGGCCAACCTCTTCGGCTCGTTCACCATCTTCATCGACGCCCCGTTCTACATCGGCGACTGGATCAAGGCCGCCGGGGTCGAGGGCACCGTGATGGAGATCGGGCTGCGCTCGACCCGGGTGCGCACCTTCGCGAGCAGCGTGGTCTCGGTGCCCAACTCGGTGCTGGCCACCGCGACCATCGAGAACTTCAGCCGCCGGGAGTACCGCCGGTTCAGCATCCGGCTGGGGGTGGGCTATCACACCACCACCGAGCAGCTCGAGGCGTTCGTCGAGGGCATCCGGGCCATCATCGCGGCCCACCCCGAGACCCGGAAGGACTACTACGAGGTGCACCTGGTCAACTTCGCCGACTCGGCGCTGGAGATCATGGTCTACACCTTCTTTACCAGCGACACCTGGAGCGACGAGCTGGCCGGCAAGCACCAACTCCTCATCGCCTTCAAGCGGCTGGCCGAGCAGATCGGGGTGGAGTTCGCCTTCCCGACCCGCACGCTGCACATCGAGACCCAGGCCGAGGCCACCGATCGCCGGGTGCCGCCGGCCCCCGAGGACGACGCCCTGATCGCCAGCGTGCGGGCCTTCGGCCCCGACGGCGAGATCGACGTGACCGGGCGCCGGCTGACCCACGGGTTCTTCCCGGACACCATCGGCCAGCGGGGCAGCGCCGATGGGGAGTGAGGCGACGCGCGGCGAGGTCGAGCTGCGGACGCACTTCGTCGACAACGGGGACGGCTGGCGCCTCGCCCTGCACCGCCGCCACGCGCCGGATCGGCTCGATCCCCGGCGGCGGCCGGTGGTGATGGTGCCCGGCTTCGCGATGAACGCGTTCATCCTCGGCTTCCACCCCCGGGGCCCGGGCATCGCCGAGTACCTGGCGCTCGCCGGCTTCGAGGTGTGGTGCGTCGAGCTGCGGGCGCAGGGACAGAGCGTGCGCAGCAGCCGGGCCAGACGGCGGTTCGGGCTCGAGGACCTGGGCACCGTCGATCTCGCCGCGGCCATCGAGGGGGTGCGGCGGCACAGCGCGGTGCAGGCCGAGCGGGTGGACGTCATCGGGTGTAGCCTGGGCGCGACCTACATGTTCATCCAGGCCGCGTGGTGGCCGACCCATCGCATCGCCCGGATGATCAACCTCGGCGGCCCGCTGCGGTGGACGGCGGTGCACCCGGTGCTCAAGGGCCTCGCCGCCGCCCCGCCGCTGTGGAGCGCGGTGCGCATCCGAGGCACCCGCCGCATCGCCCGGGGCGTGCTGCCGGTCGTCGCCCGGGTGCCGCGGCTGCTGTCGGTCTACATGACCCCGGCCATCTGCGACCTGAGCCGGCCCGACGCGCTGGTGCAGACCGTCGACGATCCGGTGCCCGCCATCAACCGCCAGATCGCGCGGTGGATCCGGCGGGGCGATCTGGTGATCGACGGGCGCAACCTCACCGAAGACGTCGCCCGGCTCGAGCTGCCGCTGATGACCGTCGTGGCGACCGGCGACGGCATCGTGCCCGAGGCGACCGCCGCGTCGGCCCACGACGCCATGGCCCACGACCGGCGGACCCTGCTCTACGCGGGCGACGAGCAGCGGCCGATGGCTCATGCCGATCTGTTCATCAGCGATCTGGCCGAGGCGCAGGTCTTCGAGCCGATCGCTCGCTGGCTGGCCCGGGACGCGGCGTCTGACGGGCGCGGCTGAACGCCGCCGAGCGGATCAATACCCCAGGGGGCCCGCGCCGACGCTCGGCTCGTCGCGTCGGAACCGCCCACGGACCGGCCGGGCGCCCGGCGCGCCGGTGGAGCGGCGCTCGGCGCGGCGGGTGCGATCCTGCCGTCGGCGGATGGCGCCATCGAGCGGCGCGAACAGGGTGGTGTCGAGATCGACCGGCAGCCCCTGACGGTAGGTCGACTCGAGGCGCAGGCCCTGACGCAGATCGGTCAGCAGCGACACCGCTCGGACCCGCAGCGCGCGGCGCTCGGGTGACTCACCGTCCCGATCCGCCGGCTGCGCGCAGGGGGCGGGCCCCATGGGCAGGGGGTCGATCCGTGACCAGAGCAGCACCCCGGCCTGTCGCTGAGCCCGCTGACGGAGCTGCACCGCCATCTCGGCGTAGCCCGGGTAGCGCGAGAGATCGCCGAGCTCGTCCTCGAGGCTCGGGGTGCCCCCTGACTTCTCGTAGAGGGCGCGCTCGATCTCGTCGCTCAGCGCGCGCAGGCGGGGCAGGATCGACCGGCCGAAGTGGGTGCGCCCCAGGTAACCGATGCAGCGGCTCGACGTGAGGTGGAGGAGCGCCGGGGAGAGCTCCGACAAGGACAGAAGGTGTGCACCCATGGCGTCGTCCTCTGCAAGGTCACCTGTGTGACGAGTGACCGTTCTGTTTTGCGTTCCTTCGACTGAATCAGTCTAGCGGCACTTCCGAAAGCGGCAAAGTGCAACTGATTTCCCTCGTGTTTTTCGGAGCCAACGGCGATCATCCGCCCTCGCTCCGTCCCGTACGGGGGCAACGGCAAGTCGAGCAACGCCACAATCCAAGAATCGGGCCAGCGAGCACGGTCCGATTCAATGTCTGGCTGCTGTGAGATGCGGCGACACCGCGGGCCGTAACACCCGCGCGCAGATCGGGCAGCGATCCACGCGCAGCGCGGGCTTCGACGACATCGGCAGGTGTTCGGGGGAGCCGGCGGCGTCAGCCTGCGCCGCCGGCGGGGGTGGCCCGGATCAGTCGTCGGCGATGTCGACCACCGCCCGCATGAAGCGCAGGTCGCTGATCAGGTCGGTGTATCTGCCCAGCTTGCGGTCGGCCGCTTCGTACTCCGCTCGGAGCTGCGGGTCGCCGGGCCGGGCGTCGAGCGCGTCTTTCGCCGGCCGCCACACCTCGGCGACGAAGAGCCCGGCCCGGGTGACCAGATCGAAGGCGATCGAGCGCTGGTCCCGGGTCTGGGCCGCGTCGTAGATCACTCCGGTGTGGGGGTCGGTGAAGCTCGCGATGCGCCAGCCCTCGGGGTAGGTCCGGGCGTCCCCGCTGCCCCGCTCGCTGACCGCGATGTACTCGCTGAAGTCGAGCTGCGCGTCGTAGATCGACGTGTTGAACGCCGCATACAGCGCCAGCCCCTGCCAGATCATGTTGTAGCTGACCGGCGCGTGGACCTGGGGCACCCCCTCCATCGCGTCCGGATCCTGGCCGAAGGTCTCTTCGGCGAAGAGCACCTTGGGCATCACCGAGTCGTCCATCACGTAGCTGGCGTAGGCCTCGCCCGCCGCGTCGCCGAGCCAGGCGAGGATCATCGAGTGCAGCAGCTCGACGAGCTCGGGCTGGAAGACCCGGTAGTAGCCGATGCTGAAGGCCCGGCTGTCGCCGATGTTCGACACCCGGAAGAACGAGGTCGAGGTGTCGGCGAGCGAGTACATCAGGTTGATCTTGTCGTAGTACGAGCCGATGTAGTCGATCTGGTAGTAGTAGTCGTCGTTGTAGCGCAGGTGCTGGCCCCGCCCGGTGCCCTCGCCGATCTCGACCGGCGCGCACGCCGCCCGGACCTCGGGGTTGGCCTGCCGATAGGGCACGTACAGGTTCTGCTTCTCGTCGTAGCAGTGGGTGCCCGGCTCGGGGGTGCCGAGCACCTGATTGATGAAGTTGAGCCCGATGAGCGCCGCCTGCTCCAGATCGCGCCGCAGGCCGATGTCCCACTGCTGATAGTAGTAGAAGTAGCGGAAGAACGTCGTGAGGTACCACTCCACCCGACTCTGGCGGCTGAAGTAGCCGTTGACGAAGCCGCCTTCGTTGCGCCCGCGGCGATAGTTGTTGAAGACGTAGTAGTTCCAATACTGCTGGATGGCCGAGCGCACCGTCTCGGTGTAGGTCGCGCCCTCGTCCCAGGTCTGGCAGTTGATGTTGCCCCGGAAGACATCGAAGCAGTAGCCGTAGGGCACCTGACGGTCGAACCAGTAGTCGCCCACCGGGCGAGTCGGGTTCTCGATGAAGCGGCGGGTATTCTCCAGGATGCCCGCCCGCATGGCGTCGACGTGGTCGGCGATGGGCACGTCGACCCGCCGCTCGATGTTCTCCCACGCCCCGCCGAGCTGCGAGGGGATGCGGTCGTAGCCGTTGACGAAGACCTCGTAGTCCAGGGTCGACGACAGCGGCACCTCGGGGTGGAAGTGCTCGGTCAGGCCGCCGTAGGCGAACTTGATCGCCGCGTGGTCGTACTTGCCGAGGCCCTTGGTGTCGCTGTTGAAGCTGCGGCCGTACTCCATGATCGTCGAGTAGCGATACTCGGGCAGCCGGGCGGCGTTCCACTCCGACTCGGGCATCGTCTCCCGGATGTGCCAGAACTCGTCGGGGTAGTTCAGCGCGTCGCGGCTGCCCTCGAAGTTGTGGGTCATGCCCACCGTGTGGCCGATCTCGTGCAGCGCCACCGCCCGGAAGATCTCCTCCCGCAGCGTGCGATACACCTCGTCGGCCGGCAGCCCCTTCATGGCCAGGGCCTGCCCCACGATGCTGTCGTCGATGAACTCGGCGAGGAACATGTTCTGGTCGGCGAAGAAGCGCAGCCGCTCCTCCTGTCGGGCCCGCAGCGCCGCCGGGTCGACCGCCAGATCGATCGCCGCGTCGGCGATCTCGTCGGTGATCGGATCACCCGCCCGGGCCCCGAACAGCGGCCGGACGAGCGCGAGGTGCTCGTCGGTGAGCAGCTTGCTGCGGAAGTAGGGGTCCTGCTTGAGCGCGTCCAGCCGGCGGGCGCCCTCGTCCACCGGCGTGGCCATCGCCGCGGCCATCGGATCACCGGGCGCCGGATCGGTCAGCCGCCGCTGCATCTGGCGCATCAGCTCGGGGTAGTCCAGTCGCCCATCGGGCAGCCGGTACTCGCCGTAGGCCTCCTCGACCCGGAAGTCGCCGAAGCGGGCGTCGAGCGCGGCGCTGTCGGCCGCGGTCAGCGCCATCTGCATGTCGGCCACGCTCGTCGGCGTCGCCAGCCAGTCGGCGTAGCTCTGCCCGCTGACGAGCTGCGCGATCTCGAGGTCTTCGTTGATCGAGCGCACGATGTCCGCCGCCGAGCGGGCGTAGGTGTCGACCGCCGCGCCGTACATGTGGGCGTTGCCCGAGACGATGCGCCCGGTCTCCTTGTCGATCGACGACGGCCCGTAGCCCAGCGGCCCCGAGGGCTGCGGCTCGTTGATCCAGTTGACGAAGCTGAAGCGCACGTCGCCGACCTGCTGCCAGACGAACGGCGCGGCGCCCTTCTCCCGGGCGAAGTGCGTCAGCCCGGCGCAGACCTTCTCCAGGTTGCCCGGCCGGGTCCCCATGCCCTCGGTGCCCTCGTCGACGACCGCCTGCATCTGGGGGTTGGCCGCCACGTAGGCTGCGATGCCCTCCGACGAGCAGGTGTTGCGCCGGATCTGGAACATGCGCCCCGCGCCCTCGGCGTCGCCCGGCAGGAACTGCCAGTCCGCGGCGTCCGACCGCTCGCGCAGGATCTCGCGGAGCTGCGCCACGCTGCGCCCGGTGCTGCCGGCGGTCGCGTCGATGAACGCCGCGTCCCAGTCGGCCGCCATCTGCGCCGCGACCCGATGCAGGTCCGCGGGGAAGCCCACGTTCAGGTAGTAGACCACCGGCTTGGGCACCCGCTCGGCGTATGGCCGGGGCGTCATCTCGCCGTCCTCCCCGATGCGATAGGGGTTCTCCCAGATGTCATGCACGTTGGCGTAGAACTCGCGCAGGTCGTCGTGCCCCCCGCCGAGCTGGTCGTCGTAGCGATAGCGCTCGGTGCGGAAGAAGCCGAAGCGGCTCGACTGCTGGTACTCCTCGGTGCCGCAGTCATCGAGGGTGTAGTTGCGGCTGACGCCGGTGCTCGCGTTGAGGATGTCGAGCACCTCGGGGGTGCACAGGAAGCGGGTGACCTCCTGGCCCGACCCGAGCGGCACGCTCAGCCCGATGGTGCGGAAGCGCCGCCCGTCGTCGTGGCGCAGCTCCTGGTAGTCGAAGTAGGGCCGCGGCTCGAAGTGGTCGTCGGGGTCGATGCGAGCGAACGACAGCCGCACCCGGGCGTCGGCGCTGCCGCAGTCGTAGCTGCCGTAGCTGTAGTAGCAGGTGGTGCCGTTGTCGGTCAGCGTCGAGCGATAGGTGATCTGGATGTGATCCTCACCGAGCTGGAACTGGTCCGGATCCCAGGCCTCGGTCTCCCGGATGTAGTCCTCGCTCTCGGTGAGCGCGTTGACGAAGCCGATCGCGACCGGCCCCCCGAAGGGATCGGTCGACCAGTCCACCCGCATGTACTGCCGCTCGTACCACGGCCGATCGACGGCGTTCTCTTCGATGACGTTGGTCTGCTCACCGGTGGCGGCGTTGTAGCCCCGCTTGATGTCGAAGTGGCTGCTGATGGTGAACACCGCCACCGGCTCGCCCTGATACTCGCCGCCCTCGCGGTTCGCCTCGGGCTCGAGGCCGGGCACCGCCTCGTGGGTCCGGTAGGCGTAGAGCCACTTCTCGGTGACCTTCCACCGGATCTTCTCCAGCGAGCCTTCGAGCCCGACGAAGCCCACCGCCACCTCGGGGGAGGCGTCGACGATGGTCTGCTTGTAGTACCACTCGCCGTCCAGCGACGCCTTGTCGATGAAGTACGGCTGGACGGTGTTGATGTCCTCCACCGGCTCGGCGCAGCCGCCGATGAGGGCCGGCAGCGTCAGGCAGGCGGCGAGGGCGAGGAAACGATGCACGGGTCGACTCATGTTGCTCGTGGCCTCCATCACTGCCCCCAATCGGCCCAGGACCGGAGCTGGCGCAGGAAGTCGATCATCTCGAAGATGTCCTGTAGCTGCCGGTTCTTGATGTCGTAATCCTCGCGGTACTCGGGGATGTCCGGGTCGGCCTCGTGGGCCCGCCGCGCCGGATCCCAGTCGCTCTCGACGTAGGCGCTGGCGAAGGCGAGCAGCTCGTAGGCGATCGAGCGCCCGTCGGCGGTCTGCGCCGCCCGGTACTGCTGGCCGGTCATCGGGTGGGTGAAGGTCACCACGTCGACGTCGGGCCCGAAGACCCGGTCGTCGCCCGAGCCGACCTCGACCACGGTCAGGTACTCGACGAGGTCGAGCTGCTGGTCCCAGGTGCTGGTGTTGAGGATGGTGCCCGCCGTCAGCGCCTGGGTGGCCACGTTGAACGGGATCTGGGTGAACAGCTTGGGCTCGGGCCGGGCGGCGAGCGGCTCGCCGGCGGCGACGCGCGCCGGGTCGACGAGCGGCTGGGCGGCGAAGCCGTCGTCGGTCACCAGCCGGTTGAAGACGGTGTCTTCGAGGAAGACGTAGTCCCCGTCGGCCAGGGTGAAGTTGATCACCGCCCCGAAGACGAGGTCCCGGGTGAGCTTGATCAGCTCGTCCTGGAAGGCCCGGTAGTAGCCGATGCTGTACTGCCGGTCGTCGGTGTCGTCCACCAGCCGGAAGAAGCGGGTGCGGTTGTCGAACAGCTCGATGAGCAGGTTGACCTTGTCGTAGAAGACCCCGATGTAGTCGATGCGGTAGACGTGCTCGTCGCTGAACCCGAGGTAGGGGTCGCGGGCCTCGCCGATGGGCACCTCGACGATGTTGCACTGGAGCTGGGTGCTGCGGTTGAAGTACCACGCCGGCAGGTACAGCCCCGCGCTGTACTGGCAGTACTGCCCCGGCTCGGGGGTGCCGAGCACCTGGTTGATGAAGTTGAGCCCCAGCACCGAGGCCCGCAGCAGGTCGTCGCGCAGCGCGACCGGGTAGGCGTCGTAGAAGTAGTAGTACTTCCAGGGGTAGCTCAGGTACTCCCGCAGCCGATCCTGGCGGCCGAAGAACCCGTTGATGAAGCTGTTCTCGTTGCGCTTCCGCCGGTAGCTGTTGAACGCGTAGTAGTTCCAGTACCGCTGGATGGCCGCCTCGACCGCCTCGGTGTGGTTGGCGCCCTCGTCCCAGGTGCGGCAGTTCAGGTCGCCCCGCAGGAAGTCGGCGCAGTAGTGATAGGGCACCGCCGCGTCGATCCAGTAGTCGCTCGCCGGGCGGGCGGGGTCTTCGGCGAAGAGCACCCCGTTGCGCCGGACGCCGTTCTTGCGGGCGTCGGCCATCTCGTCGATGGGGCGGTCGACCCGGTTCCACAGGTTGCCCACGTCGCCCCCGAGCAGCTCGGGGATCGCGGTGTAGTCGCCGAGGGCCAGCTTCAGGTCCAGCCGGCCGGGCACCGGGACCTCGTCGGCGAAGGTCTCGACGTGGCCCCCGTAGACGAACTTGATCGCCGCCAGGTCGTACTTGCCGAGGCCCTTGGTGTCGCTGTTGAACCGGCTGCCGTAGTCCATGATCGAGGCGTAGCGGTACTCGGGCAGCCGCTGCCGGTCCCACTCGCTCTCGTCGTACTGCTCGCGGATGTGCCAGAAGTCGTCCTGATAGTTCAGGGCGTCCATCGAGGCCTCGAAGTTGTGGGTCAGCCCCACCGTGTGCCCGATCTCGTGCAGCATCACCGCCTCGAAGATCTCTTCGCGCAGCACGCGATAGACCTCCTCCGGCGGCAGCCCGGCCAGCTCGAGGGCCTGCCCGATGATGGAGTCGTCCATGCCTTCGGCGAGGAAGACGTTGCGCTCGGCGAACTTCTGCCGCCGCTCGTCCGCCCGCCGCTGCAGCGCCGCCGGGTCGAGCAGCAGCTCGAGCGCGAGGGCCTCCATCTCGGCCGGCGGGGTCTCGCCCGGCTGCCAGCCGAACATCGGCCCCACGAGGCGCAGCATCTCGGGCGAGAGCATGCGGGCCCGGAAGTCGGGGTCGTCGGCCAGCGCCGCCAGCCGGCTGCGGCCGGGGTCGAGCGGCGCGTCGAAGGCGAGGGCCATCGGATCATCGGGCGAGGTGTGCCGCATGCGGTCGCGCATGTGGCGCATCATCGCCGCCTCGTCCATGCCGTCGGGGCCCATGAAGCCCCGGTAGCCGCTCATGAACGGGGTGCCGATGCGCTGGCTGATCGCCTGCTGGAACTCGGGGGTGATCGCCGCCGCGTCGCCCGCCGGGGTGGTGCCCCCGGCCAGCAGCCACTCCCGGAGCTGATGCCCGTCGCGGATGTCGAGCAGCTCGGCGTCGCCGTTGACGAAGCGCACCATGTCGGCCGCGTCGCGGGCGTAGCGGTCGATGGCCGCCCCGTAGACGTAGGCGTTGCCCGAGATGAGCTGCCCGGTCTCGGCGTCGGCCGACGAGGGCCCGTAGCCCAGCGGGCCGTAGGGCTGGTCGTCGTGCACCCACCACACGAAGCTGAACCGGGGGTCGCCCATCTGCTGCCAGACGAACCGCTCGACCCCGTCGGCCCGCTTGCTGTGCCAGGTCAGCGCGCTGCACACCGTCTCGAGGTTGCCCGGCAGCAGGCCCTCGCCTCCGGTGGCGTCGGCGGCCACCGCGCGCATCGGCTCGTTGCCCGGGCGGTTGAGGTAGGCGGTGATGCCCCGCTCGGAGCAGGTGTTCTCCCGAATCTGGAACAGCGCGCGCTCGGCCAGCGCGTCGCCCTCGATGAAGACGCCCTGGTGGTCGAAGTCGGCGGCGAGCTGATCGCCGATCTCCGCGGCGCTCTTGCCGGTGGCCGCGGTGGCGGCGCCCATGAAGGCTGTGTTCCAGTTGTGGCCGATGCGCACGGCCACCGCCTTCAGGTCGTCGGGGAAGTTCGGGTTGAGGTGGTAGACGACCGGCCGCAGCGCGCGCTCGGCCTTGGGGATGGTGGCCCCGGTCTCCGTCCGGGTCGCCTTCCAGATCTGGTGGTGGTTGGCGTAGTACTCGCGGGTCAGGTCGTGCCCCCCGCCGACCCGCCGGTCGTAGCCGTGGCGCATCGTGCGGAAGAAGCCGAAGCGCCCCGCCTGATCCCACTGGAGGTCGCGGCAGTCCTCGGCGCTCACCTCGGGGGCCAGCCGCTCGAGCACCTCGGGGGTGCAGGCCACGTCGATCTGGGTGACCGCGTCGGTGCCCACCGAGACCGTCACGTAGCGCAGCGGGTCGCCGTCCTCGTCGTACATCCGGGCCCGGTCGAGGTAGGGCCGGGGCTCGAACTGCGCCGCCTCTTCGGGATCGATCTTCACGAAGGCGCTGCGCACCTCGACCTCGGTCATGCCGCAGGCGTCGTTCGACCCGGCGGTCGCCATGCCATAGTTGAGGTAGCAGGTGAAGCCGCCGTCGTCGTTGAGGTACTCGGTCGTCAGGAAGATGAAGTCCGGGTCGACCTGGGCGTGGTCCGGATCGTCGCTCTCGGTCTCGCGGACCCAGTCGCTGTTGGTGCTGACGCTGTCGGGGTCGATGGCGAAGAAGCCGCCGAGGTCGACCGGCCCCGGGAGCTGGTTGCTCGACCAGTCCACCCGGATGTGATCCCGCTCGTACCACGGCCGCAGCGTCTGATTCTCGACCAGCACGTTGGACTGCTCGCCGGTCGAAGTATCGAACTTGCGGATGATGTCGAAGTGGGAGGTGATCGCGTAGACCGCCACCGGCTCGCCGTCGTACTCGGCGCCGTCGAGGGTCTCCTCGTCTTCGAGGCCGGGCACCACCGGGTGGATCCGGCGGGCGATGAGCTGATCCTCCCGGATCTCCCATCGGATCTTCTCGACGCCGCCCTCGATGCCGGTGAAGGCCCCGACGTAGTAGCCGGTGGTGGGTGGCATGTCGACGACGGTCTGGCGGAAGTACCACGCCCCGTCGAGATCGGTCTTGGTCAGGTAGTGTGGCTGGACCCGATCGATGTCTTCAGCCTGCTCGGTGCACCCCGTGGCCCACACGGCGCCGAGCAGGAGCAACCCCACCAGCCGTGCGCTCCGTCGACGCTGCATGTCGTTCCCCCGTGCCGGCGACCTGTGCGGTCGTATTCCATCCGCCGATACGCCCCGGCGCGCGGCGGATGTGCTTTCACTGTCGGTGATGGCGCGAACGGTCGAGTTTTGCAGGGACGGCGCGGGTTTGTCCACCGTCGCGCGGCCCGGCGCAGGGGAGGGGACGCCGGGGTGCCCCGGCGGCCGACCCGGGATCAGAAGCGTCCCTGCACGCCGATCGAGCCGGGCCCGGCGGCCGGCGCCAGATCGGTCTCGTCGACGACCAGCAACCACACCGCGCCGCCCAGCGCCATGGCGACGCCGACCCCGGCGACGGTGGCGCCGTGCACCACCCGCGCCTCCGCGACCCCCTCCCGGGCCGCGTGCTGGGTGGAGTCGGGCGTCTCGAACCGGAGATCGCTGTGGGCGATCGCCCCGGCGACGAGCAGGCCGCCCCCGACCGCGGCGACGCCCAGCCCGCTGATGAGCAGCGTCATGGGGCCGTGATCGGTCTGCCGGGCCTCGGGTGGTGGGGCGTCGTGCGCGACCGGGCCCGCCGGGCGGCTCCGATGGCCGGATGGGGGTGCGTCGACCAGGGGCCGCGTCGGTGACTCGGCGTCGGCGGTCGAGGCCAGCCCCGGGGCTTCGCCGCCGGTGGGGGCGAGGGTGGGGGGCTGCGCGTCGGGGCTCATGAGGGACGCCTCGAGGTGGCGCACCTGACGGCAGGCTTCGTCGGTCTCGGCGTAGCCCCGGCGGGCGACGACGGCGTAATCGCTGTCCGCGCTCGCGCGCAGCCCGGCGTAGGCGTCGCGCGCCCGACACCACGCCTGACCGTCCTCGGCCCGGGCCAGATCGTGCAGCGCCAGCGCCCGGAGCATCTCCAGATCGAGCGCCCGGCTGGTGCAGTAGGTGTCGGCCAGCGCCCGATCGACGGCCGCGATCGCTCGCGCGGGCGCCCGGGCGTCGAGGGCCGCCGACGCGGCCGCGAGGCAGTCGTAGTCCGCCGCGTACAGCTCGGGCGCCGCGCAGAGCCCGATGACGATCAGCCAGCCAGTGCGACGCGCAGCTCTCATCTCGGCCCCTCGCATCGCGCGCGCAGCACGCGGCACCACTTGTCGTGGTGGCTCGACCAGTCGGCGCCGATCGCCGCCCCGTCGGGCAGGGGGGCCGCGAGGGCCTGGGCCTCGGCCATCATCTGGAACGCCACGTCACATCGGCAGCCGTCGACGGCGGCGTCGAAGGCCGGCCGTCGTCGCTCCAGCTCGGCCCGGGTCGTCTGCGCCGTGTCCTCGTCGGGGGTCGGCGTGGGGTGCGGAGTTCGCCGTCTGCTCGGGCGGTGCGGCGCCGGGGCCCGACTCGGGGCCGTCGCGTCGGGCGGCGCGGCGTCGGGCCTCGGAGAGTCGCTGTCGAGCGCGTCGCCCGCGTCCTCTGCGAACGCGCCGGCGTCGATCGGGGGCGGGGGTGGCTCGACCGTGGGAGCGACCACCGCCCGGGGTCCACCGGGCGCGGGCTCTTTCAGCCACCACCACACGCCCCCGCCGATGAGCAGGGCGATGATGCCCAGCGCGATCCACCGCGGGCGCCGGTCCTCGAATGGCAGCAGCACGTCCAGCGAGCCCCGATCGGCGGGCGGGCGCAGGCTGTCGAGGGCCGGGTTGGACGCCAGAGTGTCATCGGGCAGCGGCCCGTCGAGCAGCTCGCCCGACGTCTGGCTGAGCGTCGACTGACTGCTCGTCGCCCGGTCGTCCTCGGGCGGCTCGGCCAGGGTCGAGTCGGCGACCCCCCGGGCGAGCGCGAAGGCGTCGATCTCGGGCAGCGTACCGACCCAGCGCAGCGCGGCGCGCATGGCGTCGGCGGTGGGATAGCGGTCTTCGGGGGCTTTGCTCATCGCCCGGGCGATGACCGTGTTCAGCTCGGACGGCAGGTGCGCGGGCAGCACCGGCGGCGGCTTGAGCAGGTGCGCGGTGAGGACCGCCCGCAGCGAGCCGGTGTAGGGTCGCTGCCCGGTGAGCAGGTAGTAGAAGATCGCCCCGATGGCGTACAGATCGGTCGCCGGCTCCAGCGCCCGCTGCTCGATCTGCTCGGGCGCCATGAAGGCCGGGGTGCCCAGGATCTGCCCCGAGCGGGTCAGGACGTGGCTCTCTTCGAGGCCGTCGCGGATCTTGGCCAGCCCGAAGTCGAGGATGCGCACCTCTTCGCGTTGCGTGGTGCGGGTGAGCATCAGGTTGGAGGGCTTGAGATCCCGGTGCACGATGTCCTGGACGTGGGCCGCGGTGAGGCCGTCGAGCACCTCTTCGACCACCCGCCGCGCCCGGTGGGGCGTCATCGGACCCTCCGCGTCGACGACCTCGGTCAGCGTCCGCCCGTCGACGAACTCCTGCACCATGTAGATGAGGTCGTCCTCCCGCCCGAAGTCGAGCAGGCGCACGATGGCCGGGTGGCGCAGGCGGGATTGCATCTGCGCCTCGCGACGGAACCGGGCGATCACCGTCTCGCCGTCGGCGCCGGCCGACATGAGGACCTTGACCGCCACCGGCTGCTCGAGTTCGAGGTGCGTCGCCCGGAACACCGCCCCGAACGCGCCCTGCCCGATGGGCGCGTCGAGCCGGTAACGGCCGGCGAGCGTGCGCCCGATGAGCGTCCCGGTGTCCACCATGTGCTCCCGTTCGTCGAAGAGCGTACGATACCAAGCCTGTTCGGGCACGGAATCCCGACTGGGGACTACTGACTCAGGGTTATCGGAGAGCGGTGTCGGGCGGGTGGGGAACGCGGGCGGTCAGCCGAACTGCACGTCGGTGATCTCGTAGTTGCGCACGCCGCCGGGGGTGCGGACCTCGACCGCGTCGTCGAGCGACTTGCCGACGAGGGCTCGGGCGATGGGGGAGGTGATCGAGATGCGGTCCTCCTTGGCGTCGGCCTCGAGCTCGCCGACGAGGGTCACCGTCATCTCGCTGTCGTCGTCGAGGTCGAGCAGGGTCACCGTGGCGCCGAAGACGACCCGCTCGCCCGAGAGGCGCCCGGTGTCGATGATCTCGGCCCGGGCCAGATCGCTCTCGAGCTTGGCGATCTTGGCCTCGAGCATGCCCTGGCGCTCCTTGGCGTCGTCGTAGTCGGCGTTCTCCCGCAGGTCGCCGTGGCTGCGGGCGACCTCGATGTCGCGGGCGATGCGCGTGCGCTCGGTGGTCTTGAGGCGCTTCAGTTCGGCGTTGAATCGCTCGTAGCCGGCGCGGGTGATGGGCATGCTGCGATCGCTCATCGGTGGGATCCTGACATCGCGGGGGCGGCGAGGACCGCCGTCCCCTCCGCCCGTATGGGTTACGGGTGGTAGTCCTGGACGGCGCGCACGGCCGGGCGGCCGTGAACGAGTCGCTCGATGGCGGCCACCGCCGCCCGCGCGCCCACGTAAGTCGTATAGTACGGCACGCCGTGGCGCAACGCCCCCCGCCTCAGCCCCCGCGAGCGGGAGATGCGGTCGGTGGAGCGGGTGGTGCAGAAGACGAGCTTCACCCGGCCATCGGCCATGGCCTTGACGGTGTGGTCCCCGCCCTCGTGCTCCTTGGCGAGCAGCGTCGACTCGATGCCCAGGTCGGCGAGGTAGCTGCGGGTGCCGGCGGTGGCCAGCAGGTCGAAGCCCAGCGCGTGCAGGCGCTCGGCGAGGTGCACGAAGCCGAGCTTGTCGGCGTCGTCGACCGAGAGCAGCACCCCCCCGCCGGTGGGCAGCGCGCTGCCGGCGGCGGTCTGGCTCTTGAGGAAGGCGGTCGGGAAGTCGTCGGCGATGCCCATGACCTCGCCGGTGGACTTCATCTCGGGGCTGAGCAGGGTGTCGACCTCCGCGAACTTCACGAAGGGGAACACGGCCTCCTTGACCGCCATGTGCCGGGGGTGGATCTCGTGCTCGAAGCCCAGTTCGGGCAGCGTCTTGCCGGCCATGACCCGCGCGGCGAGCTTGGCGAGCGGCACCCCGATGGCCTTGCTGACGAAGGGCACCGTGCGGCTGGCCCGGGGGTTGACCTCGATGACGTGGATCTCGTCGGCCCGGTGGGTGCCGAAGCGCACCGCGAACTGCACGTTCATCAGCCCGACGACGCCCAGCTCGAGCGCCAGCGCCTTCGTCTGGGTCCGGATCTGGTCGGTGATCGAGCGGGGCACGGTGTAGGCCGGCAGGCTGCACGCCGAGTCGCCGCTGTGGATGCCCGCCTCTTCGACGTGCTCCATGATGCCGCCGATGACCGCGCGCTCGCCGTCGCAGATGCAGTCGACGTCCAGCTCGATGGCCCCGTCGACGAACTGGTCGAGCAGCACCGGGTGGTCGGGGCTGGCCTGCACCGCGCTCTTCATGTAGCGCATCAGCCCGTCTTCGTCGGACACGATCTCCATCGCCCGCCCGCCGAGCACGTAGCTCGGGCGCACGACGAGCGGGAAGCCGATGCGCCGGGCGACGGCGAGCGCTTCGTCGTTGCTGCGGGCGACGCCGTTGTCCGGCTGGCGCAGGCCGAGGTCGGTGATGAGCTGCTGGAACCGCTCGCGGTCTTCGGCCCGGTCGATGGCGTCGGGCGGGGTGCCGAGGATGGGCACCCCTGCGGCCTCGAGCCGGCGGGCGAGCTTGAGCGGGGTCTGCCCGCCGAACTGCACGATGACCCCCTCGGGCTGCTCCCGCTCGACGATGTGCAGCACGTCCTCGAAGGTCAGCGGCTCGAAGTACAGCCGGTCGCTGGTGTCGTAGTCGGTGCTGACCGTCTCGGGGTTGCAGTTGACCATGATGGTCTCGAACCCGTCCTCGGCGAGCGCCATCACCGCGTGCACGCAGCAGTAGTCGAACTCGATGCCCTGGCCGATGCGGTTGGGCCCGCCGCCGAGGATGATGACCTTGCGCCGGTCGGTGGGGGTCGCCTCGTCCTCCATCTCGTAGGTCGAGTAGAGGTAGGGGGTGTGGGCCTCGAACTCGGCGGCGCAGGTGTCGACCCGCTTGTAGACCGGGCGGATGCGGTGGGCCCGGCGCCAGCCGGCGACGGTGGCCTCGGGCACGCCGAGCAGTTCGCCGAGGCGGTGGTCGCTGAAGCCCATGCGCTTGGCGGCCCGCAGCAGGGTGGGGTCGATGTCGCCGTCGGCCCGGGCCGCGTCGCCGAGCGCCCGGACCTCGGCCTCGGCGTCCACGATCTCCCGCAGCCGGGCGAGGAACCAGGGGTCCACGCCGGTGATGTCGAACAGCTCGTCGTCGCCGAGCCCGGCCCGCATGCCGTCGGCGATGTGCCACAGCCGGTCGGGGGTCGGGGTCTTCAGCGCCTCGCGGATGCGGGCGGCCGAGGCGGCGTCGGCCGGGTCGAACAGCAGCTCGCACAGGCCGTAGCGGTCGGTCTCGAGGCTGCGCAGGGCTTTGTGCAGGCTCTCGGCCATCGAGCGGCCGATCGACATCGCCTCGCCGACCGACTTCATCTGGGTGCCCAGCTCGGCCGGGGTGCCGGGGAACTTCTCGAAGGTGAACCGGGGGATCTTGGTGACGACGTAGTCGATGGTCGGCTCGAAGCTGGCCGGGGTCGTCGTCGTGATGTCGTTGCGGATCTCGTCGAGGGTGTAGCCCACGGCGAGCAGCGCGGCGATCTTGGCGATGGGGTAGCCGGTGGCCTTGGACGCCAGCGCCGAGCTGCGGCTGACCCGGGGGTTCATCTCGATGATGACCACCCGCCCGGTGTCGGGGCAGACCCCGAACTGCACGTTGCTGCCGCCGGTGTCGACCCCGATCTCGCGGATGCAGGCGATGGCCGCGTCGCGCAGGTGCTGGTACTCGCGGTCGGTGAGGGTCTGGGCCGGGGCCACGGTGATCGAGTCGCCGGTGTGCACCCCCATCGGGTCGACGTTCTCGATGCTGCAGATGATGACGACGTTGTCCGCCTTGTCGCGCATCACCTCCAGCTCGTACTCCTTCCAGCCGAGGATCGACTCGTCGACGAGCACTTCGTGGGTCGGCGAGGTGGAGAGCGCGTGCTGCGTCTTCTCGGCGAGGTCGTGCGGGCCGTAGGCGATGCTGCCGCCCGATCCGCCGAGGGTGAAGCTGGGGCGCAGGATGAGCGGGAAGCCGTATTCGTCGACGAGCGCCTCGACCTCGGCGAGGCTGCGGCAGATGCGGCTGCGGGGCATGTCGAGGCCGATCTTCGACATGGCGGCCCGGAAGGCGTCCCGGTCCTCGGCCTTGTGGATGGCCTCGACCCCGGCCCCGATCAGCTCGACGCCGCACTCTTCGAGTACGCCGGCCTCGGCCAGCTCGAGCGCGGTGTTGAGCGCGGTCTGGCCCCCGAGCGTCGGCAGCAGCGCGTCGGGGCGCTCCTTTTCGATGACGAGGGCGACGTCGGCGGCGGTGATCGGCTCGATGTACACCCGGTCGGCGGTCTCGGGGTCGGTCATGATCGTCGCCGGGTTCGAGTTGACCAGCACCACCTCGTAGCCCTCGGCGCGCAGCGCCTTGCAAGCCTGGGTGCCGGAGTAGTCGAACTCGCAGGCCTGACCGATGACGATCGGGCCCGAGCCGATGATGAGGATGCGGCGGATGTCGGTGCGGCGCGGCATGGCGCGGCATCCTAGAGATCAGCGGGGGCGGGCGCAACCGACAACGGGGTGACGGGTGCGGCGTCGGGGTGCTGCGTCGGGCTCACCCCTCGCGCAGCACCGACCACACGTCACCGATGGCGGCGTCGGCTCCGTGCCAGTCGAGGGCGGCGCGCCGCTCGTCGACCGCGTCGAGCAGCACCGCGCGCACGCCCCGCTCGCCGAGCACCGCGCGCAGCGTGCCCCGCAGGGCGTCGATGTCGTCGTGGGCGTAGTACCGGGCCGCGGCGCCGGCGTAGGCCCGGACCACCGGGACGTCGGGGGCGACGACCGGGCGGCGGCAGGCCAGGGCCCACAGCACGGCCTCGGGCACGATCGCCCCGGCCTGGACCGAGCGATCCCACGGCAGCCCGCAGATGACGGCCTGCGCGCCGGCCACCCGCAGCGGGGCGTCGGCGTCGAGGCGGGCATAGGTCACCCGGTGCGCGATCTCGAGCGCGCGGGCGATGTGCTCGGTGTTGCCCGTCGACCAGTCGCCGGGGCCGAGCAGGGTCAGCCGCCAGGGGGCTTCGAGCCGGGCCAGCGCCCGCAGGACCAGCTCGGCGGCCTCGTCGGGGGCGTAGGCGACGACGGCGGTGAGCATCGGCAGGTCGGGCAGGGGGTGCTCGCCGGCGTCGGGCAGCGGCAGGCCGTCGGTGACGGTCCACAGGCGGTCGGGGCGCACGCCCCGCTTCGCGAGGTGGGCCGCTTCGGTCGGCGAGCGGGCGATCACCGCGTCGGCGCGGGCGAGGGTCTTGTCCTCGAGGGCGACCAGCTCTTCGAGGCGGCTCGGGGGCAGGGGCGGCTCGATGGCCCGCATGCGCTGGGAGGGGGTGCGGCCGGGCTCGACGACGACCCGCACCCCGTGGCGGGCCCGCATCAGCGCCGGCACCGCGGCCCGGACGCCGAACGCGTGCACGACGGCGGGCCGGTGCTGGTCGATCGCGGCGGCGGCCTGCTCGGCGACGAGCGCCTCGCGGTGATCGACGTCGGCCCCCGGCGGCACGGGGGCGGGGTGGTGGCGCACCCCGGGCACGAGCAGCGGGCCGTCGGCGGAGGCCGGGGCGAGCAGCGCGCCGCCGCCCCGGCGACCGAGCAGCTCGGCCCGGTGGCGGACGCGGATGGCGTCGGCGCTCCAGGCGGGGATCGGCTCGTCGGCCAGCAGGAGCACGCTCAACGGGCGGCTCCGGCGCGGGCGTGGCGCAGGGCCTCGGCGGCGTTGTACGAGGAGCGCACGAAGGGGCCGGCGAAGACGTGGTCGAAGCCCAGCGAGGCCCCGTGCTCGCGGTAGACGGCGTAGGCCTCTTCGCGCAGGTACTCGACCACCGGCACATGGCGCAGGCTGGGCCGCAGGTACTGGCCCATGGTGACGATCGACACCCCCGCTTCGCGCAGGTCGTCCATCAGCGCGAAGACCTCGTCCACCGTCTCGCCGAGGCCGACCATCAGGCCGCTCTTGACCACCACGTCGGGGTGCTCGGCAGCCACCTGCTTCAGCACGCCCAGCGACCAGTGATAGCGGGCCCGGGGGCGCACCCGGGCGTACAGCCGGGGCACGGTCTCGACGTTGTGGTTGTAGACGTCGAGCGGGGCCGAGGCGACCCGGCGCACCGCCTCGGCGTCGCCGCAGAAGTCGGGGGTCAGCACCTCGATGGCCGCGTCGGGCAGGGCCCCGCGCACGGCCTCGACGGTGGCCCGGAAGTGGGCCGATCCGCCGTCGGGCAGCTCGTCGCGGTTGACGCTGGTGATGACGATATGCGCCAGCCCCAGCTCGGCGGCGGCCTCGGCGACGTGGCGCGGCTCGTCGGGGTCGAGCGGGGCCGGCACCGCGGTGCCGACGGCGCAGAAGCCGCAGGCCCGGGTGCAGTTGTGGCCCATGATCATGAAGGTGGCCGTGCCGTGGGCGAAGCACTCGGCGAGGTTCGGGCAGCGGGCCTCCTCGCAGACGGTGTTCAGCTTCTGGCGGCGCATCAGCTTCTTGACCGCCCGCACCGCCTCGCCCCGGCCGACGGGTCGCCGCAGGAAGGGCGGCAGGCGCAGGGCCCGTCGATCGCGTCCGAAGCGGTCGTCGGAGGGGTGGGCCGGCAGCACCGGCAGGGCGTCCCGGGCGCGGGGGGGCGCGCTCTTCGGGGGCAGGCTCTCCGAGGGCATCTGACCTCCTGCGAGGGGGGCGGGCCGGCGGCCGCGGCCGTGATGGGCCGCCCCGACGCCGCATCTGTAGTTCGAAAGGTCGATCGCAGACAAGCGTGCGCTTGACAAGGCCGAAGGGCCTCCGTATCTTCCGGCGGCTTTTCGAAGCGGGGCGTATATCGTCTTCGCTCGACGGGAACTCCAAGCACCAAGGCGGTGATCCCCTTGAGTCAGAACGAACTCAACCTGCGGCCGCTCGAAGTCATCGTGGACGGTGACAATGTCGAGCGGGCGATCAAGATCCTCAAGCGGCAGGTGGCCCACGAGGGCGTGTACAAAGAGCTGAAGCGGCGGCGCTTCTACGAGAAGCCGTCGGTCAAGCGCAAGCGCAAGCAGCGCGAGGCCGAGCGGCGGCGGCGCAAGGAGCGGCGGCGGGCCATGCGGGCCCGGAACCGGCGCAAGCGTTGAGCGGGGCGGTCAAGGACTACGACGGCTTGAAGGTCTTCAGCGCGACGAAGGCCCTCGAGCGCGAGGCCCTCGGCGAGAAGGTCACCGCGTGGCTCGACCGCCACCGGGACTACGAGATCGTCGACACGATCATCCGCCAGTCCAGCGACAACCAGTTCCACTGTCTGTCGATCACGGTGTTCTACCGCCGCGGCTGAGTATCGGGCCCGCCCGATCCTCATCGGGTGCGGCACGCCTCCATCCAGCGGCCGCCGTCACCGACATCGCTCGGGACACACCCGCCGTCCGTCTCGTCGACCCCGTCCTCGGGGGTCGCTCGCCATCGCAGCCGCATCAGGCAGTCGGGCTGCTGCTCGCACCGCTCGAAGAAGTGCAGCTTCGCCTCGAAGTCGGCCACGAAGCCACCGCAGCCGTCCGGCACCAACTCCAGCGCGACGCAGCGGTCGTCCTCGCAGCGGTTGATCGTCGGCTCGCTGCCGGTGTGCCGGGTGGGCAACGAGAAGTTGGCCCGGCAGACGTCGTCGCCGTCCTCCACCAGCCACGCCCGGCCTCCGCGCAGGCGCACCACCCGGTCGCCGGCCTCGCCGGGGCAGACGTGGCCCGACAGCCGCCACTCGGCCCCGACCCCGTTCTCCCCCGCCTGAAACCAGCGCACCGTGGCCCCCTGCTGCGAGACCCGGGCCGTGGCCTCGCCGGTGGAGGGGGTCAGCCCGCCGATGACGCAGCCGGCCCCCGCTTCGAGCACCTCGACCGTCACGGCATAGCGCTCGGCGAGCTGCATGTCGGGGGTGTCGAGGCCCGAGGGTGGATCTCCGCCGCCGTCGCACCCGAACAGCAGGGCGGTCACCAGGAGCGGCAGCGCGGTCGTGGCGGGTGGTCGATGGGGGCCGGACATGGGCCGGAGGATAGCAGACGGGCGCCCCGGCGGCCCCTGATGGTTGGCCCCGCCGGCCGTTCGGGGTAGAGTCCGCCGTCGGGCACGGGCTGCACCGCCTGCCGCCCGCGATGCCCACGCCAGCCGACGAGAGCAGGTCCGATGCCCCAGTTCACCCACTTCCCCCGGTTGCCCAGCGGCGAGTACCGGGCCGCGGTCGACGGCCTGCTGCGCGCGCTGCGCGACGTGCCCCCCGACGGCGAGCGGTTCCGGGACTTCCGGGCGCGGCTCAAGCGCGCCGACATGTGGAGCCGCGAGAGCCTGCCCCACCTGCTGCGCTTCCTGCGGGTGGCCCACAGCGATCCGATCGTGCCCTCGCCGCTGATGCGGGCCCTCGCCGACGCGCCGGGGCTCGACGAGGCGCGCACGGTGCTGACCGAGCGGCTGTGGGAGGTCAACCCGCTGCTGTTCAAGGTGGTGCTCGAGCGGCTCGAAGAGCGGGTGCACTCGGCCAACGAGATCCTGAAGTACGTCGACTCCTTCGCCTACCCCGGCAACCGCCTGGGGGGGCCGGCGGTGCGGCAGTGGGTCTCGCTGGCTCAGGGCCTGGGGCTGTTCAAGCCGGTCGGCATCCGCCTGGGGCTGACCAAGGCGGGCACCGCGTGGCTCACCCGGGCCCACGAGCTGGACATCGACGACTTCCTCGACGAGGACCAGCCCGAGGAGGCCCCGACCGCGCCCGAGAAGCCGGCGCCGTCGGCATCGACTCCGGCCGCCTCGGCGGCTCCGGCCGCGCCCGCTGCGCCGCCGGCAGCAGCGCCGGCCCCTGCGCCGCTGCCCGGGCCGACGCTGACCCCGCCCTCGGCGAGCGAGGGCCCCTCGCCCCTGGGGCGGGGGCGCCCGGTGCCGGTCAGCCGCTTCACCACCCACGGGGTCTTCGACGACGACGTGCTGGCCATCACCCGGACCCGCCTCGACGGGTGGTGGGCCGATCGCCAGGCGGCGGGCCTGGTGCCGCCGGAGCCGCAGGCCGTGGGCGCGCCGACCCCCGAGGACTGGATGGAGGATCCCCCCCGGGCGCTGTATCGGGCGGCGGTCCGGGCGGCGCTGGAGGGCAACGGCCGACGGACGGCCGAGTCGGCGGGGCGGGCCTTCACCGAGCTGGAGCGGGCGGGGGTGCTCGACGCGCTGCACGACGGCACGGCGCCCGACGCCGCGCCGGCCATCACCGACGCCGGCGCGCTGATGCTGGCCTCGGTCATCGCCCGACGCTGCGCGGAGCACCCCGATCTGTCGACCGATCTGGAGAAGTGCAAGACGGCCGCCGAAGCCTACGAGCGGCTGGATGTCGCCCTGGGGCGGGGGCTGTTGGGGGTCGAGCTCTTCCAGCTCATGGCGCTGCTCGCCGACGCCGGCGGGGTGCCCCACGTGGGCATCGACGACTTCATCGCCCGGCCCGATCGCGGTGTGCGGGATACGCTCTATCGCCTGGGCCACCTCGACCGCCCCTACGCGGCCGACGCCGCCGACCGGGCCGCGGCCGCCGCGGCCGCCCGGCGAGCGGCGCCGGCCGAACCCCGGGCGGATGTGGTCCTGCGGGCCTTCGCCGCCCGCGCCGGCTGCGCCTACGCCTGCCCCCGCCGCCGTCAGTGTGACCTGCCGTGCCGCGAGCGGACCGACCCCGGTTGACCGAGGTGAGCCGCTTCGCCCGCCTGCGCCGCCTGCTCGGCCGCGCCCGCCGTCGCGATCCGGTCGAGCTGCCCGAGGACGAGGCACCCCGGCCGATCGAAGGCGAGAACCTGCTGCTGATCAGCGATCTGCACCTCGGCGAGGCGTGCAAGGAACACTCCCGAATCGAGTACCTCAAGCGGGCCGCCGAGCTGGACGGGCACGTCTGCGACTTCCTCGAATATCACACCCGTCACCGCCCGGGCGGCTTGCCATGGCGGCTGGTGCTCGGCGGCGATCTGCTCGACTTCCTGGTGGTGACGATGGTCCCGCCGGGCACCGGGGGCGAGGCGGCGCTGTACGGTCTGGGCAACCGCGAGGACGAGTCGGTGTGGAAACTGCGCCGGCTCATGGAGCGCCACCGGGACTTCTTCGTCTTCCTCGCCGCCTTCGTGGGCGCCGGGCATCGGCTCGAGATCATCCAGGGCAACCACGACGAAGAGCTGTTCTGGCCGGCGGTGCGGGCGGCGCTGGTCGAGGGGCTGATCGACCTCTTCTTCGGCGACGAGGGCCACCCCGACGAGACGCCCGAGTCGTTCGCCGAGCGCATCCGCTTCAACCCCTGGTTCTACTATCAGCCGGGGCTCATCTACATCGAGCACGGCCACCGGTTCGACGACTTCTGCGCGACGCCGCCCCAGCTCTGCCCGCTCAAGCCGCAGGCCGAGGACGAGCTGACCCAGCCGCTGAGCTACCTCGCGATCCGCTACTTCGCCAACCGGCAGGTCGGCTTTCGGACCCACGACAAGGAGCACTGGGGCCTGCGCGAGTACTACGCCTACTTCCGCACGCTGGGGCTGCGGCGGGCGCTGGACAGCCTGAAGTTCTACGGCCAGTTGTTGGCGCGGGTGGCTCGCTATCACCTCGAGCACGGCCGCTTCGAGAGCCCGGTGGCCGCCGAGGCCCACGACAAGCGGCGGGCCGAGCTCGGCCGCCGGGTGGGGCTCGACGACGCCACGCTGGCCCGCCTCGAATCGCTGGGCGCCCGCTCGATCATGGGCCGACCGCTGGGCCTGTGGACGATGATGGGCATGGTCGAGTGGAGCGCGATGCTCACCTGGCTCGCGGCCCTGATCGTGGCTCTGGCGACCGACTGGGGCTGGCCGATCGACCTGGCGCTGCTGGCCGCGGTGGGGGGTCTGGGAGTCTTCGCGGTCAAGCGGCTGCGGGCGCGCTACCCCCGGGACATCAAGGCCAAGCTGGACCACGCGGCGAGCGCCATCGGCGCGCTGCTCGACGTGCCGGTGGTGGCCATGGGGCACAGCCACCGCCCGGTGCGCCGGCGCATGGCCCACGACCACCGGGCGTGGTTCGTCAACACCGGCAGCTTCCTGGCCCACGAGCACGCGGCGCATCAGCGGGGCGAGGTCTGCCGCTGCCCGACGACCTTCGTGGTGATGACCAGGCCCGACGACTACACCCGGCCCGTGCCCCGGCTGAAGCGCTGGTGCACCGTCACCGGACGTCCGGAGCCGTTCGACCTGCGCTGAGCGCGAGCGCGGCTCAGCGCGCGCCGCCGATGTGGGTCTTGCCGCCCATGTAGGGCACCAGCGCCTCCGGCAGCCGCACCCGGCCGTCCTCGGTCTGATGGTTCTCGAGCAGCGGCACCAGGATGCGGGGGGTGGCCACCCCGGTGTTGTTGAGCGTGTGCACGTGGGTCACCTTGCGGTCGTCCTCCCGGCGATAGCGCAGGTCGGCCCGCCGGGCCTGCCAGTCGTGCAGGCTCGAGCAGCTGTGCGTCTCGCGCCAGGTCTGCGCCGAGGGCACCCACACCTCGATGTCGTGCATCCGGTGCTTGCCCAGCCCCATCTCGCCGGTGCAGCACTCGACGACCCGGTAGGGCAGCTCGAGCAGCTCGACGACCTTCTCCGCGCCGGCGAGGAGCTCGCCGTGCCACCGGGCCGACTCCTCGGGATCGTCGCGGCACAGCACGTACTGCTCGACCTTGGTGAACTGGTGCACCCGCATCAGCCCCCGCACGTCGCGCCCGGCGCTGCCCGCCTCCCGGCGGAAGCACGGGCTGTAGCCGGCGTAGAGGATGGGCAGATCGGCCTCGTCGAGGATCTCGCCCCGGTGCAGGCTGGTCAGCACGATCTCGGCGGTGCCCGACAGGAAGAGGTCGTCATTGGGCAGGTGATAGGCGTCCTCCCGGCCGCCGGGGAAGTGCCCGGTGCCGTAGAACGCGTCCTCCCGGGCCAGGGCCGGGACCGTGATCATGCCGAAGCCCCGCTCGGCGAGCATGTCGAGCACCATCAGGTGGATGGCGACCTCGAGCCGGGCCAGCTCGCCCTTGAGGGCGTAGGTCCGGCTGCCCGAGACCTCGGTCACCCGGCTCAGCTCGCCCCAGTCGTTCAGCTCGATCAGGTCGACGTGGTCCCGGATGTCGAAGTCGAACGAGGGCAGCTCGCCGACCCGTCGGATCTCGACATTGTCGTCGTCGGTCGCGCCCACCGGCACGTCCTCGGCCGGGATGCCGGGCGTGCGCCACAGCATCGCCTGCAACGCCTCTTCCTCGACCCGCAGACTCTCCTGGAGCGCCTTCTTCTCGGCGCCGAGGGCCTTGGAGCGCTGGATCAGGGCCGGCCGGTCCTCCTTGCTCACCTTGCCGAAGGACTTCGACAGCCGGTTGACCTCGGCGGCCATCTCCTCGATCTGCTGCTTGAGCGCGACCACCTCCCGATCGAGGGCGAGCAGCGCGTCGAGGTCGAGATCGACCCGCTTGTCGGCGATCGTCTGTTTCACGATCTCCGGATTCTGGCGAATGAAGTGGATGGACAGCATCGGGCGGACCTCCGTGGCGTCGACCGCGTGAGGTTACCCATCTCGGTGGGGGATGCAAGCCGCGTCTGGGCCGTGGGGCGGGCCGCCTTCACGACGGGCGGTCGGCCGCCGGCCGGTCGTGTTACGATTGAAACACACGGAGACGCGACGGCGGCGCTCGACCATGAATCAGACGCATACACCGCACCCCCGGGGAGTGACTGTGTCCAATACCGTTCTCTTCGTCGACGACATGCCCGACATGGGCGCGCTCATCGTCGACATCCTCCAGTGCGAAGGCTTCGCGGTCGACTGGTGCGGCTCCGGCGCCGACGCGGCCGCCCGCCTCGCCGAAGGGCGCTACGGCGCGCTGGTGACCGATCTCGTGTTGGGGGGGTGCACCGACGGCCGGGCCCTCGCCGGCCTCGCCCGCGAGCTGTCGTTGCCGGTGCTCATCGTCTCGGGTGACGCCGAGGCGATCGAGGATCTGCGCGCCGACGGGTTCGACGCGGCGATCAAGCCGGTCGGCGTCGAGCTGCTCGCCGACTGGTTGAGGCGTCACCTGCCCGCCCGGCGGGCCGCAGCGAACGGTTGATCCCATGCGACGTCCCGCCGACACCGACTTTCCGAAAGGGCTCTACATGATCTCCGACCTCATCGGTGAGAACGCCGAGGCGCTGCTCGACGACTGGCTCGAGGCCGCCGACCGGGTCAGCCGGGCCCGCCCCGAGCTGGCCCACGAGCGTCGCTTGCAGGCCCGGTCGTTCATCGAGCAGCTCGGGCAGTCCATCGACGACGACACCCGCCCGGAGGATGTGCGCAGCGCCCCGTGGTCCGGGGTGCGCGAGACGCTCGACGCCATCGTCGACACCCACCTCGACGAGGGCAAGGCCCCGGCCGACATCGCCTTCTTCGTGATGTCGATCAAGCGCCCCCTGCATCGGCTGCTCGTGATGCGGGGCGGTGAGCCCGACGACATGCTCCGGGTGATCTGGCGGGTCGATCTGATCGTCGATCGGCTGGGGCTGTACACCGCCGAGATCCAGATCCGACGCAAAGAGCAGGTCATCGCCCGCCAGCAGGAGGAGATCCTCGAGCTGTCGTCGCCGGTGGTGCAGGTGTGGGACGGTGTGCTGGCGGTGCCGCTCATCGGCACCCTCGACAGCTACCGCACCCAGCAGGTGACCGAGACCATCCTCGAGGCGGTCGTCGAGACCCGCTCGGAGCAGGTCATCCTCGACATCACCGGCGTGCCGACGGTCGACACCCAGGTGGCCCATCACCTGCTCAAGACGGTCGCCGCGCTGCGCCTGATGGGGGCCGAGGCCATCGTCAGCGGCATCCGGCCCCAGATCGCCCAGACCATGGTGCACCTCGGCGTGGACCTGGGGCAGGTGGTGACCAAGGCCCGGCTGTCCGACGCGCTCAAGCTCGCCTTTCGCCGGGGCGGCCTCCTGGTCTCGGGAGGCGCCGCGAATTGACCCCGCGGATCCCGATCCTCGAGCTGGAGGGGGCGCTGCTCGTGACGGTGCAGGTCGACCTCGACGACCAGCTCGCGGTGCAGCTCGAAGAAGACCTGGGCGCGGCCCTGGCTCGGTCGAGCGCCCGGGGCATCATCATCGACATCTCCGGCCTGGAGCTGGTCGACACGTTCCTCAGCCGCATCCTGGCGCAGATCGCGTCCATGAGCCGGGTGCTGGGCGCCGAGGCGGTGCTGGTGGGCATGCGGCCGGCGGTCGCGGTGACCCTCGTCGAGCTGGGCATGACGCTCGACGGCGTCTCGACGGCGCTGGACATCGATCGGGGGATCGCCCGCCTGCACGCGCTGCTGGCCGAGAGCCCGTGACCGCCGAGGACGAGGCCCCGTCATGCCCTCCGAGCGCGAGTTCTGGCCGCTGAAGGCCACGCGGGACGTCGGTGACGCCCGCCGCGCGGTGCACGCCGCCGCCCGCTCCGCCGGCTTCCGCAGCGCCGACGCGGTGCGGCTGGCCACCGCCGCCAGCGAGCTGGGGCGCAACGCGGTGATCCACGGGAAGGGCGGCCGCATGACGCTCGAGCGGCTCGACGAGGGGGCCGGCATCCGGCTGGAGTTCCGGGACGAGGGCCCGGGGATCCCCGACATCGAGCAGGCGCTGGTGGACGGCTTCTCGTCCACCGGCAGCATGGGGTTCGGCCTCGGCGGTGCCCGACGGCTGGTCCACAGCTTTCAGATCGAGAGCGGCGCCGGAGAAGGGACCCGGATCACCGTGGTCCGCTGGCGTCGGTGAGTGTTGACGAGGAGTTACGCGTGAAGGCCGATCGCTGGTGGGCGCACAGCTTGGACGAGTCCGCGCGCTGGCTGGACCACCCGAGCCGCATCGGCGAGGTGCGCCGGGCCACCCGCGCGCTCGCCGAGGGCCTGGGCTGGCCGGGGCATCGCGCCGAGGAGGCGGCCATCGTCGCCTCCGAGATGGCCTCCAACGTCGTGCGCCACGGGGGCACCGGCTGGCAGCTCACCCGGCGCATCGGCCCGGCCATCGAGCTGCTCGCGCTCGATCAGGGCCCGGGTATGGAGGATCCCGCCCGGTGCTTCGCCGACGGCTTCTCGACGACCGGCACCGCCGGCATCGGGCTGGGCGCAATCCGCCGGCTGTCCGACGCCCACTCGCTGCACACCCGCCCCGGGGAGGGCACCGCCCTCTTCGCCCGCCTCGGGCCGCCGCCGCCCCTCGGGCTGCGCCTGGGCGTGGCGGCTCGGCCGTTCCCCGGGCAGTCGGTGAGCGGAGACGGCTGGCGCATCGACTGCCTGGGGGGCCTGATCCGGCTGATCGTGGTCGACGGGCTGGGTCACGGCCCCGGCGCGGCGACGGCCGCCGAGCGGGCCCTGCGCTGCGCGGCCGAGAGCGGGTCCGAGGCGCCGGTGGCGATGATCGACGACCTCGAGCGGGGCCTGATCGGGACCCGGGGGGCGGCGGCGACCGTCGCGACGATCGATCTGCGCCGGGGCGAGCTGACCTTCGCCGGGGTCGGCAACGTGGCCGCGCTCTACGAGCGGGGCGAGGAGTCGGCGTCCCTGGTGCCCCGGTTCGGCGTGCTCGGATCGGGCGCCCCGGTGGGCACGGTCCGGGCGGCGAGCCACCCCTGGGGCCCGGGCGCGCGGCTCATCGTGCACACCGACGGGATCTCCGAGCGCTGGCGGGCCGGCGTGCGCCGCAGCCGGCGACGCACCGACCCGCCGCTGCTCGCCGGGCGCATCCTGCGGGATCATCTCCGGCGCACCGACGACGCGGCGTGCGTCGTCCTGGCGGCCGAGGAGGCCGAGCGATGATCGAGACGATGCTGCGCTGGTCGCTGCGCACCTCGCGGGATCTGGTGGTCTTGCGCAAGCGCATCGAGCAGGCCAGCGAGATCGTGGGTGCCGGGGCGCTGACCCGCACCCGCTGGGCCACGGCCGCGTCGGACGTGGCCCGGGCGGTGCTCGACGCCGGGGGCGGCGAGGCGGTGATCGGCCTCGGCTCGGGCGAGACGCTGATCCTGGATCTGGTCACCTCGGGCCTGATCGATCCCGGTCTGGCCGACGGCGCCCGGCGGCTGGTGGCCGACTGCCGGTTGACGTCCGACCTGTCGGGCACCGAGGTCCGCCTGCGCCTCGTGCCGCCCGCCGGCCGTATTCTGCCCGAGGTCATCGGGCGCCTGCGCTCCGAGCTGGCGAGCGCGCAGGTCGGCGACGACGTGACCGCCCTCTACTCCGAGAACCGCCGGCTGCAGACGGCGATGGCGGCCCTCGAGGTGGCCAAGGCGGGCCGCGAGCGGCTGCTGTCGGTGCACCGCACGGTGCTCGCGGTGCTGCCCGACGTGGTGTGGCGCAGCGACGACAACGGGCGACTGCGCTTCGTCAACCCCCGCTGGACGTCGATGACCGGGCGCTCGGCGGCGCGTCCGGGCATGCTGTTCGACGCGATCATCGAGCTCGATCGACCGCGGGTCCGCGAAGAGTGGCGGGCGGCGGTCGAGGCCGGCTCGCCCATCCGCGTCGAATGCCGCCTCATCGGCGCCCGGGGCCGGGAGCGCTGGGTGCTGATGCACGGTCGGCCGCACCAGCAGGGCGGCGAGCGCCGGGAGTGGATCGGGGCGATCACCGACATCCACGACACCAAGCTGCGCGAGATCGAGCAGGCCCGGCTCATCGAGTTCCGCGATCGGATGGTGGGCGTGGTCGGCCACGACCTGCGCTCGCCGCTGTGGTTCATCGGCACCGCCGCCCGCATGCTGCTCGACCACGGGGACGACGCCGAGCGCCGGGCGCGCTATCTGACCCAGATCGTGGAGAACGTCGACCGCAGCCGGCGCATGATCGACGCGCTGCTCGACTACACCCGCACCCAGCTCGGCGCCGAGCTGATCGGGGAGCGGGAGCCGGTCGACGCCCGGGGTATCCTCGAAGAGCTCGCCGCTCAGAGCCGGGTGACCCACCCCGAGCGGGAGGTGGTGGTCCAGGGCCCGCAGTCGCTCTCGGTCGAGGTCGACGCCGACCGGCTCGTGCAGGCGCTGGGCAACCTGCTGGCCAACGCGCTCAGCTACGGCCGGCCCGACGCGCCGCTCATCCTCGACGCCGACGGGGACGGGCGCCGGGTGCGCCTGACGGTGCGCAATCGGGCCGAGCCCATCCCGCCCGAGCGCCTGGCCCATATCTTCGAGCCGTTCCGCCGGGCGCACGACGGGGGCAACAACAGCCGTGGCCTGGGCCTGGGTCTGTACATCGTGCGGGCCATCGCCCGGGCTCACGGAGGCGAGGCGCGGCTGACATCCGCGCCGGACGGCTGGATCGAGGCGTGTATCGAGCTGCCCCGCCGGTCCGGCGGCGAGGGTCAGACCGTCGCGCCCAAGGTGGAGTAGTCCAGCACCGTGTGACTGATGTGCCCTCGCTTCAGGCACATCCAGTCGGTGTCGTCGGCCATCGGTGGGGTCTTCGCCCGCCGGGCGAGCCCGAAGCGGCGCACGCCGTCCTTCTCCTGCACGAAGCACGGGCCGAGGGAGGCGCGGCCCAGCCGGGTACGCTCGATGGGCGTCTCGGCGGTCACCCCGCTCGGGAAGTTGAGGTTGTGCACGATCGGGCGCTCCGGTCGGCCCCGGGCGATGAGGGCCTCGGTGAACGCCACCGCTCGATCGGCCGACGCTCGCACATCCCGAGCCAGCGCGGCGTCCCCCCGGCCGCCGGTCTCCCGCAGCGCCTCGAACCGATCTCGGGGGATGAGCTGCGACAAGGCCAGCGCGGGCAGCCCGGCCAGCGCGCCCTCGGTCGCGGCGGCCACGGTGCCCGAGCTGAGCACCAGCGGCAGGGTCACGTTGAAGCCGAGGTTGATGCCCGAGACGACGGCCACCGGCGGCGGGCTGCCGGGGTCGAACGCCGGGTCGAGGCCGATGTTGGCGCAGTCGCTGGGGGTCCCGTCGACCGCCCACGCCCGCCCGCCGAGGCCGGGGTGGCGCGCGACGGTGACCGGCCCCCGGCGGGTGAAGCTGCGCCCGGTCCAGCTCTGCTCGCGCAGGGGCGCGACGACCCGCAAGGTGAAGCGGCGCTCGAGCGCCTCGACCAGCACCTCGAGGAAGAAGGATCGGATGCCGTCATCATTGGTGACGAGCACCACCGGCCGGGTCATGTACACCTCCACGGTCGCCGAGCGCAGGACAGGGACGACCGGGGGCCCGCCCGGGTTGCGCCGGGGTCGGTGTGCGGGCCATGCTGACCCCGAGGACAGACACGCCCGGGGGGGATCGATGGCCGACGACTCGCTGCTCGACCAGTTGCTCGAAGACCACGCCACGCGCGAGCGCGAAGCCCCGCGCAAGCGGGCCGCGGCCGGCGCGATGGCCCGCTCGCTCGACGAGGCCCGCCGGGCCAGCACCGTCGAGCGCCGCCGGGAAGAGCTGAAAGCCGCCGAGGCCCGGACCCGGGCGCGATCGCAGGCGCCCGAGCTGGCCGGATTCCGCGAGGGGCAGCGCTTCGAGATCAAGGGCAACCGGCCCGAGCTGAAGGGGACCTGGACCGTGGTGCGGGTCGAGCCGGGCGCGGCCGGTGACGCCTCGCGGCGCCTCTACGCCCAGCGCGGCAGCGGTCAGGGCTACCTGCCGCTGACCGAGAAGCAACTCCAGGATCTGCTCTACGCCCGCATCATCAACCGCCTCGGCTGAGGCGGGCTGCGGACCGGGCTCGGCGCCTCAGCCGAAGGCGGCCATGCCCATGAGCAGGTGCATCGCCCGGCCCCCGGGCCGGGTGGGCAGATCGGCCCTGGCCTCGGGCGGCGGGATGGGCGGCGGGCTGCTCGACTTGACCGGCCGCTCGTCACCCCGGGTGACGAAGGCCGCCTTCAGCGCGATGGCCATCGCTCGCGCCTGATGCCAGCGCCGCTCGGGAGCCTCCTCCAGCGCGCGATGCACGACCCCCTCGAGCGTCCGGTACTCCGGCGGCAGCCCGATCGACGGCACCGGACCCCGTCGCTGCGCCTCCACCGGCTCGAAGGCCGAGCGACGGCCGAACGGCGGGCGACCGGTGAGCATCTCGAACAGCAGCGCGCCGGCGGTGTACACATCGGCCGTCACCTCGACCGGCTGCTCGGCGAGCAGCTCCGGCGCCTGATAGCGTAGCCCCTCGTCGGTCGAGCGCGAGGCCCGTTCGACGCCGGCCAGGGCGGTCGAGCCCACGTCGATCAGCCGGATCTCGTCGTTGCCCCGCAGGCCCCGGGGCGTGATCAGGATGTTCTCCGGCTGCAGATCACCGTGCACCCGACCGCAGCCGTGCAGGCGGTCGAGCGCGGCGAGCACCCGCAGCGTGATGTTGATCGCCCGGTTGGGGGGCAGCGGCCCCCGCTCGGTCAGCAGCGCCCGCAGCGAGACCCCCCGCAGGCCGCCCTGGATCGTCCACACGAGCCCGTCGTCCTCCCGCCCGCCGGCCACGAACCGGGGCAGCGTCGCGTGCTGGAGCTGCCTCAACAGCCGGCTCTCGGCCGTCAGCCGGGTCACCCGCTCCGTCGCGCCCACCGCGTACGGTGGGACCGTCTTGATACAGACCAGCTCATCGGTCACCAGATCCCGCCCCCGGTAGACTGTCACCGCATCGTGCCGGACCAGGCCGCCCAATGTCAGGAACCGCCCGGCCAGCAGCCGCCCCACCGCCGGATCGCGCCGCCCCTCGACCAGTGACTGGCGGGGCAGCAGCAGCGCCCCGTCCGTCGGACACCGATCACCCAAGTCCCGACACGATGTCGCGAATCCGCATCGTCGGCAGATGAGCACCCTGTTGCTCATGTCGTCGACCTCCCCTCTACGTGCTTGCACTCTACGTTTAGGCCCTTACGGATATCAACCGGAATCTGGCCCGGATGTCGCCGACCGCAGCCGGCTGCGGTCGGCGACCGGATCGCGCTTGCGCCCGATGCCCATGCGCGGTAGAGCCCGCAGCATGGCTCTCATCGTCGTCGTGCAATCCGCCGAAGAAGTCCCGGCGCTCGTGGGGTGGGCGTGGCAGATCGCGCTCGCCCGGCGGGAGGGTCTGTGTGTGCTGCACGCCTCGCCCGGCGCCGACGCCGAGCCGGTCGAGCTGGACGACGCCGCGCTCGCCGACGCGCGGGAGCCGGTCCTCGCGGCCATCGCCCGGGCCACCGTCGACGCCCGCACGCTGGCCGCGGGCCCCGAGACCTCGTCGGTCGTCGTGCGCGCGGTGACCGCCTCGGACCTGCTCACCGCCATCGCCGCCGAGGTCGACCGGCTCGAGCCATCGCTGCTGATGATCGGCGGCCGCTGGTCCGCCGGAGGCCGGGGGCGGCCGCTGGTCCGCCGGGCGCTCGATCGGCTGTCGTGCACCGTCATGGCGGTGATCGGTCACGCCGAGGCGCCCCCCCGGCGGTACCTGGTGCCGACGGCCGGTGGCCCTCACGCCACCGCGGCGCTGCGCCTCGTCGACACCACCGCCCGGCATCACTCGGGCGCCGTCTGCGCGCTGTATGTCGAGGCGCCGGACATGGAGCACGGCGAGGCCGTGGGCCGCAGCATCCTCGACCGGGCCATCAAGGACGCCGGGGTCACGACCGGGGCCCACCTCGACACCCGGGTGGTCTTCGATCGCACCACCCGGGGGGGCATCCAGCAGGTCTCCGGCGACTACGACGCGGTCATGCTCGGGGCCTCGAACCAGGGCGTCATCTACCGGCTGCTGTTCGGCTCGGTGCCCGAGACCATCGCCGCCGAGGCCGAGGGGCCGCTGATCGCGGTCGTCCGGGCCGCGATGCCCTGGTCGACCCGGGTGCGGTTCGCCATCGAGCGGGTGCTGTCGGTCTGGATCCCCCAGATGAGCCGGGAGGACCGGATCTCGCTCTACGAGCGGCTCCAGACCGGCTCCCGGTGGGGCTTCGACTTCATGGCCCTCATCGGCCTGTCGACCTCCATCGCCGCGCTGGGGCTGGTGCAGAGCTCCACGGCCGTCGTCATCGGCGCGATGCTCGTCGCCCCCTTGATGACCCCGCTGCTCGGGGCTGGCCTCGCGCTGGTGCAGGGCAACCAGGTGCTGCTCAAGCACGCCACCCGGGCGGTGGTGTTCGGCTTCCTGCTCGCGCTCGGCATCGGCGCGCTCGTGGGCTTCCTCAGCCCGATCAAGGTGCTCACCGCCGAGATGGCCGCCCGGGGCGGCCCGACCCTGCTCGACCTCGGCATCGCCCTGCTCTCGGGCGTCGCGGCGGCGTACGCGAGCGCCCGGCCGCACCTGCTCGCCGCGCTGCCGGGGGTCGCCATCGCCGCCGCGCTGGTGCCGCCCATCGCGACCGTGGGGCTCTCGCTGGCCTTCGGCGAGCTGGAGGTCGCCCGCGGCGCCGCGCTCCTCTTCGGCACCAACGTCGTCGCGATCGTGCTGGGCGCGGCGCTGGCGCTGTGGGCCGCAGGCGTGCGGGGCCGCGGGGCGCGCCTGTGGGCCCGGCGCACGCTGGCGGCCCTGATACTGGCGCTCTTCGGCCTCACCGTGCCCCTGGGGGCCTACCTGCTCGACCTCTCCGGCACCCGGCCGAGCAACGTCACCGAAGAGGTGCGCCAGGTCGCTCAGCACAACGGCTACCGCTTCCTCTACCTCGAGCGGCGCAATCAGGCGCTCGAGGTCCACCTCCAGGGGCCCGACCTGCCCGATCCGGTCTTCGTGCAGCAGCTCCGCGAGGTCGCCTGGGAGCGCTTCGGAGAGCCGGTCCCGGTCCGGGTGATCACCCAGCTCACGATCGAAGCGCGGTAGATAGGAGGCGGTCTGTCTCAGTAAGACGCCGGGAGACGTCTCATCGCGTCTCGGTGAGACGCGGCCCGGCCGACTTCCCGACGCAGAGCGGCCGATACCCCGCTGCTGAGGGCTGGCACGCCTCTTGAAAAGCCTGATGGTCAGCCGCGGCCCTGACCCTCTTCGCTCTCTGCCCTCGCGAACGGGGCCCCGGTGGCCGGTCGAACCGCCTCAAAACAGATTCCGGCGCGCTCGGCCACCCCCTCCGACTCGTATTCTCTCCCTCGCACATCGAGGATATGAGTCGGAGGGTCCCATTTTTCCCCTTCCATTGCGTGCAAGTGCCTCCGGTGACCTCGGTGCATACCCGAGTGTGGGTCTGCTCGGTCTCGCGGGCTGCACGCCTGCGCCCCGATCTCGAGCGGACCTGACGACCGACGTCGAGCGACCGGGTCGTGTGATCGCTCCGGGCGAGGCGCATGTCCCGACGCACGCGTCGCTCAGCCGACAGGCGGCGACGCACGCCTCGCTCAGTCGACGGTGGATGCATCGCTGATCGTTCGGCGACCGCGTTCGAGCCCCGCCCACACGAAGACCAGCGATCGGAATACTAGCAGTGCCCGGGGAAAGTACACCGGCGCAGCAGGGGGACTTTCCCCGGGTGCCGCTAGAGGAGGCGGGGCGCCATCGGCGCCGCGCGAGCCGGATCGTGCTCAGGCGGGGCGGATGGCGCTCAGCGCTTGCGGCGGCGGATCACCACCACCGGGACGTCGCTGTCGCCGACCGTGCGCCGGCGGAATACACCCGATCGGGGCAGGGGCAGCCGCTCTTCGGGCGTCTGCACCCCACGCCGCTGCGGCAGCGCCTCGGACTCGCTGGCCGACCGCTTGGCCGGGCCGGCCGGATCGGACGAGCGCTCCAGGCGGGGCACGCCGGATCGGGCCGCCGCCGGGCGCTCCTCCAGCCGCGGGCGACGCGGCTCCACATCCTCTCGCGGGCCGCGATGCTCCTCGCGCCGGGCGGGGGCCGGGCGCCCCACGGGTGGCCGGTTGGCCCGCCGGAAGACCTCCGGCATCGGCCGATCGTAGCGCCGCCGACGGCCCTCCGGGGTGGGCCCCCGGCGCGGCTCGCGGCCGGCGTTGCCCGACTCGTCGCGGTGCCCGGCCGGCAGCCTCGCCGCCGCCGGGGCGGCCCGCGGCGGCCCGGCCCGGCGACCCTTGGCCGGGCCCTTGCCCCCCTTGCCGCGCCGGCCCTTCTTCTTGGCCAGGCTGCGCTTCCAGGCCCGCTTGTACTGGCTGCGGTCGGCCTTCCTCTTCGACCTCTTGACCTTCTTGGGCTGCGGCGGCGGCTCGGGGATGGGCTCGAGCGTCTCCGGCGGCACCTCGGCCAGCGGGCGGGCCTTCCAGGTCCACCGCTTGTAGCCCGACGGGGCGAAGTCGGCCACGAACGGCAGCTCGACCCCGATCAGGCGGGCGATGCGCTGAATCGGCTCGATGGCGCCGCCCACGCCCTTGGGCCGGACCAGCCCGAGGTGGGCCATCACCTGCGGCATCAGGAGCGTGCCTTCCCGCTCCAGCAGGGCCATGAAGTGCCGGGCGCTGTCGGGCACCGCCTCGAAGAGGTCGTCGGCGCCGGTCAGCCCCTCGGGGTCGGGCGCGGCGTCCGCGGCGGGCACCTCGGGGTCGGGCGCGACCTCCGCGGCGGACACCTCGGGCTCGGGCGCAGCCTCTGCGGCGACCTCGTCCTGCTCGGCCGGCGGCGCGTCGGGATCCGCTCCCGGGGCGTCGCCCTCCACCGGTGCAGCGGGCTCCTGCGGGGCGTCTGCGGCCGCGGATGCGTCGGCAGCCACCTCCGGCTCATCGGGCTCGGGAGGGGCGGCCTCGGCCTCGGCGTCGCTCGGCGGCCCGGCCGATGCCGTCTCGGGTGGCTCGATATCGCCCGCCGGGGCGGCCGTTGGGTCGGGACCCGCCTCGGCCGGCGCTTCACCGGTCGGGGGCTCGGTCGTCGTCTGCGGCATCTCGGCCTCCTCTGCGACGGTGACCGGCCGGGCGTCCTCGTGTGCGTCGCGCTCTTCGATCATGGGCTCCTCGATGGGCGACCGCGCTGCGGCGCTCGCCTCGGGTGCGGCCGTCTGCACGGCCTCGTCGACTCGCTGGGGGGGTCGATTATCGACCTCTTCGGGAGAGGCCCCCGAGACGACTAGGGGACGGGGAGCCCGAAGTGTCGGGTCGGCGCCATTTTTTTCTGATTTCGATGGGCCCGGCGCCGCCGGCGCGACACCCCTCGGCGCCCCGGTATCGCCCCGTCCCGCCGCCCGCGCGGCGCGCTCGGCGGCGTCGAGGCTCGGGTCGAGGTCGAAGTCGTCCCCGAGGACGGGATCGGGCTCGATCGGCCCGGCGAGCGCCGGGTCGAGTTCGATCCGCCCGTCGAGGGCGGGGTCGAGCTCCACCGACGCGCCCGCCTTCTGCTGGGCGAGCAGGGCGGCGCGCAACGCGGCGCGGGTTTCTGGCGGGAGGCCCGAGGTGAAGTCGCTCAAGAGCGCCTCGGACGCGTCTGACCCCTGCTGAGCGGAGTCACCCTCCGCTCCGGGTGCGGTCGATGAGACCTTTATGGGCATCGGTGAGTGACCTGCCTGTGTCGACCCTGTGGCACTACCATAGCACCTCTCAGCCTGTCGATGAGAAAATATTACCATGTCCCGGCCGGGCCGCCTACCCTCGGGTTCGCCGAGCCCTGCGGGGCCAGTTGCGGAACGACCGAAAAACTATACCGGAGACGGAAATTCGCGCCGGCCGTCCGGGCGGGGTCCGAGGTCGGCGCACGTCGCGCCAAGGCTGGAGTCCGACGGGGATCCGCCCCCGGCGACCGCCGGGGTCGATGGCCCGAATCGCTGAATTGACTTGATCTTTGGCGCCGGTTCGCCACCATACGCGCGGGGAACCCTGACGACAGAGGTCATCACCATGAAGATCCGTACCCTGCTCGCTGCCGCGGCCCTGCTCGCGGTCGTCGGCTGCTCGAAGGACAAGCCCGCCGCGAAGGGTGAGGCCGAGGCGCCGGCCAAGGCCGAGCCGGCCAAGGCCGGTGGCGCCGCCGCCGCGCCCGCCGCCGCGCCCGCCGCCGCCGCGGCCCACCCGATCATCGACAAGGTCGGCGGCGAGGCGGCGACCGTCTTCAAGCAGCGCTGCGCCACCTGCCACGGCCTGACCGGCAAGGGCGACGGGGCCGCGGCCCAGGCGCTCAACCCCAAGCCGCGCAGCTTCGAGGACGCCGCGTGGCAGGGGACCATCACCGACGATCACATCAAGACCGTGATCGTGAAGGGCGGCACCGCCGTGGGCAAGAGCCCGCTGATGGCCCCCAACCCCGACCTCGAAGGCAAGACCGAGGTGCTCGACAACCTCGTCAAGATCGTGCGGGGCATGAAGAAGGGCGGCTGAGCCGACCCGACCCCGCCTCCACCTCCTCCCGAGGAGCCCGCCGTGCTCGGGCGTATCACCCACGCCGCCGACGCCCTGTACCGCAACGCCCGCCGCACCCGCGGCGTCGCGTTCACCGCCGTGGGCATGATCGGCCTCACCACCGGCAGCAAGCTCGCCGCGCTCGGCCTCACCGTCCGGGGCATCCGGGACATCGAGGCCGAGTGGCGCGCGGCCCACCCCGACTTCGAGGGCGGCCTCGCCGAGCGCTGGCAGCGGGCCATCGACTTCTACGCCGAGACCCACACCGACCCCACCAACCGGGCGCTGCACATGGTGGGCATCCCCATCATCGTCGGCGGCTTCACCGGCCTGCTCGTCTGGCCCCGGTACAGCCCGCCGTGGATCGCCTCGGCCGGCGCGTGGACGGTGGGCTGGGCCCTCAACCTCGTCGGCCACGCCGCCTTCGAGCGCAACGCGCCGGCCTTCGCCGACGACCCCTTGAGTTTCGTGGCCGGTCCGGTGTGGGATCTGATGCAACTGCGAGACGCGCTCGCCCGGCGGGGGGCCTCGGCCCGAGCCTGAGCCCGCCGCAGCCCCGCGACGCCGCCGAGGATGCCCCGTGGCCGACCCCGACCCGAGCGACCGACCCAGCGAGCGCCGTCGCCGCGGCCGGCGCCGTCGGCTCACCCCCGAGGCCCGGATCCGACGCGCGCTGCGCGAGCTGAGCCGGGCCGCCGCCGAGCTCGCCGAGGCCCGCCACGGGGCCCTGCCCGCCGAGCTGAGCCTGCCCGCGCCCCTCTCGCCGACGGATGGCCCTGGATGGAGCGACCGGGCAGCCCGCTTCGTCGAGCAGCTCGGCGCCCGGCTCACCGCCCGCCCCGAGGCCGTCGCGTGGCGGGACGGGGCGCTGTACTGCTTCCAGTGCGCCGCCGTCGACTGCACCCACGCCCATCCGCCCGACGCCCGCCACACGTTCGCCGGCTACGTGCCCACCGGCAAGCCCACCTGGATCGAGTTCCTCGAGCTGTGCCTCCAGCGCCGCCCGCCGGGCTTCGACCGCCTCTTCGCCGAGCGCCCGGGGGTCGTGGCCTTCGCCGAGTCGGCCGCCGATCTCACCGAGGGCCTGCTGCCCGGCTTCGGCGGCGAAGAGGGCCGGGGGGGCTACACCGTGCTGGGGCAGGTCGCCGTGGGGCTGCTGCCGGCCCGGCTCGACCCCCAGAGCGGCGAGCGCACCGTCCTGACGGTCCAGATCGTCGAGACCCGGTTCTCGGGGGCCACCGCCCGGCTGCGGCTGAACCTCATCGGGCTCGACCAGGACGCCATCGTGCGCGCCGCGGCCGACGGGGCTCCGCGCAACCCGGCCGAGCAGCTCCGGCGCACGCTGCACCGCACCCGGCAGACGCTCGAGGCGGTCGTCCGGCGGCTGTCCAATGAAGAGGCCCGGGGCCGATCGCCCGACGTGGCGGGGTTGGTGGCCCCGATCATCAGCCGACTGCGCAGCGACGTCAGCCGCATCTTCAACCCCGACCTGCGCCGGACCCGGCACGCCGAGAGCCGCCACCGGGGCGCCCGCCGCCCGACCAGCACCGCCTGGGACGACGCCCGCGACGCGGGGGACGACCGACTGCTGGCCGACACCCGCCGGGGCACGATCATCGCGCTCGGCCCCCGCAACCGGGCCCACGTCTTCACCGAGGGCGGGCGGCACGTCACCAGCCTGCGCCTCGAAGACGGCGAACTGGCCCGCAAGACCGCCCGCAAGCGCTGGATCCCGCTCGACCCGGCGCGCGTCGCCCCGTTCCGCGAGGCCCTGGCCGACGCACCCGAGAGCGAAGGGGAGACGCCGTGACCCTGCCCAGCCGCCGGACCCGCTGGATCCTGGTCGCCCTGGCCCTGGCCGGGGTCGCCTGCACCGCGCTGCTGCGCCCTGGTGGCTCGAGCTACGGCGACGGGCGGCTCACCGAGCCCTCGGGCCTGACCGCCGGGCAGCAGCCGGGCGTCTTCTGGACCCACAACGACTCGGGCGACGGGCCGGTGCTCTACGCGGTGACCATCGACGGGCGGCTGCTGGGGCGCTATCGGGTGGACGGCGCCGGGGCCGAGGACTGGGAGGCGGTCACCGCCGACGGCCAGGGGCGGCTCTACGTCGGCGACATCGGCAACAACGCCAACGACCGCCGCGACCTGGTCGTCTACCGGGTCGCCGAGCCCGCCGTGCCGCTCGACGGCGAGGTCGCCGAGGGCACGCTCACCGTCGAGCGGGCCATCCGGTTCCACTACCCCGACCAGACCGAGTTCCCCCCCAAGGCCCGCAACTACGACGCCGAGGCGCTCTTCTGGGACCCCCGGGCCGGCGAGGGCGCGCTGTACCTGCTCAGCAAGCACCGGGGCGACATGCGCACCGTGCTGTACCGCTTCGACGCCCTCGAAGGCGCCGAGTCGATCGCGCTCTCGGCCCGGGGCAGCGTCGAGGTGGGCGGCGACCCCGACCGCTTCGGGGGCATGGTCACCGGGGCCGACCTCAGCCCCGACGGCCGCTACCTCGCGGTGCTGACCTACCACGCGCTGTTCGTCTTCGAGCGCCCGGCCACCGGCGACGACTGGCTCGCCGAGCTGCGCAACCGCATCGACTTCGACCAGGACGTGACGGTGCAGGCCGAGGCGGTGGTCTGGCACGGCGACGCGGTCGTCTTCACCAACGAGCAGGGCTCGATCTTCCGGGTCGAGTCCCCGCTGACCCCCCGCGAAGGCCGCTTCCCGTGACGCCCGACCCCGAGCCGGAGCAGCCCGGCCCCGAGCGGGCGATCGACCTGCGCAGCGGGCTGGCGATCGTCGCCGGCTCGATGCTGGGCATCGGCATCTTCCTCGCGCCCTCGCAGATGGCCGGCGCGGTCACCGACCCGGTCGCCTTCTTCGCCACCTGGATCGCCGCCGCGGTCATCGTGCTCGGCGGCGCCCTGGCCTACGCCGAGCTGGGCACCCGCCTGCCCCGGGCCGGCGGGGACTACGTCTTCCAGCGGGAGGCCCTCGGCCCCTCGGTCGCCTTCGCGTCGGGCTGGGCCCTGTTCGCCGGCATCTTCAGCGGCTCGATCGCCACCGTGGCCCTGGCCCTGTGCTGGTGGCAGCTCCCGACGCTGACCGGGCTGCCCCTGCGCGACGTCTGCTTCGCCCTGCCCCTGATCGGCGACGTCACCTGGGCCCAGCTCGCCGCCTCGGGGCTGGTGCTCGCCTTCACCGCGCTCAACGTCGCCGGGGTGCGCCCCTCGACCCGGGCCCAGCAGGCGGTGACCCTGATCCCGCTGGCGGTGCTCTTCGGGCTGGCGGTCTACGCTCTCGCCCGCGCCGGGGGCGACGCGCTGCCCCCGGCGACCCCCGCCGACGCAGTCCCGCTGACCGCCGGCGCGCTGGCCACCGCCTACCTCGCCACCAACTTCGCGTTCTCCGGCTGGAACCAGGTGATCTACGTCGCCGGCGAGGTGGCCGACCCCGACCGCACGATCCCCCGATCGCTGCTCGGGGGCACCGCCGCGGTGACCGCGCTCTACCTCGTGCTCTGCGCCGCCTTCGTCGCCGTGCTCGGCATGGGCGGGCTGGCCGCCGCGGGCGAGGCCGGCTCGGCGCTGGGCGAGGCGCTCGGCGGGCGGCCGCTCTTCCTGACGATGAACGCGCTCATCGCGCTGTGCCTGATCGCCACGATCAACAGCAGCATCCTGGGCGGGGCCCGAGTCGGCTACGCCATGGCCCGGGACGGCGCCTTCCTGCGCGCCGCCGGCCGCCTCGACCGCCGGGGCAGCCCGGCCGCCGCCTTGTGGATGCAGGGCGGGTGGTCGGTCGCGCTCATCCTGACCAACACCGTCGACGGGCTCTTGCAGGCGGTCAGCCTCACCATGGTCATCACCGGCGGGCTGTCGGTGGTGGCCTACTTCGTCCTGCGCCGACGGGCGCCCGACGCCCCCGGCTGGCGGGCCTGGGCCCACCCGTGGCTGCCCGGCCTGTACCTCGGGGTCAGCCTGTGGGTGCTCTACATCGAGATCGCCAAGACCATCCGCTCCGACGACGGGGCCCCGCTGGTGGGGCTGGCGGTGTTGATCGCGGCCTTCGTCGGCCACCGCATCTGGCGGCGCGTCCGATGAGCATCACCCGGCGCCAGCTCGCCGCGCAGCTCGCCGGCCTGGGGCTGCTCGCCCTCGACGGAGGCGACGCCCTCGCCGGCTCGACCCGCAAGCGGGCCGCGGGCGGCGACTACTGGCGGCTGAAGACGAAGAAGGGCCCGGTCTACGTCTGGGTGCCGCCCCGCTACCACCGCCCCTCGGCGGGCATGGTGGTCTACGTGCACGGCTACTGGACCACCGCCGATCGGGCGTGGCGCGAGCATCGGCTGCCCGAGCAGTTCAAGAAGAGCCGCCAGAACGCGCTGTTCGTGGTGCCCGCCGCGCCCCGGGACAAGGCCGACACCGTCAAGTTCGAGACCCTCGGCGGGCTGCGGGCCACCATCCGCCGCAAAGGCATCCGGCTGCCCGACGGTCACATCTGTGTCATCGGACACTCCGGGGCCTATCGCACCGTGCGGGAGTGGGTCGACCACGCGCTCATCAGTCAGGTCACGCTGCTCGATGGCTTCTATGGCTCCGACGAGCAGTGGGAGGCGTTCATCGTCACCGGCAAGAAGGCCCGCCATCACAAGCTGGTGCTCGTCGGCGTCGAGACCGCGGCCCGGGGGGAGGCCTTCGTGCGCAAGCACAAGGGCGTGCGGCGGCGGGGGCTGCCCACCCGCTACGAAGACTTCACCCGGGCCCAGCTCCGGGCGCGGCTGATGCACATCCGGGCCAAGGCGGGCCACTCCGAGCTGGTGGTGGGGGGCGACATATTGCCGCTGATGCTGCGCCTGACGCCCCTGCGCCGGCTCTGAGCCCCGTCACTCCTTGCGCTGCACGCTCTGCTCGCCCGCCTCGTCACAGTGGGTGCGCAGCCCGGCCCGGGGCGAGCCGTCGAACGTCGGCGTCGTCAGCGCCCGATCGGCCGGCCGGCGGGCGATGATCATGTGCGAGCGCCCCGGCAGGTGACTGTAGCCGAAAGAGAACGGCAGCGTGCCTCTGCTCGCCTTCTCGATGGCCGCCTCGAGGTCCGGCTGGCACTTGCCTTCGAAGACATCGATCGGCCCGTCGTAGACGCCATACAGCGTGACGTCCCACCCATCGGACACCAGGTGATGATAAGGCACACCCGATGACTCCTCGACGATGATCGCGCTGCGGGCGAGGATGGTCGCCCGGATGTCGTCGAACGCCGGCTCGTACATCAGGTACGACGCCGCCTTGAGGAAGGTCGCCATCGGCCCCTGCCGGGCGACGAGCGCCTGGAAGCCGGCCGCCTCGGCCCAGGCGTGGTCCGAGATGTCGCCCCGGAAGTAATACACCGTGCGGGTGCGCGTGGGCGGATCCTGCGGCCCGCGGAAGGTGAGCTGCACCGCCTTGGCCCACTTGCTGCGCCGGGCGTCGACCGGCCGCCCCTCGTCGTCGAGGGTGATGTAGCGCGCGCCGAGCACCGTGTGCCCGGTGTGGGTCAGGAAGAACGCCATCAGCGCCGCGACCCCGTTGTGCGGCTCGGCGCCGACCTCGACCCGCATGCTCGCCGTGCGGAAGAAGTTCAGCCCGATGATGTGATCCAGCGACGCCCGCAGGGCGACCATGCCCGCGGCGAAGCCCTCGGCGTCGGTGCCCGCCAGATCACCCGGGATGCGGCCCACCTTCTCCAGGCCGAAGAGCAGGTAGGTGTCCGCGTCGGGGAAGAAGGTCACCGCGTTGAGGATGTCGGGCCCCGAGAACGGATAGAACACCGTCTTGGGGTGGGGGCCGGGCAGGTGCTCGGCGATCCAGGCCCGCAGCGGGGTCAGGGTGCGCCTCTCGAACCAGCCCCAGGTCCAGTTCATCTTGCGGGCGTAGGCCCGGTACTCGGCGGTGCGGGCGTAGCGGCGCAGGCGCGAGCCGTCGGGCAGCGGCTTGCCGGCGACGAGCAGCGCGCCGGCGGTCACCTCGGGGTCGGCGGCGGGCAGCGGGCTCGCCCGATCGGGCTTCGCCGGGGCCGGCTTCGGCGGGGCGGCGGCGGCGGTGGCCAGCAGCGCGGCGGCGCACAGGGCGGCGCACAGGGCGGGGCATACGGGTGCGAGGCGCGGGCGGGGCAGCCGGGTCATGGGGTCCTCGGTGGCTCGGGCCGGGTGCGCGCCCGGCGGCCGGATGATGACCGGCGGATGATACCGCCTCGCGGCCCCCGGCTCGACTTCTGTGGGGGGCGACGGCATGATCCCCGCGTCACCCGAGCCGGGAGCAGGCGTGATGGCCACAACCGGCCCCACCGACATCGACGCGTGGCGCGAGACCATCGGCACCGCCGACGTGGGGGTCGACCTCACCGCCGCCCCCGACGAGGGGATCACCCTCGGGGCCACCGCCGCGCCGCCCGCGACCGGGGCCACCGCCCCCGAGGCCTCGCTGGCCCCGCCCCCGCCGAGCGCGGTCCCGCTCGTGCAACTCGACGGCGCCACCGCCGACAGCGACTTCGAGATGCGCGACCTCATCGGCCAGGGCGCCATGGGCCGGGTGCACCTCGCCTGGCAGCGCTCGGTCGGCCGCGAGGTCGCGGTCAAGATCCCGGTCGACGGCCCCCGGCGGGGCAGCCGGATCAACGCCCTGCTGCGCGAGGCCCGGGTCACCGGCCGCCTCGAACACCCCAACATCGTGCCGATGCACGGCCTCGGCCGCACCCCCGACGGGGCGACGGTCATGGTCATGAAGCGGGTCGAGGGGGTCTCGTGGCGGGCGATGGCCGACGACCCCGGCCTGCTGCCCGAGCGCTTCGCCGGCCTCGACCCGCTCGGCTGCCACCTGCGCATCCTGCTCGAGGTCTGCGACGCGGTGCACTTCGCCCACAGCCGGGGGGTGCTGCACCGCGACCTCAAGCTGGACAACGTGCTCGTCGGCGGCTTCGGCGAGGTCTACGTCGTCGACTGGGGCATCGCCGTCGCGCTCGGCGAGGACGGCACCGGGCACCTGCCGCTGGCCCGCGACGTCTGCCGACCGGCGGGCACCCCGGGCTACATGGCCCCCGAGATGGCCGCCGGCGAGGGCCCCCGGCTCGGCCCGCACAGCGACGTCTACTGCCTCGGCGCGCTGCTGCACCGCCTGCTCGTCGGCCGCACCCGCCATGTCGGGGGCAGCTTCGGCGAGGTGCTCGCCGCGGCCTTCGTCTCGGCCCCCTACGACTACGACCCGGGCGCCGTGCCCCGCGAGCTCGGCCGCATCTGCAACCGGGCCACCGCCGCCGACCCCGACGCCCGCTACGCCGACGTCGCCGACCTGCGCCGGGCGATCGTCGACTACCTCGAGCACCGCGACTCGGCCCGGCTCGTCGACGAAGCGGCCCAGGCCGAGGCCGCGATGCGGGCCGCCGCCGACGACGACACCGGCGACGCCGTCGACCGCCACTTCGGGGTCGCCCGCTTCGCGCTCGAGCACGCCCTGCGCATCTGGCCCGACAACCCCGACGCCCGGGGCGCGCTCGACCGGCTGCTGCTCGACCGGGCCGAGCGGGTGCTCGAGGCGGGGCAGGTGGACTACGCCGAGCAGCTCGTCGGGGCGGTGCGGGCCGCGGGCCGGGAGGGCACCGTCAGCGGCGAGGCCGCCCGCAAGACCGCGCTCGCCGCCCGGGTGCGGGCCGCCCGGGACGAGATCCGCCGCCGGGCGCGGCTGGCGCGCAACGCCGACCTCTCGGTCTTCAGCCGCCACCGGGGGGCCATCGCCTTCGGGCTGGGGCTCCTGTGGACCCTCAACGGCTTCCGCCGGGTGGCCACCCCGCCGCCGACGCACCAGCTCATCACCGACCAGATCTGGATGATGGCCATCGTCTTCGGGGTCGTCTTCGCGCTGCGCCGCTGGCTGTGGAGCACCGCCGTCAACCGCCGGGTGAGCCTCGCGCTGATGGGCATCGTGACCATGGACATGGCCATCCGCCTCGCCGGCTGGCGGCTCGGGCTGCCCTCGAACCAGGTCGCCGCGCTGGAGATGGTCATCGACGCCGGGGGGGTGATGTACCTCGCGCTGCTCGTCGACCGGCGGCTGCTGGCGGCGGTGGTGCCGATGGCCATCTGCGCCGCGCTGGGGCTCGACGACCCGGGGCAGGCCTACCGGATCAGCGCGTGGAACGTGTTCATCGCGCTGTCCATCATCGGCGGCATCTGGATGTGGCGGGCGCCCGAAGAGGGCAAGCTGATCGGCGGCTCACCGGCCGACGCGGGCGAGGCTCACAAGCGGTAGGGGGCCAGATAGCGGTAGGCGATCGCGTCCATCGCCTCCTCGGCCGCCTCGCCCTCGGTGACGGCGCTCTCGGTCACCCGCCCCTGGTCGACGACCCCGCCGCCCGGCGTGCGCAGGATCCACGACGCGTCCACGTCCCACTCGTCATCGTCATCGTCGTAGTCGTAGTCCCGGTCGATATACAGATCGACCACCAGCACCACGTCGACCGGATCGGTCGGGTCGAGCGTGATCACCGTGAAGCCGCTGTTCTGGGCCAGCTCCCGGGCGAGATAATCCTGCAAACCGACGCTGTAGCCGGTGTTGAGCCGATCGCCGCTGGTCGCCACCGGCTGGATGTAGACCACCCGATAGCGGTCGAAGTCGATGGCGCCCTCGTGGCTGAAGGTCAGCGGGGCGCAGCCGGCCACCGTCAGCAGCAGGCCGGCGAACAAGAGGCAGCGCGCGCTCATCGCCACTCCCCCCCGACGCCGACGGCGATCACGAAGGGCAGCGACTCCTCGCCGTCGACCGAGACCCCCGGCTCGAGGCCGTCGCTGCTGAACAGGTAGTAGCGGGGCTGGGCGAAGACCGACAGGCTGTCGGTCACATAGAACCGGACCTCGGCCAGCAGCGGCATCGCCGCCTTGCCCTCCTCGTCGTCGATGCCCCACAGCGCGAAGTAGTCCAGCCCGGTGCCGGCCCGCAGCATGAACTGATCGCCGATGGGCAGCCCGAAGACGAGGTGGGCCGTCACCAGCCCGCCGAGGAAGACCCCGTCGACCGGATCGCGGGGGCGATCCTCGTCGAGGAACATCAGCGAGAAGCCCAGATCGACACCGATGAACTCGTTGAAGAAGAAGTAGCCGCTGATCCCGGCGATGACCTTGTCCTGAACCAGCAGCCCCTCGGCCTCGAGGCCGGCGCGGGTGTCCGACTTCGCTGAAGCCGGCGGGCCGAGGGCCAGGGCGAGGGGCAGGAGCAAGAGCGGCAGGTGGCGCGCGAGGCGAGGCATGAGCCCTCCGGTGAGCGTGGGTGAGCAGACCCGCCGACGATAGCAAGCCGCGGGGCTCGGTTCCATCGCCCCGCGGTCGGCCAGCGCCGGTGGAATATTCGCTCCGTGATCAAAAACCGGCCGGCGCGGGGATCGTCACCGGGGCCCGCCCCGCGTTGCGCCCCGCCGAGCGAGCCCCCACACTGCCGCCATGCCCGACGCTGCCGCCACGCCCGACTTCGACCTCGACCACATCGCCGACCTCTGGCGCCGGGAGCAGGTCGCCGGCGCCGCCCGGGTCGTCGAGCGCCGCCGCCAGAGCACGCTCGCCGCCCGGGTCGCCACGGGGGACGCGCTCGCGGGCGTGACCGTCGACGACCTCGCCCCGGCCCCCGGCGACCGCACGCTGCTGTGGCTCACCGGCGACCTCGAGCACTTCCGGGGCAAGCCCGGCGACCCGCTGCGGCTGTGGTGGACCGACCCCGACGACCGGGACGCCGTCCGGGCCGTGCTCGCCCGCCGCCGGGGCGGGGCCGCGCCCCGGGTGGGGGTCATGGTCGACGGCGACGTGCCCCACCGGCTGCTCGCCGGCCACTTCAACATCGACCGGGACGACCCCCAGGCCACCTTCGCCCGGGGCCACCGGGCGCTGAAGGCCCTCGCCGCCGCGAGGCCGGCCAGCGACGCCGGGCGGCTGCGGCGGGTGCTCACCGGCGAGGCGTCGATCGCGCTCGACCCGATCGAGATCGAGCCCGACCCGACGCTGAACCCGGCCCAGCGCGCCGCGGTGCGCCACGCGCTCGCCGCCCGCCCGCTGGCGCTGATCCACGGCCCGCCGGGCACCGGCAAGACCCGGACGCTGGTCGAGATCGTGCGGCGGGCGGTGGCCCGGGGCGAGAAGGTGCTGGCCTGCGCGATGAGCAACACCGCCACCGACCACCTCGCCGCCCGGCTCGTCGACGCCGGCCTCGACATCGTGCGCCTCGGCCACCCGGCGCGGGTCGACCCGGCCGTCGAAGACCGGACGCTCGACGCCCTGCTCGAAGCCACCGAGGCCTGGACCCTCGCCCGCCGCTGGCAGCAGGAGGCCCGCCAGGCGCGCGACCGGGCCTTCAAGCGCCGCGACCGGGGCGGGGACCACCGGGCGTTCCGCGAGGCGCTGCGCGAGGCCGACCGCCTGCGGCGCGACGCCCGGATCCAGCTCGACCGCCACAAAGACGCCATCCTCGACCGGGCCCCCGTCGTCTGCGCCACCGCCGCCGGGGCCGACGTCGACCTGCTGCGCGACCGGGGCTTCGACCGGGTGGTGCTCGACGAGGCGACCCAGGCCCCCGATCCCATCGCGTTGGTGGCGCTGCTGCGGGCCCCGACCGCCGTGCTCGCCGGCGACCCCGAGCAGCTCCCGCCGACCATCATCGACCCCGACGCCGAGCGGGCCGGCCTGGGGCGGACCCTCTTCGAACGGCTCGCCGCCCGCAGCCCGGCGCAGCGCCTGACGATCCAATACCGCATGCCCACCGCGCTGATGCGCTTCCCCTCGCGCACCCGCTACGGCGACTGGCTCACCGCCCACCCCACCGTCGCCGGGCGGCGCCTCTCCGACCTCGGCGTGGCCGACGACCCGCTGCGCCCGGGGCCGCTCGTGCTCGTCGACACCGCCGGCAAGGGCTGGGACGAGGCGGTCGACCCCGAGACCGGCAGCGCGCGCAACCCGGGGCAGGCCGAGCGGGCCGCCGCCGAGATCCGCCGCCTGATCGGCCGGGGGCTGCCGGCGGGCGACATCGGTCTGCTGACGCCGTATCGGGCCCAGCGCCGCCTGCTGCGGGACCTGCTCGCCCCCGAGGTCGCCGCCGGGCTCGAGATCGGCACCGTCGATGGCTTCCAGGGGCGGGAGAAAGAAGCCATCGTGCTCGACCTCGTGCGCAGCAACCCCGATGGCATCGTCGGCTTCGTCGCCGACCGCCGCCGGCTCAACGTCGCCCTCACCCGGGCCCGGCGGCTGCTGCTCGTCATCGCCGACACCGCGACCCTCGGGGCCCACCCGGACTTCGCCGCCTTCGCCGAAGAGGCCGAGGCGCAGGGTGGCTGGATGAGCGCCTGGAGTGACGAGGCTGCGCCATTCGAGCCACCGATGACGGTCGGGGACCCGTCACCCGGGTGATATCGTGCCTTCGACGGTAAGGGCCTGTCAGCGAATTACTCGGGCTGCGGCCGCGACCTCGACCCCCATTCGCCGCTTTCCTCCTCGCCGGCTCTCCGCGCTGCGCGCCTCGACCCGGGCCTACGCCCCGTCGGGTCGTGGGCTTGGCCCCCTCGCCGCACCTCGGGTGCGACTGCGTCGCCGGCTGCGGGGGCGCTGGCGACTGGGGGCCGATCTCGCGCCCTCGCTTGTCCGAGTAATTCCCTTCCAGGCCCTGAAAGAGTGACAAAAGTTGTTGCCCCCGAGTGCGCGCCTGACCGAGAGTGGTTCGGTTGCCCGAGGACACGACCATGTACGCAAAAGCATCCCCCCCCGCTCGGGGCGCGCGCGCGCTGCCCACGGTGCGCGCCGACCTCGTCGCCCGCTGCCTCGACGGATTGTCACTGGGCGATGCCTTCGGCGAATGCTTCTTCAAGCAGCCCTACGAAGGCATCCGCACCCGCACCCTGCCCCCCGGCCGCTGGCGGTGGACCGACGACACCGCCATGGCCCTCTCGGTCGCCGGCACCCTGCTGAGCCACGGCCGCATCGACCCCGACGCCCTGGCCCGCGCCTTCGCCGCCCGCTACGCCGAGGAGCCCTGGCGGGGCTACGGCGGCGGGGCGATGCACCTGCTCACCCGGGTCGCGACCGGCGCCGATTGGCGGCTCGAAGCCCCGGCGCTGTTCGACGGCGGCAGCTATGGCAACGGTGCCGCCATGCGGGCCGCGCCCATCGGCGCCGCCTTCCCCGGCATGCCGGCCTTCGCCGCCGCCGAGGCCCGCCGCCAGGCCGAGGTGACCCACGCCCACCCCGACGGGCAGGCCGGCGCGATGGCCGTCGCCGCCGCCGCCGCCATCGCCGCCGGGCCCGAGGCCGAGCGCCCCGTCGGCCCGGCCTTCGTCGCCGCGGTGGTGCCCTACGTGCCGCCGGGCGAGGTCCGCCGCCGGCTCGAGCTGGCCCAAGAGATCGCCTCCGACCGCTTCGGCGCCGCGACCCGGGCCCTGGGCACCGGCGCCCTGGTGGCGGCCCACGACACCGTGCCCTTCGCCATCTGGTCCGCCGCGGGCCACCTCGACGACTTCGCCGAGGCCATGTGGCGCACCGTCGCCGGCCTCGGCGACCGCGACACCACCTGCGCCATCGTCGGCGGCATCGTCGCGCTCACCGCCCCCATCCCGTCGCCCTGGCTCGAGCGCCGCGAGCCGCTGCCCCGGGTCTGACCCGCCCCGATCACTCCGGCTCGCCCGCGCAGTCGCTCGGCGGGGCCGGGGCGCAGCGGGCCTCGCCGAGGGGCGCGCCGGCCCGGCGGGCGTCGATGAAGTCGAAGATCTCGGGCAGGGCCCAGATCACCGCCGGCACATGCTCGGCGCGGGCGCACTCCAGGTAGGCCAGCGGCCAGCCCCCCTCGCACAGCTCGCTGAACGCCGCCCGCTCGATCTCGGGGTTCACCAGCTCGTCCCGCTCGCCGAGCAGGAACAGGATCCCGTGCCCCGGCCGCGGATCGGGCGCCAGCCGGGCCACCCGGGTGTGCAGCAGGCTGTTCTCCCGGGCGAGGCAGCCCCACGGCTCGAAGTCGACCAGCGTCCCGCCCCGGGCCGCCTCCAGGATCGGCGCGGTGAAGGCGCTGTCGTTGTCCGGGAAGTCGTCCAGGTCGAGCGCGTCGCCCGCGTCGTCGGCGCAGCTCATCTGCGCGATGCGGGGCAGCTCGGTGTCCAGCGGGGCCTGGAACACCTCGCCCAGCCGGTCGCTGAGCCCGTACCAGTCGGCGCCGGTGACCAGCAGCCCCAGCGCGTTGAACGTGGCGTCGATGCGCTGGGCGAGGGCGGCCTCCATCTGGCGGACCAGATCGCTCGGCGGCACCGCGGCGACCGTGCCCACCAGCTCGAGCTCGGCGGCGTAATACGGCGCGAGCAGCTCGGTCCACAGCGCGGCGTGCCCCCCCTGGCTGATGCCCAGGGTCACGACCTCGGGCGGCAGGCAGGCGTCGCCGTCGGCCGCCATCAGCCGCCCGCCGGCCCGGACGCCGTCCAGGATCGAGATCGCCGTCGGCTCGCCGACGAGGTACGGGTGCAGGAAGCCGGTCGGCGCGCCCCGCCCCTTGAGCCCGAGGAAGTCGGGGGCCACCACCACGTAGCCGGTGCTGGCGATGGCCGCGGTCAGCGCCTGGATCTCGAGCGTATTCGACGGCGCGCAGTCGTCGCTGAAGCCCGAGGTGCCGTGCAGCAGCGCGAACAGCCCCACGTCGGGCGCGATGGCCCCCCGGGTGGGGTCGGGCCGGCCGACCAGCGCCGTGGCCTCGACCAGCGCCCCCCGATCCTGGGTGACGTACACGATCTGCTCGACGACGACGTCGTAGGTGAACGGCCGGGGGATGTCGATGTCGGCGGCCGCGGTCAGCGCGCCCAGGGCCGCCGCCGGCAGCCGCTGCAGCTCGACCCGCTCGACGATGGACCCCAGCGTATCGTCGGCGATCCAGCGGTAGGCCGGCTGCCCGCAGCTCGCCGGGTCGTCGGCCAGGGCCAGGGCCGGCGGCGCGTCGCCGAAGCGCGGCGAGGGCCAGTCGCAGGCGGGCGGGGCCATGTCGGGGGCGGCGTCGGGGGCGGCGTCGGGGGTCATATCGGCGGCGGGGCCCGTGTCGGGGGCGCCCTGGTCGACGTCGGGCGCCATGTCGCCGGCCGCGTCGGGCGGCGGCGCGCCGTCCGCGGGCGGCGTGTTCGAGCCGTCGTCGCAGCCGGCCAGCGCGGTCAGGGTCAGCGCGGTCAGGGCCAGCGCGGTCAGGGCCCGCGCCGTCGGGGCCGGGGCGGGATCCGGCGTAGGTCGGGTCAGGGGGTCGGGTCGCATCGGTTCCTCCGGTGGGGCGGGCTGCATACCGCAGCGGAGGGCTCGGCTCAATCGACTGGCGCCGCCGGGCGCCGTCGGGCGTCGCTGGGTCTGGGCGCCGGCGGCGAGTGGGACCGGGGCCGCTTTGATCGAGGGCGACGCCCGGGGTGCGCGGCGCGCGGGGCTCGCCGGCCGGGAGGGGGCGGGTGTGCGAGTGGGCGGGGTCGTTTTGATCGAGGCCGACGCCCGGGGTGCGGCAGGCTGACCCCGCCCTCGCCGGGTGGGCGCCGAGGGTCCGCAGAGCCGGGCCCGCGCTGGTCGGGGTGGACGGCAGGGGTCCGCGGGGTCGGGCTCCTCCGGCTGATTGGGCGCCGAGGGTCCGTAGAGTCGGGTTCGCGCTGGTCGGGTGGACGGCGGGGGCTCGCGGAGCCGAGGCCGCTCCGGTCGGGATGGGCCGTTGGGGCCCGGAGAGCTGAGGGCCTCCGGTCGGGATGGGCCGCTGGGGCCCGGAGAGCTGAGGGCCTCCGGTCGGGATGGGCCGCTGGGGCCCGGAGAGCTGAGGGCCTCCGGTCGGGCTGGGCCGCTGGGGCCCGGAGAGCTGAGGGCCTCCGGTCGGGATGGGCCGCTGGGGCCCGGAGAGCTGAGGGCCTCCGGTCGGGCTGGGCCGCTGGGGCCCGGAGAGCTGAGGGCGCTCCGGTTGGGATGGACCGTTGGGACCCGGAGAGCTGAGG
>JAUHYW010000023.1 GCA_030426085.1 bacterium | reverse complement strand
ACCCCCCTGTCGGTGGCCCGGAGACGCCATCGCTTTGCCGAGAGCAGGCCATGCCGTGGCCGCCGACCGGCAGACGTACGGCCGAGGGGGGCCTCGGCCGGCATGTTCGGGTCAAAGACCCCGCCAGCGGATCCCGGCGCTGGGATCCGCGGGCCATTGTGTTGGCGACGGACCCCCGCGCCCGGGCCTCGCGGCCATTGTGTTGGCGACCGACCCCCGCGCCCGGGCCCCGCGGGCCATCGTGTTGGTGATCGGCGCCGCGCCCCGGCCCCGCCGGCCATCGATATGGCCCGAGCACGCCGTCACGTAGCCCGCCCAGGCCAGCGCGGCGGCCAGCAGCAGCGCCACCACCGCCCAGGCGACGAAGCGCCCGGCCGGGCGGGCCAGATCGACGGCGCGCTGGGCGGCCGACGCCGCCTCGTCGGGCGCGTTGATGTGCCGGGTGAGCACGTCGGCCTTGTCGCGCAGCGCCTCGGCCCGATCGGCGCGGAGCAGGGGGCCCGGGCCATCGACTCCAGGTGCTCGGCCAGCATGCGCCAGCGGCGGCCGGTGCGCGCGCCGGGGGACTTCGTGCTGCCGGCCGCCGGCGTCGCTGCAGATGCTCTTCGCCCGCCGGGTCAGCGCCGCCCGCGGCCCCTGCTACGGTGCCCCATCGCATCGGGCGCGGAGGTGGAGCGATGCGGAGCCTCGTACTCGGGGTGGCGGCGCTGGCGCTGGTCGGCTGCACTCAGAAGGACGCACAGTACTGCAATCGGAATCCGGGCGACCCCGACTGCATACCCGAAGCAGGGGTCGTCGGCGGGCTGACCTATCGCAGCCGCGAGATCGTCGACGGCGGGGTCGTGCAACTGGGCGTCTGCGGACAGTACACCCGCTCGATCAACTGGCTGATGCCCGATGGGGCGCCTACGGATGGCTACATCGTCCAGCGCATTGACGCCGTGACCGACCCCGCATGCGCGAGTGACGACGACTTCGAACTCCAGACGTGCGCGGCGATGACGCCCCCCGGCTGCGAGGGGGAGGACGCGCCCGGCTACATCTATTGGGAGACGTGGCCCATCTCCGCGGGTGACACCGTCTCGGCTGGCGAGGACATCTGGGCCATCAGCAGCCACGCGGTACCCGTCGGCAGGGCGACGATCACCGGCGAAGCCCGGTACTACCGCGACGAACAGATGGGAGACGAGCACCCCGACGATCCCATGAGCCCGTTTGCCCTGCACCCGGTGGCATTCTTCGAGCATCGGTGGCCGAGCACCACCGTCGAGCCGGACTTCTGGCAGTCGGACGAGCGGCCTGCCCTCGTCCGCAGCGTTACTGTAGAGTGGATGTGCTGCCCACCGGAGCGCACCGAGGTCATCGAGGACACTCATGATCGCTGACCACCGTTTCCCGCTGCTGCTGACGCTCGCGCTCACCGCGTGCGGCGGGCTGTCGAGCCGGGCCCCGCTCTCCGACCTTCCGGCGGGCGACGCACAGGAGGCGGCGGTCCTCATCAGCGAGCTGCCGCCGTGGGACCCCCCCGGGTTCGAGCACACCCCCGAACAGCTCGCCCACGCGCGGTGGGCCTGGCTGACGACCGGGCGGACGCTGGTCGGCCTGGATCTGGACGCGGTCCGGGACGGCATGGCTCACCTGCTCGACTGGACCGCGCGGCACGAGCCCGGCACGCACGAACAGCTCGACCGGGACCTCTTCGCGCTCAATCGCCTGCTCTTCGCCATCCCGCCGACGCGCGTCGAGCCCGATCGCACGAACGTCGGCTGGAAGCGCATCCCGCCGAGCTCGCGGATCTCCCACCGCAGCAAGCCGCTCCTGTGGCCGGTCATCGTCGACGAACAGGGCCGGGTGATCGGCCTGCACGACGGGCCCGAGCCGAGCTGGTACCGCCCGCTCGAAGAGTTCGACGACTTCCGGGCGCGCTTCCCGGTGCGCGCGCCGGGCGACTTCGTGCTGCCGACCGCCGAGTAGCGCCCGGCACCGTCATCCCCGCGCCATCGCCCCGTGACCGACCCCGCGCCCCGGCCCCGCGGGCCAGCGACACGGCTCGATCACGCCGTCGCGTAGCCCGCCCAGGCCAGCGCGGCGGCCAGCAGCAGCACCACCACGGCCCACGCGACGAAGCGCCCGGCCGGGCGGGCCAGATCGACGGCGCGCTGGGCGGCCGACGCCGCCTCGTCGGGGGCGTTGATGTGCCGGGTGAGCACGTCGGCCTTGTAGCGCAGGGCCTCGGCCCGATCGGCGCGGGGCAGGGGGGCCCGGGCCATCGACTCCAGGTGCTCGGCCAGCATGCGCCAGCGGCGGCCGACGGCGAGGGCCCGACGCTTGCCGGTCCAGGCGTCGATCGAGCCCCGGTCGGCGGCCAGGGCCGCGTCGTAGCACTCGACCGCGCGGTCGGGCGCCGCGTGGGCCTCGAACCACGCGCCGAGGCGGCAGGCCTGGAGCGGATCGGGGCGCACGCACGACAGCATGCCCCCGGCGAAGCGGCGGGCGCCGTCCATCAGGGTCTCGCGGTCGGCCGCGTCGCTGCGGGCCCGGGACTCGACGTCGTCCAGGAAGCGCTGCCAGTCCCCGCCGGCCTCGGCGGCGCGCAGGGCGGCGTCGGTCAGGCGCTTGTCCCGGAAGCAGGCCGCGGGGGCCTCGGCGAGCGCGTCCAGGGCCCGGTCGGGCGCCCGCTGGCCGGTGAGGTGGATGTCGGCGATGCGCAGCACCGCGTCGAGCTGGCGGCCGGGCTCGTCGAGCAGGCGGGTGGCGCCGCGCAGCAGCTCGACGAGGTCGGCCCACCGCTCGCGCCCGGCGTAGTAGCGCTCGAGGAAGGCCCGCGCCGGGGCGCAGTCGGGGTCGGACGAGAGCACCCGCGCGTAGATCTGGGCCGCCTCGTCGGTGGCGTTCACCGCGAGGGTCAGCTTGCCGAGCAGCAGCAGATCGGCGATGGCCCCGGTCAGCCCCGCCCGGCGCTTCAGCAGCGGGATGGCGTCGGCGGCCCGGTCGGCCGACTGGTACAGCGCGATGAGCGCGTCGAGGGCCTCCCGGTGGTCGGCGTCGGCGGCGAGCACGCTGCGCCACGCCCGGACGGTGTCGTCGAACGCCCGGCCCACCGCCGGCAGCCGGCGGCCCAGCTCGGCCCAGGTGTCGATCCGCAGCGGGCTGTCGGGCGGCAGGACCCGGACCAGCGACTCCAGCGCGGCGACGAGGTCTTCGGCCCGGTCCTGCGCCCGGTAGAGCGCGACCAGCGCGTCGAGCGCCTCGCGGTCGTCGGGCAGGTCGACCAACACCGCCCGCCACGCGGCGATGGCCCGGTCGTCGTCGCTGAGGTGCTCGGCGAAGATCAGCGCCCGTCGGCGGTGCAGCGCGCCCCGGGCGGGGCCTCGGTCGAGGCGCTCGGCCCGGGTCGCGAGCAGGGCTTCGAGCGCGCCCCACAGCGCGGCCCGGGTCAGCAGGACGTCGAGGCGGGCTTCGGCCTCTTCGGCGGCCTCGCTCGCCGGCGCCCGGGCCCGGACCTCGCGCCACAGGCGGATGGCCCGGTCGACGTCGTCCAGCTCGTCTTCGGTCAGCCGGGCCCGGCGGCGCAGCAGCGTCAGGGCCTCGTCGGGCTTCATCGCCGCCTCGGCCACCTGCTGCCGGCGCTCGAGCAGCCCGGCGAGGTCGGCCCAGCGCCCGGTCTCGGCGTAGAGCGCTTCGAGCGCGTCGAGCGCCTGGGGGTCGTAGACCGCGATCGCGAGCAGGGCCTCCCAGGCCTCGATGGCCGCGTCCCGCCGCTCGCAGGGGCCCTGCTCGACCTCGGCGATGGCCCGCAGCAGGCGGATGCGGGCGGCCAGATCGTCGGTGAGGTGCAGCGCCCGGCGGCTGGTGTAGAGGAAGGGCCCCCAGCGCTCGGCGGCGCGGTGCACGTCGGCCAGGGCCAGCAGGGCGTCCTCGGCCTCGGGGTCGGCGGCGTGCACCTGCTCCCAGGCGGCGATGGCCCCCTCGGCGTCGCCCAGGCGGGCGCCCCGGATCTCGGCGATCCGCCGCCAGAGATCGGCCGGCGGCGCGCCCTCGCCCGCGGTGGCCTCGATCAGCGCCGCGACGCCCGGGGCCCAGGCGGCGGTCGAGAGCACGAGGCGGTCGAGGCGCTCGTAGAGGGCGGGGTCGAAGCGGATGGCCAGCGCGTGGCCCAGCGCCTCGACGGCCAGCGCCTGATCGTCGAGGCGGCGGGCGGCTTTGTCGGCGACCTCAATCCAGCGGGCCCGGCGCTGCTCGGGGTCGTCGACCGCCCGGGCGGCGTCGGCGGCGAGGGCCACGGCCCGATCCCACTCGCCGCGGGCCCGGTGGGCGGCCATCAGCGGATCCCGGGCGGCGGCGTGCCCCGCGTCGTACAGCGCGCGCAGGCGCCCGGTCGCGGTGGCGTTGCGCGGGTCGAGGTCGAGCATGGCCGCCCAGTGCTCGATGGACGCCGCCGGGTCGAGCCGCTGGCTGACGTCGCCCAGGGTCTCGAGCAGCGCCAGCCGCTCGCTGCGGCCGCGGGTCCCGGCCAGGGCGGCGGTGTAGAGGTCGTACAGCGCGTCCCACGCCTCGAGCGCGGTGTAGAGCGCGGCGATGCCGGCCCGGGTGCGGGCCTTGTCCATGGTGGGCAGCGGGATCGGGATGGTCGCGCCGTCGGCGGCCTCGAGGACGAGGGACTCCTGCCACGAGACGATGCGCACCCGCGGGGGGCGGGTCGGGTCGAGCTCGACGGCTTCGAGGCCGGCCAGCGCCGAGCGCTTCACGAAGCCCACGAGGCGGCCGTCGGCGGCGACGACGTGGGCCTCGGAGAGCCCGCCGGTGAGCGACAGGCAGGCGGTGATCGCCTCGGGCGGCAGGTCGTCGGGCAGGCGCCGGCGCACGTCGCGGGGGATCTCGACGGTCATGGCGCTCATGGTGGACCGCCGACGGGCGGTTGTGAAGGGATCAGGCCGCCGGCTCGGGGTCGGGCTCGGGTGTGGGCTCGGTCGGGGTCTGGCGGCGGTCGATCGACTCGCCGACGATCCAGCGGTACAGCACCGGGATGACCACCAGCGTCAGCCCGGTGGCGAAGACCAGCCCCGCGATGAGGGTCACCGCGATCGGCCGGCGCAGCTCGGCCCCGTCGCCCGCGTCGAGCGCCAGCGGCACCAGCCCCAGCACCGTGGTCAGGGTGGTCATCAGGATGGGCCGCAGCCGGGCCAGCCCGGCCTCGATCAGCGCGGCGTTCACGTCCAGGCCCCGCCGCTGGAGCTGGCGGGCGTAGTCCACCAGCACGATCGCGTTGTTGACCACGATGCCGGCCAGCGTGATCAGCCCCACGAAGACGACCACCGACAGCGGCATGCGCAGCGCGCCGAGCACCAGGAAGACCCCGATGCCGGCCAGCGGCAGGCTGCCCATGATCACCAGCGGCGCCCGCAGGCTCTCGAACTGGCTGGCCATCACCACGTAGACCAGGAAGATCGCCAGCAGCAGCGCGAAGCCCAGGCTGCGCAGGCTGCGCTGCATCTCCTCGTCCTGGCCCTGGAGCCGGATCTCGAAGCCCGTGGGCAGCGCCAGCCCGTCGAGCCGCTGGGCGATGGCCTGGGAGACGCCGCCGAGGTCGAACGCGCCCACCCGGGCGGTGAGGACCGCGGCCCGCTGGCTGTCCACCCGCCGGATCTCGGCCGGGCCGACGCCCAGGGAGACCTCGGCCACCGCCTCCAGCGGGATGGGGATGTCGCCCCCCGGGTTGACGATGAGCGCGCCGAGGGCCTCCCGGCTGTCGACCTGGCTGGGGTCGAGGCGCACCCGCACGTCGATGGGGCGCTCCTGGCCCCGCAGCGCGGTCGCGATGTCGCCGTCGATGCGCCCCCGCACCTGCTCGGCGACCTGCCGCGGGTCGAGCCCCAGCGCGGCCAGCCGCAGGCGGTCGAAGCGGATCTGCAGCTCGGGGTAGCCCGGCTCGACGGTCGACTGGATGTCGCTCAGCCCGCCGACCCCCCGCATCGCCCGCTCGACGTCGCGGCTGGCCCGCTCGAGCTGGGGCAGCGCGTGGCCCAGGATGACCACCCGGATGGGCGGGCGCAGGCTGAACAGCGCCGGGCGGGACAGCTCGAGCGAGGCGTCGGGCATCTCGGCCACCGCCGCCCGGATGGCCCCCATCGCCGCCGCCTCGATCACCGCCGGCTGGCCGTCGCGGGCGAGTTGCAGGGTCAGCGCCGCGGTGTGCGGGCCCCGGTCGCCGGCGTCGTCGTCGGCCTGCTCGGGCTCGCCGACGAAGGCCTCGACCCGTTCGATGTGGGGCGAGGCCCGCAGCGCCGCTTCGAGCGCGGCCACCCGGCGGGCGGTCTCGTCGAGCGGGGTGCCCACCGGCAGCTCGACCTGCGCTTCGAGCACCCCCTGGCGCACGTCGGGGATCAGCTCGGCCCCCAGCCCGGCGGCCACGCCCCACGCGCCGACGCCCAGCGCGCCGAGCACCAGCAGCACCAGCAGCGGCGCGCCGAGGGCGCCCTTCAGCACGAGGCGGTAGCCCGCGCGCAGCCCGGCCATGCCCCCGTCGACCGCCTTGGCCAGCGGCCACAGCGCGAGGAAGACCACCTTGCGCCCCACCCGGAAGAGCAGCACCAGCGGGCCGCCGACGAGCAGCGCGGCCAGCACGATGAGGTTGCCCAGCAGCTCGAAGAGGGTCTGGAGCAGGCTGTAGGGCAGCACGATCGGCATGCTGAGCTTCGCCAGCCACGAGCCCTTGCGCCGGGCCCACCAGCGGGGCAGGGCGGTGAGCTTCACCCACGGGGCGCGGGGGGTCTCGGGCGACTTCAGCGCGTCGGCCTCGGCCTCGGCGCCGAAGCGGCGGGAGGCGAGCATCGGCACCACGAAGAGCGCCACGAAGAGCGAGGCGAGCAGCGAGCAGACGACGGCCAGGGCCAGATCGCCGAAGACCTGCCCGGCGACGCCCTCGACGAAGACGATGGGGAAGAAGACGGCGACGGTGGTCAGGGTCGAGGCGATGACCGCGCCGCCGACCTCCTGGGTGCCCCGGATGGCGGCGGCGACGACGTCGTCGCCCTCCTCCCGGCAGCGGAATATGCTCTCGAGCACCACCACCGAGTTGTCGACCAGCATGCCCACGCCCAGGGCGAGGCCGCCGAGGCTCATGACGTTGAGGGTCACCCCGAAGGCGAGCAGCGGGGCGAAGGTGACGGCGATGCTGAGGGGGATGGCCGCCGCGATGATGAGCGTGCTGTAGCCCGAGCGCAGGAAGAGGTAGAGGATCAGCACCGCCAGGATGCCGCCGACGAGCGCGGCCCCCTGCACCTCGGAGAGCGCGGCCCGGATGAAGACCGACTGGTCGCCGAGCACCGAGAGCTGGCTGCCGGCCGGCTTGCGGAAGTCGATGAAGTCGGTCATCCGCCGCCGCTCGATGGTCGCCGCCCGCTCGCCGCCGCCCGGCCCGCCGGGGCCCGCCTTGCCCTTGCCCTTGCCTTTGCCTTTGCCCTTGACGGCCGCGCCCTTCTCCTTGGCGGCGCCCTTCTCCTTGCCGGCGCCCTCTGCCCCGGCGTCGGCCGCCTTCTCCTTCTCTTTGTCCTGCGCCTCGTCCTGCGCCCCGTCGCCGGCCGCGCCCGGCCTCCGCTTCGGCAGGCCGCCGGGGCCCAGCTCGGCGACGAAGGCCTGCTGCGCCGCGGTGCCGAAGACCGCGTCCCGCACCCGGTCGCAGACCTCGACGATGTTGGCCCCCGCCTGGCGGAAGACGTCGATGCGCACGCCCTCCTGCCCGTCGACCCGCACCACCGACACCCGCTCGCGGGTCGTCTCGACCACCTCGGCGACGTCGGCCAGCCGCAGGATGATGCCGTCCCGGTCGTAGACCACCGTGCGCTCGATGTCGTCGACGTCGCGCAGCTCGGCCAGGGTGCGCACCAGGAACTCGACCGATCCCTCTTTGAGCGTGCCCCCGGCGAGGTTGACGTTGGCCTGCTGCAGCCGGCTGGCGACCGCGCTGACCGACAGCCCCCGGGCGGCGATGGCCGCCGGCCGCAGCCGGATGTGGATCTCGCGCTGCAAGCCGCCGACGACCCGCACCGCCGCCACGCCCTCGATCTTGGCCAGCTCGGGCGACAGCTCCTCTTCGGCGTAGACCCGCAGCTTCGTCAGCGGCATGTCCCCCGACAGCCCCAGCCGCATCACCGGCACCAGCGCCGGGTCGTAGCGCAGCAGCAGCGGGGGGTCGGCCTCCCGGGGCGGCTCCATGCGCCCCAGCCGCTCGCGCACCCGCTGGGCCGACTTGTCCATGTCGGTGTCCCAGTCGAACTCGAGCACCACCTCGCTCGAGCCGGCCCGGCTGGACGACTGCATGCCGACCAGCGCCTCGACGGTGCCCACCCGGCTCTCGACCTCGCGGGTGATCTCGGTCTCGACCTCTTCGGGGGCCGCCCCGGGGTAGGCGGTGCGGATGGTGAGGGTGGGGTAGGCCAGATCGGGCATCAGCTCGAGGCCGAGCTGGCGGTACGAGAGCAGCCCGAAGAGCGCGACGGCGCTGGTGATCATCATCACCGCGACCGGGCGGGAGGTGGCGAGGCGGAACATGGTCCGGCGAGTCTGCCTGCCGGGCCCCTGCCGGTCAAACCCCCCGCGCACGCGACGACCCCGGCGCCGCATACCTCGAAAAAAGGCGGTTGACGCGCCGCCGCGAATCCGCCAAACAGGCCCGGAACCCACCGTACGCCGTCAGGCGTGCGGGCCGAGTCCCCGGAGGGACCCGATGTCGAACTCGAAGCTGGGACGCCGCCACACTTGCGAGAGCTGTGGCGCGAAGTTCTACGATCTCAACCGCCCCGAGCCGACCTGCCCCAAGTGCGGCACCGTCGCCTCGGGCGAGGCGCCCGATCCGCTCGCCCGCCTCAAGGCCCGCAAGCGCAAGGCCGCCGCCGAGGCCCGCCGCCGCAAGAAGGCGCCGGTCGTCGAGCCCGAGCGCGATGAGGACGAAGACGAGGACGAGGAGGACGACGACGTCGAAGACGAGGAGCTCGACGAGGACGAGGGCTTCGACGACGACGACGACGATGATGAGGATGAGGACGACGAGGACGACGACGAGGAGGAAGACGACGACGTCGAGGAGCTGGTGCTCGACGACGACGACGCCCTGGGCAAGCTCTCGGGCGGCGACGACGACGACGACGACGACGACGCCGACCTCGACGACCTCGACGACGACGATCTGAGCGACGAGGACGAGATCGATCTCGGCGACGACGACGACCTCGACATCGATGACGACGACGACGAGCTCGACCTGAGCGACGACGAGGAGTGAGCCCGCTCCCTCCTCTCTCCCTGTGAGCCGGGGCCGCCCGATCGTTCGGGTGCTGGTGCCCCTGGCCGCCTACCTCCTGGCCATCGCCGCTGTCTTCGCCGCCCTCGGGGCCCTCGTGGCCGCCGAGCAGGACGCCCTGCGCCGGGCCGTCCTGGGCTTCGTGCTGCCCGACGATTGGATCGCCGCCGGCGATCACCTGCTGCGGGGCTTCATCCGCGATCACCGGCCCACGATGGTCAGCCTGCTCGTCAGCGCGCTGGTCGTGGTGGTGCCGGCGGTGACCTTCCCCCTCAAGGAGTGGGCCTCGGCCCGCTTCGAAGCGCACCTGCACCGCGACGACCCCGATTGGCGCCGGCCCCCGGAGCACCCGCTGTGGCGGCAGGCGCTCGACGAGGGTCTGCTGCTGCTCATCTTCGCTGCGCTGAGCCTGACCGCGCTGCGGGTGACGGTGACCCCCGGCTGGGGCCGGGTCGGCTTCTGGCTGAGCAACGCGGTGCTGGTCTTCAGCTTCGCGGTGGACTTCGTCGGCCCCACCCTCAGCCGGCATCGCACCTCGCCGACCGCGATCTACGGGGCGCTCTTCCGCCATCACCCGCTGCGGGCGCTGCTCTTCGGGGCGGCGCTGTCGGCCCCGCCGCTGATCGCCGCCCGGCTGCTGGCGAAGGGGCAGGGGACCGCCCTCGACTTCGCCTTGCTGGCCGGCGTCAACACCGCGTGCATCGGGGTGGCCGTGCTGTGGGGCACCGCCATCGGCGCCCGGATCGCCGGCCGGGGTCACCCCCCGCCGCGCCGGGTGTTCAGCGCGCCGTTCTGGGGCGCGGTGGCGCTGGCGGTGGCGATCAACGGGGCGTTCTTCGGCGCGGCGTTCCACCGGGTGCTGGGGGTCTCGCCGATCCTCAAGTGCACCTGGAGCCCGGTCGACGACTCGTTCGACCTCGATCTGCCGGGCCTGCTCGATCCGACGCTGACCGCCGAGCTGACGGTCGAGGTGCACAACCCCACCGGCCGCCGGGCGCATGTGGGCGACAACCGGGTCGAGCTGTGGCACCGGGGGCGGGCGGTCGCCGACACCGCGCTGCCCCCGTTCGACGTGCCGGCCGGGGGCACCGCCCGCCAGCGCATGCGGCTGAGCTTCGAGCCCCGGCGCGCGCTGTTCGACAAGGCGGGCGAGGTGCTGGCCGAGGGCATGGACGGCGGCTGGTGGCAGGCGGTGAAGGGCGCGGCGGGCGGGCTGGCCGACAAGGCGGCGTGGCGGGTCGTGCTGATCCTGCCGCTGCCCTCGGGCGATCTGGTGGTGACGCTGTACGACGGGGCGAAGCCGGCGAAGCCCTGATTCACCACGGCTCGACTCGGCGCCCGCCGAGCGCGTATCCTGCGCCCGTTCGGGGGGAGCCTGCATGCGTCGCTTCATTCTCTTCGGCCTGGCCCTCGGCCTCGCCGTGGCCTGTCAGCCCGACCGCCGGGAGCTGCTGGCGCCCTGCCCCCCGGATGATCCCGAGTGCGCCGCGGCGTGCGACGAGGCCGAGAGCCTGGCCGTCTTCCGCCAGCGCATCGAGCCGCTGCTCGACGAGAGCCGGCCGAGCAGCTGCAATACGTGCCACCTGACCGGGATCCCGCTCGACAGCTTCGTGCGCGATACGCCGTGCCAGTCGATGGCGTGCCTGCTCGACAAGGAGCTGGTCGACTTCACCGACGTCGAGGAGAGCCTGATCCTGACCTGGATCCGGCAGGGCGCGCCGCACCCCGAGATGGAGGGCGCCGCGGCGGCCGAGTACGAGGGCTTCCAGGCCTGGATCGCCTACAGCGCCCGGTGCCACGCGCAGGTGTGCGGTCAGATCGCCGAGCCGTGCGGGCCGCCCCTGGACGGCGGGCCGCCGATGCCCGACGCACGGGCCCGGGACGCCGGCCGGCCGGACGCCGCGCCGGATGATGGGCCGGACGCCACGCCCGATGAGACGCCGGATGCCACGCCCGACGCGGCGCCGGCCGTCGCGGATGCCACGCCCGATGCCACGCCCGATGCCACGCCCGATGCCATGCCCGATCTCGGCCCGCCCGACGCGGCGCCCCCGGTCGACGACGGCCCCTGCGGGCCCGAGACCCGGACGACGATCTTCCTCGAGCGGGTGATGCACTGGCAGGGCCGCTGCGAGCACTGCCACGCGGCCGACGGGGTCACCGCGGGGGTCGGCGACGCGCCGCTGTGGCTGGTGGCGGAAGAGACCCGCCCCGCGGCACAGGCCACGATGGCCAGCATCATCGAGCGGGGCTATGTGTCGCTCGATGATCCCACCGAGAGCCTCATCCTGCTCAAGCCGCTGCACCGGGGGCACGGCGGGGTGCGCCACGGGGGCGGCAACAAGTTCCTCAGCCGGGAGGATCCGGCCTACCTGGACTTCCTCTTCTGGGTCGAGCGCCACACCCGCTGCGAGACCGGGGCGCCGCTCGACGGGGGGGTGCCCGACGCCGGGCCGCCGGACGCCACTCGGGACATGGCGCTGGGAGACGCCGGCCCATGAGGCGCGCGCTCGGCCGATGGGTCTCGGTGGCTCTGCTGTCGCTGCTCGGGGGCTGCGACGACGGGGGCGGGGCGGTCGACGCGGCGCCGCCCGACGCGGCGGTCGACGGGGCGCCGATCGATGGCATGCCGGACGGGACGCCGGACGCGATCGCAGACGGTGGCCCCGCCGACGGGGCGTCGGATGGCACGCCCGACGCCGAGGTCGACGCGGCGCCGGATACGCTGCCGGACGCGCTGCCGGACGCGCTGCCGGATGCCCGGTGGGATGCCATGTCGGATGCCATGCCGGCGGACGCCGCGCCCGACGCCGCCCCGGACGCGACGCCCGACGCCGCCCCGCTCGACCCCGTCTCGCTGGCCTATTGCGACTGCATGCTGCTGACCTGCCACGACCTCTACCACCTGCTGTGGGGCGAGGACGAAGGCGTCGCCCGCCGGCGCTGCTTCGAGATCGCCGATGGCCTGCCCCGCATGCCGGGCGCGACCGAGGGCCCCAACGTGCACTGCCGGCGGCATTGGTGCGCCGCGGCGTTCGACGAGGACGACCTCGAGCTGTGCGATCGGGCCGGCGGGTTGGAGGTCTGCCGCTGACACCGGCGCGTCTGCCCGCTGTATGCTGACCGTCGCCGCGTGCCCGTCGCCGTCGCCTGTGAGGTGTCCATGTCGAGCCCCGAGACCGCCGCGCCCCCGCCCGCCCCCGACGGGGGCTACGTCGAGGGCCGGGTCTTCCTGGTCACCACCGCCTTCCTGGCCCTGCTGGTCGTCGCGGCGGGGATCGCGGGCTACGTCGTGCCCGCCGGCACCTTCGCGGCGGTCGACGGGGGCCCGCCGGTCTACGCCCCGGCCGAGGCCGCGCCGGTGCCGTGGTGGGGCATCCTCGCCGCGCCGATCCTGGTGCTCGGTGGGGACAGCGGGCCCCAGCTCATCGTGCTGACCCTGTTCATCCTGCTCATCGGCGGCAGCTTCTCCATCCTCGACCGGGGCGGGGTGCTGCCCACGCTGCTGCGCCGGCTGGCCCATCGCTTCGCCGACCGTCGGCGGCGCTTCCTGGTCGTCAACGCGGCCACCTTCGCCGTCGTCGGCTCGACCCTCGGCGTGCTCGAAGAGCTGGTGCCGCTCATCCTGCTCTACGTGCCGCTCGCCCGCCGCTTCGGCTGGGATCGCAAGGTGGGCATGGCCATCCCGTTCCTCTCGGCCGGCTTCGGCTTCGCCGCGGCGACGTTCAACCCGTTCACCGTGGGCACCGCCCAGAAGCTCGCCGGGCTGCCGCTCTTCAGCGGGGTCGGGCTGCGGGCGGCGTTCCTGGTCGTGACGCTGGGGCTGGTGGTCGGCTTCCTGCTGTGGCGCACCCGGGGGGCCGCGGCCCCGGCCGAGCCGCTGGCCGACGAGGGGGCGCCGTCCCCGCCGTGGCTCGGGCGGGTGCTGGCCTGGATGGGCGGCTGCATGCTGCTCGTCGTGGCCATCGTCGCCGCCGGCACCCAGGTCGAGGCGGTGCAGGGCCTCGCCTTCCCGCTCATCGCGCTGGCCTTCCTGGCGATGGGCGTCGGCGGCGGCCTGCTGGCAGGCGTCGGCGGGCGGCGGGTGGCCCGGCTCTTCGGGCGGGGGCTCTGGGACTTCGCCCCGGCGATCCTGCTCATCCTGCTGGCGGGCAGCGTGGGCCACCTGCTCACCGAGGCCCGGGTGCTGCCCACGCTGCTGGCCGGGCTGGCCGATACGCTCTCCGGCTGGAGCACGGGGGCCGCGGCCATCGGCATCTACGTCAGCCAGATGATCATCAACCTGGCCGTGCCCTCGGGCACCGGGCAGGCGGTGCTGACCATCCCGGTGCTGGCCCCGCTCGGCGACCTCATCGGCCTCAGCCGGCAGACGGTGGTGCTCGCCTTCCAGTGCGGCGACGGCTTCTCGAACATGCTCTGGCCCACCAACCCGCTGCTGCTCATCGCCCTGGGGCTGGCCGGCGTCTCGTGGCGCGAGTGGTTCCGCTGGGTGCTGCCGCTGCAAATCCTGCTCGCGGCGGCGAGCGTGGGGGTCCTCCTGATCGCGGTGGCGATCGGCTACTGACCGCCCGGCGTCCGCGGACGTCCGTGACCATCGGGCACGTCACCCGGGCGTCGGCGCCATAGTCGGCAGCGCGTACGCAGTTCTCCCCGTGCCCGAAATCCACGGCTCAGGTGTCCCAGATACGCGACAGTCTCGCAGCCGCGGGTGCAGAATCCGCCGGCCCATCCGGGGAATTACGATCCGAAACCCCCTGATTCGGGCCCGTCGGCGATCTGGCATGAGCGCTGCAAATACGTCGCGCAACCGTTCGCACGCGATCGCCCAGGAGCCCACCATGACCCGCTCGCCGCTGCCCTTCGTCGCCGCCGCGCCCACCGCCCGCCACGCCCTGCCCCTCGAACGCCGGGTGCACCTGCACGCCTCACCGCCCACGCCACCCGGCCGCTGGCTGGTCCTCTGCGACCGGGGCGGCCTCGGGGAGTCGGTCGCCGAGGCCCTGCGCGACCGGGGCGACGAGGTCATCCGCGTCGCCCGCCTCGACCCCGCCCGCCCCATGCACCGCCAGACCCCGGCCGAGATCGTGCTCGGGCCCGACAGCGCCGACGCCTTCGCCGAGCTGATCGCGGTGATGGACACCCCGGACCGCCCCCTGCGCGGCGTGGTGCACCTGTGGGGCCTCGACGACCCCCACCTCGACGCCGGCCCGCCGCTGCAGACCATGGCCCGCGAGACCGGCCTCATGACCGTCACCGCGGCGCTGGAGCAGGCCGGCGCCACCCCCCGCCTGTGGATCGTCACCCGGGGCGCGCTGCCCGCCGAGGCCGGCCGCCCCGACCCCCGCCAGACGCTGATGTGGAGCTTCGGGCAGGTGCTCGGCGTGGCCCAGCCCCAGCTCCGGCCGACGCTGGTCGAGCTCGATCCGGCCCGCCCCCCGCGGGAGGGCGCCGCGGCCCTCGCCCGGGCGCTGGGCTCGGCCCCCAACCACCGCCGCCTCGTCACCCGCCGCCGCTGCTGGTACGCCCCGGCCCGCCTCGACCTGGCCGCCATCGATCGCGAGGCCCGCGCCGCCTGACGGCCCCCGCCTGGATCTGCCGGTCGAGTGGGTTACATTGGCGCCTCACGGCCCGAGGTGCCCGCCCGATGATGCACAACCGGTGGTTCCATCGCCCGCGCCTGCACAGCCCGGCCCCCGGCAATACCCGGCGGGTCGAGTGGCTCGAGCTGTTCTACGATCTCATCTACGTCGCCGCGTTCATCCAGCTCGGCAACGGCCTGTCGACCCACCCCGGCTTCGGCGGCATGCTGATCTTCGCCGGCCTCTTCGTGCCCATCTGGTCGGCGTGGACCGCGTTCACCTTCCTCTCGAACCGCTTCATCGTCGACGACTTCGCCCACCGGCTGCTCGTCTTCGCCCAGATGTTCGCCATCGGCGCGATGGCCGTCTCGGTGGGCGACGTCTTCGAAGGCCGCCCGGATGGCTTCGCGCTGGCCTACGCCGTCGTGCGCTGGCTGCTCGTCGCGCTCTACGTGCGCATGTGGCTGCACGGTAGCGGCGGCCGGTTCCTCGCCCGACGCAACGCCCTCGGCTTCGGCGTCGGCGCCATCATGTGGACCATCTCGGTCTTCGTGCCCCAGCCGTGGAACTACCTGATGTGGGGCCTGGGGCTGCTGATCGACTTCGCGGTGCCCATGAACCGCCGCTCGCGCCAGCTCGCGCTGCGCTTCCCGCCCGACGCGCTGCACATGGCCGAGCGCTACGGGCTGCTGACCATCATCGTGCTCGGCGAGTCGTTCGTGAAGGTGCTGTCCGAAGGCGCCGCCCAGGGCTGGAGCGCCGACTTCGCGATGATGGGCGCCCTGGCCCTGCTGATCACCTTCAGCCTGTGGTGGATCTACTTCGACGACGTCGCCGGCTCCCGGCTGCGGCAGGGCACCCTCGGGCCCTTCGTCTGGATCTACACCCACCTGCCGCTGACCCTGGGCATCACCGCGGTGGGGGTCTCGATCAAGAAGGCCGCGCTGATGGATCCGATGGCATCCGGCGCGACCTATGGCTATGAGAAGTATCGCTGGATGCTGTGCGGCACCCTGGCCCTGGTGCTGCTGTCGGTGGCGGTGCTCGACGTGGTCACCGAGCGCCGGGTGAGCGACGTGCGCGACCGCCACCGGGTGCTCAGCCGGGTCGCCTCGGCCTCGGCGGTGCTGCTGCTCGCCGCGGTGGGCACCTTCATGCCGCCGCTGCTCTTCGTGGCCATCGTCACCGTCATCTGCATGGCTCAGGTCATCATCGATCTGCTGATGGCCCCGATGGCCGACCCCCACGAGGCGCACCACGAGTCGCCGGTGCTCTTCGGCGCGGCCGGCGAGCAGGACGAGCTGCCCGACGCGCCGCCGACCTCGGCCGCCCGCTTCCGCCGGATCCGCGATCCGTCGGACTTCGTGCGCCGGGGCACCCCCACCGAGCTGCGATCGGATCTGTACTTCCACCTCATGGAGGGCTCGTGGCTGCGGCTCTTCGTCATGGTGGTGCTGGTCTATGTCTTCATCAACGTCGTCTTCGGCGCCCTGTATCTGCTCGAAGAGAACGGCATCGCGGGCATGGCGCAGCCCAACTACGTCGACGCCTTCTTCTTCAGCGTGCAGACCATCTCGACCATCGGCTACGGGGCCCTGTCACCCGGCTCGACCTATGCCAATACGCTGGTCACCCTCGAGGCCATGCTGGGGGTCGCCTTCGCCGCGCTGACCACCGGCCTCGTCTTCGCCAAGGCCGCCCGCCCTCGGCCCAGCGCGCTGTTCAGCCGCACGGTCTGCATCCAGCAGTACCAGGGCAAGCCGACGCTGATGTTCCGGGTCGGCAACGCCCGGGGCAACGAGGTCGTCGAGGCGTCCATCCGGGTGGTGGCGCTGGTCGACAGCGTCTCGGACGAGGGGGTCGAGATGCGCCGGCTGGCCGACCTGAAGCTGGTGCGGGACAACAGCCCGCTCTTCGTCCTGAGCTGGACGGTGATGCATGTCATCGACGAAGACAGCCCGCTGTGGGGCTGCGATGTCGAGTCACTGGACCGCACGCTGGTGGGCCTGACCGCCACCATGATCGGCTTCGACGTCACCTACGCCCAGAATACGCACGCCCGCTACATCTATCACCCATCCGACTTTCGCTGGGGGCATCGCTTCGAGGATGTCATCTCGAACACGGCCGAGGGTCTGATGATCGACTACACCCACTTCCACACCACGGCGTCCGACCCCGAGGTGTGGCCCGACCTGCCCTACCTCGAGGCGCCGGCCTACAGCCCGTTCGTGCCCGGCCAGCGCCCGCCGGGCGCCGATGATCTCGAGGACGCTGACGAGGCGCCGAGCGATGAAGAGCCCGCTGACGGCGCCGAAGAGGAGCCCGACGCGGACCCGGTCCGGTGAGGCGGTCGTCTCGTCTTCGTTCGCTCGAAGTGTCTACGGCGGTGGGATGGGTGAGAAGATGCCTTGGGTGTTCAATCGCACCGCGTCGCCTGGCTTCAGGTCCCTGGTCCGCTCGACGATGGCGTCATGGTGCACGAGGAAGTACCCGGCCTTCTCGTGCTGCCGTAGTTTGAACCAGCTCCGGGTGAGCACGATCGACCGCAGACCGTGTAAGCGCGCAAGCGCGTGCTGGGCGCTGTCCCGGTAGATGCGCCGGTCGAGCGTGACGACGACCCACCCCTTCGCTCCCACGACCGGCATCCAGTCTTCGTCGGGGATGCCATGACCCTTGTAGAACTTGATGAGGTGGACGCAGTCGACGCCGAACACCTGGAGGGCCTTCAGCATCTTGATGGGCATGTTCTCGTCGAAGAAGAAGCGCACCTACGCAGCAGCCCGGAGCCCTTCCTCGAAGTCGAGCGCCGCGCGGACGGCTCGGACCGGCACCTCGAACGCGTCGGCGACCTCCTCGATCGAGTCGCCCGCGTCCACCCCCATGCGCAGTACGTCGGTCGGCACCCGGTACTCGAACAGGAGTGGGCGGCCGAAGCCGACGGCCGGGTCGATGGCGATCGCGCCGTCGAGGCCGTTGGGCCACCAACGGATCGCCTGCTCACCGTTCTGCTCGAACTCGAGAGCGACGAGGTGGGGTTCGACGACTTTCCGGAACGCGAACTGCCGACGGTCGAGATCTTCGAGCGCGCCGTCTTCGTCGATCATCAACTCGGCCCCGCAGGTCTTCAGCTTCTCCAGGGCGCTGCGCGTGGCAAACGGGCGCGGCGTCGCCCAGCGCTTGCCCAGCTCCTCCATGCACCGCTGGATCTTCGCGAGGCTGATGCCCCGGTCGCGCAGCTCGCCGACGAGCGCCATCTCGACGATGTCGTGGAATGAGTAGAGGGGGGAACGTCGGGCACCCCAGAGCGCCAGACCGGGCACGGCGGCGCCCGACGTCCACCGGCGGACCCGACCCGCCGACACATGTGTCAGCCGGGCCGCGTCGGTCGTGCTGTAGTAGGGGTTCTCGGCGGTGCGCATTCCGATCGTGGTGCCTCGTGGTGCTCGACCATGTACCCGACGCGTTGCTGGTCGGGACGTCATGTGAGAGTACCGCAATCGAGCGCGTGTTGCAGTGCAGATGATGTGCGGCGCGGGTACGTCGCCCGGATCCCATGTGATCCGGGTACCAGGCACGTGATCCAGCCGCAGCACCCGCTTCCCATCGCGGCCCCGCCCTGGTATGCCTCGGGCTCGGGCACAGGAGGCCGCGTCCGATGACTGCACTCGCCGCCGATGACATCGACCGCCTCGCCCGCGCCGCGGTCGACGCCGGGCTCGCCGAACCCGAGCGCCTGCGCATGCTGCGCGCCGGCCTGCCCGGGCGGCTCGCGGCGCATCTGCCGATCCACAGCCGCCCGGTCGATCAGATCCGGAGCGACCTGACCACGCTCGCCGGCCTGCCCGACGGCGCCGGCCTGCGGGCGTGGCTGATCCAGGCCGATCAGATCGCCCGCGACACCCACCCGCTGCTGGCCCACCTCTTCGCCCGATATGCCATCGCCCGGCATGCCATCCTCGCCGGCGCCGACGGCGAGCGCCCGGCGACGTGGGTCAAGGCGGGGCTCATCCAGGCGGGGCAGATCGTCGATCGCGGCCTGGGTCCGGGCCACCGCGCGCAGCACGTCAGCCGCTTCGAGGCGTGCGACGGCGCGGCGGCGCTCGATCGATTGGAGCACTTCGCCGCCGGCCCGCCGGTCGCGCTGCTGTGGGTGCACCTGATCGGCGCGCTGGCCTTCGAGCGGCGCCGGCTGCGGCTGCGCACGGCGGACGGGCAGGGCATGCAGCTCGACGAGCTGGCCGACGTGCTCGCCGAGGCGCGGGCGGCGCGGCGGGTGGTGATCATCGACGTCGATCCCGAGACCGACCCCGCGCTGCTCGAGAAGCTGAGCGCGGTCGACCTCGGCCCGCTGACGCTGGACGTGCGCGGCCCCGGGGTCACCGAGGCGCTGGCCGACGCCTTGGCGAGCGGCGCGCGGACGGCCGGCGAGCTGTGCGCGTGGCTGGGCGCGCGGGCGAGCACGTCCGCGCCCGACGTGATCCTGGCCGACGCCGGCGTCGACCGGGCGCCGACGGGCGACGCCGCCGAGATGCCGGCGATCATCGAGTACCTGGAGGGCCTGCATACCCGCTGCGCGCGCATGGCGCTGCACGTGCGCGACCCGAAGGTCGGCGAGCCGGACCGGACCTACGTGCCGCTGTACACCGCGAGCCCGGTGGACGGCCGCGACGCCGCGGCGCGCGCCCGGCGCGGGTCCGAGCGCGATGACACCCCGATCACCGTGCACGACCGCGCCGCGGCGCACCGCTGCCTGTTCATCGTGGGCGAGCCGGGCAGCGGCAAGACCACCTCGCTCCAGCGGCTGTGCGCCGCGCTGTGCGACGCCCACTTGGGCCGGGGCGACGGCCCGCCACCGGGCTGGATGCCCGAGCGCCCGCTGCCGGTATGGGTCGACCTGCGCGACGTGCCGCCGCCGCCCGAGGGGCAGGGGTGCCGCGGGCGCGACCTGCTGGATCACGCCTTCGCCCGCCTCGACCGCTGCGACGGCCGGGCGCCGCTCGACCCGCGGGTCGCCGACCGCGCGCTGCGCGAGGGGCGGCTGGTCTTGATCCTCGACGGGCTGGACGAGGTGCCGTCGCCCGCGCTGCGCCGGGCGTGGGCCGACGCGATCACCGACCTCGCCGCGACCCAGGCCCGCAAGGCCCGGGTGTGGGTGAGCTGCCGCAGCGCGGCGCGGGCGGCGGGCGCCGAGCCGGGGGCGCCGTTCGTGCCGGTCGAGCTGAAGGACTTCGACCGGGCGCAGCAAGAGCGGGTCGTCGCCGGCTGGCTCGGCGCCCGGGGGCTGAGCGAGGCCGAGCGGCAGCGCGAGGTCACCGCGCTGCTGGCCGATCTGGGGCGCCACCCCGAGGTCGCGAAGCAGGCCGGCGTGCCGCTGAACCTCGCGCTGATCTGCCTGCTGTACTTCAAGGGCCACGGGCTGCCCGACAGCCGGGTCGACCTGTACTACCAGCTCGTCGACCTCTTCGTGCGCGATCGGAAGCGGGCGGGGCGGTCGACCGTGCAGGCCATCGAGCCGCACACCCGGCGGGCGGCGCTGACCGATCTGGCCTGGGCGTGGTGGCTCGACGGGGGCGGGCAGGTCGCCACCGGCGACGCAGGTGCGGGGCTGGGGTTGACCGAGGGGCGCTGCGTCGAGATCGTCGACGCCCGCTTGGAGGAGGCGCGGCTGGGGGCCGATCCGGTCGAGCGGCGGGCGCTGGCGTCGGCGCTGGTGGCCTTCCTGGACCAGCGGGCGGGCATGCTGCGCTGGCAGGGCGTGGACGCGGCGACGGGGCAGCGGCGGTTCGGGTTCGCCCACCGGACGTTCGCCGAGTATCTGGTCGCGTGCCGGCTGAGCGAGGACGCCGCGCTGCGGGCGGGGTATCAGAGCGAGCGGTTCGCGCGGGATCCCAACTGGCGCGAGGTGTTCGTGATGTTCACCGCGCTGGTCGGCCGGGCCGAGACCGGGGTGCGGGCGCCGGCGTGGGCGTGGATCGAGGCGCTGGTCGGGTGGGCCGAGGATGCGGCGCGGCCGGCCGAGGACCGGGCGGCGTTCGCCCGGCTGGCCGCGGAGTGCCTGGCGCCGTGCCGGGAGCGGGCGTCGTCCGACGTGTGCGGGGCGGTGGACGGGTTGCAGGCGATCCTGCTGGACGCCGAGCGGTGCGCGGGGTTCCCGGCGGCGCAGCGGATCGCGTTCTGGGAGGCGATCGGGGCGCACAACCGGCTGGTGGGGGAGCCGACGCCGGCCGAGCGGTGGGTGTGGCTGCCGGGCGGGCGGTTCTGGCGGGGGGCGGCCGAGGGGGATGAGATGGCGTACGACGACGAGCGGCCGGCGGGCTGGGTCGAGCTGAGCCCGTTCGCGATCCAGCGGTGGCCGGTGCTGGTGATGGAGTACATCGCGTTCGTCGAGCATGGCTACGGGGATCCGGCGGGCGCACAGCCGCCGTGGTGGTCGGAGGCGGGCTGGGCGGCGCGGGTCGGGGAGGGATGGGAGCATCCCGAGTGGTGGTATCCCCAGCGGCAGGGGCGACCGACCCATCCGGTGGTGGGGGTGAGCTGGTGGGAGGCCGAAGCCTATGCCCGCTGGCTGGGGGTCGAGGTCATGGGGCTGAAGCCGGAGGGCGTGGGGTTGCCGTCCGAGGCGCAGTGGGAGCGCGCCGCGCGGGGCGGGGGTGAGTCGTCGGCGAAGCGGCGGTACCCGTGGGGGTGGGATGATGGGCCTGACCGCCGCAATGACATGAAGAAGGGAGCGACACCCGTTGGGGCTTTTCCTGGCGGTCTGTCGGTCGACGGCCTGTGGGATATGAGCGGCAATGTAATGGAGTGGTGCGTCGATGGCGCAAAACAAGAATGGGAGCGGCTCCCGTACGAAGCGGAACCGGGTCGGGATCCGATTCGCCCGGTGGCCCCGGACGCCGCGAGGCGTGTGTTGCGCGGGGGCGCGTGGCACTGCGACCCGCGGATCCTGCGGGTCTCGTACCGCTTCGCGGGGCACCCGGCGTTCCGCGACGGCGACTTCGGCTTCCGGTGCGTCTTCCGGGGCGCCCCCAGGTCCCTGGGCCCTTGATCTCTTGCCCTTGTGCCCTCCCGCGCGCAGCGCGGGTCGCGCGATCTCCGACCTGCCGACTCCGGCAGATCTTGCCGACTCCGGCCGAATGGCTGCCGATGCCGGCCGGCCTGCATACCTGGATCAGCCGAATACGGCCATCACATGCCGATCTCGGCCGAGGCCGGCCGCTCCCGGCCGCCCACGTTCAGAAGATGAGCCCCCGCACGTTCGCCCGCAGCGCGTCGGCGACGTCGGCCTGCCGCTCGTCCTCCCCCGCCCCGCCGGCCCTCACCGTCGCCTTCAGCCGCCCCCGCATCCGCTGCACGGTGCGCCGGGCGACCCGCCGCTCGCTCCGGCTGACGGTATACCCCAGGAAGGTGAACGACCCCCGCGTCGACATCGGCCCGGCCCCTTTCTCGCGCAGCTCGAGCCGCCGATGCGCGGCGAGCCACGCCGCCGCCTCGGTCGCCTGCGCCCGCAGCTCGCCCCGGCGATCGCCGAAGAGCGCCAGATCGTCCATGTAGCGCACGTACCCGCGCACCTTCAGCGTGCGCTTGATGTGGTGGTCGATGCCATCGAGGAAGGTGTTGGCGAAGAGCTGGCTCGTCAGGCTGCCGATGGGCAGCCCCTTGCCGGGCCGCGGCGTGTAGACCTCGGCCAGCCCGAGCTGCGAGAGCAGGCGGTGATCGGCGTAGAGGTTGCGCGCGCTCTCCAGCACGGTCACGACCAACCGCCTCAGCGGCGGATCGTCGAATGCCCGGTCGAGCACCGACAGCAGGATGTCCCACTCGATCTCCAGGAAGAAGCGCCGGACGTCCAACCGGACCAGCCATCGATAGCGCCGCACGGCCTCCTGGAAAGCCAGCACCGCCCGGTGCGTGCCCCGCCCCGGCAGGCAGGCGAAGCTCTCGGGCATGTACCGCCGGTGAAGCGCCGCATGCCGGCTGGACCGGCGCTACCCGTCGTCGGCCTCATGCGCCAGCGCCGCGGTCGAGCGGGCGCGGGCCAGCGTGATCGCGGCGTGCAGCTTCTCTTCGAGGACCTCCCGCGGCGGCAGCTCGGTGAGATACTCGGCGACGCGGATGGCGCCCTGGTGCAGCTCGAGCAGCTCGATCTCCTCCGTGTTCTTCTCGGCGCACAGAATCAGCCCGAGCGGTGGGTTCTCGCCCGGCTGCCGCTCGTGCTTGTCGAGCCAGCGCAGGTAGAGCTCGAGCTGGCCCTTGTCGCGGGCGTCGAAGCGGCCGATCTTCAGCTCGACCGCGACGAGCGCCCGCAGCCGACGGTGGAAGAAGAGCAGGTCGAGGTAGTAGTCGTTCGGCCCGATGGGCATACGCTTCTGGCGGGCGACGAAGGTGAAGCCGGTGCCCAGCTCCATGATGACCTGCTCGATGTGTTGCAGGATCGCGGCCTCGAGGTCGGCCTCGGCCCAGTCGCGGGGCAGGCGCAGGAAGTCGAGGACGTACGGATCGCGGAAGACGAGGTCGGGCGTGAGCCGGTCGGCGGCTTCGAGGCCGTCGAGGGCTTCGGCGACGACGGCCTCGGGTTGGCGGGCGACGGCGGTGCGCTCGAAGAGCAGGCTGCCGATCTTCGCCTTCAGCGCGCGCGTGCTCCAGCGCTCGACGCGGCACATCTCGATGTAGAAGCGGCGTTTGAGCGGATCGTCGATGGCGCTCAGCTCGCGGATGTGGGTCCAGCTCAATTGTGAACGCGCTGCGTGCACAATCTCGTCGGCGTCGAAGATCTCGGCGGCGCGCACCATGTAGTGCAGGTTGCGCTTGGAGAACCCGGCGCCGTACTCGGCGACCAGGCGCTCTGCCAGGCGGGCGATGAGACCGGCGCCGTACTCGGCGCGCTCGTCGGCCAGCACGTCCTGCCGGATGCGCCGGCCGACATGCCAGTAGAGCTGCACCAGCTCGTGGTTGATGGCTGCGGCGGCCCGGCGACGGCCGGTGTCGATGAGGGTCCGCAGGTCGGCGAGCAGGGAAGCAGGGACGAGTTCGGTCATGGGCCTCGGCGGATGACTGTGGGTATCGCTGCGAGAGCAGGGGCGGCTGGGGCGATGGGTATCATCTGGCGCAGGTGGGGACAATGCGCGTCGGGGTGCGGTCGATCAGGGCACAAGGGCAAAGCTCAAGGGCCCAGGGACCTGGGGGCGCCCCGGAAGACGCACCGGAAGCCGATGACGACGTCGCGGACCGCCGGGTGCCCCGCGAAGCGGGACGAGACCCGCAGGTTCCGCGGGGCGTTGCGCCACGCGCCTCCGCGCAACACACGCCACGCAGGGTCAGCTTCGGGCGCGGCGTCGCACCACTCCCAGACGTTGCCGGCCTGGTCGAGCGCGTCGTAAGGGCCCGCGCCGCGGGGGTAGAGGCCCACCGGCGTCGTCGTGCCGACTTTCCCGTCGAAGTTGGCCCGGTCGGGCGTCGGCGCCTGGGCTTCGGGCCACGGGTAGTCGCGCTCGGGTGCCGGGTTGGGGTCATCAGCGGCGAGCTTCGCCCCGCCGCGGGCCGCCTTCTCCCACGCCTCGTCGGTCGGCAAGGCGAACTCGCCGTCGCCCAGCGCGCCGCCGTGGTGCGCCGTGGCCCAGGCGCAGAAGGCCATCGCTTCGTACCAGCTCACCATCGTGACGGGGTGGGTCGGAGGCTGCCGACGCCAGTGTCGTTCGGCGTCCGCTCGTCGGGCGTCGTCGAGCCCGCCGGCTGCCCACCACCGGGGGTCGGCGAAGTCGGGGTGGTCGACGAAGGCCAGGAACTGACCCACGGTGACGAGGAAGCGGCCGATGCGATAGGCCGCCACCTGCCGCTCGTGGCGATCCCATTCCCGACGGTACGCTTTCCTGCCGATGGCGCCGGCGATGTACAGCCCGGCGGGCACCTCGGGGAACTGCGCCGGCCCCCAGCCCAGCCGGGGATCGCCGAAGGCCCCCAGCGTCTCGGCCACCGCGATCCGGTCGGCCAGCTCACCGGGCTGCGCGTCATCCTCGATCCAGCCCGCCCACCGGCGACGGAAGGGGTCGACCACCTCGTCGAGCCAGTCCAGCTCATACGCCCGCAGATCCCCCAGCGCCCGGCCCAGCACCGCCGTCGCCGCGACGCACGCCGCCGGCGCCTCGCGCTTCGCCGCCCGGTCGAGCAGCGCCGCCAGCACCGTACGCGCCGACGCCCGGTGGCTCGACGCCTTGTAAGCCAGCGCCAGCGGCACGACCCCGTGCCAGTCGGGCTGGGACAGCGCCTCGTCCAGCCGCGCGATCAGCGCCTGATCGTCCAGCTCCTGACACAGATGCCGGGCGGCGAGGTACTCCTGGAACGCCCGATGCCGGAAGCGCCAGCCCCAGCCGCCCTCCTGGCGCAGCAGCAGCCCGCTGCGCTCGCTCAGCGACTCGACGAGCGGCGCGCAGTCGCCGGCGGTCGGGTGCTCTTCGCGCAGCGCGGGCGGCAGCGTCGCGTGCACCGCCTTCAGCACCGGGTCGCGGTCGATGATCGCCAGATCGCCGCCGGCGCCGTGGGCCAGCGTCGCCAGCCGCTCGACGATGCGCACCTTGGTCGACTCGCCGAGCGGGCCGCACAGGGTCAGCTTGACCGCCGCGTCGACGAAGCGATCGTGCCACCGGTGCAGCAGCGCCCGGATGCACTGCTCGTAGAGGTCGACCCGCCGCTCGGGCAGGCGGCTGTTGCGGTGCACGACGGCCATCGCGACCAGGGTGATGGGCACCTCGGCCAGCTCGTGCAGGCCGGCGCTGCGGATGCGGCCGACCAGATCGGCGGCCTCGAGCGCGGCGGTCTCGGCGCCGTACAGGCGGCCGTACCACCGGCCGACGAAGTCGTCGATCTGGTCCGGGGTGAGGCGGCGCAGGTGGAAGCCGTGCAGGCCGGCGTCCCTGAGCGTGGCGCCGACCCCGCCCGTCAGCCCGGCGGGGCGGCTGGTGACGAGGCAGCGGTTGCCGGCGAAGACCCGGGCGGCGTCGCTGACGGTGCGCACCGCCTGCGCCTGGGCCAGATCGCGGGGCATCTCGTCGAGGCCGTCGAAGATGAGCAGCGCCCGGCCGGCGTCGAGCAGCGGGCGGATCCACGCGTCGCCGCCGGCGTAGCCGCCGACGCGGTGGCTCAGGTAGTCGTGTAGCAGCGCATCGCCGGGCCGGTCGTCGGCGGCGTGCCGGCCGGCCCAGCGCCAGAACTGGCGGAAGTAGATCGGCAGCGGGACGGGCCACGGCGGCTCGAAGCCCATGGCCCGGGCGCGGGCGGTCATCTCGGGCTTGTCGGGGTAGGCCAGCGCGTCGACCAATGCCATCACGATGGCTTGCACGGTGGTCGTCTTGCCGGTGCCGGGGTCGCCTTCGAGCAGGAGCCAGCGGTAGGCGGCGACGGCCTGCTCGATGTCGAAGGCGGTCAGGGCGGCGTCGATCCAGCGGGGGTCGGCGCCGTCGTCGAGCCGGGCGAGGCGGCGGGCGGCGGCCTCGACGGCGGCCTTGTTGGAGGGCAGGCCACGCGCCCTCAACTGTTCGCGGATGGCTTCGTTGTCGAGCTTGGTGGGCCGCGCGCCCGGGCGCCCGGCGAGCCCGATGTAGTCGACCGCGGGCCCGCGCGCCTCTTTGTGGGGCGCGTCGACCCGCAGCGAGACGTAGATGTCGCCCACCGGCTGGCTCTCGTCGGTCTCGCCGCGCTCGATGAGCCCGTGCAGCATCACCCGGCCCCACTCCTGGGTCAGATGATCCAGGTAGCCATCCATGTTCGGCGGCCCGTCGCTGCGCGGCGCGGCGGTGGCCTGCTTCGCGATCGTCCGGGGCAGCGGCAGCGCGGCGCGGCGGGTCGTGGGTTGCAGGCCCCGGGCCGGATCGAGCGCCTCGATCTGCGCCGCGTCGGCCGTCAGCGTGATCCAGTGGGCGACCCCCGCTTCGACCCCGAGGCGCACGGGCGGGCCGGCGTCCATCCGGGCGCCGCCGTCGTGCAGGACCACGTCGCAGCGGCCGAGCGCCGCCGTCAGGGCCGCCTGCTCGTCGGCCCGGATCGCCTCGGGCGGGTGGTGCAGCGCGCCGATGATCACGTCCGGCGCGTGCCGCCCGACCAGCCCGTCGAGCCCGGCGCCCAGCCGCCCGGCGGCGACGACCGGCGCCTCGCCGTCGAGCCACGCCGAGTTGATCCCGAAGAAGCCGATCCGCAGCCGGCCGATGGTCAGCGGCTGGGCGACGAACGGCGCGCCGGCGGTGAGCGGGCTGCCCACCAGCCGCTGACGGGCGGCGTTCCACGCGGTGAACGGCTCGATGAGCAGGTCGACCGTCTTCGCATGCCCGAACAGCGTATCGCTCGGCATCGCCCCGGCCATCGCCAGCATCGGGCTGGCCCGCTCGGCGTCGCGGTCGCCGGGGCCGGGCACCGGCCAGATGTGGGCCGGGTGGGCGTCGAACGGCCGCATCAGCCGCCGCAGGAAGCCCGCGGCGTGCTCGATCCCGGCCGCCTTGCCCGCCCGGCCGAGGCCGGCGCAGATGATGACATCCGGCCGCCGCCCGGCGAGCGCGCCGCCCGGGGTGAAGGCGTCGAGCCACGCCGGCGGCCGGGCGTCGTGGGCGATGTCCAGCGCCGGCAGGTGCAGGCAGGTCAGCAAGGCGGTCATCGGGCCCTCCTCGTCGGACGCCGAGTGTGTCATGGCCGGCGTGATCGAGCCATGGCATCCGCGCTCATCCGTAGCTTCCCGGCTCAGGTGTTGCGCAGGCAGCACTTCTTGTACTTGCGCCCGCTGCCGCAGGGGCAGGGGTCGTTGCGCCCGACCTTGGGGGTGGCCCGGGTGATGGGCAGGTCGCGCCCCTCGAAGCGGATGACATCGGCCAGCCCCTCGCGCACCCGATCGAGGTCGAGGCCGGTCGAGATGTGGGAGAGCCACTCTGTCGGCAGGTAGAGGTCGGCCGGCTCGCGCAGCGCGGCCCAGGCGGCGAGGATGGGCAGGAGGGCGGTGTTCGGGCGCGAGCCCAGCCAGTGGCCGCGGGTGCTGCCGATCAGGCCGTCGATCAGGGCGTCGGGCAGGGCGTCCGCGCCGCTGCCACTCCGGGCCGCGCTCGCCTGCCGGATCAGGGCGCGGGCGGCGTCGACGAGGTCGGCGGGGTCGCCCTTGCTGAGCATCGCCAGCATCTGATCGGCGAGCCCGCTGGCGAGTCTGGAGCCCGCCTCGAAGATCGGGGCGCTGTGATCCCGCAGCGCCGCCGCGACCTCGTCCCGGGCCGATGGGTGGCGGACGCCGACGGCGAGCAGGCCGAGCATGGGGCCGAAGAGCCCGTGAGTGCTCTTGATCTCGCGCCACAGCTGCGCGTAGCCCGGCACCACCGCGGGGCCGAGCTGGGCGGCGAAGGTCGCCGAGGCGAGGGCGGCGGGCACGTCGCCAGCGTAGCAGCCCCGGGTGCCGAGCAGGGCGAAGGGGTAGGGCTGCGCGCCGTCGTCGAGGTGCGCCCGATTGGCGGGGATGGACAGCAGGAGCAGGTGGCGCACCAGATCGGTGGTGGTGGCATAGCTCCGGAGCAAGGTGGTGGTCTTGTCGTCGGTGCGGCGCAGGCGGCGCAATGTCATCGAGCGCTGCACCTCGTCGATGACGTCGACGGCTTCGAGGAGCGAGTCGACGATGATCGGCTGGATGAGCGGGGCGATGAGGTACGCCGCTTCGAAGTCTTCCTGCGCCAGCCGGTGGCCGGCCCGCACGATCCGCGTGAGCAGCTCGTCGACCCCGCCCCGCATCGCGACGCGGGCGTCGAACCGACCGAGGCGGGCCGAGTCCTCGAACGCGACGTCGATCTGGCGCCGAGGCACCACCGGGCAGCGGCCGGTGGTCATGCCTTCGCCGAGGCAGGTGACGAAGCCGCCGTCCCGGGCGACGATGACATGGGGTCCGCCCGGCGCCTCGGTGAGTGACAGCGCCACCCGGTCGGCGGCGTCGGGCAGATCGGCCGCCGCCAGGATCAGCTTCACGGCGCGCGGGTCGCGGTAGAGACCCAGCGCGAGGTCGAGCTGGCGGCGGTCGAGCCGCTCGAGGCGGCGGAGGAAGTGCGCGTCGTGGCCCATGGTGCCTCCCGCTGAGGGGAGGTCGTTCTACGTCTTCGCGCGGCCCGTGTCCATGGTGTCATGGGCCGCGCCCCCGGATGGGTGGGGACTCACCCGTCTATGGAATACCCCAGGCGGCGGCGCAGCTCGAAGTAGGGTTCGGACAGCGCGAACAGCAGCAGCACCCGGGTGCGCTCGGCGGGGTTGGCCTTGCCCAGACCCTCGGGCTGGCGGCGGACCTGGCGCAGCGCAGTGTCGAGGTCGTTGCACAGCAGCAGGCCCAGGCGGTTGGCGGTGTGTTCGACCGCGTCGAGCCATGGGCTGATGCCATAGCCCGGCAGGCTGACGATGGGCACCATGAGCTGGCTGAAGGTGTCCCGCTCGCCGGGCAGCGCCTCGAGGATCTCGAGCACCGAGGGGTCGACCATGTTCTGGGGGACCCGGGGGTCGAGCCAGTGGTGCACCGTGGCGACGAGGGTCGTCAGGCGGGCTTCGCGGCGGGCGAGGTCGCCTTCGAGCGTCGCCAGGAAGTGATCGCCGGTCAGCAGGAAGAGCTGGCGCGCGGCGAGGAAGGCGATCTCGGCGGGGGCCTTGTTGGCGATGTCGGGGCCGATGGCCAGCGAGGGCGGCGAGGTGTTGGCGGTGCGCAGGCCGGGGGCCTCGGCCTCCATGCCCGGGGGGGCGGGCATGCCCATGACCGGGGCGACGTGGTGCCCCACGATGCGCATCGCCGGGTGGGCGCCGTCGAGCTGGCGGCGCAGGCCGAGGTCGCGCGGGCCGCGGGCGAGGCGCGGGCCGAGGATGAGCGCGAGGCGGCGCAGCAGCGCGTCGAGCGCCTGGTTCTTGCTGGCCCAGGTCAGAAGCTTCCAGTCGAGGGGCTCCATCGTGCCGACCTGCAAGCCCTGCTGGCGGGCGAGGCCCTCGTCGTAGAGCTGGTCTTCGTCGGCGTTGGAGCGGCCCATGGCGACGAGCGCCTGGCAGACGCACCACGCGGCGTCGAAGCGGCCGATGGCGCAGTAGACCCGCACGAGGTCGTGGTACGGCTCGGGGTGCACGACCTCTTGCTGGATGAGCATGAAGAGGTGGCGGGTGGCGTCCTCGTAGCGCTGGAGCAGGATCGACAGCTCGGCGACGATGCTGCGGGCCTCGCGGTCGTCGGGGCGCCGCTTGACGACGATGCTGTACGCCTTGAGCGCCTCTTCGAAGTTCTCCAGCCGGGTGCGGTTGATCTCGCCGAGGTTGCGGGCGAGGTTGACGATGAGCGCCTCGTCGAGCCGGTTCTCCCGGGCCCGGGCCAGCATCTTGCGGTAGTAGCGGTCCTGACGGGCGTAGTCCCCGTCGCTGGTCAGGATCTCGTCGATGGCGGCGAACGCCTTGACCATCGTCGGATCCATCTCGAGCGCCCGGTCGAAGGTGCGCACCGAGATGTAGTGATCCTCGAGCTTGTCCCGCTGGATGATGCCCATCGTATAGACGAAGGCGGCCTTCTTCTTGAGGTCGGTCTCGATGCTGGCCAGCTTCTTGAGCACCTTGAGGCTGGCCTCCCACTGGCCGGTGCCCCGGTAGGCGTCCATCAGCCGCACGAGCACGATCTTGTCGTCGGGGCGGGCCTCGAGCGCGCCGAACCAGGCGTCGACGGCCTCCTTGGCGGCGTCGAGCTTGTCCTGGAAGACCGCGCCCTGCTCCAGATACAGCTTGTAGCGCTCGCTGCGGTCGTCGGTGCGGCTGGCCTCCTGGCCGAGCAGGTAGGCCAGCTCCATCCAGTCTTCGCGCTGCTCGAAGAGCGCCCGCAGCTCGCCGAACGCCTGCCGCTCGTCGGGGTCGAGCCGCCGGGCGAGCTTGAAGTGCTGGATGGCGAGGTCTTCGTCGTCGAGGCCGTCGCGGTGCAGCCGGGCGAGGCGGATGTGCAGCTTGGCCGCCCGGGCGTCCTCTCGGGTGCCGCTGTCGAGCGCCTCGGCGTAGATCCGGGCCAGGGTGCGGTAGTCGCCGCTCTGCTCGGCGAGGCGCTCGAGCGTGGCCTCGAGGCCGTCGTCGGGGGCCTCGTGGAAGAGCCGTCCGAGCCACTCGAGGGCCTCGCCGGGCGCGTCGAGCTTGGACTCGAGCAGCCGCCCGACCCGCAGGTAGAGCCGGCGGCGGTCGTCGGGGTCCTCGACGTAGTTGACCCGGGTGCGCAGGAGCTGGGTCAGCCCCTCCCAGTCGGCGGCCTGCTCGTAGAAGCCGGTCAGCGCGTCGAGCGCCTGCTGGTCGTCGGGCTTGAGCACCAGCAGCCGGCGCAGGTGGCGGGCGACGTCCTCGTCGAGCTCGAGCGCCTCGTACCACTCGGCGAGGCGGCGGTGCAGCGGGGTCGCCTCGCGGGCGGTGGCCTCGGCGACCTGGCGCTCGTAGGCCGCCAGCAGGGTCTCCCACTGCGAGGCCCGGGCGGCGAGGCGGCCCAGGCGGGCCCCGAAGCGCTCGTCGTCCCGGCTCAGCGCGAAGGCTTCGAGCAGCACCACCAGCCCCCGCTCGGCGTCGTCGAGGCCCTCCTCGAAGACGTCGCCGAGCTGGGCGAGCAGGTCGACCCGGTCGGCCTCCGGCCGCTCCAGCCGGGCGAAGAGCAGCTCGATGAGCGGCTCCCACCGCTGCTCTTCGGTCAACAGCCGGCTCAACCCCTCGGCGGCCACCCAGTCGTCGGGGTTGGCCGCCAGCCGGGCGCGCAGCTCCGCCTCGTCCATCGAGCTCACTCCTCGGTCACCGCCACGCGGTAGATGATGCCCCGCCCGAAGTCGGCCACGTACAGGGTGCCGTCGTGGCCGGCGCCGAAGGTCGATATCTGCATCGGCCACCGGCCGAGCGCGGCGACGGCCGACTCGGGTTGGAGGGCCTTCTTCGCCCCCGCGGGCGGCAGAGTCAACGCCCACATGCGACCCGAGCCGAAGTCCCCGAAGATGTAGCGGTTCTTCAGCGCGGCGCCGGGGCCGGTGTAGATCGGGCCCCCGGTGATCGAGATGCCCTCGCCCCGGGGGTACTGCCAGATGGGGTCGACGTAGGGCCCGCCGGTGCACCGCTCGCCCGAGGGGAAACAGTGGCCCGCCTCGCGCGCGGCCCAGCCGTGGTTCTCGCCGGCGCCGACGAGGGTCACCTCTTCGTAGCGGTTCTGGCCGACGTCGGCGACGACCAGCCGCCCGTCGGGGGCGAAGGCGTAGCGCCACGGGTTGCGCAGGCCCCAGGCCCAGATCTCGGGGCGCACGCCGTCGACCGCCCGCGGCCCGGCGAACGGGTTGTCGGGGGGCACGGCGTAGGGCCGGGCGTCGGTGCTCTGCGAGACGTCGAGGCGCAGCATGGCCCCGAGCAGGGTGCCCCGGTTCTGGCCGTGCCCCCGGGGGTCGTTGGCCGCGCCGCCGTCGCCGAGGCCGACGTAGAGCATGCCGTCGGGGCCGAAGGCGAGCTGGCCGGCGTTGTGGTTGCGGTAGGGCTGGTCGACCTCGAGGATCACCCGCTCGGCGCGGGGCTTCGTCTTCGCGAGCGCGGCGCCGGGGGCGACGGCCCACGCCTCGACCCGGGTGCGGTTCCCCCGGTCGCCGCGCACGGTGTAGTGCACGACGAACCGGCCGCTGCGGGCGAAGTCGGCCGGGAAGGCGACACCGAGCAGGCCCTGTTCGGAGCGGGTCGGCGGGTCGACGGTGAACCAGCGGCCCTTCTCGCCGCCGGCCGAGAGCCACCACGCGGCCCCGGTCTTGGAGAGCACCACCAGCGTGCCCGGCTGCCCCGGCACCGGCTGGATGTCGGTCGGCTGCTCGATGCCTTCGACGACGGGGCGCAGGCGCACCGCGATCCGGGCCCGGTCGGCGTCGGCGCCGTCGAACGTGGGCCCGGGGGCGGCGGGTGCCGGAGTGGGGAGCGCGAGGGTGACGAGCCCGCAGGCGGCGAGCGCGGCGCGGGCGAGCAGATGAGTCGGGCGCATGGCGGGATATTGACACGCCTGGGCGTCGGATCACACCGCTGTGCGCGACATCGGGTGGGGCAGGGGGGTCGCGGCGGGCGCCGGCGGCTCGTGCGAGCGGGCGCTCCGCGAGGGGGCGGGGGCCGGCGCCGGGGGGGCGCCGGGGTGGCTCACTGGCCGGTGGCGTCCTTGACGGCCTGGTTGGCGCCGTCCTTGGCGGTGTCCACGGCGGTGTTGGCGCCTTCCTTGGCGTCGTCCACCGGCTTGTTGGCGGCCCGCATCAGGTTCTCCTTGACCCCCATCTTGCGGCCGGCCGAGACGAACTTGTTGATGGCGACGGTCGCCCGCTCGGGCAGGCCGCCGACCTTGCCCTGGGCCGCCTTGACCCGGGCCTGGGCCTTGTTCTGCAGCGACTTGGCGTCGGCCTGCTTCTTCTTGGCGGCGTCCTTCTCCTTCTTCGAAGCGAGCGGGTTGGCCAGGGTGGCGGCGGCCGAGGTCGAGACCTCGGTGGCCAGCGCGGGGATGCGGGCCGAGGTCTCGGCCAGCTCGCCGAGCAGATCCTTGGCCGCGGCGGGGGTGCCCATCAGGCTCTGCTGGAAGCCGCCGATGTTGCCGAGGAAGGTGCTGAGCTGCTCCCGGTTCTGGCCCTGCACCGTGTCGGGGATCGCGACCTCCTGGTTGGCCAGCGCGCCGTTGATCAGCTCGCCGAACTGCTCCTCGGAGATGTCGAGCTTCTTGGGCAGGGTGGTCATCTGGCCGAGCATCTGGTCGACGTTGTCCACCGGGCGGGTGACCGCGGCGACCTTCTTGTCGACCTGGTCGGGGATGGCCTGGAGCTCGGCGAAGGCATCGCCGTCCCCGCCGCCGCCGCTCTTGCTGCTCTTCTTGCTGCCACCACACGCGGCGAGCGCGAGGCCCGCCAGCGTCACGATCATCAACGGAATCAAGCGCCGCATGTCCCTCTCCTCTCCTTCGGGTTGCGCGGGCGGACGCTATGACAATCCGACCATATCGTCAACGGCATTTCCCGGTCGGCCCCTCGACCGGGCCCGTCCAAGCCGCTTGCGGCCCGCTCCCGTCGGGCCGATGATGGCCGGCGAGTCGAACGAGCCCGCCGATGCGCGATTCGGATCCGATGCCCTCTGCCCCCGGCCGCAGCCCCCGCCCGACGCCCCGCGGGGGGTGGCTGACGCTCCTGCTGATCAGCTCGATGACGACCTGCGCGTCGGCCCAGGAGGCGGCGATGGTGGAGCCGATCGGCGAGGCCGGCGCCGTCGTCTTCGTGCCGGCCTTCTACGGCGGCGTCACCGCCGACGTGGGCTACGAGACCCGCTTCCCCGACCTGCTGAGCGACGACACCCCGTGGGCCACCGACGCGATCAGCGGCGGGCTGGGCTACCTGGGCTACGTCGACGGGCACGGCCGGTGGGCGCTCGGCGGCGCGCTGCGCGGGGCGTGGGCCTTCGAGCCGCTGCTGCCCGGCCGCATCCGCTTCACCCGCCTCGACCTGCGCCTCGAGAGCCGCTGGCGGGCCCAGAACCGGGCCTTCGCTCACGTCGCGCTGTCCACCGCCCTCGAGATCGGGGCCCTGCTGCCCGCCGCGGCCCCCACCGGCGAGACCGGCGACCCCGAGCTGCGCTGGGCGCTGCTGATCGGCAGCGGGCCGGGGGTCTTGTTCAACAGCCACCCGTTCCTCTTCGGCGAGCTGATCGCCCACATCGGCGTCGAGGGCATCCACCGGCCGGGCGGGCTGGCGCTGGCCGTCGTCGCCGGGGTGCGCATCCGCTTCGATTACGGCCTGCGCGGGCGCGACCTGCGGCCGTGCGAGTACGACCCCGTGGAGTATGGCCCATGCCTCTGAGCGACCTTTCGAAGCCGACCCGCCGGGCGCCCTGCGCGCTGGCCGTCGGCGCCTGCCACCCCACCGGCCACGTCGGCCTGGGCCCGGCCCTGCTGGCGCTCGGCGCCCTCGGGGTGCACCCCACCGCCGTCGTCACCGCGATCCGCCCGCTGACCGCCCTGCCGGGGCGCCTCGTGCGCGATCAGCTCGAGCGGGTGCGGGTGGTGGCCCCCGACGCGATCGCGGTGGCCGATCCCGGCGACGACCCGGCCGGTCTGGCCGAGGCGCTGGCCGACGCGCCCACGGGCCCGCCGGCGCCGATGGTGATCGCCCCCAACGCGGTCGACCGCCACCGCCGCCCGCGCTTCGACCCGGCCCACCTGGTGACCCTCGTCCGGCGGCTCTCGCCCCACGCCGAGGCGGTGGTGCTCGACGGCGACGAGGCGGCGCTGCTGACCGGGCGGGAGGCGCCCGATATCCGCCGCATGAAGGACGCGGCGCAGCGGCTGGGGGACTTCGGCGCCCGGTGGGTGGTCGTGACCGGCGGCCGGGCCGATGGCCACGCGGTCGATCTGGTGTGGGACGGCCGGGACATCACCGAGTTCGGCAGCGCGCGGGTGGCGCGGAGCGAGCAGGCCGGCGCCGGCGCGGTGTTCGCCCACCTGCTCGTCGGCTGGCGGGCCCGGGGGCGGCCCTTCCTCGACGCGGTCGACCGGGCCAAGCAGGGGGTCGGCGCGGCCCTGGCCCGAGCGACTGCGATCGGGCGGGCCGAGCGGGTCGACCCGCTGGCCGAGGTGCTCGCGGCGTCCGGGCTCGACCTGCACCCCATCGAGGTGCCCCCGGACGACGCAGCCGGCTGAGGCGTCATCGAGCGGGCGGTGGACTGTGGCGCCCCCGGGCCCCATGATTCGGGCATGGCGAACCGGCTGCACCTGACGACCTCCGACGGGGCCCGACTCGGCGGGGCGTGCTTCCACCCCACCCCGGCGAGCGAGCGATGGGTCGTCGTCGGCGGCGCCACCGCGGTGCCCCACACCTACTACCACCCGCTCGCCGAGTGGCTGGCCGACCGGGCCGCGGTCAACGTGCTGACCTTCGACTACCGGGGCGTGGGCGACTCGGCGCCCGACGGGCTGAGAGGCTACGCGGCGGGCTATCTGGACTGGGTCACCGACCTCGACGCGGCCATCGCCCACGCCGCCGGCCGGGGCCCGACCGTGGTGGTGTCCCACAGCTTCGGCGGGCAGGCGTACGGGCTCGGCGAGGGGCACCGGCGGACCCGGGGTCTGTATGCCTTTGGCATGGGCGCCGGGTGGCATGGCTTCATGTCATTCGGCGAGGCGCTCAAGGCCCGGCTGTTCTGGCATGTCATCACCCCGCCGGCGGTGGCGCTGTGGGGCTATCTGCCGGCGCGCCGCCTGGGCTTCGGTGAGGATCTGCCGCGCGGGGTCTATCGGGATTGGAAGCGGTGGTGCGGGTTCCCCGATCACTTCTTCGACGACCCCGGGCTCGACGCCGCCGCGCGCTACGCCCGGGTCGAGGCTCCGGTGGTGGGGATCAACGCGAGCGACGACGCGTGGTCGGGGCCCGAGAGCGCGGCGGTGCTGCTGTCGCGCTATCCGAACGCCGACGCGATCACCGTCGAGCCATCGCGATACGGCTTGGATGCCATCGGTCACATGCGCTATGTGCGCCCGGCCTGCGAGGCCCTGTGGACCCCGCTCGTGGTCTGGCTCGAAGAGCGCTTCGGCGGCCCGTCACGCCGCTGATCACAGCGCGACGAACTCGGCCACGAAGTCGGTCGCCGGATCGCGCCGCAGGGCGTCGAGTGATCCCCGCTGCACGATCTGCCCGCCCTCGAGCACGCACACCGGCGCGTCGAGCGCGGCGACGTCTCGGACGTCGTGAGTGACGACGATCGAGGGCCGCCCCAGCGCGCGCAGGTGCCCGGCGAGGAAGGCCCGCACCGCCCGGCGGGTGGTCGCGTCGAGCGCGGCGAGCGGCTCGTCGAGCAGCAGCATGCGGGGCTCGATCACCAGCGCCCGGGCCAGGGCCACCCGCTGCTGCTCCCCGCCCGACAGCCGCCGGGGCCAGCGGCGGGCGAGGTGCGCGCAGTCCAGCGCCTCGAGCATGCGGCTGGCCGCCGCCTGCCGCGCCGCGCGGGGCCCGTCGCGCAGCCCGAAGGCCACGTTGTCGACGACTCGCAGGTGAGGGAAGAGGCCGTAGCCCTGCGGCACGTAGCCCATGCGCCGGGCCTCGATCGGCACGTCGACGTCGGGGCCGAAGAGCGGGACCCCGTCCACCTCGACCCGCCCCGAACGCGGCCGGCGGGCCCCGGCCAGCGTCCGCAGCAGGGTCGTCTTGCCGCTGCCGTTGGGCCCCACGAGCGCCAGCGGGCCGGCGTCGCCGGACAGCTCGACGTCCAGCGGCGGCACGTCGCTCACGATGTGTGCCCGCCAGCTCATCGGCCCCACCGGGGCACCAGCAGCCGCAGCGCGAGCAGCAGCACCGCGCCCACCGCGGCGAGCACCAGCGCGAAGACCAGCGCCACCCGGACATCGGTCTCGAGGGCCGAGAAGATCGCCAGGGGCAGCGTCCGGGTCTCGCCCCCGAGGTTGCCGGCGAAGAGCAGCGTGGCCCCGAACTCGCCCAGGGCCCGGGCCCAGGCCAGCGAGGCGCCGACGATGAGCCCCGGCAGCGCCACCGGGACCGCCACCCGGAAGAAGGCGCCCGTCGGCGAGGCGCCCAGCGCGCGGGCGACCACCATCAGATCGGGGTCGACCTCGCGGAAGGCGTTGGCCCCGGCCTGCACGAAGAACGGCGCGGCGACGACGACCTGGGCCACCACCACCGCCGCCTCGGTGAACGGCACGCTCAGCCCCAGCGCGTCGAGCCCCGGGCCGAGCAGCCCCCGCCGGCCGAACGCCTGGAGCAGCGCGACCCCGATGACCGCCGGGGGCAGCACGATGGGCAGCTCGACGATGAGCTCGATGACGCGGGGCATCCGGCCCCGGCGGGTGGCGAGCCACCACGCGAGCGGGGTGCCGCACAGGATGGTCAAGGCCAGGCTGAGGGCGGTCGTGCGCAGGCTGAGGGCCATCGCGGGCCAGAAGAGCGGGCTGTCGAGGCCGGCGCGCACCGCGTCGGGCGAGGCGGAGGTCGCCAGCGCGATCAGGGGCAGGGCGAGCAGGATCACCAGCGCGCCGCCCAGCGTGACGCCGGGCAGGCGGTGGATCGGGCGCGCGGAGCGGCTCATGGCGGCCCGAAGCCCCGCGCCTCGAGCAGCGCCTGCCCCGCGCCGCGGCCCACGAACTCGACGAACAGCGCCGCGCCCGGCCCGGCGCCGTCCAGCGGGGCGATGTGGTAGGCGGCGGGCACATCGTACGCGGGCGGGATCGGGATGGCGCGCACCCGATCCGAGGCGGCGGCGTCGGTGCGGTAGACGATGGCTGCGTCGGCCTCGCCCAGCTCGACCTTGGCCCGCACCAGCCGGACGTTGGTCTCTTCGGAGACGATCCGGGCCCGCACCGCGCCGGCGAAGGCGGCGCCCAGGTCGGCGGCGGCCCGGTCGAGCATGCGCCGGGTGTAGCGCCCGACCGGCACGGTGTCGGCGCCGACGACCAGCCGCTCGGCGGTGGGCAGATCGGCGAAGGTCCGGAACGGGCGCTCGGGGGCGGTGGGGGTGATGATCACCAGCCCGTTGCGGGCGAAGACCCGGCTGGCGGCGGCGTGGCCGCCCTCGACGAGCGCGGTCATGTGCCGGGCGTCGGCCGAGGCGAAGACGTCGGCGCCGGCCCCGTGCTCGATCTGGAGGCGCAGCACCTGGCTGCCGGCGAAGGTGAGCCGCACGTCGTAGGCCGGGTGGGCCGCCTCGAAGGCCGCCTCGATCGCCTCGAAGCTCTCGGCGAGGGAGGACGCGGCGAAGACCGCGATCGGCGCGCGCTCGGGCGTTCGATCGGCACACCCGCAGAGCGCCCAGGCGACGAGCAGCCCCGCCGCGATCGGCAGACGGGGCGGGCCGCGGCGTGCTCGGTCAGGCTGTCGCAGGGTGAGTCCGGTGCGCGCGCGGGGCGCGGCGGGGGAGGGGAGAGTCGGCCACCGCCATCAGGTAACCCGGATGGCACCCGAAGTAAAGCGGTGGCCGCGGGGTGTCAGTCGGCGAGCTTCTTGGCGCCGAAGACGCCGATGGCGAGGAAGATCACGAAGAGCGCGATCGCGATGAAGGCGAGCACCTGGGCGATGCCCGCCGCGGCGCCGGCCACGCCGGTGAAGCCGAGACCGCTGGCGACGAGGGCGACGATGAAGAAGATGAGGGCCCACTTGAGCATATGTCCTCCGGGGGATCGGGTTGTCTGTACGGGCTCTCGGTAGAGCAAGGCGCGTGCCACGAACCGCTCAGCGGTCGGAATGGCACGAGGCCGACGTTCCGGCGCCCGCTCGCCCCAGGGCGTGAGTCATCATGACGGGGCGTTTCGCCTCGGAGGGCCCCGCCGACGTCCGGATCGACCCCGCCCCGACGGCCCAGGATGGTGGCGGGATCCCCTCGGGCGGGGAGAAAGAAGATGACCCTGCCCCGATCCGGGTGTAGTTTTTTGCTACAGAGCGGCCCGGTGAACAGCACGCCGCCCGCGGCTCGAGGGGGGCCGCTGGGGGAGGGGCCGCCGCTTCTGCAAAAGGGGACATCTCGATGAGCCAGTGGATTGCACGCGGTCGGAGGCGCACGCTGTCCGCCGCCGCCGCGCTCTTCGTGCTCGCCGGCCTCAGCGGCGCGGCATACGCCCAGCCTTTCGGCGTACCGGGCGACTTCATCCAGTTCACCGGCAACGTCGAGGCCGACTTCCCGATCGACGGGCCCGACGCGTTCCCGATCTCGATCCTGGGCTTCGACTCGGACGAGCGCGACGTCGATCCGCCGCTGGGCGCCGAAGACCGCTTCCCGTGGCTCGACGCCGACTGGCGCAGCGGCATCGACATCAAGGACATCCGCATCGTCGTCTACAACGTGCCGCCGCAGAACCCCCGGCTGTACGTGGGCCTCAACATGCACGGCATCGCCGGCGACATCGACGGCGACGGTGATCCGGACAACGCCCGCGATCCGAACGCCATCGTCGATGTGCCGTGGGGGGTCCTCGACCCCACGGCGCTGAGCTTCCGGGTCGAGTTCGACCTCGACGACGACGGCATCTTCGACCTCGCGGCCCTGGTCCAGGCGGGCCAGCCCTTCGCCACCCTCTCGGCCCGCGGCCAGAACGGGGTGGGGGAGGATCCCCCGGGCGATCCGATCCTCTTCCAGGCCCCCGCGGCCCCGCCCGCGCCCGACGCCGGCTGGCCCGACATCGAGTTCGTCATCGAGAACTTCGCCAGCGTGCCCTTCAGCTCCGGGCGCCCCCGGGTGCCGTCCCGGGTCGGGGTCCAGGCCCGGTTCAGCGGCGGGGACGGCGACGATCTCACCGAGGACCGCCTGCCGGCCTTCGGCGAGCGGCTGGCCCTGTGCGCCCGCACCGAGCCGCCCGCTCAGGAGGACTGCAACCAGATCGACGACGACTGCGACGGGCGCATCGACGAGGGCTTCCGCACCTGCGGCTGCGAGACCGGCGAGCCGGGCGCGGCCGAGGTGTGCAACAACCTCGACGACGACTGCGACGACCGCATCGACGAAGGCCTCGATGACTGCGCCCCGTGCCGGTTCCGGGGGGTCATCGCGTCCCCCGAGATCTGCAACCAGCGGGATGACGACTGCGACGGCACCGTCGACGAGGACACCGTCGGCTGCGTCTGCCTCGACGGCTCCCCCGCCGACGAGACCTGCGACGAGCGGGACGAGGACTGCGACGGCGACATCGACGAGCACCTGTATGGCTGCGTGCCGCAGTGTGATCCGGCGCGGGCGGTGCCCGAGGTGTGCAACCAGCTCGACGACGACTGCGACGGATCGGTGGACGAGGGGGTCGACGGCTGCGCCTGCATCGACGGCCGCCCGCCGCTCGCCGAAGACTGCAACCACCGGGACGACGACTGCGACGGCCTCGTCGACGAGGGCATGGGCGACTGCAGCCGGTGCACCGAGGGCCGCGGCCTGACCCCGCCGGGGGCCCGGGACGAGGAGTGCAACCGGCTCGACGACGACTGCGACGGACGCATCGACGAGGGGGTCGAGGCCTGCGAGTGCACCTGCCCCGACGGCGATTGCAGCGATCTCTACCCCACCGCGCCGCTGCCCGAGCTGTGCAACGGCATCGACGACGACTGCGACGGGCGCATCGACGAGGACACCGATCCGCCGACCGCCGAGGACTGCAACGGGGCCGACGACGACTGCGATGGACGCATCGACGAGAACTTCCACCCCGGCACCTGCGGCTGCGAGGACGACGCGCCGCCCGCGCCCGAGGTGTGCAACGGGGCCGACGACGACTGCGATGACCGGGTCGACGAAGGCATCGACTGCCTGCCCTGCGCCGACACCGGCGGCCGCCCCGAGGCCGAGGTCTGCGACCTGCTCGACAACGACTGCGACGGCAGCGTCGACGAAGAGCTGGCCTGCATGTGCGACCCGCCGGCCGCCCGCGAGGCGTGCGACGACGAGGACGACGACTGCGACGGCGACGTCGACGAGGGGCTGGCCTGCGTGTGCGACGTCTTCGCCGACGAGCGGTGCAACGGGCTGGACGACGACTGCGACGGCACGGTCGACGAGGGCCTCGGCGAGTGCGATCGGGGCTGTGATCCGGCCGACGGCACCCCCGAGGTGTGCAACCGGCGGGACGACGACTGCGACGGCTCGGTCGATGAGGATCTGACCGGCTGCGGCTGCTCCGACGACGGGCGGGCGGGGGCCGAGGTGTGCAACCGCATCGACGACGACTGCGACGGCCTGCTCGACGAGGGGCTGCGCGACGCGGCGGGCAACCTGTGTGATCCGTGCGCCCTCGGGGTGCCGGCGGGCGAGGAGCGCTGCAACCGGCTGGACGACGACTGCGACGGCGTGCTCGACGAGGGCCTGACCGACTGCGAGTGCGAGTGCCCCGGCGGCGATTGCGGTGACATGTACCTCAACGCGCCGCTGCCCGAGCTGTGCAATGGCGTCGACGACGACTGCGACGGGCGCATCGACGAGGACACCCGGGGCCCGACCGCCGAGGACTGCAACGGGCTGGACGACGACTGCGATGGCCGCGTCGACGAGAACTTCCGCGAGTGCGGCTGCAGCGGCGGCGGCGATGGGGCCGCCGAGGCGTGCAACGACGCCGACGACGACTGCGACGGCTTCGTCGACGAGGGCCTCGAGGGCTGCCTGCCGTGCATGTTCGAGGGGGTGCAGTCGCTGCCCGAGATCTGCGACCTGCGGGACAACGACTGCGACGGGGCGGTGGACGAGGGCCTCGGCTGCAGCCAGTGTCGTCAGTTCGCCGTCGAGTCGTGCGACGAGGTGGACAACGACTGCGACGGGGTCATCGACGAGAACCTGCCCGGCTGCGGCCCGGCGGTGTGCCTGCGCAGCGGCGAGGCCATCTGCGGCCGGGCCGACGACGACTGCGACGGGCTGACCGACGAGGGTCTCAACGACTGCGGCTGTGGCCCCGGCGGGGTGCCGAGCACCGAGCGGTGCAACGACGTCGACGACGACTGTGACGGGCTGACCGACGAGGGGCTGCCCGGCTGCGACCCCTGCGCTCTGGGCATCACCCCCCGGGCCGAGGTGTGCAACCGGCGGGACGACGACTGCAACGGCATCATCGACGATGGCCTCGAGGCCTGCCGCTGCACCTGCCCCGGCGGCGACTGCGGTGACCTGTACCTCATCGCGCCGCTGTCCGAGCTGTGCAACGAGATCGACGACGACTGCGACGGCAGCGTCGACGAGGACTTCCCCGAAGGCTGCGTGGACCCCTGTCAGCCGACGGCCGAGGTGTGCAATGGCATCGACGATGACTGCGATGGCATCGCCGACGAGGGCGTCGACCCGCCGCACGGTGAGGAGTGCAACGGCGAGGACGACGACTGCGATGGGCGGATCGACGAGAATTTCCGGATCTGTGGCTGCCAGCAAGGAGGCGATCCCATGCCCGAGGTCTGCAACAACGGCGACGACGACTGCGACGACCGGATCGACGAGGGGCTCGACTGCGACCCCTGCATGTTCGACGGGGTGATCTCCCAGGCCGAGGTCTGCGACCTGCGGGACAACGACTGCGACGGCGTCATCGACGAGGGGCTGGCGTGCGTCTGTGATCCGCCGTCCAAGGACGAGTCGTGCGATGGCACCGACGAGGACTGCGACGGCGCCATCGACGAGAACCTCGAGATGTGCGAGCCCGGCTGCCTCGACAACGGGCCCGAGGCCTGCGACCAGCGGGACAACGACTGCGACGGGCGCATCGACGAGGGGCTCGCCGGCTGCGCCTGCGCCGACGGGGCGGGCCGCTCGGCCGAGCTGTGCAACGACCGGGACGACGACTGCGACGGGCTGACCGACGAGGGGCTGCCCGACTGCGACCCGTGCGCGCTCGGCGTCGCCCGGCGGGACGAGGTGTGCAACCGGCGGGACGACGACTGCGACGGCATCCTCGACGAAGGGGTGCCCGGCTGCGAGTGCACCTGCCCCGGCGGTGACTGCGGCGACCAGTACCAGACCGCGCCGCTGCCCGAGCTGTGCAACGGGGTCGACGACGACTGCGACGGCCGGACCGACGAGGACGCCTGCCTCGCCGGCTGCGTGCTGCGCCCGGTGGGCGACGGCGGGGTCGGCGGCGAGATCTGCAACGGCATCGACGACGACTGCGACGGGCGCATCGACGAGGACTTCGGCGGCCCGGACTGCATCGTGCCCACCGGCACCGACATCACCGACTGCAGCACCACCGGGCACGGCGGCGGCTCGGGCTGGCCGGCGGCCCTCGGGCTCCTGCTCGGGCTCGGCCTCGCCCTGCGGCGTCGGCGGGCGGCGGCGGCGATCGGCGGCCTGCTGCTGCTCGCCGTCGGGCTGACCCCCAACATGGCCCAGGCCCAGGACGTACAGCTCTTCCAGCCGCAGCCGGGCATCCTGGGCTACTTCACGGTGGAGGGCAGCCGCACCCCGCGGCCCTTCCAGCTCGTGCCGTCGCTCTACCTGAGCCTGGCCGACGAGCCGCTCGTCAGCCGCTCGCTGCCCACCGACGAGGTGCTCGAAGACCTGGACTACGTGTCGCTGCTCGGCACGCTCGACCTCCAGCTCTCGATGGCGCTCTTCGAAGGCTTCGAGATCGGGGTCGACATCCCGGTGCACTACACCGAGGGCACCGTCGTCGAAGACAGCGAGCAGAGCGGCTTCAACCTGGGTGACATGCGGTTCATGGCCCGGTGGGCGTTCTGGCAGATCGACGAGGAGATCCCGATCAGCGTCGGCGTGTCGCTGGGGCTGACCCTGCCGACGGGCAATGACGAGGGCTACGTCGGCGAGGGGGCGGTAGTGCTCGTGCCCAAGCTGTTCGTCGAGTACATCGGCGACGCGCTGCGGGCGGCGCTCAACATCGGCCTGCGCTTCCGGCCCGAGGACGACATCGACGAGCTCGAGCTGCGCAACGAGCTGCTGTATGGCATCGGCCTCGGCATCCCGGTCACCGAGCCCTTCGAGATCATCCTCGAAGGCATGGGGCGGGTCCCGCTGGCCGACGTGAACGACCTCAGCGCCAGCTCGCCGCTCGAGGCGCTGTTCGGCGGTCGGTACCACTTCGCCGAAGGGGTCGCGGTCACCGCGGGCCTCGGCACCGCGATCAACGCCGATTATGGATCGCCCCGGGTGCGGGGCTTCGTGGGGCTGGCCTACATGCCCGACCTGTGCGGCGAGGACGAGGACGGCGACGGCACCGGCGACAAGTGCGACAACTGCCCCGGGGTGGCCAACGACGATCAGAGCGACCGCGACGGGGATGGCATCGGCGACGCCTGCGACCTGTGCCCCGAGGTCGAGGGCAGCGGCGAGGATCCCGACGGGGACGGCATCGGCTCGGCCTGCGACTACTGCCCCGATCAGCCCGGCGGGGGTGTGGACACCGACGGCGACGGCGTCGGCGACGAGTGCGACCTGTGCCCCGAGATCGCCGATGATCAGGCCGACGTCGACGGGGACGGGCAGGGCGACGCCTGCGATTGCAGCATCTCGGTGGGCCAGGTGCACTTCGACACCGCCAAGTGGACCATCAAGGGCGACGAGAGCTACGCCACGCTCGAGCGGCTGGCCGAGGTGCTCGCGGCCTACCCCGAGATCGAGCGGCTCGAGATCCAGGGTCACACCGACACGATGGACACCAACGCCAACAACCTCGTGCTCTCGAAGAACCGGGCGGCGGCGGTGCGGACCTACCTCGTCGGCCAGAAGCAGGTCGAAGCCCGGCGGCTGATGGCCTGCGGCTACGGCGAGGAGCAGCTCGCGGTGCGCACCGGCGACAGCGTGCCCGAGGCCCGCAACCGGCGGGTGAACTTCGTGATCCTCCAGCTCAACGCCGAGACCGGCGGCAACCGCAAGGCGTGCGGCTGGAAGGAGGCCTCCCAGACCTGCCCCGACCCGGTCGGCGCCGACTGGGTGCCCGACGCCGCCCGCGACAAGCCCGCCCCCGCGGCGCCGGCCCCGCCGCCCGAGCAGGTCGAGCAGGAGCCGTTCATGCCCAAGGCGACCCCCGCGCCGCCGCCCGCGAAGGGCGCGTCCCCGCCGGCGAAGTAGCAGCCGCCGGCCCGGGTCCCGTACCCGGGCTGTGACAACCCGCCCGGCGGGCGCCTCTCATGACGGGGCCCGCGCGGTGGCCCCGCTCATCTGCCATGACCGGGGGCCGCCATCTCCCAGCCCGAACCCACCTCACCGATGCGCTTCGCCTCGCGGGCGCTGATCGCCTCCACCATCGCCCTGTTCGCGCTGGCCCTCGGGCTGGCCGTCGTGCGGGGCTTCTCGGTGGTGATGCTCTTCTTCGGCGCCGTCCTGCTGGCCGTCTTCCTGCGGGGGCTGGCCGATCTCGCCGACCGCTACACGCCGCTCAGCGCCCGCCTCTCGGTGGGCCTGGTGCTGCTCGTCTTCGTCGCGGCGGCCGCGCTGCTGGGGATCTTCGCCGCGCCGGTCGTCGCCGAGCGCGTCGCCGACGTCGCCGAGCGGGTGCCCGACGCCGCCGCCGGCGCCTGGGAGAAGCTGCGCGGCAGCGGCGTGGGCCAGTACCTGCCCGAGAAGCCCATCAACGGCGGCGAGACGCTCACCGCCCAGCAGATCCGCGACTCGCTCTCGGCCATCATGGGCACGGCCTTCGGCGCGCTCGCCAACCTCGCGGTCGTGCTGATCGTCGGGGTCTACCTCGCGCTGTCCCCCGCCCGCTACGCCCGGGGCGCGCTGCACCTCGTGCCGCAGGACCACCGCGAGCGGGCCGGCGAGGTGCTCGACGCGCTGTCGAGCAGCCTCGGCTGGTGGCTGGTGGGCCGGCTGGCGTCGATGGCCATCGTCGGGGTCGGCTCGGCGGTGGGGCTGGCGCTGCTCGGGGTGCCGCTGCCGTGGACCCTGGGCGCGCTGACCGGCTTGCTGTGCTTCGTGCCCTTCGTCGGCCCCCTGCTCGCCCTCGCCCCGCCGCTGCTCTTCGCCTGGGTCGAGTCGGGCAGCCTCGCGCTGGCGGTGCTCGCGCTCTACGCGGTGGTGCAGGTGCTCGAGAGCTACGTCATCACCCCGCTCATCCAGCAGCGCACGGTGTTGCTGCCCGCGGCGCTGGTCATCGGCTCGCAGACGGTGATCGGCTTCGCGGCGGGCCCGGTGGGGGTGATGCTGGCGGTGCCGCTGGCGGTGGTGGTGATGGTGCTCGTGCGCGAGCTGTACGTGAAGGGCATCCTCGGCGACGACATGTCCGAGGCGCCGGAGGGCGCGGGCTGAGCGCCGCGGTGGACTCAGGGTGGCGGCAGAAAGCCGAAGCGGCCCAGCACGCCGACGAGCGCGGCGAAGTATGGCTCGACCGGCGTGTCGGGCGCAGGCGTCGGCAGCGCGTCGCCGCCGCGTTCGATCCGGTCGGCCCACGTGTCGAGCGCGGCCCGGCGGTTGGCGACCAGCCGCGGCTGGTTCAGCTTCAGCCGCTCGATGGTCTCGGCCGCCGCGTCGGCCCGTGGCCCGGCCGCCGCCTCCACCCGGCCATCGAGCGTGTAGTGGAACGCCCCCGCCACCTCCGGGTCGAGCGGCGAGACGAAGTCGTCCACCGTCGTCGGCGCCGGCCAGTCGCCCTTGGCTGCCCCGCAGTGGCGCGGCTCGCGGGGCGCCCGGCCGACGAGCCGGCCCTGGCAGGAGACCATCAGGTTGTCATAGGCGAACTTGCGCTCGGGGAAGCAATGGGCCGCCTTGGGCATGACATGCTCGATGTGACCCGCGTCAGGGGCCCTCTCGTCGCGCTGCCGGGCGACCCGGGCGCCGCAGTAGCCGCACGCGTGCCCCTGCTCAGCGAGCAGGGCGCGCCACAAGGCATCGAGCGCGGGGCGATGAGAGCGCCGCAGGCGTCTCCATCTCGCAGTCCGGGGATCGTGCACGCCCGCCTCGAAGGCCGCGTAGGCCGCCGGCGCTGTGCCCTTCTGGATGTGCCTCATGCCCCGTCGCGTCCCATCCGATCGAGCCAGATCCGGGCTCGGGCCAGCTCGGGGTGGTCGGGGATGCCGATGCGCTCGACGAGCCGATCGTAGATCGCTCTCGCCTCGTCCACCCGGCCGGCGTCGAGGTGGGCGTACAGCTCACGTATCCGACGGCCGATCTCCTCCGGCTGCCGGTCCACGCCGAAGACATCCTCCAGCAGCCGGTTGGCGTCGAGCCCGTAGGCCCCATCGGGCTGCGAGACCTCGACCCGTCCATCCGCGCGACGCAGGATGCGCACCTGATCAGCCTCGACGTGCCCCACGACCTGCGGTGAGTGGCTGGTGACGACGAGCTGGCAGCCGGGGAAGGCCCGCAAGAGCCCGGGGAGGACGAGCCTCTGCCAGCCGGGGTGCAGGTGCAGCTCGACCTCGTCGATGAGCACGATCCCCGGCCCGTGAAGCGGGTCGGGTCGGCCGGGGTTGGCGTCGGCGAGGCGCCGGGCGAGATCGCCGACGAGCGCGATGAGGCCCCGCTCGCCCGATGAGAGCTGGTCGCTCGTCAGCGTCGTCGACCCCTTGTCGACGCAGAAGCGCAGCGGCCGCCGCTGGATCCGCGGGTCGTGGAACCCGGGCATCAAGTCGGCGATCGCCCGGCGGACCGCCGACAGCGGCCGGTCGCGATACTGCGGGTCGCGGGTCCGCTCGGCGTTCTCCAGATCCTCGCGCGCCTTGAACCAGCGGAAGAAGCCGGCGAAGCCGGTCTGCTGGCCGGTCAGCGCGCCGCGATAGGCTTCGAGTCGGAGCTGCCACGGGGGCGCGTCGGATGGCTCGCCCGGGGCGTCGCTCGCCGCCTGACTGCGAGCGGTGGTGTAATACACCGCGATGGGCAGCGACGCCGCGTCCGGCTCGGCCCGGACCTGAGCCCGCAGCCGGCGGACGGTGTCGGTCGGGGCTTCGCCTCCAGCGGGGCCGTCGAGGTCGCGGCCCTGGCGCAGCTTCAGCGAGGACTGCCCGATCTCGAGGGTCGCGGCGCCGTCGAGGCGGTCGCGCGAGACGGTGATGTCATCCAGCGACCACTCGCGATGGGTGGGGTCGGGCGGCAGCCCGTCGAACAGCCGTCCGAGCAACATCGCCAGCGCGTCGAGTACGCTGGTCTTACCCGCGCCGTTGGCGCCGATGAGCACCGTCAGCCGGGGGTCGAACTCCAGGTCGAAGTCGCCCAGCCCCCGATATCCGTCGAGCGAGAGGTGAGTCAGGCGAGCCTGCTCTTCGGGCAGCAGCGGACCGGGCCACGGCAGGTCGAGCGCCGGCAGATAGCGGCCATTGGCGAAGTGCGTCGTCCAGACATCGCCGAAGACGTTGGGGTTGATGGCCCGGCCGACGATGAACGCCAGCGGCGCCGGGCCGGCGATGAACAGCGCGAGCCCATAGGCCCGAGGGTAGAGCGCCCGCAGGCGGCGGAGGGCGTCCCCGATGTCGAGCGCGGCGGCGGATGCGTTGTCGGCGTCGAGTACGGTCTGGGTGGTACACAGCTCGATCAGGCCGATCAGCGGCTCGTCCCGCTCGGCGAAGTAGTCGTCGATGGCCCAGCTCGGCGCGGTGTGGTCCCCCATGCCGACGAACACGGCGACCCGGCCGACTTCGAGCGAAGGCTCGATGCGACTCAGGCCGCGGGCGGCGTCGAGGAAGGCCGGCCTCTCCAGATCGATCGGACGGGAGAGATCCATGACATCCCAGCGATCGTGATCGCCGTGGCGGGGGTTGGCCAGGGTGTGGCGCCCACACCACCGGCTCAGGGTCATGCCGGCCTGGACGAAGGCCGCGTGCGGGGCGTAGCCGGCGATCACGACCCGGACCCGGGGGTGCTTGCGGGCTTCTTCGCGGGCGCGGCGGACGGCGATGTCGACGCGGTCGCCGAGGCGCTGCCAGGCCTCGGGGTCGAGCGCGTCGGGCTCGGCGAGCGGGCCGTCGAGGTCGAAGGCGAGGGCCGGGCGGGGGGCGTCGGGGATGGCATCGGGCACGGGCAGGAAGGCATCCAGGCGCAGGCCGATGACATGCTCGGCGGGGGGCTGGATGGGATAGCTCGGGCCGAAGAGTTCGGCGAGCAGGGCGTGCGCTTCGTGCAGCCGGCCGCGCTCTTCGAGGGTGAGCGCGCGCGCTACCCGGTCGGTTGTCTGTCTGAAGAGCGTCGCGATCACGCGGGTCCGCTCCATGCCCCGCGCTCGACGAATCATCGCGGTCGCTTGCGGAAACAGGCTGCCGACCGTGATATCGGGTGTCGTGTCTGCGATGTGAGCGAGCACCCACCGAAACAGCCGGCCCAAACCCTCGGGTGGCTCCCCCCGCCATCGGTTCGAGTAGAATGAGTCAGCGCATTCTGGCATTCCGGCGACGGTGAGCGCGTGCAACAGTAGATAGACCGTGTCGTGGCGCTCGCCGAAGAACCGTCGTGCTCGGTGATGGTCCGCCGAAACCCGATCGAACCTGAACTGGCTGATGGTGTCATCGAAGAGGACATCATAGACGTCGGGGCTGATGTCGGGGGCCTCTCGACCGAGCCAGACGTGTACCTGGAGTCCGGAGACCATGTCATGTGCGTGCCATGTCGATGCTTCTGCTGGCAGCGCTTCGGGTTCGGTGGAGACGAGCCGGGCCAGAGCCTCGCGCAGAAAGGCGACGAGTCGCGGTCGTTCGATGTCTTCGGCTCGAGGGACGATGAGCACCCGCGCCCTGGGGCCGAGTGGGCGGGTGAGCACCCGACGGGTATCGCCAACCGAGGCGAATCGGGCTCCGGGCAGGCGCTGGGATGCGGCCGCCTGAATCCGGCGCATCGCCTCCCGAATCACCGCCCGATCGGCATCCGACCCCCGCACCGCCTCTGCCGTTCGCCGCAGCGCCTCGTCGAGCGTCATGGTCATCGGGCTCCTCGCCGCATGGAGCCCTTATCCCTCGACCGCGCTCATCGGGCAAGCCCGTGCTACTTCGCGATCTGCACCGCGCCCGGCTTGCCCGGCTTGGCGTCCTTGGCGGTGACCTTGCCCAGGTCGACGTAGGCCCCGTCCTGCATGATGACGAACGGGCGATCCTCGACGCCCAGGCCGCCCTTGCCGTCGTGGCGGATGATCTGGACCTTGCCCGCGCCGTGACCCATCGGCCCCCGGCTGTAGTAGTGGGCCTTGAGCCGGTAGGGGAAGGCGTCGGCGTCGTAGATGGTGAAGCACTCCGGGCCATAGCCGGTGGTGATGTCGGCGTACAGGTTGCCCCCGGTGGCCAGCCCGCGCCGGCTGTAGAACGCGTGGTTGTAGTCCTCATCGAAGATGTGGAAGTCGACGTCGTTGGCGTCGGTCTCCCAGGTCAGCACGAAGCGGGTGGTCGCCCGGCCGTCGATCTTCAGGCTCTTCGACGCCAGCCGGCTCCGGATCTCGTCCCGGCGGGCGGGCTCGGCGGCAGCCCACACCGCGCCGATGATCTGGGCGTCTTCGGCCAGGATGCGCTCGACCTCGGCGAACCGGCCGTTCACCCGGCGGGCGGTGATGCCGTCGAGCACCACCCGCATCGCCTCGTCGTACTGCCCCAGGCGGGCCAGGGTCAGGCCGAGCAGGTGGTAGATCGAGGGGTGGTCCGGCCGCTGGGCCAGCGCCTTGCGGTAGGTGTCGGCGGCCATCTCGAGGCCCACCCGGCCCAGGCGCTCCAGCCAGTTGCCGGCGAAGCGGCGCATATCGGCCCGCGAGGGGTAGAGGTCGACGACGCTGCCGAAGGCCCGCGCGGCCTCGATGCCGTTGCCAGCCATCGCATAGCTGCGACCCAGCGCGACGAGGGCCAGCAGATCGGTGGCGTCCTTCGCCCGCCACGCCCGGGCCGACTTCAGCGCCCGCTTCACCTTGCCCCGGGCCAGGGCCTTGTCGATCTGCGCCATCTCGCCGGTCAGCGCCGGGCGGCCCTTCTCGATCTCGCGCAGCTCGCGGCGGCCCTGGCTCTCACCGGTGGGCTTCGCCACCTGCACCGGCTGGCGGGCGGGGAACGGATCGGGGCGGGCCTCGGCCTCCTCGGCGGCGACGGCCACGCCGCTCGACGGGCGGGGGCGGGGGCGCATGCGGCGGGCCCGGCGGGGGGCCTCCTCGGACTTGGCCTCGTCCATCGGCGCGGCGGACGCGCGGGCCATCTCCGGCTCCGGCGCGGCGGCCTCGGTCGGCGGCGGCGCGGGGGTGGCGGTGGCGGTGGCCGGCGCCCCCCCGGCGAAGCCGTCCCCGCCCGACTCGGCGTCCTTGTCCGCCAGCGCGCCCTCGTCGAGGCTGTCCATCGCGATCGAATCATCCGCCTCGGGCGCGCCTCCGCTCGGCGCCCCCGGGGCCCGCGAGCGCCGCTTGGCCCGGGGCCGCGCGTCCCGCCGCTCGCGCTCGGCCCGCCGGTTGCGGTCCCTCACCCGCCGGGGCGGCGGAGGCGGGGGCGTGGCCACCGCCAGCGCCTGCCCCTTGCGCTGCATCACCTCGAGCCCGGTCGGCCCCACGGTCAGGATGTCGGCCAGCGCGTTGCGGGCGATGCCGAAGCGCCGGTAGTCGTTCTCTGTCTCGAGCACCACCAGCGCGGTGTAGGTCGACAGCACCCGGTGGCGGGTCGAGAGGGTGATGATCTGCTGCTTGAGGGCCTCCTTGAGATCGGGATCGCTCTTGGCCCGCAGATTCTCCAGCCGCTCGATGCGGGCCTTGACCCACGCCCGCTCGAGCAGGGGCTGCTCGGCCTGACGCGTCGCCGGCTCGACCACCCGATCGACGCCGCCCGACAGCTTCACCCGCAGCGGGGCCCCGGCGGGCAGCTCGACGAAGGCCAGCACCGCGTCGCCGCCCTGAAGGCCGCGCACCCGCTCGGGCCAGATCCACTTGGCGCCGTCGACGGCGATCTGCACGTCGGCCAGGGCCAGCTTGCGCAGCCGATCGAGCTGCTGCTCGATCGGGTTGCGGCCCTCGATCACCTTGCCCGGCATCAGCCCGTCGGCGGTCACGAGCTGCTCGAGCAGCGCGCCGTCCCGGGCCGAGGTGTCGACGATGGCGTCGATGCGGGTGATGCCCCGCCCGGTCAGCGCCGCCGCCTGCGTCTTGAGCGCGTCCCGCTCGGTCTCGCCGGCGGTCACGACGCCGTCGCCGACGATGATCAGCCGCCGCCCGGCGCCCTCGGTGAACGCCGCCGCCTCGAGGCCGACCTGCAAGCTGCTCGCGCCCAGGGCGCCGCGCTCTTTCAGCCGGTCGATGTGCTTCTGGCCGAAGCCGGCCGGGGCGCCCTCGTAGATGCGCTCGCTGAACTGGTCGAAGGCGATGACGGTGACGCTTTGGATGCCGATGTCGGGCAGCTTCGCCACCAGGGCCTTCAGCCCGGCGAGGCGGGCGTCGAAGCCGATGGCCCGCGAAGCCGAGGTGTCGAACAGGATCACCGCCCCGGTCAGCCCCACGTCGCCGCTGGCCGGAGGCGCGGTGAAGCGCACCACCGCCAGCTCGCCGTTGCGCAGCGCGTCGCCGCTGGCGGGGATGTCGCCCCCGTAGACGACCCAGTCCTGGTCGGGGGTGAAGTTCTGCTTCTCGACGGTGGTGATCTGGTAGCGGCTGTTCTGGCCGCCGAGGGAGGTCTTCGGCCCGCCGGCGGTGGCGGCCGAGGTCAGCGCGGTGAGCTTCATCGACTCGATGGACGGCAGCCCGGCGAGCGGCAGCCGGTAGGCCTCGCCGGCCGTCGTCAGCTCGTGGGACCAGGCGATGATGAGCTCTTTGCGCTCGCGCCCCTGGATGGGGAAGACCCGCGCCCGGAAGATGTTGCCCCCGTCCTGCTCGAGCAGCGCCGGATCCTGGCGCCGGTGCAGGGCGTCCTCGTAGGCCCGGCGGGCGGCCTGCTTCTCGACGACCTCGCCCTCCATCCACGCGCCGCGGATCTTCATCGCGAAGCGCGAGATCGCGGCGTCGTCGGGCATCGTCACCTTGAAGTGCCCTTCGATCGTGCGGTTGTTGGGGTTCTCGAAGACGAGCCGCAGCTCGGTGAAGGCGAGCGGGCCGTCGATGACCGCCCGGGCGTCGAGGCCGACGAGGGCCAGCCCGGTGCCGTCGGCGGCGGTGAGGCTGAACGGGGCTTCGGTGGGGCCGGCGGCGACCTTGGCCGGGTTCTGGGCGAGGGCGGGGGCCATGAGGCCGAAGGCCATCAGGCACAGGGCCGCGAGTGAGAGCGGGGTGCGCGTTCGATGCATGGTGGGGGTCCTCCTCGTGAGCGAGAGTGCCACAGCCCTACGCGATCGGGGAGGATTGGATCTGTCGGCGGTGAATAAAACGCGGCGCGGCGTCGGGACGGGGGCCGGTGGCAACCGTCACCGGATGGTGACCCCGTCTGCGATGGCATCGGCTGCCTGGGCGGCATGCCGTTTGCGAAGCCGGGCAGCCGTGCTGCCGACGGCCCGATCGAAACGGGCCCCCGAGAGGACGCCGAGATGAAGCCCGCGCCCGCGCTCTTCGCTGCCCTCGCCCTGCTCGTCGCCGCGCCCGCCGCCGGGAGCGAGCCGGGGGACGATGAGATCCACCTGCGCATCCAGATCCCCTACCTCGGCGCGCAGGTGCCGGTCGGCTTCCAGGTGGTCGGCGCCGAGCTGGGCTGGGTCCACGACGGCGTCGAGCTCGACATCGGCGGCGCCTGGGGCCACTGGTTGCTGAGCAGCGGCGCCCGGGCCTTCGCTATGGGTGGCATCCCCTGGACCCCCTACGACGGGCGCAACGCCCGCGGCGTGGGATCGACGCTCCGGCTGCCGACCCTGGCCGGGCTCGAGTACATCGACAGCGAGTGGTTCTGCGGCGACGGATACTGCGCGGGCGACATCTCGGGCCTCGTGCTCGATGTGCACGCCGGGGTCGAATACATCTACTGGGGGCCGGAGATCGGGGTGAACCTGCGCCTGCTCGCCAGCTATGGCCTGCCGCTGTGGGGCAGCGCGCAGGATGACTTCCGGTCGTACGACTTCGCCGAGCAGGCCGACCTCTTCGGGCTGGCCGCGCGGCTGACCGTGGGGGTGTCGCTCTGATCGGCGGCTGCCTCCCGGTACGATGCTGTCACAGGCCCCTTGCCGTCGAGGTGCCATGCGGGCCATCGTCATCGGGTGAGCCGTCCCGCCCCCGACGATCAGCCGCGCACGCTGCTGTCCACCGACGCGCTGCCGATCGCCTCGGTGATCATGCCCCGGGAGCTCACCCCCGGCGGCGCGCCCGAGCCGGTCGACGTCGAGCCGCCGGTGCGCTCGGCCGCGGCGACCACCCGGCGGCTGGTCTATGTCGGGGGCGGCCTGTTGCTGGCGTGGCCGATCCTGGCGCTGGGGGTCATGCCCCGCCTGCCTCCGGCCCACACCGAGGCCGGCGTGATCATCGGCCTCGCGCTGACCGGGCTGGCGCTGTTCGGGGTCATCGCGCTCGACCACGATCGGGTCTTCGCCCGCCGCCGACGCCGGGGCTGGCTACGCGCGCTGCGGAGCCTGGGCGGCGAGCCGAGCGCTGGGGTGGGGGACCACGCCCTGGCCCGCATCGCCGCGGCCGGGCGCCGGTTCGACGCCGAGCTGGGCACCGACGAGTACGGGCTGGAGTGCCTCTGGCTCAACCCCTTGCCCGACGCCGAGGAGGCCCGGGCCGAGCTGTCCCTCCAGCGGCGCAGCACCGCCCGCCGCTTCTGGCCCACCGGCGACCCCGACTTCGACGCCCGGGTCGGCGTGCGGGGGCCGCTCGACGCCCGGGTGGCCCTGCTCGACCGCGCCGCCCGCGACGCCTGGGCCCGGCTGGTGGCCGACTACGACGTCACCGTGACCGATGGCCGCCTCTTCTTCTCGCTGGCCTACGCCCCCCGGACCGCCCGCCCCCGCGCCATCCGGCGCCTGATCGAGCAGCTCGCCCGGGGCGCGGCGGCCTGCGTGCACCGCCCCGGGGACGTCGCCGCCGCCCTGCAACGCCTCGCCCGCGCCCCGGCCGAGCCCCCGGCCGTGGCGGCCAACGCCCTGCGCACCCTGCGGGCCCGCGCCCCGGCGAGCCCGGTGACCGAAGAGGTGCAGCGCCGGCTGCTCGCCGACCCCGACCCCTGGCGCCGGGTCCTGGCCGCCGAGGTCGCCGGAGACGAAGACACCCTGGTCGCGCTGCTCGCCATCGACGACCCCCCGGTTCGGGCCCGGGCGGTGGACGCCCTCATCGAGCTGTGGCCCCTCGACGGCCTCGCCGCCCGGCTCGACCTGCTGCTGGATCACCCCGAAGGCGGCGTGCGGGGCAGCGCCCTGTGCGCGCTGGGGCGGCGCAGCCTGCCGCTGGCCGAAGACCGGCTGACGACCGCCGCCGCCGACCCCGACCCCCGGGTCGGGCTGGGACTGCTGGAGTGGCTGCACACCGCCACCGGCCCCCGGGCCGAGGCCGCGCTGGGCGCGCTGCTGCACCACCCGGTGGCCGAGGTGGTGCACGGGGCGGCCGACCGCCTGGGCCGGGTGGGCGGCCCCGACGCCGAGCTGGTGCTGATCGAGCTGACCCGGCAGAAGGTGCATCGGCGGGCGGCGCGCAACGCGCTGCTGCAGCTCCGCCAGCGCTACCCCAAGAGCCTGGGCGGCATCCCCGCCGTGCGCCGCTGACCGGGAACCCCCAGCCCGCGCGCGGGTCGGTCGAATCGCCGATCGCCATCCTGTAGAGTACGCCCGCATCGTCCGCCTGGAGCCATCCCCGCCGTGCCCCCGCTGCGCGACCGACCGCCCCGCAAGCCGCTGCCCGTCGGCACGCTGCTCGCCGGGGCCCTCGTCTTCTCCACCGCCATCGGGCTGGTGGTGCTCGTCGACGAGTCCGACGACATGCTGCCGCCGCCGCCCGACGCGCCCCAGCTCCACACCCGCCTCGACCCGGACACCCCGCCCCCCGAGCCGGAGCCCGTCGTCGAGGCCCGGCCCCCGCTCGACGAGCTGACCCCCCGCACCCCCGGCCCGCCGGTGCCCTGGGTGACCCACGACGGGGTGCTCGAGAAGAGCCAGACCCTCGGGGCCGCGCTCGAAGCCTACGGGGTGACCGGGGGGCAGGTGCACCGCATCGTCGCCGCGCTCGACGGGCTCTACGACTTCCGCACCGCCCGCCCCGGCGCCGCCTTCGCGGTGCGCCTCGACCGCAAGACCGGCGAGCTGGTGGGCTTCCGCTTCGAGCACGGGCCGCTGGACGTCTTCGAGGTGACCCGCGGGGCCGACGACAGCTACGAGGGCAGCCGGGTCGACGTGCCGGTCGAGCACGTCGAGGCCGAGGTCGGCGCCGAGATCCGCAACTCGCTCTACCGGGCGATGCAGCGGGCCGGCGAGTCCCCGGCGCTGGTGGCGCTGGTCACCGACGTCTTCGCCTGGGACATCGACTTCTACAAGAACACCCACCCTGGCGACCGCTTCCGGGTGATCGTGGAGAAGGTCACCAAGGACGGCGAGTTCATCCGCTACGGGCGCATCCTCGCCGCCGAGTACGTGGGGCAGGTCGGCGAGTTCCGCACCTTCTGGTTCGTGCCCGAGGGCCAGGGCGAGGTCGACGGCCACTACTACCTCGAGGACGGGCAGAGCGCCGAGAAGACCTTCCTGGCGACCCCGCTCAAGTTCGCCCGCATCTCCAGCGGCTTCGGCATGCGCAAGCACCCGGTGCTGGGTTACACCAAGGCCCACATGGGGGTCGACTACGCCGCGCCCACCGGCACCCCGGTGTGGGCCATGGCCGGGGGCACCGTCACCTGGGCCGCGTGGAAGGGCCCCAACGGCAAGCTGGTGCGGGTCGACCACGGCAACGGCCTCGAGAGCGCCTACGCCCACCTCAGCCGCATCCCCAAAGGCATCAAGAAGGGGGTGCGGGTGCGCCAGAAGCAGGTCATCGGCTACGTCGGCACCACCGGCCGCAGCACCGGGCCCCACCTGCACTTCGGGGTCAAGCGCAGCGGGCGCTACGTCGACCCCTCGACCCTCAAGATCACCCGGGGCAAGCCGGTGGCCGCCGCGCACCGGGCGGCGTTCGACGCGGTGGTCGAGCGGCGGCTGGCCCGGCTGGCCGACATCCACGTCGCCCCGGCCCCCGAGGTGGAGGACGACGAGCCGTGACGGATGGCACCGACGATGGCATCGACGATGACATCCCGGCCCCCGCGGCGCGCCGCCCGGGCCTGATCGGCGCGCTCGCCCGCTATCGCACGCTGCTGCTCGTCGCCGGGGTCGTCTGGTTCGGGCTGGTGCTCGGCGGGGGCATCGTGCTCACCGGCATCGACGCCCGTTACGGGCTGCACGTCTTCGGCACCGGCGAGTGGGTCGCCGGCGAGCCGGCGGTCGTCCGGGCCGCGCTGCGCGATCTGCGCTTCGGCCGCTACCAGGCGCTGGGCCCGCTGACCGTGCAGCTCACCGACGCCGACGGCAACCCCGGCCCGACCCAGCGCGTCGCCGATCCGGCCGGGCTGTTCGTGCAGGGCCACCTCACCGCGCCCGGCCGCCCGGGGACCTGGCAGGTGCGCATCGACGCCGAGGGCCCCGACGGGCCGGTCACCGCCCGCTTTCCGATCACCGTGCGGCCCGAGGCGCCCCGCTTCGAGTGGCCCCCGCCGCCGAAGCCCAAGCACCCGCCCAAGCCCGACCGGGGCCCGCTGAAGCTCGACATCCGCCCGCTGGATCACGTCCTGCCCGGCGGCCTGCCCGGGGCGCTGGTGGTGCGGGCGGCCGACGCCGAGGGGCGCCCGCTGTCGGCCGAGGTGCAGCTCTCGATGAGCCTGGGCCGCAGCGCGAAGGCCATCCCCCAGCGGATCGTGACCGATCGCCACGGGCTGGCCACCATCGACGTGCTGCCGATGCACCCGGTGTTCGACTTCCAGCTCCGGGCCGGCGCGGCGGCCCCGCCGCCCACGGACGCCCCCGAACAGCCGCCCCCCGAAGAGCCGCCGCCCGCCGAGGCGCCGCCCGCACCGCCCACGCCGCCTGCCCTGTCGGGCACCGAGACCATCGCCGACCGCCGGGTGCATCACACCAACACCCAGTTCGCGCTGGCGGTGCCCGGACCGATCGTGGCGCCCGGCGGCCCCATCGAGGCCCACTTCCGGGCGCTGCACAGCGACGCCGACGTCTTCGTCGACCTGTGGCACGGCGACCGCTGGATCGGCGCGGCCACCACCCGGTTGAGCCAGGGCGCCGGGCGCGCGACGCTGCCCATCCCATCGCTGCCATCCGATCCGACCCTGGTCTGGGTCCAGGTGCTGCAGAACACCTACCAGCCGGGCGACGCCCGCGCCGGCCGCTTCCTCGTCGTCAGCCGGAAGACGACCCCCGAGCTGATCCGCTGGGTCGCCGAAGCCATGGCCGACAAGGGCTACGACCCCCCGACGCTCCGGGCCCACGCCGCCGACGCCGACGACAGCCCCCGCCTGCTGCGCGACCTGCTCGGCCGCCTGCCCCGCCCCGAGGCCGAACCCCCGCTGCTCGCCGACTCGGGCGTCACCGCCAAGCAGACCGTCGCCGAGATGAAGACGGTCTGGGAGTCCCGGCTGGTGATGGCGCTCGTCGGCAGCGGCGTCATTCTGTTCATCGTGATGGGGGTGCTGATCATCGGCAACCAGCGGCAGGTGCAGCGGGGCTGGATCGAGGCGGGCGGCGCCGAAGAAGGCGAGCTGCTCGGCACCCGCAAACGGCTGCTGCTCGACGCGGGCTACATGTTCATCGTGCTCGCGCTCTTCCTCATCGGCATGATCCAGCTACTGCTCGCCATCCGCTGGTAGGCCGCCCGCCAGATCGGTCAGCATCGCCCGCAGGACCGCCGGCAGCCGCTTGTCGAGCCCGAAGTGCCCGTGCTCGTCGACCACCAGCCGATGGTCGATGCCCAGCGTCTTCAACCGGGCGGCGAAGTGCCGGGCCGGCGGGGCGAGGTCGAAGGGATCGTTGTCGGCCACCACGATGTGCAGCCGCCCGTCGAGACCGCGCAGCGCGCCCTGATGGGCCGGCTGGCCCAGCATGGCATACGGGCTGTGGGTCAGCCATGCCTTCAAGACACCCCGCCGCACCGCGCCGGTCGCCAGATCGGCCGGCATCGAGCGCCCATCGGGGGACCACGCCGCGGCGTAGCTCACCATCTGCCCCGGGCCACCCACGCCGACCTCCAGGCGCATCCAGGCCAGCCAGCGGGGGTCGATGACATCCCCGTCGAGCAGCCACGATCCCATGTCGAGCGCGTCGGGGGCCACGGCCGCCATCGAGCGGAAGGCCCCCGGCCGCAGCATCGCGACGCTCACCGCGTTGAACCCGCCAGTGGACTGCCCCATCAGGCCCCGGGCGTCGGGATCGGCCCCCAGGCGCTCACCGGCGGCCTTCGCCAGCCCGCCGGCCAGCCAGTCGAGCCATGCCTTCGAGCTCGCTTCGGTGGGGTAGATCGAGCCCGCCGGCCCCTGGCTGTTCACCCCGATGTAGAGGGCCGGCCCGGTCTCTTCGGCGAGGGCATCGGCCAACGGTACGAAGCCATCCCAGCCGAAGCGGTTGGTGTCGTCGCCCGACAGCCCCGACAGCATGAAGATCGCCGGATAGCGCCGCCGGGGGTCGTGATCCTTCGGCAGCAGCGCGCAGGCGTGGTGGGCCGGGTCATCGCCCACCAGATGCACGAAGCGGGGCCCGGCGCAGTGCTTCGATGGCTTCGGGGGCGTCGACGGCCTCGACCCGACCGCCGCCGCCGCGAAGCCCCGGGCCCTCAGCGGCACCGGCGCCCCGGCTTTGACCGCCGCGCCCACGAGACGGGGGCCGCCGCCCATCAGCGCCGACCAGAACCGCTCGCGGAACTCGAGCAGCCCCACCACCCGGGCGCCGGGCGGCCCGGCCGGCATCGGACAGCGAACCGACCCATCCGCCAGCGCGGGCAACGGCACCTCGTAGACCTGCGCGTGGCGGATGAACGGCATCACCGCGCTCAGCGACGTGCGCCCATGCCGCCCGAACGCCTCGGCGGCGGGCGGCGCCAGCCACGAGAGCACGAGCCGGCCGCTCGGGGGCAGCCCGCCCGGTGTCGTGCCCTCGACGCGGACCGCGACCGGCGCCCCGTCCACCGCGCCGTGCACCGGACGACACTTCGCCTCGGCCCGGGCGCCGCTGCACGCCAGCAGCGCCAGGACCGTCAGGGCACTGAGCCGACCGAATCCCATGAGACACCTCCACGATGGGTGCGCAGGGTGACCGCTCGGGTCCCCGATGGCAACGGGGGTTCACCCGCCCGGCGTCAGCCGGTACAGCGTCACCGGGCCCCGGCCCCGGATCGGCGTCTGTGGCAGCCGCTCGCCCACCCGCTCGGCCGGGGGCAGCGCCCGCCACACCGCCTCGGTCACCAGCAGCGCGGCGTCGAGCGCCTTGCACGCCCCCTCGACCCGCGCCGCGAGGTTCACCGTGTCGCCGATGACCGTGTACTCCCGTCGGCGCCCCGAGCCGATGAGCCCGGCCACCGCCGGCCCCTTGTGGATGCCGATGCCCACCCGGGTCGGCGGCAGCCCCCCGGCCACCAGCGCGTCGACCTGCGCCAGCATCGCCCGCGCCGCCCGGACCGCGTTCGGCGCCGCGTCGGGGTCGGGCTCGGGGGCCCCGAACACCGCCATGAAGCCGTCGCCGAGCAGCTTGTCGACCACCCCCCGGTGGGCCCGGATCGTGTTCATCAGCGGCCCGAGCAGCGCGTCGAGGTAGGCCACGACCGCGTCCGGGCGACGCGCGGCCGAGAACGCGGTGAAGCCCCGCACGTCGAGGAAGAGCACCACGACCTCCCGGCTGGCCTGGGCCGGCTCTCCGGCCAGCAGCGCCCGGGCCACCTGGGGTGAGACGTGCTGCCCGAAGAGATCGAGCACCCGCTCGCGCTCCTGGACCGAGGTGATCGACGCCACCACCCGCCGCCGCAGCTCGCGGGCGACGAGCGCCGCGCACACCCCGCCCAGCGCGAAGAACAGCGATCGGATGTGATAGGCCGGCATCACCCCCAGCAGGCTGCCGGGGTGGGCCGCGATCGCGTCGGCGTGATACAGCGCCAGCCCGCTGTACTGCGCCGCCGCCAGCGCCCCGGCCCACAGCGAGATGCGGGGGTCGAGCTGCAGGATGGTCAGCGCCACGAAGATCAGGTAGCCGTACGACGGGGGCGCGATCAGGGCTTCGGGCGGGGGCACGAAGGTGGTGAAGACGCCGATCGCCAGGGTCGGGATGCTCACCTCGACCGCCGCGTTGGCCCCCATCAGCCACGCCGAGGGTCGGCGCCCGGCGGCCTCGAACCGGGCCAGGATGCGGCACCAGATCAGCTCGTAGAGCGCGCCGCCGAGGATCACGACCATGCTCAGGTAGCGTCGCCCGGCGTGGGCCGACAGCGCGGCGAAGTCGTCGGCGGTGGCCAGCCAGATGCCGCCGACGATCAGCGACATACCCCCCAGGAGGCTGGAGAGCACCGCCGCCCGCACGCGCTCGGAGCGCACCACCGCCAAGCGCAGCGCGGCGTCGAAGCGGTCGGGCGGGCGTTCGGGGTCGGGCATCGGCCGAGTGTACCCCGCCGTCAGCCGCCGTCCGCGTCCCGCCGGGTCGGCCCGTGCACCGTGAAGCCGGCCCGCACCCCGTCGGCGAGGCGCACCGGCAGCGGGGCCTCGCCGCCGACGGCCAGCCCGTCCAGCCAGCGCGCCGGATCGGCGGTCACCGTCCAGCGGGCGGCGCGATGATCGGCGTCGAGCGCCATCGGCTCGACCGGCCAGCGGATGGGGGTGACGAGCAGCGGCCAGCCCTCGGGGCCGGCCTCGGTCGAGACGTGCAGCTCGGCGCTGATCGGCTGGGTCGGCACCAGCACGACCGCGCAGATGGCGTGGTCCGGCGGCACCGCGACGCTGCCCTCGGCGGCGCCGTCGGGGCCCAGCGCGGCGCCGAGGGGCACGGTGAGCGAGCCCTCGGCGTGCTCGAAGCCGCCGTGGGCCCAGGCCCGGCCGACGAGCCAGCCGAGCGGCCCGGCGGTGGGCGCGTCGGGGCACAGTTCGAAGAGCGCCCGGTCGACGGCGAGCCGGGCGTCGGTGAGGGTCATCGGGCCGGCGAAGGTCTCGACCGGCGCGGCGGGCAGGGGCTCGAGGCGGACCTCAAGCGTGGCGACGAGCCCCGGGTCTTCGATCGCGCAGCCGACCGCCAGCGCCAGCGCCAGTCCGAGGGCCAGCGGCCTACAGATCATGGGTCAGCCCGATCGCCAGCGAGGGCCCGGCGCGCTCGCCGCCCCGGCGCCCGTCGTACACCGGCCAGCGCAGCGTGGCGTGCAGCAGCGTATCGGTCACCGGGCTGTAGACCAGACCGCCCAACGCGAACGCCGTGCCGCCGCCCGACGCGTCGACCGGGGCGCCGCCCTGCGTATCGCGCCCGGTGTAGCGCCCGTCGGCGCCCAGGCGGGCCGCGATCCCGGCCCCCCACTGATACTGGCCGAAGGCGGTCGCGAGGCCGGCGAGGCCCGGCGCGAAGCCGGCGTGGCCTTCGGTCGAGGCGACCCCGGTGAGGCTGACGTGCGCCGACCACGGGTGGGCGAAGGCGGCGTACCACGCGCCGACGCTGGGCATGACCGCGCCGTTGCCCGGCTGGGCGTCGAGGGGCAGGGGCGCGCCGCCGGCCCCGCTCACCTCGGGGGCGGTGGGCAGCCGCACCCCGCCGGTCAACCCGAGCTGGTGGGTGGCTCGGCCCCGGGCGCCGAGCACGAACCAGCGCCCGATCAGCTCCACGTCGCCGATGTGGACCGCCCGGTCGCGGGCCAGGGTCACGGTGTCGAGGGTCCGGTCGACCAGCGGCACCGTCGCCGCGAGCTGCAACGCGTCGAGCGGGGCCCAGGCGACGCCGAGGGTGTAGCGATCCTCGGTGATCCGGTCGGTGCCATAGGCCGACGGGATGCTCTCGGAGCGCCGCCGCCACTCCCCCGACAGCCGCAGCCGCCCGGCGTAGCTCTTGCCGGTGCCCATGACCGTCAGGGTGGGGTCGCCGCAGGCGCAGGCGGCGCACGCGTGGGTGGTGTCGGGGGCCGCTGCGCAGAGCAGCGCGAACAGCAGGGGCAGGGCGGTGCGCATCGGGCACGGGATACCCGACCACGGAGAGCCGGCGCAAGATGGCGAAACGCCGCAGGGGGCGGCGATCCGACGCGGTCGGCCGTCACGACCCACGCGGGCCTGTCCTGCCGGTGAGCGGCCCGGTAGAGTGCCCCGGCACCATCGCGACCCCGGAGCGCCCATGCCATCCCCCGCCGCGCCGCGCCCTCTGCCTGCGTTGCTGTCTTCGCTGCTGCCCTCGCTTCCACTGTGCGTCCTGCTCACGCTGTCGACCGCCTGCGTGCCCCCCGGCGGGGGTGACGGGGGTGACGACGACGTGGGGACCGACCCCCGCCCGGACACCGGCGCCGATCCCGCCCCCGACGCCGGGCCCGATCCGGCCGACGCGGCCCCGGACGCCGCGGCCTGCACCCCCGACTGCGCCGATCGGACCTGCGGGGGCGACGGCTGCGGCGGCGTGTGCGGGGCCTGCCCCGAGGGTGAGGTCTGCACCCTCGCCGGGCGGTGCGCTGCGCCGTCGGCCGACTGCGGCGACGGGCAGTGCGGCGCCGACGAGGACTGCTCGACCTGCCCCGCCGACTGCGGCGCGTGCTGCGGCAACGGGGCCTGCGACGGCGCGCTGGACGAGACCTGCGCCACCTGCCCCGCCGACTGCGGGTGCGCCGCGGGCGAGCGCTGTGACGCGGCGCAGCGGTGCGTGGCCGAGTGCGTGCCCGACTGCGCCGACCGGGCCTGCGGCGAGGACGGCTGCGGCGGCTCGTGCGGGGCCTGCCCCGAGGGCGTCGACTGCGTGGCCGGCGCCTGCGAGGCCCCCGAGCCGGGCGCGCCCCGCTTCCTGAGCCTGTCGACCGACGTGCGCCGCATCACCGTCGGCGAGTCGGTGCGCATCTCGGCGGTGATGACCGATCCCGACGGCCTCGACGACCTCGCCGCGGGGGTGCTCGAGTCGCCCGCCGGGCAGTCCTACGGGGCGTTCGTCTCGAGCGGCGGGGACGGCGCGTATGCCATCACGGTGTCATGGGCCGATGTCATGCGCGTCGATCCCATCGACTTCGCCGACGCGACCGGGCACACCTTCGTGGCCATCTTCTTCGACCAGGGCGGCCTGCGGGCGCTGCGCGAGATCCAGGTCGAGCTGTACTGCGACGGCGGATCGGCCTGCGGGGGCGTCTGCGTCGGCACCGCTGACGATCCGACCCACTGCGGGGGCTGCGGCGTGGTCTGCGGCGAGGGCGCCATCTGCGCCGAGGGGGCCTGCGCCTGCCCGCCGGGGGGCTTCGCCTGCGACGGCGATCGCTGCGTCCCGCCCGACGCGGTGTGCGACCGGCGGGATGACTGCGCCGATGGGGCCGACGAGGCGGGCTGCTGCTTCGCCGACGGCGAGTGCCCCGTCGGCCAGCGCTGCGTCGGCAACCGCTGCGCGGCGGGCTGCGCGGACGACGGGCGCTGCGGCGAGGGCCAGATCTGCGAAGACGGGCAGTGCGTCGGGGGCTGCCGGGACGACGCCGCCTGCGGGCCGGGGCGCATCTGTGAAGACGCGGTGTGCGCCGATGGCTGCCGGGACGACGCCGCCTGCGGGCCGGGGCGCATCTGCGAGGATCTGCTGTGCGTCGAGGGCTGCCGGGACGACGCCGCCTGCGGGGACGGCCGCATCTGCTCGGACGGGGCGTGCATCGCCGGCTGCCGGGACGACGCCGCCTGCCCGCCCGCTCAGGCATGCGTCGACGCGATCTGCCTGCCCGGCTGCCGCGTCGGGGGCTGCCCCGACGGGCTGCGCTGTGATCCCGAGCTGCGAGAGTGCGTCGATCCCTTCGCCGGGACCTGCCGCCCGTGCGCGGGGCGCGCCGACTGCCCCGATGGCTTCTCCTGCCTGAACTACCAGCAGGGCGAGGCGCCGGCCTGCGCGCCGGGTGGCTGCGTGGACGACGGCGACTGCCCGGCCGGCTCGGAGTGCGTCCTGGCCCTGCGCGACGGCGAGCAGATCCCGGTCTGCGCCGACCGGGCCGAGTGCCACGCGCCCGAGCTCAGCGACTGGCCCTCGCCCGACGAGCCGCCCTTGTGCGACCGGGCCGCGGACTGCACCGCCGATGAAGTGTGCACCCCGCTGCCGACCGACCTCCAGGGCCGCACGACGTGCCTCGTCCCGTGCGATGACGGGCCCTGCCCCGGTGACTACACCTGCTGCTTGCCCTGGTTCGAAGGCGACGGGGCGGTGTGCCTCCCGCCCGACACCCCCTTCTTCGACGTCGCGTGCGAGTAGGCCCGCCCGTCGCACACCGCGCTGCGCTCACCCGCCGGGCGCCCACTCGATCGACAGCGTCCACCACGGCGCGCTGTCGTCGGTGGCCGAGCCGAAGGGCAGCACGACATGCAGCCCGGGGCGCAGCGGGGCGTCGACGTAGCGGGCGCCGAGCGCGCCCGAGAGCACCATCTCCCGCACGTCGGCCTCGGTCGTCAGCGCCAGCTCGGCCGTCGCGGCGGCCGGCCCCAGGCGCAGGGCGAAGCCGACGTTGAGCCGCAGCAGGATCTCGGCCTCGCCCTCCAGCGGCAGATCGGCGCCCAGGTCGAGGCGCAGCCGCCCCCGACCCTCGTCGAGCCAGGGCGAGGCCGACAGCCGGAGCCGGGTCGCCGGATCGGACGCGGCCGCGGCGTCCGTGACCCGGCCGTAGAGCCCGTCCTCGCGGATCGTGCGCGCGTCGGCCCCCGAGCCGGCGGTGGGCAGGATGACCCCCGCCGCGAGGGGGATGCCGCCCCGGGCGAAGCGGGCCAGCCAGTGCCCGCCGACCACGGCGCCCCACAGCGCGGCCCCGGCCTGCGAGTCGACGACCGGCGGGCCGCTGTCGAGGGCGCCCGCGCCCGGCGGCCCGAAGCGGGAGACGTCGGCCACCCCCAGCGTGGCCTGGGCGTGGGCCCCCCAGCCGCCGCCGAGCGGGCTCCAGCCATAGAGATCGAAGCGGCCGGCCAGGCCGGCGCCGGTCTGTGGATCGCCGTCGGAGACCGCCGCGGCGAGGCCGAACGTGCGGTGTTCGCCGATCCGGGCGAGGGTGGCGAAGCCCGGGGCCTCCACCGGGCCCGCGGGCGGGGCGGCGAGGGCGGATGTCGACGCCAGCGTGGCGAGCAGGGCGCCGATGAGCGGAGTGGGGGAGATGTCTGGCATGGCCTCTCGCGAGCGCGGCGTCGACGGAGGGCCGTCGCCTGCGTCGAGTGTGGCCGGTCGACGGGGCGGAGTTCAACCGGCCGCGGCGCAGTGGGGGTCAGCGGGGCTCGATAGGCTCCGGCCGGCCCACCGCGGCCTCGACGACGGCCCCGGCGGCGAGGCACAGGTCCTCGCGCCACAGATCGGCGTAGATCTGGACCCCGGTCGGCCGGCCGTCGACGCACCCGGTGGGCAGCGCGAGGCACGGCAGCCCCAGCGCGTTGCCCGGCATGGTGAAGCGCACGCTGTCCCGCAACAGATCCAGGCCGCCGTCGGGGTCGAGATCGGCGTCGACGGGCCACGGGCGGCGGGTCCAGTTGGGGCCGATCATCACCGGGTGATCGGCGAAGGCCCCCGACCAGACGCGCCCCAGCCGGGAGCGCTCGGCGTGCAGCCGGTGGGTCGACATCCGATGCCCGTCGGTCGAGGCCACGATCCGCTCGAGGTGGCCCGCCAGCGCGTCGGAGATGAACGGCTGCATCTGGGGCAGCATCGTCTCGAAGTCGGCCACGATGAGGCCGGTCCAGACGTCCTCCACCGCCGCCAGATCGGGCGGGTCGACCTCCTCGACCTGCCACCCGGCCGCCTCGAGCGCCGCGCCGGCCCGGCGCACGGCGTCGACGTAATCCGCGGGCAGCGGCCCCCCGGGCAGCTCGACGACCAGCCCCGCCCGGCGCTCGACGTCGGGCCCGATCAGCGGGGCGTCCACCGATCGCGGATCACGGGGGTCGCGGCCGGCGATGACCCCGAGCGCGATCCGCAGATCAGCCACCCCGCGGGCGATGGGGCCGTGGGCCAGCATGAGCTGCCCAGAGAGGCCGTAGTCGTGGGGCGGCAGCGACGCGCCGTGGGGCACCCGGCCCAGCGTCGGCTTGAGGGCAGCGACGCCCGCGCAGAAGGCCGGGATGCGCAGCGAGCCGCCCATGTCATTGCCCAGCCCGATCGGCGCCATGCCGGTGGCCACCGCCGCCGCGTCGCCCCCGCTCGATCCGCCGATGGTCAGCTTCGGATCGAACGGGTTGCGGGTCCGCCCGCGCAGGGGGTTGTCGGTGTCCAGGCGCAGGCCCATCTCGGAGAGGTTGGTCCGGCCGATGGGGATGGCCCCGGCGGCCTTCATGCGGGCGACGATCGGCGCGTCGGCGTAGGGCATCGCCCGGCGCAGGGCCCACACGCCGTGGGTGGTGGCCGAGCCCACGCAGTCCAGGTTCTCTTTGACGGTGAACGGCACCCCGTGCAGCGGCCCCAGCGGCGCACCGGCCTTCGCCGCGGCGTCGGCGGCGTCGGCGGCGGCCCGGGCGGCGTCGTCGAGGGGCACGGTCACCGCGTTCATCACCGGGTTCAACGCGGCGAGGCGGGCGAGGTGGGCGTCGATGACCGCCCGCGCCGAGAGCCGGCCCTCGCGGATGTGGGCGGCCAGCTCGGCGGCGGTGCAGGCGGTGGGGTCGTCGGGGGGGTGGATCATGGCGGGCAGCTTACCTCAGGTGGCGGCGTTGAGGCAGTCGCGCGAAGTGTTATCCCATGTTGTCGGCGTCTCCTGGGATTCCGGTTGTCAGGAGCCGACGCTTGAGCTACGACAATGACCCACGGGTCAAGGTACCCGAGCGTATGGAGGCCCGGGCGAGTTGCAGGGCGAGCCGACCACATTCTGGGGCAAGCTGCGGCGCGAAGAGGACGACGGTTCGGTGGCAGCATGGCACCCGCTGATCGATCACTGCGCCGACGTCGCCGCCTGCTGCGAGGCCCTGCTGCGCCTCCCGCTCATCGCGCGTCGCCTGGCCCGGCTCGCCGACCGACCGCACCTCCACCCGACCACCCGCGCCCGCCTGTGCGTGCTCTGCGCATTACACGACCTCGGCAAGCTCAACCACGGCTTCCAGCGCAAGGGCCTGCGCACGCCCCGTGACACGGCGGGCCATGTCACCGAGGCGCTGGCGCTGCTGAACCCCAACGGCGACCCGGCCCTGTTCGACCCGTTCTTCGAGGCCGCCGATCTGCCGTCCTTTGCGCCGTGGATCACCGATGAAGGCACGCTGATGCAACTGCTGACCGCGTCCATCGCCCACCACGGGCGGCCGCACGCGGTCGAGCACTGCGGCGTGCAGCGGCGGTTCTGGCTCGGCCCGGGGGACGCCTTCGCTGGCATCCGCGCCCTGGTCGACGCCGCCCGGGCGTGGTTCCCCGAGGCATGGCGCGAGGGCCCGCCGCTGCCCGACGCCCCCGCCTTCGCCCATGCCTTCAGCGGGCTGGTCACCCTCGCCGACTGGCTCGGCTCGAACCCGGACACCTCGGCCTTCCCCTACACCGTCGAGCGGGACTACGACCCCCGCGGCCGGGCTCGCATCGCCTTCGCCCGCGAGCGCGCCCCCGAGGTCCTGGGCCACATCGGCCTCGACACCGCGTCGGCCCGGCGCGCGCTCGGCCCGGCGCCCGGCTTCGATCGGATCAGCGAATACACCCCCCGTCCGGCGCAGGCGGCGCTGCATGGCTTGCCGGCTGCGCCCGGCGGCTCGATCACCGTCCTCGAAGCCGAGACCGGCTCGGGCAAGACCGAGGCCGCGCTGGCCCGCTTCATGTCGCTCTTCGCCGCCGGCGAGGTGGACGGGCTCTACTTCGCGCTGCCGACCCGCACCGCCGCGACCCAGCTCGAAGCCCGGGTCCACAGCGCCATGCAGCGGGCGTTCGCCGACGACCTCGACGCCCAGCCGCCGGTGACCCTGGCCGTGCCGGGCTACCTGCGGGTGGACGGTGTCGAGGGCCGCAAGCTGGCCCGCTTCGAGTACCTGTGGAACGACCGCCCCCGCGCCCGCTGGCGATTCCGCACCTGGGCCGCCGAGAACGCCAAGCGCTACCTCGCCGGCGCGGTGGTCGTCGGCACCGTCGATCAGGTGCTGCTCTCGGCGCTGCGGGTCGACCACGCCCACCTGCGGGCCACGTCGCTGCTGCGGCACCTGCTCGTCGTCGACGAGGTGCACGCCTCGGACGCCTATATGACCCGGCTGCTCGAGGCGGTCCTCACCCGCCACCGGGCGGCCGGCGGGCACGCGCTGCTGCTCTCGGCGACGCTCGGCGGCGAGGCCCGGCGGCGGCTGCTGCACCCCGGCGAGCGGACCGCGGGGCCCGCGCTGGGCGAGGCCCGGGCGGCGCCGTATCCGCTCGTCTCCCACCGGGTGGCCCGGGGCGCCGTCGAGCCGCTCACCGTGCCCCACCACGGGCGGCGCCGGGCGATCGAGGCGGAGCAGGCGCCGATCATCGACGACCCCGAGGCCATCGCCCGCCGGGCGCTCGCGGCGGCCCGGGCCGGGGCGCGGGTGCTGGTCCTGCGCAACACCGTCAAGGGCTGCCTCGCGGTGCAGCAGGCGCTCGAGGCCCTGGTGGGTCGTCCGCGAGATCCGCATGACAATTCCACGGCCCTTTCGCCCCCGCTCGGCGTTGGTTCTCCTCGACGTGCCCCTGGCACGCCTTCGTCGGCCCGCCTTGATCGGGGTCGAAATGGCTCGCGGACTCATCACGCGGACTTCGCGTCCGCCCCACTGGCCGGCGACGGGCCCGAGCTGTTCCGCTGCCAGGGCGTGCGCGCCCCGCATCACTCGCGGTTCGCCCGGGTCGATCGGGCGGCGCTCGACGGGGCGATCGAGGCCACGTTCGGCAAGGCGCGCCCGACCTACGCCGACGACCGCCGCGGCGTGGTCGCGGTGGCCACCCAGACGGTCGAGCAGAGCCTCGATCTCGACGCCGATCTGATGATCACCGACCTGTGCCCGATGGACGTGCTGCTCCAGCGGGTCGGGCGGCTGCATCGGCATGAGCGGGCCCCCGGTGAGCGGGCGCCGGGCTTCGAAGACGCGCGGGTCGTCGTGTTGGTGCCCGCCGAGCGCGATCTGGCGGCGGCGATCGATCGCGAAGGGCGGGGCAACGCCGGCCACGGGCTGGGATCGGTCTACCTCGATCTGCGCGTCGTCGAAGCCACCTGGCGCGAGCTGGAGCGGGACCCCGTCCTCCGGGTGCCCGATCAGTGCCGGGCGCGGGTCGAGGCCGCGGTGCACAGCGAGGCCCTGGCGGCCATCGCCGCGAGCGACGCCCGCTGGCAGCGCCACGCGACCTACGTCGTCGGGCAGGTGCTGGCGAAGTCCACTGCGGCGCGCCTCAACCTGCTCGGCTGGCAGACGCCGTTTGGCGACCCGGCGGGCCTCTTCCCCGAGAAGGGCGACCGCCGCCCGCCGACCCGGCTGGGGGACGACGACCGGCTCTTCGACCTGCCGAAGCCCGCGCCGACGGGCCCGTTCGGCGAGCCGGTCGACCAGTTGAAGGCGCCCGGGTGGATGGCCCGAGACGTCGGCCCGGAGCCCGAGATCGCCGTGACCGGGCGCGACCCGGAGGGCTTCGACTTCACCGTGGACGGCGCGCCCTGGCGTTATGATCGGCACGGGTTGCGAAAGGCATGACGGATGGCAGGACGGATGGCATGGGAGACATGAGCGAAGGCACCCACCACGATCTGCTCGCAGAGCCCCTCATCGGCCTGCGCGCCGCCGACGGCGTCGTGCGCGGGCACTCGCTGCCCGGGGTGCTCGCCGCGCTCTCGGGGGATGACATCTTCGGCGACTTCCCCGCGCTCCAGGCCCACCAGCAGCACCCGTGGTACGCGCTGCTGGTCCAACTGGCGGCCATCGCGCTGCACCGGGCGGGGGCCGACGGGCCGCCGACCGAGGCCTCGACCTGGGCCGAGCACCTGCGGGCGCTGACCGACGGCCGAAGAGAGCCGTGGTGTCTCGTGGTCGACGACCCCCGCCAGCCGGCGTTCTTGCAGGCGCCGGCCCCCGATCTGGCGCAGTTCAAGTCCGACCTGAGCCACCCCGACGAGCTGGACATTCTGGTGACGTCCAAGAACCACGACGTCAAGGCGCTGCGTATCGGCGACCCCCGGCCCGAGCACTGGCTGTACGCGCTGGTGGCGCTCCAGACGATGCAGGGCTACCCCGGGCGGGGCTACTACGGCATCGCGCGGATGAACGGCGGCTCGGGCAACCGCCCGGCGGTCGGACACCAGCCGTCGCTGGGCTGGGCCGCGCGCTTCCGGCGCGACGTGGCCGGCCTGCGCGCGGCCCGCGAGCCTCTGATCGACACCTATGGCTACCGCGACGACGGCCTCGCCCTCGTATGGGATCGAGCCTGGGATCGAGCGTCGTCGCTGAGCCTGAGCGACCTCGACCCCTTCTTCGTCGAGGTGTGTCAGGCGATCCGGCTGGCCCATCGCGATGGAGCCATCGCCGCCCGCAAGACGACCCAGGAGGCCCCGCGCGTCGACGCCAAGGCCCAGAGCGGCCGCGTCGGCGACCCCTGGACCCCCATCGACATCGCGGCCGAGAAGTCGCTGACGCTGTCCGCGGCCGGCTTCACCTACGGCAAGATCGTCGATCTGCTGGTCACCGGCGCCTATGAGATGGGCCCGCTCGGCGGCCGGCTGGAGGGGGACGCCGACGGGTCGTGGTTTTCGGCCTGGGCCCTGGTGCGGGGCCAGGGCAAGACCGAAGGCATGCACCGGCGGCGGATCCCGATCCCCCCGGCGGTGCGTGGCCTGCTCACCCGACCCGACGCCCGGGCCCGGCTGATCACCGCGGCCAAGAAGCGGGTCGACGCGGCCGGCGAGATGCGCAAGCGCATCCTCGGCCCGGCGCTGGGCCGGCTGCGCGGCGCCGACGGCGATTCGAAGAGCCAGGTGATCGCGCAGTTCGCCGGGCAGCGCCTCGCCCGCTTCGAGTCGCGGGTCGACGACGCCTTCTTCCCCGCGCTGTGGGCCGACGCCGAAGACGCCTTCGACGAGACGCCGTGGCGCGCGCGGCTGGTGAAGATCGCCGAGGGCGTGCTGAGAGAGGCGCTGGACGCCGCGCCGCTGCCCGCCGCCCGCCGCTACCGGGCCATCGCCGCCGCCGAGGGGCGGTTCTACGGCGGGGCCCGCAAGTTCTGCCCGTCGGCGTTCGCGAAGGCCGACGCCGATCCCGATGACGAGGAGGTGGCCGCCGATGGCTGAGGGCCTGAGAGAGACCGTGAAGCAACTGACGCCGCTGTTCTCGGGCGCGTCGCGGGCCCGGCTCGATCCAGGGCAGACGGCCCGGATGCGGCGGCTGGATCCCGACGCGCCGTCCGAGCCGGCGTTCTGGGCGATCGTGGCCGAAGTGCTCGAGCCGGCCCTTCCGCCCGACGGCGAGGCCGAGGCCCGGCGGGACGCCGAGCGGCGGTGGGCGGTGGCGCTGCGGGCGCTGGCGACGCTGGCCGATCTGTCCCATCCGAACCGCCGCCTGGGCGCCGCGCTGGCCGAGGCGGGCTACGCCGAGATGCGATTGCAGCGCATGCTGAGCTGCCCCGCCGATCGGCTGCCGATCGAGGTGCAGACGGCGGCCCGGTTCCTGGCCGCCAAGGGCGTGGCGGTCGACTACACCGACCTCGTCCGGCTGGCGGTGCTCGACCGCCCCCAGGCCGCCGAGGGCATCCGGCGGGGCATCGCCCGCGACTACTTCCGAACGCAATACAAGACCCAGGCCGCCCGGGGCGCGGCCGCAGAGGAGGCCTGAGATGAGCCCGCGATTCCTTCAGATCCATACCCTGACGTCGTACCACGCGACGCTGCTCAACCGGGACGACGCCGGGCTGGCCAAGCGCATGCCCTTCGGCGGCGTCGAGCGCACCCGCATCTCGTCGCAGTGCCTCAAGCGCCACTGGCGCACCTCGGAGGGGCCGCATCGCCTGTATGGCATCGACGACGTGCCCCGCTCGGTGCGCTCGCGGGTCACCTTCGAAGAGAAGATCGTCGCGCCGCTCATCGCCGATGGGCTCGACGAGGCGCGGGTGCGGGCGGCGACCGACGACGTGATGGCGAAGGTGCTCGGCAAGAGCGCCAAGGCGAAGGCGAAGAAGAAGGACGCCGAGCCCAAGGCCGAGACCGGGCAGGTGACGGTGCTCGGCGAGCCGGAGCTGCGCTACCTGCGCGACCTCGTGCGCACGGTGGCCGCCGACGAGGCGCCGATCAAGCAGGCGATCAAGGCCCACCTGAACACCCGCGACATGAAGAAGAACCTCGAGGGCCTGCGCCTATCCGCCGGCCTCGACGCGGCGCTCTTCGGGCGCATGGTCACCAGCGACGTGCTCGCCCAGGGCGACGCGGCGGTGCACGTGGCCCACGCGCTGACGGTGCACGGCAACGCCGCCGAGCCGGACTACTTCTCGGTGGTCGACGACCTCGTCAAAGAGGCCGGCGAGGCGGGCAGCGGCCACGTCAACACCGCCGAGCTGACCGCGGGCGTCTTCTACGGCTACGTCGTCGTCGACGTGCAGCAGCTCGTCGACAACCTCGCCGGCGACCGGTTGATGGCCGCCGAGGTCATCCGCCGGCTGGTGCACCTCATCGCCACCGAGAGCCCCGGCGCGAAGAAGGGCAGCACCGCGCCCTACGCCCTGTCCCACCTCGTGCTCGTCGAGGCCGGCGACGGGCAGCCGCGCACGCTGGCCAACGCCTTCCTCTCCCCGGTGCGCGGGCGCGACGTCCTCGCCGGCGCCTACCGGGCGCTGGGCGCCCACCTGAGCGACCTCGATCAGATGTACGGCCGGTCGACCACCCAGCGGCTGTCGGCGATGGGCCCGGTGGACGCGCTCGCCGACGCGCTCGGCGGCGCGATCCCCGAGCGCGGCCCGCTCGCGGCGACGGCCGACTGGCTGGCGGCGCAGGTGAAGTGATGGATGGCATCGACGATGCCATCGACGCGCTGATGCTGCGGTTCGACGCGCCGCTGATGAGCTTCGGCGGCCCGGCGGTCGACAGCCGGGGCGTCACCCGGCGGGTCCCCGCGCGATCGATGATCACCGGGCTGCTGGCCAACGCGCTCGGCTGGCGCCGCACCGACGCCGAGGCCCACCAGCGCTTGCAGGCCCGGGTGCGCTTCGCGACCCGGCTCGACGTGCCCGGGGTGAAGCTGCGCGACTATCAGACGGTCGATCTGGGCCAGCCGCACCTGAAGGCCAAGGCGGTCGGCTGGACGACGTGGGGCCGCATCGAGCCCCGCGGCGGGGCGTCGGGCGAAGACACCCACATCCGCGAGCGGGAGTACTGGGCCGACGCGGTCTATACGCTGGCGCTGACGCTCGATCCCATCGACGAGGCGCCGACGCTGGATGACATCGAGGCGGCGTTGAAGCGGCCGGCGCGCCCGCTGTGCATCGGCCGCAAGCCATGCGTACCGGCCAGCCCAATCTTCGCCGGGCGCCGCCGATCCCAGGACCTGCGGGCGGCGTTGAGCGAAGAGCCGCGGATCCGGCGGGCGGGCACCGGGCCCCTGACGGCGTGGATCGAGGCGCCCCCATCGGCCGGCGAACGACTCGATGTGCAGCGCCCGGTCATCGAGGTCACCGACGCGCGCGACTGGCGCAATCAGATCCACGGCGGCCGGCGGCTGCTGTGGCAGGAGACGGTGGATCCGCCGCCGTATGGGGAGGGCGACGATGGCGACTGAGCCGCTGTATCTGGTGCGGGCGTCGATGCGCGTCGACCGGCTGATGCAGCTCGGGGCCGAGCGCGGCATGAAGATGGCCGACGTGGATCCGGGCTACGCGGTGCACCTGGCCCTGGGCGAGCTGTTCGATGCCGAGGCCCCGGGCGTGTTCAGGGTGCGCGAGCCGAAGGGGGGCCGCGTCGAGGTGCTGGCCTACGCCGGCAGCGACGCCGACGCCCTGCGCGAGCGGGCCGGGACGTTCTGCCACCCGCTGGCCCACGCCGCCTGCGACTGGGATGGCTTCGTCAGCCGCCCGATGCCGTCGGCGTGGCCCGCGGGTCGCCGGCTGGGCTTCGAACTGCGGACGTGCCCGGTGCGCCGGGGGCGGGACGCCGAGCGCCGACGCTGGGAGAAGGACGCCTTCCTGGTCGCGTGCGACCACGCCCCGAGAGACGCGGGGCTCGACCGCGACACGGTCTACCTCGACTGGCTCGATGAGCTGCTCGGGCGGGCCGACGGGCTGACGGTCGAGCGGCGCAAGCTCACCTCGTACCGCCGGGTGCGCCTGTGGCGGCGCACGCAGGGCCGTGGCCGCAACGGCCGCGAGGGGCGCCGCATCGAGCGGCCGGACGCCTTGTTCCACGGGGTGTTGCAGGTCACCGACGGCGACGCCTTCGCCGCGACGCTGCGCCGGGGCATCGGGCGCCACCGGGGCTTCGGCTTCGGCATGCTGCTGCTCGCGCCCCCGACCGACCGCGCGTGCTGAAGGGCCGCCTGGGGATCGAGACCGCCCGGGTCCCGCACGTCGACCGCCACGGCCTCTTGTGGCTGGGTCGGGGGCGCCTCTTCGTCGACTCGGGCACGCTGCGCTTCGCGACGGTGGGCTTCGCCGACTTGCAGGCGGGGGAGTACGACATCGCCTTCCAGGGGCTGTCGACCATCATCCTGACCCCGGGCACGTCGGTGACCCATGACGCCCTGCGCCTGCTCGCCCGCCACGGGACCGGCCTGCTCGCGGTCGGCGAGGGCGGGGTGCGCTTCTATGCCAGCATGCCGTTCGGCCCCGACGAGTCGAAGTATGCCCGGCGGCAGGTGACGCTGTGGGCCGATCCGAAGGCCCGCATCCGCGTCGCCAAAGCCATGTATGCCATCCGCCTCGGCGGCGAGCAGCTCCCCCAATGCGATCTCAACGCGCTGCGGGGCATCGAGGGCGCCCGGGCGAAGGCGATGTATCGCAATCTGGCCCAACAGTACGGGATCGCCTGGAGCGGCCGGCGCTACGACCGCAAGCGCCCCGAGGCGGCCGATCTGGCGAATCAGGCGATCAACCACGCGGCGACGGCCATCCAGGGCGCGGCGATGGTGGCCACGGCGGCGGTGGGGGCCGTGCCGCAGCTCGGCTTCATCCACGAGGAGTCGGGCCTCGCCTTCTGCCTAGACGTGGCCGATCTCTTCCGCGACGCGGTGACGCTGCCGGTGGCGTTTCGGGCGGTGAAGAAGGTCGAGGCGTCCGGCCACCGCCTGCCGGTGGAGCGATGCGCCCGCAAGCTGGCGGGTGAGGTCCTGCGGCGGAAGAAGGTCATCCCCCAGATGATCGACCGGATCAAGGAGGTGCTGGCCGATGCCGATGACGCTGGCGGTGACCCGTAACGCGGCCCCCCGGGTGCGGGGCTTCCTCGCCTCGGTGATGCTCGAGGTGGCGCCGGGGGTCTATACCGCGCCGCGCATGACGAAGGCCGTGCGCCAGCGCGTGCAGCGGGTCCTGGTCGGCTGGGAAGACAGTTTCGGCTTGGACGCCGGGGTGTTGCTGACCTGGCCCGACGCCGCGGAGCCGTGTGGTCAGGGGCTGTGGATCCTGGGCGACGCGCCGACGGCGCTGTCGGATCACGACGGGGTGCCGCTGGCGCGAAAGGCGCTGTCGAAAGCGATGCGCGGCGCCTTGGAGAAGGAGGGCCTCGCCTGAGCGCCCCGGCGTCGGCGCCGAGAGCCCGGCGGACGCTGTCGCCGATCACCGAGGTCGCGGCTCATCGGGGCGTCCCGCGGCCCGGACCCTGGATTCGGATGCGTGTCCAGGCAGCTCGGCCTCGGCGGCGGCTCTCACGAGCGTGGGGAGGGGGGCGCCGCAGAGGTCCCACGGTGGGCGCTCACCCAACGCGCGAGCGCCTCGCCAGCGGGCTCCGCTGCGTGTAGCCCGCATTACGGAATGAACCGACTGGATACCGGCGGACAGATGTGGAGTCGTCAGGATTCTGGCGATTGCGCCGACGGGCGCGGGCGATGTCCGCATCTACGTGGGCGGTGTATCGGCGGAGTGAGCTGTGTATACTGGCCGCGGACGGTTCGACTCGGTGCTCGGTCATGGCGGCGCAGAGGCCGCATGACGTCGACGGCGAGTACGATTGGGAGGAGGTCTTTGAAAAGAGGGACGAAGTTCGATTTTCCTCTGTCGGCGGACGCGCGCCTGCTCAGGGCCGGCATGGGCGCTGCGTCAAATCGCTGACAGAGGCTGCCCCGCTCACGCGGGGGTAGGCCCGCGGCTCGGCCCTGCACTCGCCGCCGGAGAGCGGCTGCCCCGCTCACGCGGGGGTAGGCCCGTCCGTGGTTCCTCGGGCCCTACTGCGGGGCGGGCTGCCCCGCTCACGCGGGGGTAGGCCCTCTGTACGATTGAGATCGAGGGTCCCGACGATGGCTGCCCCGCTCACGCGGGGGTAGGCCGCCGCACGCGCGCTCTACGCCGCGATCACACGGGGCTGCCCCGCTCACGCGGGGGTAGGCCCTCGGACATCGCCTGGCTGCGCCTCAGCACGCCGGCTGCCCCGCTCACGCGGGGGTAGGCCCGCATGCTAGGCTCAGGGGGTAGAGCGTCGCAGGGCTGCCCCGCTCACGCGGGGGTAGGCCCCCCGAGTGACGCATCTCGACAGAGGACGCATGGGCTGCCCCGCTCACGCGGGGGTAGGCCCCTCCCGATTCTACTCGAGCGGCAGCCCCCGGAGGCTGCCCCGCTCACGCGGGGGTAGGCCCGCGGGCGGACGCGCGTTCTTGCGCCCGCTTGCGGCTGCCCCGCTCACGCGGGGGTAGGCCCAAGCGTGATCAGGAGATGGCGGACATGTTCCAGGCTGCCCCGCTCACGCGGGGGTAGGCCGTATGCCCAGGTCGCAGTCAGGCCCGCGCCGAGGGCTGCCCCGCTCACGCGGGGGTAGGCCCGACCACCGTCGACCTCTCCCCCCTGCTGCCCAGGCTGCCCCGCTCACGCGGGGGTAGGCCCCCCGGCCCGGGCGATCACAGGCGGCGACCCCGGGCTGCCCCGCTCACGCGGGGGTAGGCCCGTGTCCATCCCAGCCCTCAGCCGACGCGACGTGGCTGCCCCGCTCACGCGGGGGTAGGCCCATCAATGCAGTCATCTTCATGCGCCTCTCCTGGGCTGCCCCGCTCACGCGGGGGTAGGCCCGAGACGCGGTGCTGGCGGCCGCCGAGCTGGGGGGCTGCCCCGCTCACGCGGGGGTAGGCCCTCCGGGTCGACACCGAGCCGCTCGCACACCTCGGCTGCCCCGCTCACGCGGGGGTAGGCCCACGGCGGCGCACCGTCAGCCTCGACACAGTCGGGCTGCCCCGCTCACGCGGGGGTAGGCCCCTGGCCCTGAGCCGGATCCTCGACTCGAGCGTGGCTGCCCCGCTCACGCGGGGGTAGGCCCGCGCTGGCCCCCGACCACCGCGTCGACGGGCTGGCTGCCCCGCTCACGCGGGGGTAGGCCCGTCCCCTCGAGCGAGGACAGCACGCGGACCCGGGCTGCCCCGCTCACGCGGGGGTAGGCCCCTCCCGATTCTACTCGAGGGGCAGGCCGCGCAGGCTGCCCCGCTCACGCGGGGGTAGGCCCACGCCGTCGAGCACGGCTGCGCCGATCATCTAGGCTGCCCCGCTCACGCGGGGGTAGGCCCAGGGGACAGGCTGATGGGTATCGACGAAGCGAGGCTGCCCCGCTCACGCGGGGGTAGGCCCGAGGCGATCCGGCTCGCCGACGAGCGCATCGCGGCTGCCCCGCTCACGCGGGGGTAGGCCCGCCGGTTCGACAGCGCGGGCCGGCGCCGCGGGGGCTGCCCCGCTCACGCGGGGGTAGGCCCGCCGCCGACTACCTCGAGGACATCAGGTCGGGGGCTGCCCCGCTCACGCGGGGGTAGGCCGTCTGCGAAGGCATCACTGCCCGGGTCCACCCCGGCTGCCCCGCTCACGCGGGGGTAGGCCCTCGACTTCCCACGCGACCTTGCCCATCGCCCGGGCTGCCCCGCTCACGCGGGGGTAGGCCCCTCGATGGTCGCCGGGGCGACCGGCACCCGGTGGCTGCCCCGCTCACGCGGGGGTAGGCCCGGGATCGACCAGTCGACCTGCACTCGGATCGAGGCTGCCCCGCTCACGCGGGGGTAGGCCCTTGGCGACGCGCACGATCAGCGCGTCCCCCTCGGCTGCCCCGCTCACGCGGGGGTAGGCCCACCTGGGTCTTCGGGACGGGCTTCACCGCGGAGGCTGCCCCGCTCACGCGGGGGTAGGCCGTGCCGCTGACCGCCCGGGCAATCGAGCTGCTCGGCTGCCCCGCTCACGCGGGGGTAGGCCCGCGTCGATGGGCTGTGGGTGCTCTTCGCCGACGGCTGCCCCGCTCACGCGGGGGTAGGCCGTGCAATGCACCGGCCGACGGTTCGATTATCGCGGCTGCCCCGCTCACGCGGGGGTAGGCCCGCACGGAGCGGCGCCCCGCCCACCATGGGCGAGGCTGCCCCGCTCACGCGGGGGTAGGCCCCGCACGGTGCCGTTCATGTCACGCACGCGGCAGGCTGCCCCGCTCACGCGGGGGTAGGCCCCCCCCCGCCGGGTGGCCGATGGTCAGGTCATGGCTGCCCCGCTCACGCGGGGGTAGGCCCTCGACCCGCGGCACGATCTCGACCTGCTGGCCGGCTGCCCCGCTCACGCGGGGGTAGGCCCGCATCCCACTGGCACGCCGGGCAGTGCAGCCCGGCTGCCCCGCTCACGCGGGGGTAGGCCCCTAATCGGGACGCGCACGCCCCGACTGGCACGGGCTGCCCCGCTCACGCGGGGTAGGCCCCGAGGGCGCCAACGTCAACGGCGTGGTCGGCGGGCTGCCCCGCTCACGCGGGGGTAGGCCCGACAGAGCGCTGGGCATCTGCACCGACCGCACGGCTGCCCCGCTCACGCGGGGGTAGGCCGTTGAGCGCGCCGTTGCGCACCTCGACGCGCGCGGCTGCCCCGCTCACGCGGGGGTAGGCCGCATCTTGCGCTCCCGGGTGAACAGCCCCCGGGGGCTGCCCCGCTCACGCGGGGGTAGGCCCGCTTTCAGCGACGCCATGCCGTCGGGGCGGTCGGCTGCCCCGCTCACGCGGGGGTAGGCCCCACGCTCATCGTTCGATATAAACCGTCAGGTAGGCTGCCCCGCTCACGCGGGGGTAGGCCGCACACGACGGGGTCGAAGGGCCAGCCGCCCCGGGCTGCCCCGCTCACGCGGGGGTAGGCCGCTTGTTGTCGCCTTCCCTGCCCATGGGCGCCAGGCTGCCCCGCTCACGCGGGGGTAGGCCGTCCTCTTCCCCGTGCAGCCAGACCCACTCTCGGGGCTGCCCCGCTCACGCGGGGGTAGGCCGCCGAGATAGATCACGCTCACCGAGACCGTGTTGGCTGCCCCGCTCACGCGGGGGTAGGCCCGACCAGCTCGGCGTCGCCGACCACACCGGCCCGGCTGCCCCGCTCACGCGGGGGTAGGCCCCGGCAATGACGGCGGGGATCGCCGCGGGGACGCTCGGCAGACGGCTGCCCCGCTCACGCGGGGGTAGGCCGATGTGGCAGTTGGTCGACGCGCTGCTCGCCCGGGCTGCCCCGCTCACGCGGGGGTAGGCCCGCCTCACGGCCCACCTCCGGCCGTGAGGCCGCGGCTGCCCCGCTCACGCGGGGGTAGGCCCCTGCATCTCTGCTACTTCGGGGCAGTGTCTTAGGCTGCCCCGCTCACGCGGGGGTAGGCCTCCGGCCCCCGACAGGATGATCACGCGTCGGACGGCTGCCCCGCTCACGCGGGGGTAGGCCCCACAACCGCACCGGGGCCAGCGCCCGCAGCGGGGCTGCCCCGCTCACGCGGGGGTAGGCCCAAGGGGCGGATGCCGGAGGGCGCGACCAAGCCGGCTGCCCCGCTCACGCGGGGGTAGGCCCACCCAGCCATCGTGTGCGGTCGGCTCGCGGTCGGCTGCCCCGCTCACGCGGGGGTAGGCCCCGGGTGCAGGCCCGGGGGAGTGATGGCATGTGGGCTGCCCCGCTCACGCGGGGGTAGGCCCAACGACGGGACCTGGACGTTGGCCCAGGCCGAGGCTGCCCCGCTCACGCGGGGGTAGGCCCGGATCCAGCCTCACCCAGTCCTCCTTCGGGCGGGCTGCCCCGCTCACGCGGGGGTAGGCCCCCCTGCCCGCCGCTTGGCGGCGGGCAGCGTCGGGCTGCCCCGCTCACGCGGGGGTAGGCCCGCGCCCACTACCTCTTCACCGGCAAGGTGCCGGGCTGCCCCGCTCACGCGGGGGTAGGCCCCGGTGCACCTCGACGCGACCCCGCGCCCACCCGGCTGCCCCGCTCACGCGGGGGTAGGCCCCCTCTTCGAGAAAGCACGCGGCCAAGCAGCTCGGCTGCCCCGCTCACGCGGGGGTAGGCCCCGGCAGTTGTCCCGCATGTCCCGACCGCACACGGCTGCCCCGCTCACGCGGGGGTAGGCCCCCCGCTTGCATGTCTTCCTGCGAGAGCACGCGGGCTGCCCCGCTCACGCGGGGGTAGGCCCGATATCCCCTGGGATGCGGTGGACGACGAAGAGGCTGCCCCGCTCACGCGGGGGTAGGCCCTGGACGCCGCCCGCCGCGCGCTGCGGCAGGCGGGCTGCCCCGCTCACGCGGGGGTAGGCCCTGCTCTCCTGGGGCGGACCAGCTTCTCTTCCAGGCTGCCCCGCTCACGCGGGGGTAGGCCCAGGTACTCGGTGACGAGAGAGTCCTTGGTGACGGCTGCCCCGCTCACGCGGGGGTAGGCCCGCGCTGAAGTCCGACATGCGCCGGCTCTACAAGGCTGCCCCGCTCACGCGGGGGTAGGCCACGAAGAGCTGCAACCGGCAGTCGTTCACGTCGGGCTGCCCCGCTCACGCGGGGGTAGGCCCACCTTTCGAGGCCCTCGTGGGCCACGGCAGCCGGCTGCCCCGCTCACGCGGGGGTAGGCCCTCGCATACGACGGCCTTTCGCGTGTGCCACTCGGCTGCCCCGCTCACGCGGGGGTAGGCCGGCCGCGGTGCCGATCTGTCCCGAGCCGTCTCGGGCTGCCCCGCTCACGCGGGGGTAGGCCCCCGTGCTGCGCGGTGTAGGCCGGAGCCTTGTAGGCTGCCCCGCTCACGCGGGGGTAGGCCCGGATCGCCGGGTGCTCGTACTGCCACAAGCTGGGCTGCCCCGCTCACGCGGGGGTAGGCCCTTCACCGGGCTGGGCGCCGTCGACGTGGGCATGGCTGCCCCGCTCACGCGGGGGTAGGCCCCCAGCAGCCTGCCGACAGTGGATAGAGACGCGGGCTGCCCCGCTCACGCGGGGGTAGGCCCCGCTCCGGCCCGACGAAGACGTCCACCGGATCGGCTGCCCCGCTCACGCGGGGGTAGGCCCATGTCGATGAACGCGCTGGGGGTGCGCACCACGGCTGCCCCGCTCACGCGGGGGTAGGCCCTCGCCGGCCCCGTCGGTGACCGCCTGCACGACGGCTGCCCCGCTCACGCGGGGGTAGGCCGATGGTGACGGCCACGTCGTCGACTCGCCCCTCGGCTGCCCCGCTCACGCGGGGGTAGGCCGTGTGGGGCCGCGGGTTCCGGCCTCGCCGCGGCGGCTGCCCCGCTCACGCGGAGGTAGGCCCTCGCGCACCCGGGCCCCGAGCGACATCGAGCCGGCTGCCCCGCTCACGCGGGGGTAGGCCCTTGCGGGCCGCCGTCGAGGGGGCGGGGCTGCGGGCTGCCCCGCTCACGCGGGGGTAGGCCCTCTTCCTGCGCCGCGGCCGCCTCCTCCGGGGTGGCTGCCCCGCTCACGCGGGGGTAGGCCCCGCGCACAGGTGGCGTTCGCCTACGGCATGGCGGCTGCCCCGCTCATGTAGGCACGTCCTCTGTCCCCCGCTCACGCGGGGGTAGACCTTCGTCTTGGCAGACGACGGTGACCCTGCCCCTGGCTGCCCCGCTCACGCGGGGGTAGACCTTCGTCTTGGCAGACGACGGTGACCCTGCCCCTGGCTGCCCCGCTCACGCGGGGGTAGACCTTCGTCTTGGCAGACGACGGTGACCCTGCCCCTGGCTGCCCCGCTCATGCGGGGGTAGGCCACGCCCGCGGACGCCTCGGGATCGAACCCGGATACGGGCCGCGAGGGCGCCGCCTCCACACCGCGCGCCCCGGCATCCGCCCCCAGGCGAAGCCAGACCGATCGGCGACGCGGTGAACGCCTATCGAAGCCGGTTGAAACCGATCTCGCGCGCGGCGAAGTCGCTCCGAAGGCGACCCCGAACCGATCGCGGATACGGGGAAGTGCCTATCGAGGCCGGTTGAAACCGATCTCGAGCGCGGCGCGGTCGCTTCGAAGGCGACCCCCGAACCGATCGTGGATACGGGGAAGTACCTATCGAGGCCGGTTGAAACCGATCCCAAGCGCGGCGAGGTCGCTTCGAAGGCGACCCCCGAACCGATCGCGGATACGGGGAAGTGCCTATCGAGGCCGGTTGAAACCGATCCCGAGCGCGGCGAGGTCGCTTCGAAGGCGACCCCCGAACCGATCGTGGATACGGGGAAGTGCCTATCGAAGCCGGGTCGAACCGATCTCGAGCGCGGCGAGATCGCTTCGAAGGCGACCCCGAACCGATCCCCGACCCGGAGAACCCGCTATCGAAGCCGAGTCGAAGCGATCGGGCGCGCCGTCCATCGACGTCGAAGGCCACTCGGCCCCGATGGCGATCGGTCTGCACCGGCCGCCGAGTGATTCGGGCCGATCGACGCGGCGCGCGCCCGGCGCGAGGGGCTGCCCGGCGGGCTCGCCGATCGGTCGCGGTTCGCTGCTGAGCGGGTGGCCCCGGACGGCCGCAGCGCGGATCCGCTCACCGGGCGCCCGTCCGGCCGCCGCGATCGGTCGCGGTTCGCTGCTGAGCGGGTGGCCCCGGACGGCCGCAGCGTGGATCCGCTCACCGGGCGCCCGTCCGGACGCCGCGATCGGTCGCGGCTCGCCGCCGAGCGGGTCGGGTGGCGCGTCCGCCGCGCCCCGGCTCCCCCGCAGCCAGGGGCCGGCCGCCGCGATCACCCACGTCCTGCCGCCGAGCGCGCCCCCGCGGCCCGCCGCAGGTCGGCGCGGCCTCCATCGGCGGTCGGCGCCCGCGCTGATCGGCTCGGCTGACCGGGCGACGGTCGATCCGACCGCGGCGCGGTCGGTGCCTCCCGGGGCCCGGGCTGGGCGCGAGAGTCCGGCTCGCGGGCGCGTCAGCCGTTGTCCTGGCACACGATCTGATAGGCGACGGGGATGTCGCACGACCGGGGCCAGTTGAGCTGGATGTCGTTCGGGTTGCCGCGGAACAGGTGGCAGGTGCGGTCGCGGGTGCACACCCCCTCGCGCCACGAGACCGCCGGGCCGTGGCCCCGGTATTGGCAGGCCCAGTGGGCGCACGTCCGGGCGTCGCCGCAGGCGTTGAAGGTGTTGCAGCCCCCGTGGTTGCCGTAGCCGTCGTTGGGCGGCAGCGCCACCGTGAAGTCACCCGCGCCGCACCCGCCGCCGAAGTCGGCGGTGTTCAGGAACGCGTCGCCCCCCTCGTAGCGCCCGAGGGCCCCGTCGAGGCAGCGCCCGGCGAACTTCTGGACCTCGGCCAGCCCGCTGGGCCCCGGCGGGGTGCCGGTGTTGCCCCCGAAGACGTAGATCTCGCCGTTGTGGGTGACGGCGGCGGCGTGGTCGTAGGGCAACAGCAGCCGGGTCGCGGGGGTCCACGCGCGGTCCATGCGCCGCCGGTCGAGGTCGAAGGTGGAGTGGCGGTCGGTGAGCGCGTCGCCGACCTGCCGGCCGCCCATCACGATGAGGCGCGAGCCGATGAGGCCGGCGACCGCGTCGGCCACCGGGAAGGCGCCCACCTGGGTCGACAGCCAGCGGCCGTCGCGCAGCTCGAGCAGGTTGCCGTGGATGACCCCGTCGGCGTTGCGCCCCCCGGCGATGAAGAGCCGCCCCTGCCACGCCACGCCGACCGCGCCCGCGCGGGCCTCGGGCAGCAGCGGGCCGTTGCGCCAGCGGTCGGTGAGCGGGTCGTAGATCTCGACCGCCTGCACCGGCCCGTTGTTGTCGCCGCCGACGACGTGGATCTCGCCGCCGATGACCACCGCCACCGCGTCCCGCCGCCCGTTGAGCATCGGGCGGTGGTCGGTCCAGGCGTCGAGCACCGGGTCGTAGCTGCGCAGGGTCGGCAGCGCGAGCCCGAAGGCGTTGGCCCCGCCGATGGCCCACACCCGCCCGTCGAGCGCGACCGCCGCCAGCCCGTTCTGGGCGCTCGGCAGATCGGCGATGGCGTCGTAGGTGCCGGTCTCGGGGTCGAAGGCCCAGCCCTGGGTGGTCTCCTGGAACTCCCGGCCGCCGAGCAGGTAGATGCGGTCGCCGAGCGAGACGGCGGCGTGCATGAAGCGCCCGGCGGGCAGCGGGGCGAGGTGCCGGATGTGGTCCTGTACGTGGGTGTAGTAGGCGGTGCTCGCGGTCAAGGCGTCGCCGGCCAGGCCCTCGCCGCCGAGCTGGCCGCCGATGAGCCAGCCTTCGCCACGCTGGCTGTCGAGCGCGTCGGCCCGCACGATCGTCGCCGCGCCGGCCCCGTGGCGGGGGCGGGGCAGGGGGCTGCGGGCGACCCAGCGGGCCTCCTCGACGATGTACTCTTCGACCACCGCCGTCGGCTGCCCGCCGGCGCCGCGGCCGCCGCTGACGATGATCCCGGTGTGGCCGCCGGTGACCGCGCCCCGGTTGATCTCGAGGGTGGCCCCGAGGAAGGAGCGGGGGGTGGGCAGCGGGTCGATCTGCCGCCAGGCGTCGGCGCCGATGTCGTAGACGTCGACCTCGGCGATGGGGTTGCCGTCCTCGTCCTCGCCGCCGACCACGAAGATGTCGTCGTCGACGAGCACGGTGGCGAAGGCGTAGCGCGGGCGCGGCATCTGGGCGACGTCGTTGCTCCAGGTGTCGGTGCGCAGGTCGTAGACCTCGTGGGTGTCGACCACGACCCCGCCGTTGGTCTTGCCCCCGAGCACGTAGACCCGGGCGCCCCGGTGCACCGCCCGCAGGCCGAAGCGGGTCGAGGGCATCGGGCGGCGGTTCTCCCACCCGTCGGCCCCCGCGGTCAGGCGGCTGACGAGGTTGAGCGGCAGGCCCTCGTTCTCCCCGCCGAAGACGTACAGCGCGCCGTCGTTGATCGACGCGGCCTGCGAGCGGGCGAGGGGCAGCGCGGGCAGGTTCATCCACGCCTCCTCGGCCGGCGCGAAGACGGAGATTCCGGCCTGGGCCGCCTGCCCGTCCGAGCCCCCGACGACGTAGATCCCGTCGTCGTGCTGGGAGACCGCGGCGTGGATCAGGGCCTCGGCGAGCGGCGCGCCGACGTGCCACCGGTTGCGCTCGCCGGTGATCTCGAAGACCGCCGTCTGGGGCGCCTCTTCCCAGTTGCCGGCCTCGTCGAGCGCCCGCACCCGCAGGGTCGTGTCGTCGAAGATGCGCATCGTGCGCACCGAGAAGAAGTGGTCGCTGTGTTCATCGGGCGAGCTGCCGTCGGTGGTGTAGTAGACCGTCGCCGGCTCGTCGGTGGCGATGGTGACCGTCAGGCCGTCGAGGTAGACCCCGCCGTCGGGGGTGATCGTGGTGTTGGGCGGGGTGATGTCGTAGACCACCCGCACCTCGACCGCCTCGCTCTCCTGGCCCTGGTCGAGCGAGCGCACGACGTAGACGTTCTCTCCGGGCACGAGGTTGAGGGTCACCGCCCACATCTCTTCGGGGCTCTCGGGCGCGGCGACCTCGCCGTTGATGGTCACCGCGGCCCCGGCCGGCTTGGTGCCGCTCAGCCGCAGCTCGACCTCGTTGGTCGGGGTGACGTAGGGGTCGATGGTCGGCGGCGGGATGCAGCCGGGGATGGGGTCGCTGACACACACCCCGTCGAGGCAGCGGTCGGCGGTGCAGCCGTTGCCGTCGGTGCACGGGCCCTCGATGGCCGGGTTGACGCACGCGTTGCGGGCGAAGTCGAAGGCGTCGGCGGTGCAGGCGTTGCGGTCGTCGCACAGCGCCACGTCGTCGAACGCCTCGCAGGCGCCGCCGACGCACAACAGCCCCGCGGGGCAGACGCCGCCCGGGTTGTCGACCGAGCAGCCGGCCCCGGCGTCGACGCACACCCCGGCGACGCAGTCCTCGCCGTTGGCGCACAGGCCTTCGGGGGTGTCCTCGCCGCAGATCAGCTCGGGCTGCCGGCACACGCCGTCGAGGCAGATCTCGTCCGCCGCGCAGTCGCAGGCCAGCCCGCCGCCGAGGCACTGGCCGTCGGCGCCGCACGCCTCGCCGTCGGCGCACGCGCCGCACAGGCCGCCGCAGCCGTCGGGCCCGCACTCGCGGGCGTTGCAGACCGGCACGCACGCCGGCACGCACTGGCCGGCGTCGCAGTCCTCGTCCGGGCCGCAGTCGCCGCAGGTGCCGCCGCAGCCGTCGGGTCCGCACGCGCGGTCGGCGCACTGGGGCTCGCATTGCGCCTCGCACCGCCCGCGGTCGGGGTCGCACAGCTCGCCGGCGTCACACACGCCGCACACGTCGCCGCAGCCGTCGGGGCCGCACACCCGGCCCTGGCACTGCGGCGCGCACTCTTCCGGAGCGCAGGCCCGCGCGTCGAGGTCGCAGAACTCGCCGTCGGGGCAGCCGCAGTCGACGGGGCACGTCGCGCAGTTCTCGCCCGCCCCGCACTGGCCGTCGCCGCAGCACTGCCCGCAGTCGGCGGGGCAGTTGGCGCAGTCCTCGCCGTCGGCGCACGCCCCGTCGCCGCACTCGGCCGGCGGCTCGACGCAGGCCCCGTCGGCGTCGCAGATCAGGTCGCCCGCGCAGGCGCCGCAGACGCCGTCGCAGCCGTCGTCGCCGCAGGCGCGGTCTTCGCAGTCGGGGGTGCAGGCCGGCACGCAGGCCCGGGTCGGCACGTCGCACCGCGCGTCGTCGGCGCAGAAGCAGTCGGCGAGGCAGGTCGCGCAGTCTTCGCCGTGCTCGGGCACGCAGGCCCCGTCGCCGCAGCAGACCCCGCAGTCGAGCGGGCAGCCGAGGCAGCTCTCGCCCTCTTCGCAGACGCCGTCGCCGCACTCGGGCGGGGCGTCGACGCAGGCGCCGTCCATGCAGAGCTGCTCGTCGTCGCAGGCGCCGCAGACGCCGTCGCAGCCGTCGCTGCCGCAGATCCGGCCTTCGCAGTCGGGCACGCACGCGGGCGCGCAGGCCCGGGACGGCGCGTCGCACACCTCGCCCTCGGGGCAGCCGCAGTCGGCGGGGCAGTTGGCGCAGTCCTCGTCGTCCTGGCAGGCGCCGTCGCCGCACGCGGCCGGGGCGTCTTCGCAGGCCCCCGCGACGCAGACGCCGCCGTCGGCGCACGGGCCGCAGTCGCCCCCGCAGCCGTCGTCGCCGCACTCGCGGTCGGCGCAGTCCGGCTCGCAGACCGGCTCGACGCACTCGCCGTCTTCGCAGAACTGCGCCCCGGGGCAGTCGGCGAGCGCGGTCCACACGCCGCCGCGGCACAGCTCGACCGCGTCGCCGGCGCACCGGCGGGCGTCTTCCTCGCATTCGGCCATGGCCGCGTCGCCGCCGCCCGATCCGCCGGCGCCGCCGGGTTCGGGATCGTCGGTGCAGCCGACGAACAGAAGGGCCGCGAGAGCGGCCGACCACCACGAGCATCCGGGCTTCATGTATTCCCCTCCGAGTCATACGCGATGCGGGGCGAGGGTGGCGGTGAGATCGGCCCGAGACAAGGGGAAATGGCCTGATGTCGCGCTCGGGACACCGCTTGCGGGTGAGGGGGCGGGGCGCTGCGGGCGGGCAGTCATCCCGCCGCCGCGGACGCCGGCTCAGGGGTCGGCGCAGACCGGCGCGCACTGCATCTCACCCAGCCCGTTGACCAGCCCCTCGGCGATCGCGACGTCGAGCCGGACCGCCTCGAAGGTGAAGGGGAGGAAGTAGCCTTCGCACTCGGCTTCCGAGCCGGCGGGGCACACGGCGCCCTCGCAGCCGGGCAGGGGGCTGCAGCCGGGCAGGCGGGCGGCGAGCGGGCAGAGATCCATCGCTTGCAGGCCCATGTGACGCTCGAAGAGGAACGGGCTCCGCGTGGCGGGATCGCCGAACCACGCCTCGGCGCCGACCCGCTGGTTGATGAAGAAGCCCAGGGCGCCGCTGCGGATCCGGCCTTCGTTCGGCCGCAGCTCGCCCCGCTCGATCGAGATGGCGACGCTGCTGAACGCGACCCCCACCGGCATGGTGGTGATCATGAGGCGCCCGGTGGTCGGCTCGGCGGACGGGCAGATCTGGATCGGGTTGCCATTGCTGCAGCGCGCGTCTTCGCCGCAGCACGTCAGGTCGCTCACCAGGGGCGCGAGCGCGCCGACAGGCTCGGGCGCGCAGTCCTGCCCGGCGCCGACCCCGATCCAGCGCAGTCGACCGTTGGAGCGGAAGGCCGTCCCGAAGCGCACCGGGGTGTCGTTGTCCGCGAGCCCGAAGTCCGGCTCGAGGTCCAGCACGACGTAGCTCGACCCGCCCGACGGGGCGAGCGCGCCGCTGAAGACGGCGTCGAGCAGTCCGACCGCCTCGCCCCGCAGCTCGGCGCCCGGCGGCAGGGCGATGCGGTCGGTGGCGACCCGGAGGCTGCTGAGGACGTACGCGCCGCAGCTCGGCGGGGGGGTCCCGTCGTCAGCCGCGCACTCGGGCTGGGCGTCGAAGCAGTTCAGCGGCGCGCCGTCGGCCGCCTCCCCGGGGCAGATGGCCCGCTCGACCCGCGGGTGCTCCCGGAAGTCGGGCGCGCAGTCTCCCCGGACGATCTCACCGGCGTCGGCCATCCGGTCGCGGGCCGCGTCGCGGGTGGGCCCGTTCTGACCGGGCAGGGCTGCGAGGCAGAGCCCCTCGTCTGCTCGCGTGCGGGCGCAGCGGAAGCCGAGGAAGGGGACCCCCGACGCGGCGAACATCGGCATGCGATTCGTGCTGCGGATCACGTAGTCCGGGTTCTTGAACATACCCCCGCGAAAGACCCGGAGTTCGGGCAACCGGGGGCCGGGCGCGAGGGCCCAATCGGACGGCGCCCAGCCCGCTGGCAGGGCCTCCGGCACGAGGGCCGGGGGCATGCACGCAGGCCCGATGGGGTCGACCGGAGCCGTCGCCCCGTAGTGATACGAGTAGCGATCGTAGACCCACTCCCCGGCGTTGCCGGCCATGTTGAGCGCGCCCTCGGGGGTCTGCCCGGCGGGGAAGCTCCACACCGGGAACAGGCCCGGCTCGATGTTGCCCAACCGATCGACGCAGTCCGGCTCGAACATGCCATAGGCCGCAGGCCAGGTCCGGATGCCGTCGGGCCCGGCGTCCCCGTCGGCGCAGGGCCCGACCCCCGGCGGGCAGATCGCGGGTGGGTCGACGTCTTCGGCCGCGCAGCAGTCGTCCAACGGGCACCGGGGCGGCCGGCGATCACCCCACGGGTAGTGCCGCCGATCGGCCTCGGGGCCCACGGCGGCCCGCTCCCACTCGAACTCGGTCGGCAGGCGCTTGCCGGCCCACGCGCAGTACTGGCGGGCCTGACACCAGCTCACCCCGGTCACCGGCAGATCGAGCAGCTCTTCGACGGTGTGCCCCCGCCCGTCGAGCGGTACCGGCGTCGTGTGCACGTTCATCTGATCGGCCAGGGGTCGAGCCGCTGGGCGCGCGCGCGTGTCCGCCGGGTGCGCCTCGCCCCACGCTTCGATGCGGTCGAAGTACGCCACCGAGGGGTCGGTGCAGGCGTCCGCTTCGACGCAGCGCAGGTAGGCCCGCAGCGAGACCTCCTCCCGGTCGATGGCGTAGTCGTAGCTCGGCGTCACCCGCCTCGGGCAGTCGGCTTCGTTGGGCCAGCAATACTCGTCGGGGTTGGGGGACGACAGCGGGGGTATGCCCTCACAGTCCTGGCCGGGGGCGCAGCCGCCGAGGATGTTGGGCTGGCCCCGGCTGTCGATGGAGGCCTCGCAGGCGTCGGGATCGGCCGCGCTGGCGTCGATCAGGCCGTCGCCGTCGTCGTCTTCGCCGTTGTTGCAGATCTCGAGCGGCCGGCAGCGGGCGTCGGGCCCCTCGGTGAGGGTGAAGTCGCGCCCGCAGGCGGCGGCCGTGCACTGCGAGTCCTCACGGCAGTCCCACGCGGTGACCCCCGGCGCGCCGCGGCAGCCCGCGTCCCGCAGGCAGGCCCGGTGGGCGTCGGCGTCGAGCGCGCCGTCACACGCCGCGGCGCAGGCCCGCTCGACGCAGGCGTGGGGCAGGTACGCGTCTTCGGCCAGATCGGGCGGGCGGCGGTCCAGGCGGATCTCGGCCCCGGTCAGGGCCGGCTCGGCGGGCGGGGGCCGGGCGTCGTCGGCGGCCCACAGATCGGCGACGTCGGCCGGGTCGAACGGCAGGGCCTCGGGCGGCGCGTCGAGGATGTGCCGCTCGCCCGCCTCGTCGTAGCGGCCGTCGCAGTCGTCGTCGAGCAGGTTGCACGCCGCCTGCCAGCCCTCGACGGGCGGCAGCCAGGGCACGCAGCTCAGCGCGCCGGCGGCGCACAGCGCGCGGCCCGCGTGGCACAGGCCGCGCAGGGGCTGGCCTTCGGCGTCGACCGGTACGCACGGCGGGCCCGGGGGGAGGTCGTCGATGTCGCCGTCGCAGTCGTTGTCCCGCCCGTCGCACACCTCTTCGCTCTGCGCGCCGGGGGCGCACATCAGCACGCCGCCCCGGCAGGCCCGGCGGCCGTCGGCGCAGTCGCCTTCGAGGCCGCCGATCATGCATCGCTCGCCCTCGCCCTCCAGCTCGCCTTCGTCGCTCCGGCCATCGCAGTCGTTGTCCCGCCCGTCGCACACCTCGGGCGACTGAGCGGCGGGCGCGCACACCCGGCCCTCGGCCTCGCACGCCCAGCGGCCGCTGGCGCAGACGCCGAGGGCGTCGGCCGGGCACGGGCCGCCGATGTCCCGGGCGCCCTCGTCGACCGTGCCGTCGCAGTCCTCGTCGACGCCGTTGGCCTCGCAGCCCTCCTCGACCTCGCCCGCCTCGTAGATCGGGACGCAGGTCGCCCGCTCCCAGCGGCCGCGGTCGCACAGGCCGAACCGGCCCGTGCGGCACGTCGGCTCCCCGACCTCTTGATCCCGCACCGGCGGGCCCACCTCGAAGCCGGGTGCCTGCGCGAGGTCCACCGCGCCGTCGTCGATGGCCACGCAGATCGCGTCGACGCAGGTGTGCCCCGCGGGGCAGTCGCCCGGCGCGATGCACGCCGGGGGTTCGGCGCCGAACGGGATGCAGCCGGGCGCGCCCAGGCACGCCGCGAGCGCGAGGGTGAGCGGCGCGAGGCGCAGATGGCAGGTCATGAGTCCTCCGCGTATGCCCGGTGCCCAGCCGGTGGGGGTGTGAGCCGCCGCCTCGGCGGGGCGCGGTGTCAGAAGCGGCCCTCGACCGATACGCCGCCCGGCCCGACCTCGATCGAGGCCGGCGACGCGTCGGTGGAGAGCAGGATCACGCCGGTCACCAGCGCCGCGACGGCGACGCCGCCGGCGGCGTACATGCCGACGCCGTAGCGCTCGGCGTCGGCCTGACGGGCCTTCCACTGCGGCACGTCGGCGGCGTCACCCCGGGCGTCGAGCGACTGCATCGCCAGCCCGCCCAGCGTGCCGCCGACGGCCGCCGCGACCCCGCCCACCGCGATCGACGTCCACCCCCACTCGGTCAGCCCCCAGCTCCCGGAGGGCGGCGGGGCGCCTCCAGCCGGGGCGGCTTCGAGCACGACGTGCAGGTTCTGGCCGGTGTTGAGCGCGACCTCGAGCGCCTGATCGGCCGTGCGGTGGTCGGACAGATCGAGCTGGAGCAGGTGCTTGCCGGCGATCACCTCGGTGATGAGGGGGGTGACGCCGATCGCCTGCTGATCGATCGAGACCCGGGCCCCGGGCGGCTCGGAGGTGATGATGATCTGGGGGCGCAGCTTGAGCAGGTAGCTCTCGGCCAGCGCCCGGTCGTCGGGGGCCTCGGCCCGCTCGAGGAACCACTCGAAGCGCTCGAGCGCCTCGGCGTACTGCTTCATCTTGAGGTAGGCCACCCCCTGGTTGGCCACGTACTTCGGCTGGGGGTCGGCGGCGTAGGCCCGCTGCAGAAAGCGCAGCGCGGTGGGGTAGCGGCCCTTGCTCGCCTCGCGCCGGGCCTTGCGGAAGTAGACCGCCGCCGCGTGGGGATCGGCCTCGGCCTCGGCCTCGGCTGCGTCGGCCGCCGTCGATGGGATGCTGACACCGGCCGCGCCCGCGAGCAGCAGCGCGACCAGCGCCAGCGGTCGTCGGCGGGTGTATTCCTTTTGCGGTATACGGCGCATTTCGGCCTGTTTTCGCATCCCGACTCCCGGCTGGCCCCGACGCACAGTTGGAGTATACTGCCTGCGATGTTGCTGACAAGGTCGAACCACCGCCATGGCTGAGCCCCCTCCGGCCCCGCGCACCATCGCCGATGGCCGCTATGAGTTGCTCGCGCCGCTGGGCCGGGGCGGCATGGGCGAGGTCTATCGGGCGCTCGATCGGCGGCTCGGCGGGCGGGTGTGCGCGGTCAAGCTGCTCGCCGGCGCAGGCGCCACCGGGATCGCGCGGGCCCGGTTCATCCGCGAGGTCGAGCTGACCGCTCAGCTCACCAGCCCGCACATCGTCAAGATGATCGACACCGGGGTGACCGCCGACGGGCGCCCGTATCTGGTGATGGAGCTGCTGAACGGGCGCTCGCTCGACGCGCTGCTGTCGCAGACCGCGCGTCTGGCGCCGCCCCGGGCGGTCGCCCTGGCCGATGGGATTCTGCTGGGGCTGGCCGTGGCCCACACCGTCGGCATCGTGCACCGCGACATCAAGCCGGCCAACGTCTTCCTCGCCGCCGACGAGATGCACGCCGAGCGGCCGGTGCTGCTCGACTTCGGCATCGCCCGGCCCTATCAGGGCGACGCTCAGGGGCTCACCGGTCGGGGCACGCTGCTCGGTACGCCGCGCTACATGGCCCCCGAGCAGATCGAGCACGGGCGCATCGACGGGCGCAGCGACCTGTACGCGGTCGGCATGTTGCTGGCGGTGATGCTCGCCGGGCGACACCCCTTCGATGGCCTCGACTCGGCGCCGCTGCATGTGCGCGGCGCGCGGCAGATGGTCTATCTGTGGCACCACCTGCACACGCCGCCCGCCCCGATCGGGGGGGTCTCCGACGCTCTGGAGCGGGTCGTGGCCCGGCTGCGCGCGCGCGATCCCGAGGCCCGGTTCGGCAGCGCGACCGACGCCATGCAGGCCTTGCGGGCGACGCCCGAGGGGGCGGGCCTGCCGGCGCTCGATCCCCGGCGGGTCGAGGCGCTCGCCCCCAAGACGGTGCCGGTCGACATCCACGACTTCGACCTCGACGTGCCCGACGACCCCCACGGAACGCCGAACTCGGTCGAGGCCGTGATCGACCTCGCGCCTCCGCCTCCCCGCGCGACCGGGTGGCCGGCGTGGGCGACGGCGATCGGCCTCGCTCTGGCCATCGTGGTCACCGGGGGCCTCGTCTACGCGTTCATCGGATAGCGCCGCCGTGCCCGACCGCCCGACCCCCGACGACCGCGCCGCCGGTGACGCTGCCGCCTCCGACCCGCTGATCGGCGCCGTGGTCGACGCCCGCTACCGGGTCGTCGGGCTGCTCGGGCGGGGCGGCATGGGCGCGGTGTACCACTGCCAGAACGTGCGCCTGCACGACCGGCCATGCGCCATGAAGGTGCTCGCCGGCCTGGGGACGCCCCGCGAGCGGGCCCGCTTCGATCGTGAGATCCGGACGATCGCTCAGCTCCGCAGCCTGCACACCGTGCCCGTCTTCGACAGCGGCCTGCTGCCCGACGAGCGGCCGTACGTCGTGATGGAGCTGCTCGAAGGACGAGGGCTCGACGAGGCCCTGGCCGCCGAACCCCCGACGCTGTCCCGGGCGCTGGCGGTGGCCGATCACGTGCTCACCGCGCTCGTCGAGGCCCACGCGCTCGGAATCGTGCACCGCGACCTCAAGCCGGCCAACCTGTTCCTCGTGCGGGAGGATGGCATCGAGGTCACCAAGGTCCTCGACTTCGGCATCGCCAAGCAGACCCGGGCGTCCGAGCCGGCGCTGACCCGGCGCAACGCCTCGATGGGCACCCCGCCCTACATGGCGCCCGAGCAGTTCCGCAACGAGCCGACCGACGGGCGCACCGACCTCTATGCGCTGGGCCTGATCGTCTACGAGATGCTGGTCGGCCGGCGGCCGTTCGAGGCCGACGACCCGGTCCCGGCGGCGCTGGCCTCGATGCCGGTCGACGCCCGGCTGGCCTGGATGCACCTCAACCGCGAGCCGCCGCTGGTCAACGGGCTGTCGCCGCAGCTCCAGGGCTGGCTCACGGCGATGCTGCGCAAGGCGCGCTCGGAGCGGCCGGCCGACGCCCGCAGCGCCCGTGATGCCCTGCGGGCGACGCCGGAGTACGGGGGGACGCCGAGCAGCGGGCTCATGAGCTCCGGTCGCTCGACGCTGACCGCGCTGCCGAAGCCGCCCGGTCGCCGGCGGTGGCAGCCGATCGCCGCCGGGGTGGTGGTGGGCGTCGCCGGTCTGGTGGCGCTGGTGGCGCTCGTCCGCCGCCCGACGAGCGCGCCGCCGGGGACGGTCGAGCCCTGCGTCGAGCGGCTGGCGACCGACCCGCCCGGGGCGGGGGTGTTCGAAGATCAGACGCCGCTCGGGGTGACCCCGCTACCGGTGGAGCGCCCGTGCGGGACCGCCCGCTGGCTGCGGATCGAGCGCCCGGGCTACGACGCGGTCGAGGTGCACCTCCACGGCCCGTCGGCCATGGCGCTGGGGGTCATCGAGCTGGTCGAGCGCCCCGACGGGGCGGCGGGCGGCGGATCCGGCGCGCCCGATGCGCAGGTCGACGCTCGGGGCGACATCGCGCCACCCTCGCCGGTGGTGCGGCGGCCGCCCAAGCGACGGAGCCGGCGCCGGACACCAGCGCCGCCGTCGGCGGGGTCCGATCAGCGCGGTCCGACGGTGCCGTCGCAGCCGGATCCGCCCGCGCCGGCGGATGAGCCGGAGTCCACCGGCGGCCTGGACTTCTGACGGTCGGGCGAGAGGGCGTGCCGACCCCCGCGCTTCCGCTATACTCCGCGCCATGATCCGACCCCGACTCGACCCGAAGTCCGCCCTGCTCGCGCTGCTCGTGGCCCTCACCGGGTGCAGCGACGCGGTGGCGCCGTGCTCGACCGACGACGACTGCCGTCAGGGCTTCCGCTGCGACACGACGCTGTACGCCGGGGAGTGCGTGCAGTCGATCTACGTCATCCGCTGCGGCGAGCAGCTCTGCGCCTACGGCCGCGAGATGTGCTCGAACGGCGAGTGTCTGCCGCTCGCCGACGGGGGCACCGGGCGCGACATGTCGGTGCCGTTCGACGTGGGGCCGCTCGACGACGCCCGGGTCGAGGCCGACGTGAGCGGGGGCGCGGGGGGGCAGGGCGGCTTCGGCGGTATGCCCGATCCGCCCGACATGGGGCCCGAGCCGCCGAGCGTGGTGATCACGGCGCCCTTCGACGGCAGCGTGCTGTTCGACGGGGCGGTGGATGTCATCGGGCAGGTCTTCCGGCTCGAGGACGGGGGCAGCGCCCGGCTGGTGATCGACGGGCTCGAGCCGGGGCAGCCGCTCGAGCTGATCGAGGGGCGGCGCTTCGAGACGACGGTGCAGCTCCCGCCGGGGCTGCACACGCTGACGGTGGTGGCCGGGCTCGATGGGCTCGAAGATCGGGAGACGGTCAGCATCCGGGTGGACGCCTTCGTCGAGGTGCGCGACGGGCGCTTCGTGCAGGACGAGACGCCCTACCGCTTCGTGGGGGTCGCGATGCCCGATCTGCTCGACGTGGCGGTGAGCGATCCCGAGGCGGTGGGGCCGCTGCTGATGCAGGCCGCCGAGATGGGGGCGACGGTGATCCGGACCCGGGCCTACGACGATCGGCCGTTCACCCCGACGGTCATCCAGCAGGCGCCGGGCGAGCTGACGCAGACCGGGCTGGAGGCCCTCGATCTGATCATCGAGCAGGCGGGGGTGGCCGGGGTCAAGCTGCTGCTGTCGCTCGGCGACGGGGGCCCGACCTACGGGGGGCCGCCGCAGTACCTCAACTGGTCGGCGCTGCCCGCGGCCGATCCCGAGGACTGGCAGGCGTTCTTCGGCATCGGCCTGCCCCGGGAGCAGTTCAAGGCGTACGTCCGCACGATCATCACCCGGGTCAACGCCCGCACCGATCTGCCCTATCGCGACGACCCGAGCATACTGGGCTGGATCGTGCTCGACGATCTCGACGCGGTGGGGGTCTACATGGACGCCACCGGGGACGGGGTGTCGCAGTTCTACGCCGACGTGCTGCCGGTCATCGTGGCCAACGCGCCCCGCCAGCTCATCGCGAGCGGCGACGCGGGCTTCGACATCAACCCCCAGTCTTACAATCAGGCCGGCGATACGCTGCGTCAGGCGGGGTTGGTGTCGCTGCTGGATGGGACCCACCAGATCGGGTGGCTGCGCAACCTGCGGCTGGATGGCATCGACTTCGCGACGCTGAGCCTCGATCCGCTGCTGCTCGGCTTCGCCGGGGACGCCAATACGCTGGCCAACCTGGGCGCGGCGTGGATCCGGGGGCACGCGGTGATCGCCGCGGTCGAGCAGCGGCCGCTGGTGATGACCGCCCGGCTGCCGGGCAGCGCGCTGAGCGTCGACGCCCGGCGGCAGATCGTGCAGGCGTGGTTCGACGAGATGCTGTCGCTCGATCTGGCGGGGCTGCTGGTGGGCGACTTCGAGGCGCCGGGGCAGATGACCGGGCGGGACTCCGGCTGGAGCTGGGCCCCGGGCAGCGATCCGGCCGATCCGGCGAACGTCTTCGCGGCCCGGATCATGGCCTTCGCCGCCGAGCTGATGCGCTGAGGGGCGACTGTCCGTCGATGCAGTACAGGCGGGCGGCGCTGCTGCACGCGTAGGCCGAGGCGCCGTCGCGGTAGAAGGCGATCCACCGGGCGTCGACGAGGTCGCCCCGGCCGATCTCGACCCCGCCCAGCGGGCGGTCGAGGCGGCCCCACCCCGAACAGAACGAGTTGGCCCGGGCGTCGGGCGAGCCGTCGGCGTCGGTGCCGGTCCACACGTCGGGCCGGCCCCCGGGCGGGCGGCCGGTGGCGTCGACCGCGATGGGGGAGCGGATGGCGCCGTCCCACAGGTCGTCGGCGCCCTCGGCGACCCGCGCGCCGGCGGTGGTCTCGATCGGGCCGGTGATCGTCAGGCGGTCGCGGGCCCCGGTGTCGGCGTCGGAGAGGATGGCCATCCACACGCCGTCGAGCCCGGCGGCCGCCGCGGCGGCGGCGCAGGCGGCGTCGGCGCCGGCGAGGCCGCCGAAGTCGGCGGTGAACGCCTCGGCGGTCATGAACACCCGGTGGACGGCGGGGGCCCACGGCATGTCGGGGGGCAGCGCGTCGGGGGCGCCGTCGGGGCCCGCGTCGCCCGGGTCGCCGGTGTCGGGCGCCCCGTCGGAAGTGGCGTCGGCGATGGCGTCGGGCGCGGCGTCGGGCGTCGCGTCCGACGCGGCGTCGACCGGGCGGGCGTCGGGCGCGGCGTCTTCGATGGGGCCGGGGATGGCATCCGGGCGAGCATCGGGGGCGGCGTCGGGGTCCGCATCGGGCGCGGCGTCGATCCCGAGGTCGAGCGGGGCGATGGGGTCGTCGTCGCAGCCGGCCGCGAGCGCGAGCAGCGCCCACCCGGCGCTCAGCAGGGCGCGGCGCATCGCGTCACCACCGATCGGCCCGGAGGCCGAGCATCATGCCCCCGTCCACCTGGATGTTCTGGCCGGTGATGTAGCCCGCGCGCCGGGTGTCGATCAGCCACCGCATCGCGTTGCAGATGTCCAGGGTGGTCGCCGCCCGCCGCAGGGGCACCGTCTCGGCGAAGTCGGGCGGGATGTCGACGCTGTTGTCGATGTGCCCCGGCGAGATCATGTTGACCCGGATGCCCCGGGGCCCCAGCTCTTCGGCGAAGCTGCGGGTCAGGACGAGCAGCGCGGCCTTGCTGCTGTAGTAGGCCGCCGCCTTGCCCCCCGCGCCGTTGTAGTCGATGCCCGCCGCGCCGATGTTGATGATGTTGCCCCCGTAGGCCCGGAAGAGCGGCAGCGATCGGCGTATGAGGTCGAACGGGCCCAGCACGTTGGCCGCGAGGGTCTGGCGGTAGTCCTCCCGGTCGTATTCGGCGAGCGGGCCGGTGCGGTAGATGCCGACGTTGTTCACCAGGACGTCCATCCGGCCGTCGACCTCGGCGATGCGGTCGATGATCGCCGCCGTCTGGTCGGGCCGGGTGAGGTCGCCCCGGACGAGCCGCACCCGGCCGCCGTCGCGCTCGATGCTGTCGGCGACCTCTTCGGCGGCCTCGGCCGAGGTGTCGTAGTGCACCCAGACGGTGAAGCGGTCGAGCCCGAGCGACTCGGCCAGCGCCCGCCCCGTGCGGTGGGCGGCCCCGGTGACGAGCGCGATCGGCTTCGGCGAGATGTTCATCATGGCGGGCTCCGGCGCGCTTCGTAGCGGCAGCCGACCCACGCAGCGGCGGGCACGGCGGCCGGCTTCTTGACGGTGATCGCCGCCCGGGTGAGCGACGGGTGGCGGGCGAGCAGGTCGCGGCAGCTCTCGACGGCCAGCGTCTCGACGAGCCGATAGGCCCGGGACAGCGCCCGCTCGGCCAGCCAGGCGGCGACGGCGGCGTAGTCCACGGTGTGTTCGACGGCCTCGGCGGCGGCGGCGGGGGCGAGGTCCAGATCGAGCTCGACGTCGAGCCGGAGGATCTGCGGCTCGATCCGCTCGCGGGGCAGCACGCCGACGATGCACCGGATCTCGAGATCGCGGATGAGCACGGTGCCCGGCGCGGGCGGTCGCTCAGAGGTCGACATACAGCGAGTCGGGCGGCGGGGCCTGCTTCGCCTCGATCTCGCCCAGCCGCACGAGCTGGTCGACGAGCGCGGCCCAGCGGGCGGTGGTCATCGAGCCCGGCGGGCCTTTGTCGATGCCCTTGATGTAGCGCTCGGCGAGGCGGATCGAGGTGTCCATCGCGGCCTTGCTCATCGCCGGGTTCAGCTCGGCCATCACCGCGTTGGTCGGGCCCGGATCGGCGAGGTAGGCCGCCCAGCCGGCCCGGGTGGCGTCGACGAACGCCTTCACCTTCGCCCGGTTGGCCTCGAGGTACGCCCGGCGGGTGACGATGATCGCCTCGTACGGGTTGAAGCCGGTGTCGGCCACGTCGAGGATGCGCACCGGCACCGCCCGCCGCTCGAGCTCGACCGGCTCGGCGAAGACGAACACCGCCTGGGCCAGCCCCTTGTCGGCCATGAACCCGGCGAGGTTGCCGGTGGACGGCACCCGCTCCAGGTTCTGCCCGCCGTATTGCTTGTCCAGCCACCGGGCGAAGGGCAGCCCCGGCTCGAGCACCACGGTGGCGTCGCTCTTCCACAGGGCCTCGAGCGACTTGTAGGGGCTGTCGCGGTGCACGACGATCCCCCGGGGCGAGGTGCGGAACTGGGCGTACAGCGCGACCAGATCGGCCCCCCGGGTCCGCATGCGGATGACCTCGGCCCCGGTGACGACGGCGAACTCGACCTTGCCGCTCGCCGCGAGCTGGGCCGAGGGCACCCCGGCGCTGCCCTTGATCAGCTCGACCTCGAGGCCCGCGGCCCGGTACAGGCCCTGCTTCTGCGCGGCGTAGAGGCCGCCGAACTCGGGCTCGGGCACCCAGTTGAGCTGGAGCCGCATCGTCGTCGGCGCGTCGGGGCCCTCGGCGCGGTCCTTCGACTTGCAGCCGGCCGCCAGGGCCAGGGCCAGGGCGGCCAGCAGCAGGGAGCGGGGGGTCATCGGTCCTCCTTCGAGCTCACGGCGTCGAGCGGCTCGACGGGTGCCACCGGCGCAGGACGAGGTGCCCTGCGCCGCTGACCAGCCCGAAGAGGGTGAAGCCGACGGCCGCGCTGCACAAGATGGCGGCGAACACCAGATCGGTGCGCGCCTCGCGGATCGCGGTCAGGATGACGATGCCGATGGGCGCCCGGTGGTCGGCGAACCCGCTGACGAACTCGCCGACGACCGCGCCGATGACCGCCAGCCCGGCGGCGATGCGCAGGCCGGTGAAGATGCTGGGGGTGGCCGCGGGCAGCTCGAGCCCCCACCACCGCTGCGCCCGGCCGGCGCCGTAGATGTCGAACAGCTCCCGCAGGTGGGGATCGACGCTGCGCAGGCCGTCGACGGTGTTGGCGATGACCGGGAAGATCGCGACGATGCACGCCGAGGCGGTCACCGCGCTGAGGCCGTAGCCGAACCAGATCGTCAGCAGCGGGGCGACCGCGACCACCGGCACCATCTGCAAGAGGTTGGTCAGCGGGTAGACCCCCCGGCGCAGCGCCTCGACCGAGGCCAGCAGCGTGCCGATGGCCACCCCCAGGAGCGCGGCGATGCCGAAGCCGAGCAGCGTGGCGGCGGCGGTGCGCCCGGTGGCGGCCAGCAGCGGTCCGGGGCGCTCGGCGAAGGCGGCGGCGACTTCGAAGGGGGACGGGCACAGGTAGTCCGGGACGCCGGTCAGGGTGACCCCGAGCTGCCACAGCCCGACGGCGATGGCCACGGTCAGCAGCGGGGGGCCGGCGGTCGCGAGCAGCCGCCTCATCGGGCCGCCGCCCGCACGCCCCGCTCGAGCGCCGCCTGGGCCCGGGCGACCCGCTGCACGAAGTCGGGGGTGGTGCGCACGGCGGGCGCGCGGGCCGCGTGGGGGATGTCGACCGGGATGTCGTCGATGATCCGCCCCGGGCGGGGGGCGAGCACGATGACCCGATCGGCGAGGTAGATCGCCTCGCTGATCGAGTGGGTCACGAGCAGCACGGTCATCGGATCGGCCCGCCACAGCCGGCGCAGCTCGTCGTCGAGGTCGACCCGGGTGATGGCGTCCAGCGCGCCGAAGGGCTCGTCGAGCAGCAGCAGCCGGGGGCGGGTGACGAGGGCCCGGGCCAGCGCGACCCGCATCTGCATGCCCCCGGAGAGCGTATGCGGTCGGGCGTCGGCGAAGTCGGCCAGATCGACCCGGGCGAGCATGTCCCGGGCGCGGGCCTCCCGCTGGGGGCGGGGCGCGCCGGCCAGCTCGAGGGGCAGGGCGACGTTGCGCAGGACCGAGCGCCAGGGCAGCAGCCGGGCGTCCTGGAAGGCGAAGCTCAGCGCGCTGGGCGGGCGGGGGCCGCCGTCGTAGGTCACCCGGCCGGCGGTGGCGTGGTCCAGCCCGCCGATGATGCGCAGCAGGGTGGTCTTGCCGCAGCCCGAGGGGCCGATGAAGGCGACGAGGCGGCCCGGCGCGAGGTCGAGCGAGACGCCGCGCAGGGCGTCGAGGTCGCCGAAGCGGCGGCCGACGCCGTCGAGGCGCACGCCGAGCGGGGCGGCCAGCCCGGGGTCGGCGTGCGTCGGCGCGGGGCTCGTGGGGGAGGGGGGCATGCGTGGGCAGATGGCCCGCCGGGGGGCCGGGTTGCGGCCCGGGTCGGCGGGGGTCAGACGTTGCGCACGTCTTCGAACGAGGTGCGCTCCCGGACCTCCTCCGAGCCGAGGTCGAGCAGGATGGGCAGGGTCTGCTGCTGCCAGTCGTCGTGCTCCAGCCGGCGGACGTGCACCGGGCCGTCCGAGTTCTCGTAGACCGACTCGATGACGTCCATGATCACGTAGAACCCGTTGGAGTTGCAGAACTTGAGGTCGGTGAACTCGAGGGTCACCGCGCCGACGGCCTTGTCCTTGAGCTCGAGCTGGATGGCGTCGATGAACGCCTGGAGCTGAACGTGGGGGTTGTCGACCCGGATGGCGCCGGAGAAGCTCACCACGAGCCAGTCGTCCTCCAGCCGGGCGGTGGCGGTGAAGACGCTGCTCCCCCCCTGCATGATGTCACCGTAGGTGAGGACCTTCACCGGGCGTCTCCCTTCTCGTCAGCCAGCGCGTTCATATCCAGCCAGGCGTCGATGACCAGCTCGCCGTCGTCGTGCTCCACCGCGAGGTCGAACCGGGACTCGTGCACCAGCCGGATGAAGCCCAGGCCGCCGGTCAGCCGGGCCTTGCGGCGCTCGCGGATGGTCCGCCGCATGAGATCCTGCAAGGTGCCCGCGTCGCGGGCTGCCCGGATGGCGGCGACGTGATCCCGCACTTTCTCGAAGCTCTCGCGGCGGGCGACGTTGCGGGTGCGCACATGCAGGCTGCCGTCCTCGACCGACAGATCGAGGCTCATCTCGCTCTCGGGATCGGCGATGTTCTGCACGATGTTGTCGACCAGCTCGGCGATGAGCACCTCGACCCGCTGCCCGGCCACGGGGGGGTAGAAGGCGTCGACCAGCTCGCGCACCGAGCGGCCGATGAGCCCGCTCAGATCACAGATGATGTTGCGCAGCGGCGCGAACGTGTAGCTGATCGACATCCGGGTCTGCCCCAGATCGGCTTCGGTGATCACGCCTTCCTCCTGGCGATGACGAGCGTGACGTCGTCGGAGACCTCGTGCCGGAAGGACTCGTAGTCGTCGATGCACCGCTCGAGGATGCGGGCCGGCGGCTCGTCGCCGTGCTCGACGATGAGGTCGTTGAGCCGGCGCACGGTGTAGTCCCGCCCCTCGGCGTCCTGCGACTCGGGGATGCCGTCGGTGTACATCACCAGCAGGTCGCCCTCGTTGAACGGCAGGGTGTACTGGGGGTAGGTGCGCTGGCGCAGGCCGAGGAAGGGCGAGCGCTTCTCGAACGTCGACACCCCGCCCCGGTGCATCACCAGCCCGAAGCCCCCGCCGGCGGCGTAGGTCAGGGCGTCGTGATCGAGCACCACGAAGTTGACCGTGGCGTACTTCTTGACCTCGCGCAGAAAGCCGTACGACCGCTGGTTGACCGCGTCGACGATGGCCCCCGGCGCCTCGAGGTGGTCCAACGCCAGGGTGAACTGCGCCTTGAGGAAGGCCATCACCAGCGCCGCCGAGACCCCGTGGCCCGAGATGTCGAACAGCCCGATCGCCGCCCGCCCCGAGCGGGTGCGGAAGAAGTCGTAGTAGTCGCCGCCGACGTCGGTGAGCTGGCGGTTGTAGACCGCCACGTCCAGCTCGGGCGGGCTGTAGTTCGACGGCAGCAGGCTCTGCTGGATGCGGCTGGCCACCCGCAGATCGTCCCGGATGATCTCGTAGGCCCGGGCGAGGTGCTTCTCCTTCTCGTCGAGCTTGAGGAACGCCTGGGTGAGGTTGTCGTTGGTCGCCGCCCAGTAGGCCTGGTCCCGCTGCTGGTCTTTGAGCAGCCCCCGGTACTTCCAGTACAGCCGCTTCAGATCGGCCGGTGAGAGCGCCAGATCGGCGGGCGGTTCGTGCATGGACAGCAGTTCGTCGAGCTCGATCATCGGTCGCCGCCTCAGTGATACTCGATGGAGAATGCCTGCCGATCGGGCATGTAGGCCACGTCGACGAAGTCCAGATCGCCGGGCGCCTTCATGCCGCCGATGAGCACCCCCCGCTCCATGTCGCGGTTGAGGGGGGTCGTCGATCGCAGCGTGGCCCGGCCCCGCTCGCGATCCTCGGTCAACAGGGTGAAGTCGCCGAGCATCGAGTCGGGGCCGTCGATGACGCTGGCGTAGCCCTCGCTGCCCGACTGGAAGCGCAGGAAGTCGGCCCCCGAGCGGATGAGATCCCGGCCGGGGCCGAAGTGGTACCAGCCGAACATCATCTCCATGCCGACCCGCTCCATGATGGGGCCCGAGTTCTCGTAGGTCTCGAGCACCAGCCGCTCGAGCCGGCGCAGGCGGGAGAGGGGATACCAGCGGTTGACCTCGAGGCCGCCGACCAGCTCGGCGCCCCGGCGGCCGGCGACGATGTTCAGGTTGACGCACGCCTGGGCGTAGCCCACCAGCAGCGCCCCGAACACCCGGACCGGCTTCTCCTCGTCTTCTCTCATGACTGACCTCGCTTCTCCCCGCCCCGCGCGGGGCGTTGGAGCATCACCGAGATGAGGTTGGTCGCGCGATGCCCCAGCCGGACCAGGCCGGGGTACACTTCGGCCGAGCATCGCTCGGGCAGGTCGCCGGTCTCCGGCGTGCGGGTGTCGGGCTCGAAGCCGGCGCGGTGCAGGCGCTCGACCCACTGGGTGGTCTGCTCGTGTCGCTCGCAGCGGAACGCGTCCGCGACGCCGAACATATCCCGGATCTCACGCCCGAAGAACTTCTCCTTGATGCTGAACCGGACCGCCGGCTCGAGCTGGGCCTCGTCCACCAGCCGGAAGACCGCCATGAAGTGGGTCCAGCAGTTGTGGAACCGACGGGTGAGCGACTCGGCGTGGTGGTCGGAGTCGGGCTCGATCAGGCTCATCAGCCGCGGCTGGAGCCGGGCCAGCCGACGCAGCACCGTCGTGCGCACGTGGGGGTCGTCCCGGCTGGGGATGATGTGGTGCAGGGTGTAGGCCGCGTTGATCACCAGCTCGCCGTCCGTATTGCGGGCGAGGGCGGCGAGCGGCTCGAGCGGCAGGCGCTCGATGAGGCCGAGGCGGCTCTTCATCTCGACGGCGAACGGCAGCCGCTCGGCCAGGGTGCGCAGCCGGATGCCGGCGTCGAGCAGGTTCGCCGGATCGGGATCGACCGCGATGACCTGCACCCGGCGGGTGGCCCGCCGGGGGTGGCGGGCGAGGGCCTCGAAGAGCTGCTCGACCTGGGTGCCCTTGCCGATGCCGATCTCGAGCAGGCTCACCGCCTCGAGGGGCGCCATCTCGTCGACGAGGGCGGTGTTGGCCAGGTGGTGGCTCAGGTAGATGTGGGGGTAGGCCGTCGCCATCTCGTAGAAGAGATCGATCTGGGGGATGTCGAAGTCGGCGACGTAGATGTTCTTGCTGGCCACCAGGGAGCGGTCGAGGCGCGACATCAGCGCCTCGGCGATCAGGTGGCCCATCAGCGCCGGGTTGTCCACCGTCTCGTCGACCCGCCGCAGGATGTAGCGCTCGAGGGTGGCCTTGGCGAAGGGCTCCCGATGGCGCAGCATCTGCTGGCAGGCGAGCAACAGCGGCTCGTAGGCCGATGGTGGCTCGGGCGGCATCTCGGCGCTCTTCCCCTTCGGTCGGTGGACCATGTGGCGGGCATCCGAGCCGGATCGGCCGCCTTCGGCCTGCTCGGGCCGCCGGACGTTCGGGCGTGTCAGGTCGATGGCGGAAAGTCCCTCGCGCTCTTCGCCGCTCTGATCGCAGAGCTCACGACTCGAGTCCAGGAGGTCGGGCCCGCTGCTCCAAGCGCGCCGGAGACCTCTCGTTTGCGGGTGCGCGCGGTCGCCATCGTCCCTCTCGACGACGCCGCCGGGCCGAACGAGCGGCCCGATCGCGCGAAGAAGTTACCATGCCGCCCCTGCGTGACAAGGGTATTGTTACGCCCGAGGGCGGCTACCCGGGTGTCGAGGGGTCGGCCGGGCGGGCGGGACTCGCCCGCTGGCCAACGCTTTACGACCGTCGAAGAGGGTGACCGATCGGGGTTCATTCGCAGCACCGGGCCCGGACCGTGACCTCGTCTTCGATGACCTCGCCGGCGCCGTCGGTCAGCCGGAGGGTCATCTCGACCGTGCGATCGTGCAGCGTCTCGGGCGGCACGTCGTCATAGACGAACACCGTCACCCCGCCGTACTCGAACGGCCCGTCGGGCCCCCGCCGCAGATCATCGCGGTAGTCGGCCCCGCCGACCTGCGCCCCGTCGACGAAGAGCGCGAACTGCATGCGCACATCGTCGGGGTCGATGTGGTCCGCGCTCAGGCTGCCCCAGATGTGGTAACCGCCTTGAAGTCCGTAGGTTATCCATACGGTGGCCCCATCAGGAATCATCCGGTGCCGCAGCGGGTCGTCGCTGCTTCCGATCTCGACGGTCGGATCAGGTGGGGGCCCGTCACACCCGATGAACAGCAGCCCGCCCAATAGGGCTCCAAGCCACAATGGTGAGGCGCAGCGGGCGTTAGAAGGGCTTCGAGGCTCTCGCATCACCTGGAACAGTACGCCTCTCTGGAACGTGCGTCAAAGGTCTTCACCAATCTGTAAGACCATGCGGTCATAGAATGACTCCGGGCCTCACGCCCCATCGTATTCGGTGCTCTCCATCGATGCCCGGTTGAGGTATCTTCGGCGCAACGAGGAGGCGTCTGGTGCCCGAAGTGCTCGTCATGGTCGCGGCGGCGTCCGCGCTCGGTGTGCTCGCCGCGGTCGGCCTCGCCCGCGCCCGCGCCCGCGCGATGCTCGGCCTGGATCACGTCCACGCGTTCGTCGACCGCGTCGCGAGCCTGCGGGCGGCGGCCCTCGACCTCTTCGACCAGCCGCTGCGGCCGGGTGATCCCCGGACGACGGTGACTGCCGGGGGCCTCGAGGCGACCTACGTCATCGCGGCGGAGGGCGACCGCTACCGGCATCACCTCGCCGTGCGCCAGCGGCGGGGGCGCCCCGAGCGGGCGGTCGCCGGGCGGTTCCTGATGCTGGCCGTGCGCCGCCTGCGGGTCGAGGGCATGGAGGTGGGCCTGGGGGTCAGCCCGGCCGGGGTGCACCACGCCCGGTGGGTGCTCGACGCCGAGGCGCAGGCCCTCTTCGTCGACCGCGCGCCGCCGCCGCTCGACGGCTCGGCGCTGGCGACGGTGTTCGCCGCCTGTCTCGACGAGGCCGAGCGGGCGCCCTTCGAAGCGATGGAGGGTGAGATCGAGCCGCCGGGGGATGTCGCCGACTGCGGCTCCGCCTGAGCGGGGCCGACCTCAGAAGTCGTTGATGCAGGCCTGGATCTCGCCGCCGCAGTTGGCCTCCTGGCACGCCGCGTCCTCCGGCCCGCAGCCGGAGTCGGCCAGGCAGTTCGACACGATGACGAGCAGGTCGAAGCCCATCGGGCTGCTCGACTCGATGCAGCGGTCGACGCAGGCGTCGTCCCCGTCGGCGCACAGGGCGAGGCAGTCGTTGAAGCCGAGGCACGACAGGTTGCCCCGGGGCACGGCGATGTCGCCGAGGCAGGCGGCGTAGGGCAGCTCGCAGCGGATCCGGGTGCACGACGGCGCCGATCCTTCGGGGCACTGCATCTCGAAGCAGTCGAGCAGCTCGATGAGCTGGTCGTAGCCCTCCTGGCTCGCCGACCGGACGCAGGCGTCGATGCACGGCTGGTCGCCCTCGCACTCGCCGATGCAGGCGTCGAACTCCAGGCAGGTCAGGTCGCCCATCGGGGTCAGCGGGGGGATGCACGCCGCGATCTCGGTGGCGCACAGCATCTGGGCGCACTCCTGGTCGCCCGGCGGGCACTGGGGCTCGGCCTCCCGCAGGCAGTCGAGCGCCTCCTGATAGGTGTTGAACGCCTCGGGCGAGCTGGCCTCGAAGCAGCCGTCGGTGCACGCCTGATCGCCCTCGGGGCACGCGTTGATGCAGCCGGCCAGCTCGTTGCAGTCGTCGTCGCCGATGGGCACCACCGCCGCCCCGAAGCACGCCTCGAAGAAGTCGGCGCAGGCCCCGCGGCGGCAGGCGTCGTCCTCCGGGGGGCAAGCGGCGTTGTTCAGGCACTGCACCAGCCCGTCATAGGCCTGCCGGCCCTCGTCGGTGGCGGCGCCGTTGCAGCTGTCGGTGCACTCCACGTCGCCCGCCTCGCAGGCGTCGAGGCAGGCGCTCAGCCCGTCGCAGTCCAGCGGATCGGGCGGCGGCGGCGGCCCGAGGCACGCCAGCCGCTCGTCGTTGCAGTTGGTCTGCATGCACGGCTCGTTCAGCCCGCCGCCGGGCTCGGTGCAGCCGCTCTCCCGGGCGCAGGCGAAGATCGCGTCGTACAGCGCGCCGGCCTCGGCGGGGGCCACCTCGCGGCACATGCGGGAGCACTCGGGGTCGCCGCAGCCGCGCAGGCAGGTGTCGAGCGCGCGGCAGTCCGCGTCGCCCATCGCCGGGGCGCCGCCCATGCCGCCCATACCCCCGGCGCCGCCCATGCCGCCCATGCCCCCGGCGCCGCCTTCGCCGCCCATGCCGCCCGCGCCGCCTTCACCGCCGGCGCCGCCCATGCCGCCCCCGTCGGGCTCGACCGGCACGAACATGTCCAGCAACACCGCCGGCGTCGCGTCCCGGATCGCCGAGTCGACGTCTTCTTCTTCGCCCCCGGCCGGCACGCAGCCGACACACAGCGCGAGGCACGCGATGGCGCCTCCGATGATCCGCCCGGTCATCCGCTCTCCTCCCTGCGACACGACGGTCAGGAGCCCTGCCACCCTGCGGCTTCGAGGCTCTGCGGCGAGCCTACGCGAGGGATCGGCGTCATCTCAAATTCACGTCGCTCGACCGCCTGCGGGCGCCGCCTACCGAGGCACGGTGACCGTCTCGGGGCGCCGGGTGCGGTAGTGGGTGTCGATGTGATCGATCATGTCGAGCAGCGCGCCCTCCCAGTCGGGGCCGCCCGGCCGCCCGTCCTTGCCCGCCTGATGCTCGGTGTAGAACGAGCCCTCGCGGCAGTCGGCCTCGGTCTCGAGGTGGCGCAGGCCGAGGCAGCCCTCGTCCTCCAGGTCGGTCAGCCCGTCGAAGTCGTTGTCGACCCCGTCGGCGCAGATCGGGACCGGCACGTCCTCGGTGCGGTTGCCGCCCCGCAGCCCGCAGCGCGCGTCGGGCGGCCCGCAGTGCAGCGACTCGGGCGGGCAGCACCACTTGGGGCCCGGCTTGCCATCGAGGGTGAAGGTCTGCGGGCGGCAGGTGTAGCCCCCGCCGCACTCCGCCGTCCGCTCGCAGCGCACCCGCCGCTCGGCGTCGTTGCCCGCGTCGACGGTGCCGTCGCGGTCGTTGTCCACCCCGTCGTTGCACTGCACCCGATCGTTGCGCCCGCACGAGCCGTCGGGGCTGACGATGAGGGTCCGGGCCCAGACCCCCTGGATCATCGGATCGCTCAAGAGCACCCCGGTGCCCGGCAGATCCTCCGGCCGCTGCCCGTAGCCGTGCATCAGGATGACCAGCGGATAGCGCTCCTCGCTCGCCGCCGGATCGTCGTAGCCCGGAGGCACCGTGATCGCGTAGCGGAAGGTCTTGCCGAACCGCTCGCTGTGGAAGAACACCGTCTCGGTGCGGCTGCCATAGCCCGGGTTGGCCGGCCCCGGCTCCAGGTGCTCCCAGCGGTTGTGCACCCAGTCGTACATCGTCATGAAGCGGTTGAGCGCCTGGATGGTCGTGCCGACGTGCTCCCCGTCGTTGGTCGCCATGACCGTCTCGTCGTCGAGCCACGGATCGCCATAGCGCATCAGCACGCTCTGCCCCAGCTCGCCGAACGGATCGTCCCGGTTGGCGTTGGGCAGGTGCGGCCCCAGCCCGCCGCCGGGCAGGATGCGGGGGAAGCCGTCGTAGATCCGCACGTTCTGCCCGCCGGCCTGCAAGCGCCCCACCCAGTGGTTGGCCGCCGTCGCGAAGTTGAACAGGTCGCGGATGCCGCCATCGGTCCACACCTGCAACCGGGCCCGCTCCTCGGGCGACAGGTCGAGGTACATCGAGCCGCCGTTGAGCTTCAGCGCCCGCTCGTAGTTGGGGTTGTAGTCGAAGCGCCCGTTGCCCTCGCCCCAGTCGTAGCCTCCCTCGGCGTATTGCGGGGTGCCCACCAGCCCGTCGAGCCCCGCGTCGACATAGGGCTCGGCCCCGTCGCCGCCGCACGCTTCGTAGCCGTCGTACATCCAGTTGCCCTCGGTGCCCAGCGGATTGCGGTACCAGTCGTAGTCGTCGCCCGCCGGATCGGGGTTGGCCACCGGATCGTAGCCCGGCTCGCTGCTCGACGGCACCGAGTCGCAGCCCACGTCGCCGTACGGCTCGTACATGTTGCGGATGACCGGCTCGTAGGTGTCGCGCCGCCCGTTGCCGTCCAGATCGACCGCCAGCACCAGATCGCTCGGCTTGTCGTGGGGCACCCGCCCGTCGAACTTGCCGTAGGGCTCGCCGTCCTCGCCGTCGCAGAACATGATGACCGGCAGGCTGCCGTCGGGGTTGTACTCGTCGTCGTAGAAGCCCCGCTCGATGGTGAAGGTCTCCGGCGGGGGACACCCATCGCCCCGGCACTCGGCCGCGCACCGCTGAGCCACCGGCCGCAGCAGCTCCTCGAAGGGCACCCCCGGGGGCAGGTAGGGGCTGTCGGGGTTGTACATCAGCGGGTTGCCGTAGGCGAAGGCCAGATCCTGGAAGAGCTTGCCGTACTCCTCGCGGTCGAAGCTGCCCCCGCTGTCCTGATACTTGAAGTGCAGATAGCTGACCGCGTGCTCGAACTGCTGCCCCGAGTCGGGCACCCCGCACCACGCCCCCAGGCCGCCGCCCTGATCGTGGCGACAGAAGCCGCCGGTGAGCCGCTGGGTGATGTAGTCCATCAGGTACACCCAGTCGACCGCCCCGCCGAGCGGCATGATGAAGTCGAACAGCTCGTGGTGCTTCGTCGCGAAGTACGACGCCCCGCCCGCGCCCATGCTGATGCCGGCGATGGCCCGGTAGGCGAAGCGCCGCCGGATGGGCTGCCCGGCGTCCTCGATGTAGCCCACCTGGAAGACCCCCAGGCCGGGCGTATCGAACGCCACCGTGCCCGCCACCAGATCGATCTCGGGGTCGACCAGCGGCGGCTCGACCACGCGCGCCTCGTCGTCCGGCCGCCAGAACAGCCGCAGGTGCTTGTTGCGCAGCACGGGCGGGGCGCTCGCCGCGTCGTAGACCCACGTCACCCGGGCCCAGTTGCCGAAGCCGAAGCGGTGGGGGGTCGGGGTGCCCACCCGCATGGCCGGGCCCAGCGCCACGTAGCCCTCGCCGACGAGGTCGTCGTCGGCGCACTCGAGCGTGACCGGCACCGACGCCTCGAACGCCCGGGCGCCGATGACCACCGCCGCGTCGACCAGCGCGCCCTCGCCGACGGTCAGCGCGCCGCCCTCGGGCCCGATGGACGTCGTCGTCGCTGCGGCGCAGCTCGACGGCCGGCTCACCGGCGGGGGCCCGGCGTCGACCGCCGCGTCGATCGGGGCCCCTCCGTCGAGGGCGTCCGGCTCGGGATCGGGCGCCGCGTCCGGATCGGCCTCGGGATCGGGCGTCGCGTCCACCATGGGGTCGAGCGGATCCTCACCCGACTCGTCCCCCCCGCACGCGGCCAGGGCCAGCGCCATACACGCGAACCAGACCTCACATCGCTTCACCGCGCGCCTCCTCATTCGTGGCACCTGTCGCCGTGGCGCCGTCGCCGCGTGACCCGGTCGGCGACCGGACGGCCGCCGACGCATCTCTCCCGATGCCACGCCGTGCGTCCGAACTCATACCGGGGACGGCCCGCGCGCCACAAGGCCCAGGAGGACCCGTGCAGATCGAGGTGCTGTATTTCGCCGCCGCCCGGGAGCGGGCGGGCACCGGCGCCGAGGCGGTGACATTGCCCGAGGGGGCGACCCTCGCCGATCTGATCGACGCGCTCACCGCGAAGCACGCCCCGCTCGAGCCGCTGTGGCCTCACGTGCGGCTGGCGGTCGACGAGGCGTTCGTCAGCGACCACGCCGCGCCTCTGAAGGACGGGGCCACCGTCGCCCTGATCCCCCCCGTCTCCGGCGGATGAGCGCCCCCACGCCGCGAGAGAAGGGGAGCGCCATGGTGCGCCTCACCGACGACCCGCTCGACCCGGCGGCGGTCGAGGCGCGCGTCCGGGCCGCCGACCGGGGGGCGGTGCTCACCTTCGTCGGCCTCGTGCGCGATCACACCGGCCCCCACCGGGTCGAGCGCCTGGAGTACGAGGCCTATCGCCCGATGGCGGTCAAGGTGTTCGAAGGCATCCGGGGCGAGGTCGACGCCCGCTGGCCGGGCACCCGCATCGCCATCCACCACCGGCTGGGGCGCCTGGTCGTGGGCGAGGTGGCGGTGGTGATCGCGGTCTCGGCGCCGCACCGGGCCGAGACCTTCGACGCCTGCCGCTACGCCATCGAGCGCATGAAGGCCGACGTGCCGATCTTCAAGAAAGAGATCCGGGGCGACGGCAGCGTGTGGGTGGGGCTGGGCTCGTGACCCACAGCGCGCCGCTCAGCGCGCCGCCAGGGCCGCGTCGCGCCCGATCCACGCGACGATGTTGCTGACGATCCGCCGGGCTGACGCCGGCGCGTAGCCCGCCCCCCGGTGCACGTCGACCCCGGCCAGGGCCGCCGACAGGTCGAAGTCCGACACGATCACCGCCGGCCGCCCCTGCACCCGCACCGCCGACAGGTGCGCCCGATCGGCCGCCGCGCCCTCGGCCCGCAGCCGGCGCCGACCCTCGAGATCGTAGCGCACCCGGGACACGTCCTGCCCGCCCACGAAGAACCCGGTCAGCAGCGGATCATCCGCCTCGATGGGCAGCAGCGGCGAGTACGGCGCGGCGAACGTCTGCTCGACCATCGCCCGGACCGACGCCGCGAAGGGCGCCGAGCCGCCCCAGGCGTCGATCAGCACCGTGCCCCCGTTGGCCACGAACGCCTGCAACGCCGCCCGCTCGCTCGCCTCCAGGGCCATCGCCCGCCGCCCGGTCAGGTGCAGCAGCCCCACCTCGTCGGGGATGGCCGCCGCGCCCAGCGTCACCGGCGGGCGGGACCGCAGCGCCAGCCCGGTGGCGTGCTCGGCGTAGGCCCGCAGCCGATCCCAGGCGTGCTGCGCCACGTCCCAATCCCGATCGCCGCCGTGCTGCACCCGGGCCACCACCACCTCGCCGCCCCGCTTCGGGGTCCCGTCCTCGGGCAGCGGCACCGTCGCGAAGCGCCCCGCCAGCGGGCGCAGGGCCGTCGCGTGGAAGAGCAGGTTCATCGCCAGCGGGAAGGCGTCCGACTCCACCCGATCGGTCTGCCAGTCGGCGGCCAGGTAACCCTCCGACAGCACGAAGACCGTGCGCACCCCGTCCGAGGCCGCCGACAGCTTCGGGCGATCGGTCCAGTCGTGCTTGACCACCGTGTAGATCGGGTGATCGGCCGCCACCGGCGCCAGGGCCACGCCGGGGAAGTCCTCCGCCGGGAAGATGCGCCCCAGCAGTTCGACCATGCTCGCCCGGAAGGCCGGGCTGCCGTCCGCCGGCTCGGCCACGATCATGCCGCCCCGCTCGATGTAGTCCCGCAGCGTCGCCACCTGCGCGTCGTCGAACCGGGCCGCCTTCGACCCGCTGACGAAGAGGATGGGCGCCTCGAAGGACTCGATCGGCTCGTCGACGCCCACCGTGTGCCAGTTCAGCGGCCGCTCGTAGGCCGACCACATGCGCCGGGTGAGGTTGGCGACGTCCCGCGGGTTGAGGTTCCAGTCGTCGTCGGCCCCGTGCTGCAGCTTGGCGAAGGCCGGCGGCGCGCCGCCGTACACCAGGAACAGCGTCGTCAGCGCGGTCCCGATCTCGTCGGTGTAGCCCAGGGGGATGGCCCCATCGACCCGCTGGGCCCGCAGCGCGGCGTCGGCCCCCTCGGCGAACCAGTCCACCCCGCCCAGCGTGCGCCGCCCGCCGGCCACCCCGGTGCGCTCGATGCCATACAAGTAATACGCGTGGCTCTTGTCGCCGTCGGCGCTGCCCAGCCACGTCAGCCCCCGGTCGATCGCGTCGAGCACCTTGCGCGCGTCGCCCGAGGCGAACGGCGCCGGCTTGCCCCGGCGCCAGGCGCCCTTGCGCCCGTAGTGGTGATCGAACACCAGGTACAGCGTCGCCAGCCCGGCCGTCGCCATGTTGGCCGTCGAGGCGCTGCCCTGCACGTAGCCCCAGCCGCCGTCGCCGTTCTGCACCCGCCGGAAGTGTCGCGAGAGCTGATCCCACACCGCGTCCCCGGTCTCGATGCCCGCCCGCTGCGCCGCCCACAGCCCCAGCGCCGCGTACTGGGTGCACGAGTTGTCCCAGTCGCGGCTGCTGCTCGAATAGCGCCACGCCACGTCGTTGCGGGCGTCGAGCAGCCACTTCACGTCCCGCTGCAACGCCTCCCGGTAGCGCAGCGCGTGGGGCGCCTTGCGCAGCGCGTACTCCCACACGTTGGCCCGGATGCCGATCACGTAGGTGTTGTCGGTCTCCAGCGTCAGCAGGTGCTCGAGGGCCAGCTTCACCGCCGGATCGCTCACCGGATCGGCCCCCGCCGCCAGCATCGCCAGCGTCGCCAGCCCGGTGCTGCCCCCGTCGACGTAGCCCCGGCCGATGGCCCCGTCCGGGCTCTGCCGGCTGCGCAGGAACAACACCGCGTCGTCGATCGCGGTGCGGATGGCCGCCGCCGTGATCGGCCCCTCGTGCGGGGTGTGGATCGCGGCCCCGACCGGCGCCTGCTGGCCGTAGTTGCGGCTCTGCAAGCGCGGCACCCGCCGCAGCCGGCGGTCGACGTTCAGCACGTTGTCCGGCAGCGCCCGCTGGGCCTGCTGAGGCATCTGCTCGACGTCCAGCTCGTCCCACGCCGAGGCCGGCGCGCCCAGAGCCATCAGGCATGCCATGGCCCATGCCATCCGATAGGTCTTCCCGGTCGTCGGATATCGCATCAGTAGACCTCCACCTGCTCGCCGTCCAGGTTGATCGTCCTGTCGCCGTCGAGCCGCTGCGCCTCGGCGAAGTCGGCGTTCTCCCGCACCAGATCCATGTAGGCCTTGCTGAACTTCTTCACCCGCCGCCGCGTGCGCTGCTTGCCGTCCTCGGCCTCGACCCACCGCCCGTCGCGCTTGTACCAGGCCCGCCCGTGCATCATGCGCACCTTGGCGCCCTTGCGGGTCTTGCCCTGCCGGTCGCGGTAGACGTTGCCCGCCGTCGAGGCCACCGTGCGCTTGCGCAGCGCCTGCTCGTTGTCCGCCTGCCGCACCGCCCACTGCCCCGACTGCTGCGCGTTGGCCCGCTGGAGCAGCTCGGCCGCGGTGCGGTTGGCCTCGGCGGCGTCGATGGGCGCGTCGCTGTCGGCGATGAACGCCGTGTACTCGGTCAGGATGCCGAAGCGCCGGCTCAGCTCGACGATCTCAGCCAGCGTCTTCTGGCGATCGCCGTCGCCGTCCGCCAGCCGCATGCGCCGCAGCAGCTCACCCACCCGGCGGGTGGCCCACAGCGTCGCCACGAAGCCGTTCTCGGGCTGCGCCTGCGCCGGGAAGTCCGCCGTCACCGCGTGGCTCTGCGGCTTGCCCTGCACCGTGCCCCGCAGGGTCAGCGTATGCCGCCCCGAGCCGGTGTAGCGCCCCAATATCAGGACATCCCGCCCCCGGAACAGCAGCGGGATGCGCATCGGATGCACCGCCTCGACCTCGAGCTCACCGAAGTCGACGACGACGTCCTCCAGCACCGGATGACTCAGCCCCTCGTAGAGCGCGGCGACCTTCACGTCGATGGCCTCGCCCGGGTTCACATAGGTCGTGTCGCCCCCGGTGCGCTCGGCGATGGAGTCCAGCAGGTGGGCGTTGACGTCGTGCCCCACCCCGAACGCGAAGACGCGGGCCTGCCCCTCGCCCCGCTTCGGCAGCCCGTCGACGATCTTCTCCGGCTCGCGCAGCCCGGCGGTGGGGGTGCCGTCGGTCAAGAAGAGCACGATGCGCGGCCGATCGGGCGCCGGATCGGCCAGCGCCGCGGCCAGCGCGTCGGCGATGTTGGTGCGCCCGTGGGCCACCAGATCCTCGACGAAGCCCCGGGCCCGGGCCACCGCCCCGTCGCCCCGGGGCACCGGCCGCCCGGCGAAGCTCTTCACCTCGGTGCCGAACGCCACGATGTCGAAGCGATCGTGCGGCCCCAGCCGATCGAGGACCGCCTCGACCGCCAGCCGGGCCTGCTCCATCTTCTCGCCGCGCATGCTGCCGCTGGTGTCGAGCGCCAGCACCACGTCCTTGGCGATGGGCGCCCCGCCGTCGCCCCCGGAGGGGTTGCCCAGCAGCGCGAACCAGCCCCCGTCGGCGTCGTCGTCGCGGTGGGTCAGCAGCCGCAGGCCCAGCGGGGCCCGGTCGACGGCCCACATCACCGTCCAGTCGCCGTCGGCGGTGGCCCGGTCGATGCCCAGGCGCACCGCGGCCCGGCGCGGATCGGGGCGGTGGATGTCGATGGGGTGGGTCGGCGAGATCACGGCCCGGACCGGCTCATCGGCCGCGATCACCAGCCGCCCCCGGATCCGCGGCGCCCGCTCGCCCACCCGCTGGGGCAGGGGCAGGTCGATGCGCCGCAGGCCGTCCCGCTCGGCGACGGCGGCCCGGGTGCGCAGGGTGAGGCGGTCGTGGGGTTCGAGGGCGGTGGGGGTCGAGATGAAGAGCGGGCGCCCGACGGCGGCGAGCAGCGCGGTGTCGCCGGTGGCCTCGGCCAGCCCGGCCAGCGCTTTCTCGGCCGGGCCGGCGTCCAGGAACCACCCGGCGACCGGCGCGTCGCCCCGGGTCAGCGCCGTGGCGTCGGCTTCCGCGCCGGCGGGCAGCGGCACCACGATCGTCGCCGCCCCGTCGCCCGGCGCCGCGCGCCAGCTCCAGCGGGCGGTGTAGTGATCGCCCTCGACCTCGACCTCGACCTCGGCCAGCAGGATGTCCCGGGCGGCGGCCCCGGCTTCGGGCGGCGCGAGCGCGCCGTCCTTCCAGGTGCCGTCGAGCACCATCGGCCCGGCCAGCGCCGGGGCGGCGAGCGTCGCGGTGAGCAGACAGAGCGCCCCGGCGAGCGGCAGGGGCGGGGCGCGGCGGGCTGATCTCATGGGGCCTCCTCGGCGCTGGATGCACCCCGAGGCTAGGCCCCTGGCCGTCGGCGGTGGTCAGGCGGGCTTGAGGAGGTTGTAAAAAGAATGTCTCGCAATGGGTGGAACCACCGGGGCGCGGGCGGCGATCGGCGGGGGAGGGCCCGCGCTCACCGCGCTCGCCGGGCGCCGCGGGCGTCCCGATGCCGCGTACGGCCACCTCGCGCCGGGCCGATCGCGATCGTGGGACATCGCCGACGACCCTGCGCCACCCGACCACCGCCGACGGACCCGCGGCGGATCACTCGACGCCGCGCGAGCCCCGCGCGCCGGACATCGCGGGCGACCCTACGCCGCCCGACCTCGACCGGTGGACCCGCGGCGGATCACTCGACGCCGCGCGAGCCCCGCGCGCCGGACATCGCCGACGACCCTGCGCCACCCGACCACCGCCGGCGGACCCGCGGCGGATCACTCGACGCCGCGCGAGCCCCGCGCGCCGGACATCGCCGACGACCCTGCGCTGCCCGAGGCCCGCCGTCGGGCCTCGACGGCGAGGGGTACGGCCTCCGGATCGCGCCGACGCGACATCTCTGGCGACCCTACGCGGTCGAGGGCCCTCCAGAGGGCGGCCTGCGGTGATGTATGCGACGTCGATGTCCCAATGGTGAGGACGGTTTGGAGGTGTATGCGCTGTCTGTGTCTCAAGAATGGGCGATCCAGACCGATATATGCGACGCCGATGTCTCGCCG
>JAUHYW010000115.1 GCA_030426085.1 bacterium | reverse complement strand
CGTGCCCGACGAGGTCTGCGACAACGGCGCCGATGACGACGGCGACGGCGCGGCCGACTGCGATGATCCCGACTGCGTCGCCTTCCCGGCCTGCGTGCCGGTGCCCGACGAGGTCTGCGACAACGGCGCCGATGACGACGGCGACGGCGCGGCCGACTGCGATGACCCCGACTGCGTGGCCTTCCCCGACTGCCTGCCCCCGCCGGACGAGGTCTGCGACAACGGCGTCGACGACGACGCGGACGGCGCGGTCGACTGCGAGGACGCCGACTGCGTGGCCTTCCCCGACTGCCTGCCGCCCCCGATCGAGGTCTGCGACAACGACCTCGACGACGATGAAGACGGCGCCATCGACTGCGACGACGTCGACTGCGCCGACTTCCCGGGGTGCGCGCCGCTCGACGCCGAGGTGTGCGCCCGCACCGGCGACGAGGACGGCAACGGGCTCGCCGACTGTGAGGATCCGGCCTGCCTCGCCCACCCGGTGTGCGGGACGACGCCCATCGCCGAGCGGGGGGGGACCATCCTGCTCGCGGGGGAGATCGACGCCGGCGATCCGCTGTGGGATCGCCTGGGTCAGAGCTGCCTGGACGATGCCGCCAACCCGGGCGATGATCATCACTTCGAGGTGCTGTTCGTCGCCAACGACAGCGACGAGCTGCAATACGTCGACATCGAGGCGACCTACCCCGGCGGCGACGGCTACCTGTTCGTCTTCGAGGATCCGTACGACGTCGCCGGGCGCGCCGGGTGCGTGATCGGCGACGACGACGGCGACGCGGTCACCGGCAACAGCCAGCTCTTCCGGGTCCCCATCCGGCGGGGCGAGGCGCTGGCGATCGTGATCTCGACCTTCAGGGGTTCGGAGTCGGACTTCGGGCAGGTCATCGGGCCCTACGAGGTCGAGGTGACCACCCTCGAGACCGAGGACTGCGGGCAGGCCGGCGACGAGAACGGCGACGGGCTGGCCGACTGTGATGATCCGCTGTGCGCCGGGGAGGCCGCGTGCGGGGCGGTGCCCATCGCCCCGCCGGGGGGTGCCATCCGGCTGGATGGCTCGATCGACGAGGGTGATCCCACCTGGGATCGGCCGGGTCAGGCCTGTGGTGTGGGGGACGGCAACCTGCACCCCTACGAGGCGCTGCGGATCGTCAATGACACCGGCTCGCCGCAGACCATCGACCTGGAGGCGGTCTATATCGGCGGCATCCCGGCCGACGGCTACCTGCACGTCTTCCGCGAGCCGTTCGATCCGGCGAGCCTCGACACCTGCGTCGCCGGGGACGACGACGGCGATCAGGGGCGGGGCAACAGCCAGCTCGCCGGCCAGGTGATCGAGCCGGGCGAGGTGCTGGTGCTGGTGGTCTCGTCGTTCTACGGCGACGACAGCCCGAACAACCGCTTCATCGGCGACTTCGAGGTGATCGTCTCCACCGAGGGGCTGCCGCCGGAGGACTGCGCGTCCCCGGGGGACGAGGACGGCAACGGGCTGGCCGACTGCTTCGATCCGGTGTGCGCCGATGATCCGCTGTGCCCGATCCCCATCGCGCCGCGGGGTGAGGCCCTCGCGGTGGCGGGCGCGATCGACGAGGGCGACCCGACCTGGGATCGGCCCGACCTGGCCTGCGGCGCCGGTGACGGCGATCTACACCCGTACGAGACCATCCGCGTGGTCAATACCACCGGCGCGGCCCAGGTGATCGACGTCCTGGGCGAGTACGTCGGTGGTCTCGACGGGGACGGCTTCCTGCATGTCTTCACCGATCCGTTCGATCCGGCCGATCTCGCCGGCTGCGTCGCCGGGGACGATGACTTCGACGGGCGCGTGGACAGCCTCATCGAAGGGGTCGAGATCGCCCCGGGGCAGGTGCTGGTGATCGTCGTCTCGACGTTCTACGGGTCGGACGACGCCAACAACCGCTTCATCGGCGAGTACGACGTCACGATCACGACGCAGGTCCCCGACGTTCCGCGCATCGCCGCGCCGGGGGGCTCGATCGCGCTGGCGGGCACCATCGGCGAGGATGATCCGACCTGGGATCGGCCGGGCACCTTCGCCGGGGCCTGCAGCGCAGGGGACGGTGACCTGCACCCCTACGAGGCCTTCGAGATCGTCAACGACAGCGCCGAGGTCCGCACGATCGATGTCCTCGCCGAGTATGTGGGTGGCGTCGACGGGGACGGCTACCTGCACGTCTTCTCCGATCCGTTCGACCCGGCCGATCTCGCCGCCTGCGTCGCCGGTGACGATGACTTCAGCGGGCGCGAGGACAGCCTCATCGAAGGGGTCGAGATCGCCCCGGGGCAGGTGCTGGTGGTCGTCGTCTCGACGTTCTACGGGTCGGACGACGCCAACAACCGCTTCATCGGCGACTTCACGGTGACGGTCACGACGGAGTGATCCCGCCGGGTCCGCGCCCCGGCGGCGCGGGCCCCTGCCCGCCTCACGCCGACCGCTCGGGGTCGGCCTCCCCCACCCTCACCGCCACCCCGCCGACCGGCGGCAGCGCGCGCAGCAGCGGGCGCATCGCGGCGTCGTCGTATCGGGTCCGCTTGCGCGGGTCGGGGCCCAGCGCCGCGAAGAAGGCCCGCATCCGCTCCATCACGGCCCGGTGCTCGAGCAGCAGCCGGCCGTAGCCCGGGTCGAGGCCGAAGGGGTCGTCGGCGACGATGGCGTCGAGCCGCTCGAGCATCGCCGCCCGGTCGAGGCCGCCATAGCGCGCGGCGAAGGCCTGCTGCTCGGCGGGCGAGGCGGCCTTCACGGCTTCGAGCAGCGGCGCGAGCAGGCCCAGCGCGCACTCGCCGTGGTCGTAGTGCCGGTGTTGCTCGAAGAACGCCCGCTCGCGGTCGGTGAGGTCGAAGTCGGCGTCGAGGGCGAGGCCGAAGTCGGTGAGGTAGAAGTCTTCGCCGTCGGTCAGGATGTTGTGGGCGTGGGCGTCGAAGTGGATGAGGCCGTGGGCGGTCGCGAAGTTCAGGGTGCGCCTCAGCGACGCGACGGCGTCGGCGGCGCGCGCGGTGTGGCCCGGCAGCCAGGCGTGCAGGGTGTGGGGCACGTACTCCAGGAACAGCGCGATCTCGTAGGGGGCGGCGCGGCGCTCTTCGATGTAGCGCCGTATGCTCCGGCTGCCGTTCCACCGGCGCACGTAGCGGTCGAGCGCCTCGGGGTCGGCCGGGCGCGGGCGGTCGGTGCGGGGCAGTATCCGGTGGTGGTGGAGCAGCGGGAAGCCGTCGATCTCGCCCGCGAGTACGTGGTTGGTGGTCTTGACGTGCGCGGCCAGCTCGCGGAAGGCGCCGAAGCCGGCCGATCCCACGCCGTAGTTGTACCAGACGGGCAGCCGGTAGCGGTTTCGGGTCGAGTGGGGGTGGGCCCGCTCACGGGCGGTCAGGGGCACGCTCTTGACGAAGAGGGGCACCCCGTCGAGGGTCAGCCGCCGGTTGCGGCCCCAGCCGTGGGTCGGCGGGGCGGCGCGCAGCATCTGTACGAGGGTGCGGTCGTCGAGCAGCGCGAGCCGGGTGCGGGTGCGCAGGCAGGTCTGGCGCCGGTCGGGCATGGGTCCCCTCGCCCGCGGGGTGCGGGCCGGTGGCTTCAGAGGATGTTCGCCGCCAGCTCGGCCAGCTCGCTGCGCTCGCCCCGGGCGAGGGTGACGGTGCCGGCGATCGACTGGCCGGCGAAGCGGCGCACGAGGTGCACCAGGCCGTTGTCGCTCTGGTCCACGTAGGGGTTGTCGATCTGGTAGGGGTCGCCGGTGAAGACCACCTTGGTGCCCTCGCCGGCCCGGGTGAGGATGGTCTTGCACTCGTGGGGGGTGAGGTTCTGGGCCTCGTCCACGATGAGGTACTGGTTGGGGATCGAGCGGCCCCGGATGTAGGTCAAGGGCTCGATCTCGAGCAGGCCCATGTCGACGAGGGTGTGGTGCCCGTGGCCCATGCGGCGGGCGTCGGGGTTGAGGCTCAAGAGCAGCTCGACGTTGTCGTAGATGGGCTTCATCCACGGGTCGAGCTTCTCTTCGACGGTGCCCGGCAGGTAGCCGATGTCCCGGCCGAGCGGGAAGATCGGGCGGCTGACGAGCACCCGCTGGTAGCGCTCTTCGTCGGTGACCTTGGCCAGCCCGGCGGCGAGCGCGAGCAGGGTCTTGCCGGTGCCGGCCTTGCCGACGAGGGTGACGAGCGAGACCCGGTCGTCGAGCAGCAGGTCGAGGGCGTAGGACTGCTCTTTGTTGCGGGCGCTGATGCCCCAGATGGGGGCCCGGCGCTTGGGCAGGGCCTTGAGCATCGCGCCGTCGGGCTCGACCCGGGCCAGCGCGGTGTGCTTGGCGTTGTCGACGTCCCGCAGCAGCACGTACTCGTTGGGCACGACGTCGGCCGGGGCGGCGATGCCGCCTTCGAAGGCGCCCCGGATGGCGTCGTCTTCGACCTCGATCTCGGCGTGGCCCGGGTAGAGGTCGGCGACGTCGACCTGCTCGGGGTCGTAGTCCACCGCCGAGAGGCCGAGCGCGTCGGCCCGCAGCCGCAGGTTGGTGTCCTTGGTGACGAGCACGACCGGGCGCTCGTCGTCGGCCCGGGCGTAGCCGTCGCGCAGCTCGATGCAGCACCGCAGGATGAGGTTGTCGTAATGGTGCTGCACGGCGAACTGGGCCATCGTGCGCTCGGGGTCGCGGGCGTAGACGACCCGCAGGGTGCCCCCGTTGTCGAGGTCGACCCCGTCGCTGAGGCTGCCCCGCTGGCGCAGCTCGTCGAGCTCGCGGCTGACGAGCCGGGCGTTGCGCCCCAGGCCGGAGAGGTCCTTCTTGAAGTTGTCGAGCTCCTCGACCACGTAGATCGGCAGGGCCACGTCGTTGTCGGCGAAGCGGCGCCACGCCAGCGGTTCGTGGAGCAGCACGTTGGTGTCGAGCACGAATGTCTTGAGCATCGGGTCTCGGGGGGTCGGTGGGCGGTTCGGGGAGAGTCCTTCGGGCGCCTCAGCTCTCGGAGGCGTCCTTCTTCTTCTGGGGCATCTCGGCGTCGGGCGGCAGGTCGGCGAACGCGACGACCCGGTTCCGGCCCTGGGCCTTGGCGTGGTACAGCGCGAGGTCGGCGTGGGCGATGAGCTTCTCTTTGGTGCGGCCGTCGCCGGGGAACGCGGCGACCCCGAACGATGAGGTCAGCCGCACCTCGCCCTTGGTCTCGTGGGTGAAGACGAGCCCCTCGATCTCGGTTCGGATGCGCTCGGCGAGCGCCCGGCCGCCTTCGAGGTCGCTGCCTTCGAGGATGACGGCGAACTCCTCACCGCCGTAGCGGGCGGCCAGATCGATCTTGCGCACCGCCCGGTGCAGCACCCCGGCCACCCCCCGCAGCACCTCGTCCCCGAACGGGTGGCCGTAGGTGTTGTTGAGGTTCCCGAAGTGGTCGATGTCGGTGAGGATGAAGCACAGCGGGTCCTCCCGGCGGTCGGCCCGGCTGAGCATCGTGGTGAACGCCTGCTGGAAGGTGCGATGGTTGGTCAGCCCGGTGAGGCCGTCGGTGGTGGCCATCTCCCGGATCTGCTCGTGAGCCGAGGCGAGGTCGAGCTTGACGGCGACCTGCCCCGCGATGAGCTCGAGCATCTCCCGGTTGGGCGAGGCGAAGGCCCCCGGCTCGCGGCTGGCGACGGTGAGCGCGCCGATGGTCTCGCCGTCGGGCTTGCTCAGCGGCACGATGAGCAGCGAGCGCATCTCGTCGAGCTTGTCCCCAGCGGTGAAGACGGGGCGCTTGCCCTTGTACTCGCCGGTGGCCGGCAGGCTGGTCTTCAGCTCGATGGCTTTGCCCACCAGCCCCTCGTCGGGGGTGAACTGGAGGTCGGCGAAGCGCTCGGCGTGGTGCCCGGCGGCCTGCACGACCCGGTGCACGTCGCCCTTGACCACCGAGACGACGGCCAGATCGGCGGGCACCATCGCCCGGGAGGCTTCGAGCGAGGCGTCGGCGACCTGTTCGAGCCCCAGCGCGCCGTTGAGCTGCTGCAAGGCGATGCAGAACCGGCGCACGGTGCTGCGCTCGTGGTCGGTGTGCTTGAGGCGCTGGCCGGTGGCCACGTCGAGCCCCATCTTGCGGGCGGCGGCCCGCACCACGAGGCGCTCGGTCTCGGTCCAGGGGTCGGTGGCGGCCCGGTCGACGCACAGCACGCCGGCGGTGCCCGGGCTGGGGCCCTCGACCGGGCTGGGGGCCGGGATGGCGACGGCCATGGCCGATCCGACGCCGCCCGGCCCGTCGTAGTAGGGCAGCCCGGCGAAGTTGGCGTGCACCGGGGCCACGGTGACCTCGGGCACGTCGCGCAGCACGCTGCCGGGGATGCCGAGGCCGGCGGGGTACGGGCCGGGGGCGAGGTCGGCCCGGGACGAGGAGCAGCCGCGCAGCACGAGGCCGTCGGGCGCCCGCCACAAGACGGCGGCGGTGGTCAGGCCCATGCCGTGGCGCAGGACGTCGAGCTGGAGGTGGAACGACTCGGTGAGGTAGTCGAGCGTGGCCCGGCCCACGGTGGGGCGCTCGTCGGCCGAGGGCAGCTCGCGGATGGCCGGGGCCTGGGCGGTGAGCAGGCCGAAGTCACGGGCGCGGGCCTGGACCTCGGCCTCTTCGTGGCGCTGGACCCGCTCGGCCTCGACCTGCTCCCGGTAGACCTGGCTGCGGGCGAAGAGGCGCAGGCCGAAGGCGGCCCCGGCGAGCAGCAGCGTCTGCACGATCAGGGCCGCGAGGGGCTGGTGGCCGGTGATCCACAGGCCGACCTCGAGCACCGCGGCGGCGCCGGCGGCGAAGAGGGCGACCGAGGTGGGGCGGGTGGCGACGAGCCACGCGAGCAGGGCGGCGCCGATGATGTAGGTGTGGGGGACGTGGGCCCCGAGGCCGCGCATGGCGATCCAGGCGGCGACGACCCACAGGATGGGCCCCTCGTAGGCGGCGAAGAGGCGGTCGCCGGTGCCTTCCTTCAGGCGGCGGCGCACGTCCCACCCGGCGGCGGCGACGACGACGAGCGCGACGACGATGGAGAACCAGCGGGGGCCGTAGCCCGCTTCGAAGGCCCCGGCGACCACCGCCGCGCCGCCGAAGGTGGCCGCGCCGAGCACCGACCACGGGGCGAGCGTCGCCAGCAGCCGCTGGTGGGGGGCCGGGCGGGCTCTCACCGGGGCCCGGGCGGCGGGTCGGCGGCCGGCGCGTCGGCGAAGCGATAGACCACCTCGCCGCTGCGCACCAGCCCCAGCCCGGTGCGGGCGTGGTACAGGCTCTCTTCGGGGTCCTGCCGCAGCCGGGTGATCTCGGCCTTCATCGCCTCGACCCGGGCCCGCAGCCGCCCGTTTCGGGTGCGCACCCGGGTCAGCTCGGCGGCCAGCTCGGCGTTGCGCACCCGCAGCTCGGGGTCGACGGTCAGCCGCGAGAGCCCGTACAGCCCGCCGATGAGCGCGGCGAACGCGACGACGGGGGCCAGGGTGCGGGCGATGCGGGCGAGCACGGCGACTCCGGGATCCGGGATTCCCTCTGGTACCGCGGTCCGATCCCCGCTGCAACCCACATGTGATCCCTCCGGTGGTCGGGGGGGCGCGGCGCACCTCGGGCCCTTCTGCCGCATCCGGTATGTGACATCGGTCGACGGCTCGGCGTATAGAGAGGCATGGACTTCGCGATCAACCTCGGCTCCGGCGTCCTCGGGGGGCTCATCCTCAACGTGATGCCGTGCGTCTTCCCGGTGCTCTTCTTCAAGCTGTCCCGGCTGGTGGAGCACTCCGACGAGGCCCCCGGCGAGCTGCGGCGGGACGCGGCGGCCTACCTCGGCGGCACCCTGGCGGCGTTCAGCGGCTTCGCGGCCCTGGTCATCGCGCTCAAGACCGCCGGCGAGACGGTCGGCTGGGGCATGCACATGCAGAACCCCGGCTTCGTCGCCGCGCTGGTGGTGCTGCTGTTCGTCTTCGGGCTCAACGCGCTGGGCGTCTTCGAACTGCGGGTCGGCTTCACCGGCGGCGGGGGCTACCGCGGCTGGAAGGCGAGCTTCGTCGACGGGCTGCTCATCACCCTGGTCTCGACCCCGTGCTCGGCGCCGTTCCTCGGCGGGGCGGCGGCGGCGGCCCTGGGCGACGGCGCGGCGTGGTACGAGACGCTGGCCCTGTTCTGGGGCATCGGCTTCGGGCTGGCGCTGCCGGTGCTGCTCATCTCGGGCATCCCGGCGCTGTCGCGGCTGCTGCCCCGACCCGGCGCGTGGATGAACACCTTCAAGATGCTGACCGGCTTCACCCTCATCGGCGCCGCGCTGTGGCTGTTCGAGACGTTCGACAAGCAGGTCTCGGCCGGGGCGTCGCAGGGCTTTCTGTACTTCCTGCTGGCCCTCGGCGTGGGGCTGTGGCTGCTGGGCCACCTCGAGGAGCTGGGCTGGCACGGCGCGAAGCGCAACGGGGGCCGGCTGGCGGCGCTGGGGCTGGTGATCGGCGCGGGGGTGCTCTTCGTGCGCTTCGAGCCGCCGGAGGCGGCCGCGCCGAAGGCGATCCCGGTGACGGTGGAGTCGTCGGTGGTCGACGGCCGGATCGCCTGGGCCCCGTTCACGATGGAGCTCAAGACGGCGGTGCTCGCCCAGCAGCGGCCGATCTTCGTCGACTACACCGCCGACTGGTGCGCGAGCTGCAAGACGTTCGAGAAGACCCACATCCAGACCGACACCATCCGGGCGGCGCTGGACTCGACGCTGGTGCTGGCGGCCAAGGCCGATCTGACCCGGGCCGACGACGCGCTGTGGGAGGAGCTCAAGCGCCTGGGGCGCTCGGGGCTGCCGGCGTATGTGATCTACTACCCCGACGGCACCCACGATCTGCTGCCCGAGGGCCCGCCGCTGACGCTCGAGGCCCGGCTCGAGGCCGCGGCCGAGAAGTTCCCCCCCGAGCGCTTCCGGGTCGCCGCCCGCTGAGCGGGCCTCACGGGGCCTCGACCTCGTAGCAGACCGCGTCGTACTCCATCCGGAGCATGGCGCCCTCGTCCGCCGGGTGGCGGTTGGCTTCGAAGACCAGGGCGTTGCGCTGCTCGGAGAAGTCGAACTGCTCGGTCTCCTCGCCGTCGACGAAGAGGCGCAGGGTCGCCTCGTCGCACGGGCGGCTCAGCGAGAAGTAGGCGTTGCGCCGCCGGTCGAGGTCGCCGACCTCGGCCTCGTCGACGGTGGCGGCGGTGTCGGTCCCCTGCCCGTCGAGCTGCACCTGGAGGGCGTCGGTGTTCTGGGCGTCGCTCTCGACGACGAGGGTGCAGCGGTCGGTGCCCGGCGCGGCCGGCGTGTGGCGGAAGGTGAAGTCGAGCCCCTCGCCCCGCTCGAGCGCCACGCACTCGCCCTGGGGCACGCTGGGCTCGGCGATGACCGCGAACCGCTCGCAGCCCGCGCCGAGGTAGTCGAAGCCGGTCACGCAGATGGGCACGAAGCCGACGTTCGACACGGTGGTCGTGCGGCGCCACGAGGCGCAGCCGGCGGTGGTCACCCCGGTCTGCACCGCGGGGGGCGCGGCGCCGATCTGGGCCTGGGCCCCCACCCCCCGCAGCAGCGCGGTCGCGGTGCGGTTCTGCACCCGGTGGGGGTCGTGGTAGCTCAGCCGCAGCTCGGCCCGGTCGCCGACGGGATCGGGGATCTCCGGGGCGTAGGCCACCTCGATGGTCTGCTCGGCCCCGCCGGCCATCGCCTCGCCTTCGAGCCCGCGCACGATCTGGAAGCCGTTCTCCGGCGCGCCATCGGTGGCCATGACCGACAGGTCGCGCAGCTCGCACGCGGCGGTGCCCCGGTTGGCGACGGTCAGTTCGACGGGCCGGGTGAGCCCGATGCGCAGCGTCTCGTAGTCGACCATGGCCGGCTCGATGACCATCTCGCAGGTCGGCCCGCCGCCGCCGCGCACGGTGACGTTGATCCGCACCTCGCCCACGGAGAGATCGGTGGGCACCCGCAGCACGGTGCTGGCCATGTCGTCGCCGCTCAGGGCGCTGTTGGTGTACCAGACGGCGAGCAGCAGCACGCTGCCCGGGCGCAGGATCTGGCCCGCCCCCTCGCCCTGCACGACCTCCCACTCGAAGCCCGCGACATCGTCGAGCGCGATCTCGCCGATGGTCGCCGGGCGGTCGCCGCAGTTGACGAGCTGCACCCGGAAGCGCGCGCTCTGGGCGCCGATGGCCACCGATCCCAGGTTGACGGTGCTGGGCATGGCCCGCACGCAGCTCTCGGGGTTGCGGCCGGCGAGGTCGACGGTGTGCTCGGGCGCGGCGGGGTCGTCGCTGACGAAGACGAGCCGGCTCGCGCGATCACCGGCGGCGTCGGGCGCGAAGACCACCGACATCTCGAAGGCCTCCGCCGGCGCGAGGGTCACCGGCAGCTCGACCGGCGACGGCTCGAAGTCGGGCGCGCCGTCGAGGCGGATCGCGGTGAGGGTCAGGGGTTCGGTCCCGGTGTTGGTCACGATCAGCGCGACCGGCTCGGAGCGCTCGCCGGGGTCGGCCAGGAAGCTCAGCCGGTCGGGCGTCACGTCGATGCGGGGGCCGAGGATGCCCGCCTCGCCGATGGGGCCCGCCTCGAGCCGCATGTCGCGGCCGACCGACGGGCCGGTGTCGGGCAGGGTCATGTCGGGGTCGAGCGACTCGCCGTCGTCGCAGGCGGCGAGCGCCAGCGCGAGGGCGGACAACAGCAGGTGACGGGTGCGCATGGGCGCGACGCTAGCACCGGCCGATGGGGCATCACCAGGGGATGCGCCGGGCGGCGGCGGGTCAGCCGCGGCTGGTCAGGCGGTTGAAGACCTGCACCCGCTGCCGCTCTTTGTACAGGCTGTGGCGGTTGGCGCCGGTGTCGTTGAGCCGGTGGGTCTCGCGGTCGACGAGCTGGAACTCCACGAGCAGGAACACCACCCGGCCCTTGCGCGGGCTGTGCTCGGGCACCTGCTCGATGAGGTCGTCGACCCGGATGGGGATGTCGACGACGAAGTTGATGACCCGGTAGCCGGCCGCGCTGAACGAGTTGACCGGGGCCCGGTGGCGCCCGCCGAGCTGCTGCAGCAACGGGGCGAGCGGGCGCAGGCGCTCGTCGACGTCGAGGGTCGCGGCGAGGTCGATGAGGTCGTTGCGCGAGCTGCCCGGCAGCACGTAGCTGAACGGGAAGAGCGCCCGGGTCAGGTGCACCAGCGCGCCGAAGAGATCACCCAGGCTCTCGGTGATGATGCGGAAGCGCAGCCGGTCGTGCACGTCGGCCGCGAGGCTGTCGGCCTTGCACAGCAGCTTGGTGAAGATGGAGTCCTCGGTCTTGCGGCTGGCGGCGAACTCGGCGACCCGGATGCCCTGCTGCTTGAGGCTGTCGATGGCTTCGAAGACCTTGGTCTCGACCCGGTAGAACAGCTCGTTGATCGCCACCGGCAGCCGGTAGAGCAGCTCCCGGCCGGCGGCGTGATGCACGATGTGCATCACCTTGAGCACCATGCACGCGTCGGATTGATCGGGGCCGGGGCGGCTGGCGACGAGGCAGAGCGCCTGCACGTCGGGCGGGCGGCGCACGGCGGGCGACATCTCGCGGGCGTAGTGCCCCTCGATGTAGCGCAGGGCCCGCCGCTGGATGTCCATCATGCGGAGCTGGTCGTCGCGGTCGGCGGGGTCGAAGCCGACGAGCGTCAGGAACTCGTCGACGTGGGCCCGGTCGCGGAAGGCCAGCCGGCGCCAGTCGATGACCGAGTCCCCCCGCAGGACGAGGCGGACCTGCTCGATGTCCTGCAAGCCGGGCAGGATGCTCGGCCCGGCGATGGCCTCGATGTCGGTGGGCGGCTCGGCGGCCATCGGCGGTGACTCCAGCGGGGTGCCGCAGCGGGCGGCGCGGCGCACCATACGGGATGCGCTCGCCGGGGCACAAGCTTCGCCGCCGGCCGGCTCAGCGGACCCGGTCGATGCTCAGCGTGCCGAGGAACAGGGCGCACGAGGCGGCCGCGACCGCCAGGTTGCCCAGGATGATGCCGGCGTCACCCCCGGCGAGGGCGGCGGTGAGCACCCCGGCTCCTCCGAACAGCGCCATGACTTTCATTGCACACCTCCCTACATGTCGTACATGTGCGACACCACCTTACCCGGCGTTCTGCGCTTGTCAAAACCTTTCCGGCACGTTTCAATCACCGGTGTCGGCCGAGGCCGCCGACGCCCGCCGACCCGCACGCCCCATCCGGGGGCCCGAGCGATCACCGATGAACGTCACCACCGCCTGCGAGACCCTGCCCAACGGGCTGACCACCGTCGCCATCCGCCGCCCGTGGGCCCGCACCGCCATGGTGTGCGTCGACGTGCGGGTGGGCGCCCGCTACGAGGCCCCCGAGGACGCCGGCCTGAGCCATTTTCTCGAGCACATGGTCTTCCAGGGCTGCGCCGACCACCCCACCCCGGACGCGGTCAACGAGGCGTCGGAGCGCCTGGGGTCGGCCATCGACGCCAGCACGTCCCGGGCCCACACCCACTTCGAGCACCACGTCGCCGTCGACCGGCTGCCCGACAGCGCCCGGCTGCTGGCCTCGGTGCTGACCGATCCGGCCTTCATGTCGATCGAGACCGAGCGGGGCATCATCCTCGAAGAGGCGCTGGACGAGTTCGACGAGAGCGGCAAGCGCATCGACGCCGATACGCTGTCCCGGCGCCACCTGTGGCCCGACGTGCCGCTGGGGCAGAGCATCATCGGCGAGCTGGCCCACATCAAGCGCTTCGATCTCGACGATCTGCGCCGCCACCACCGGGCGTTCTACGGCGCGGCGAACATGGTCGCCACCGTCGTGGGGCCCCAGCCGCTCGACGCGCTGCGCGACATCGCCCGGGCGGCCTTCGGCGGCCTGCCCCGAGGCGAGCGGCGCACGCCGCAGAGCCCGGCGGCGCCGGTGCGGGGGCCGATCGTCGATCTGGTGCGCGATCACCGCAGCCAGTGCGACGCGCGGCTGGTCGTGCGCACCCCGGGGCGCCGCGATCCGCAGGCCCCGGCGCTGATGCTGCTGCGGATCGCGCTCGACGACGGCCTCGCCAGCCGGATGCACCGCCGCCTGGGCGCCGAGCTGGGGCTGGCCTACGACCAGTGGGCGATGTGGGAGGACTACCCCGACACCGGCGCCTTCGAGGTGGGGGCCCAGGTGAGCCCGGGCAAGGTGCGCACGTTCTACGACGAGGTCATCGGGCTGCTGGAGGGGCTGGCCGAGGATCCGCCGGCCGGCGACGAGCTGGAGCGGATCCGGTTCCGGGCGCGGTGGGCGATCCAGAGCGCGCTGGAGTCGGCCGAGGGGCTGGTGGCGCTGTACGGCACGCCCCGGCTGTGGTGGGACGATCCGCCGACGCCGGCCACGCTGATGGCCCGGCTGGAGGCGGTGGACACCGAGGCGCTGCGCGCGGCGGCCCGGGGGCTGCTCGATCCGACGGAGATGGTGGCCTGCTGCGTGGGGCCGCTCGATCGGACGAGCCGGCGGGCGGTGCGGGCCCGGCTCAAGCAGCTCGGGGACGACGAGTAGCGGGCGTTCGGGGCGGCAGGCGATCAGATCAGCGCCAGCGCCAGGGCGACGATGGCCGGCACGCCCTGGATGACGAAGATGGTCCACCGCACGCTGGCCGCGCCGACGATGGACATCGCGACGACGTAGGCCAGCATGGCGATGACGGTCGGCCCGTGGCCGGCGACGAGCGCCCAGCCGAGCACGGCGGCGAGGCCGGCGTTGTAGGCCCCCTGGTTGAGCGCGAGGCGGCGGGTGGTCTCGGTGGCCTCGGCGCTGTAGCCGAAGCGGCGGGCCATCTGGCTCCAGCCGACCGACTCGGCGAGGGCGAAGAGGGCGTGCAGGGCGACGACGATCCAGGCGAAGACGGTGGCGAGCATGTCGGGCTCCTCGGCTGTGGTGTGGCGGCATGATGCGGCGTTCGTTTCTTTGACAGAAGAGCGTATCCTGCGCGCATTGCGTGCACGGATGTGACGAGTCGACCATGAGCCACCCCCACCTCGAGCATCACCTGGCCTTCGTGCGCACCGTCGAGCTGGGCAGCATCACCGCCGCCGCCAAGGCGCTGGGGCTGGCCCGGCCGACGCTGTCGCGGCAGATCGCGGCGCTCGAAGAGGCCCTGGGGCTGGCGCTGCTGCACCGCACGACCCGCAGCGTGACCCCGACCCCCGCCGGGCAGCGGCTCTACGCCGAGGCGGCGCCCCACGTCGACGCCCTCGCCGGGGTCGAGCGGCGGCTGCGCGAGGAGCGGGACACGGTCAGCGGCCGCCTGCGGGTCTCGGCCCCGCCGGTGCTCGGGCCGCCCATCGCCGGGCTGCTCATCGGGTTGCAGGCGGCCCACCCGGCGCTGGAGGTCGAGCTGATCACCGACATCCGCCACGCCGATCTGCGGGCCGAGGGGGTCGAGGTGGCGGTACGCGCGGGGCGGGTGGGTGATCCCGATCTGGTGCAGCGGCGGCTGGGGCGGAGCTGGGTCAGCGCGGTGGCGTCTCCCGGCTATCTGGAGTCGGCGGGCATGCCCGAGGCGCTGGACGATCTGAGCCGGCACCGGCTGCTGCGGGGCTTCGCGGCGGACGGGCGGCCCCAGCGGTGGTGGCCGCTGCTCGACGGGGGGCGCGTCGCGGTGGGCGGGGGCTTCGCCTGCAACGATCAGCGGGCGCTGCTCGACGGGGCGCTGGCCGGCGGGGGGATCGCCCTGCTCAGCGCGGTGACGGCCAGCGAGCCCCTGGGCGACGGGCGGCTGGTGGCGGTGCTGCCGCTGGTGCTCGGCACCCGGCTCGACGTGCACGCGGTCTTCGCCCAGCGCACGCTGCTGCCGGCCCGGGTGCGGGCGTTCATCGACGCGCTGGTGGCGTGGGGGGCGGCGTTCGACGTCGGCGGGTGAGCCGGCGGCCGCCCGGCCTCAGCCCGTCTGGAGCTCGAGCGGCAGCACCGTGTCGGGCCGGCCGGGCACCTCGAAGCGCAGCGCGTAGCGCCCGGCGGCCAGCGGGGGCAGGCCGATGCCCTCCGATCCCAGATCCAGGGACGCCTCGACCTCGGCGCCCCGGGCGAGCACGACCCGGGTCCGGGGCGGCGGCGCGTCGAGCGGGCGGATGGTCACCCGGGTGTGATCGGGCGCCGCCCCGGCCAGCAGCAGCTCGACCGGGGTGCCCTCGACGTCGATCTCGAAGCGCAGATCGGCCGCCTCCCCCGCCCCGCGCATGGCCAGCGCCGGGCGAGGGCTGGGGGCCAGCGCGTCGGTCAGGCTCTGCAACACCTCCCGCACCCGGCGCACGACGATGCCCCGGGCGGGCGCCGGCCGATCGGCGTACAGCGCGCGCACCCCGGCCTCGAGGCGGCGGGGCACCGGGGCCAGCTCGGCGAGCGCGGCCGGCTCGTCGGCGAGGCCGAGGCCGATGAGGGTCAGCGTCGCCTGGCACTCGGGGCAGCGGCTCATCTCGCCGTGCAGCGCGTCCCGCTCGGCGGGGTCGAGCAGGCCGTCGAACAGCGCCGCCAGGGTCAGGTCGTCGGGGCACTCGTGGCTCATCCCAGGCTCCTCCCGTCCGGTCAGGCGTCGACGAGGCCAGCGTCCGCGGCGTGGCGTCGCAGGCGTTTGACGAGGCGGTTCTTGCGCACATACACATGGCTGCGCTTGCACTGGAGCGCCGCCGCGATCTGCTCGGCCGACAGCTTGCGCTCGTAGATCAGCTCCAGCAGCAGGCGGTCGCTGCCCGACAGCTTCTCGGCCAGCCCCGGCAGGTGGGCCTCCCACCGCTGGGCGCCCCCGGTCAGCAGCGCCTCGAGCGGGTCGGCCCCCTCGTCGGCCACCGGGATGGGCCGGTCGTCGTCGTCCAGGGTCAGCGTCGGGCGATCGCGGCGCAGCGCGTTGGCCACCGCCCGGATGGTGATGATGCGGATCCACGACGCCACGCTCGCCCCCCGGTCGGCGCGGTACAGGCGCAGCCGCCGCCGGTCGTCTTCGAGCAGCATCACGAAGACGTGCTGATACAGGTCGTTCGCCCGCTCCACGTCCAGGCGGCCCTTCAGCCGGCGCAGCGTATTGTTCACGTGGAAGTACACCAGCCGCGAGAAGCGGTCGACGAAGGCGTCCAGCGCCCGGCGGTCGCCCTCGATGCACGCGGCGAGCAGCGTCGGATCGTCGGGGTAGGCGGTGCTCACGGGTGGATCTCCCGGCGGTCGGCGTCTCGGCCGATCTTGCGCAGATGCGCCGCGCAGGGGCCAGGGCGTCGTCGGGCATCGCTCAAGGCTCCTGCCGGCACGTCGCCGGCTCGCCGAGGCAGGCGGTGCCCTCAGCGCACACCGCGTAGGCCGGGCCGGCCGGGTCGCACGAGCCGCCCTCGGGGTGGATGACCTGCGCCTCGACGCGGAACGGCCCCTCGCCGGAGCGGGCGGCGATCTCGACATACAGCGGGCGGTCGCCCCACTCGAACTCGATGATCCGGGGCGCGCCCGCGGGGCCCAGCGCGGCGCAATCCTGCTCGCCCTGGAGCGGCCGGCAGGCCCGCTCGGGGTCGCCGTCTTCGCACGCGCTGCCGCAGCTCGGCCACGCGCTGACGACCGGCTCCATGGCGTCCGACTGCGCGCTGAGCACGACCCGGCCCGGGTGGGGCACGTCGAGCCGGTAGAAGACGCCGGGGGTGGCGTGCCCCCCGCAGCGGCTGCCGAGGTACGCGGCCCGCAGGCCGGTGGTGTCGCCCTCGACGACGCCGTCGGGGGGGATGACCGGCTCCGAGACGCCGCAGGTGGCCCGCTCGTCGTCGTCGGAGCGCCCGTGGCACCCCGGGTCGCGCAGGTCGGGCTCGCCGTCGCCGTCGTTGTCCTCGCCGTCGGCGCAGATCGGGGCGGGCACCGGGTCGGCCTCGTCGTCGTCGTAATACGAGGTGCAGCCGGGATCCATCGGCCAGTCGGCGCGGCCGTCGCCGTCGTTGTCCACGTCGTCGGCGCAGGCGGCGTCGATCGCGGGCAGCGCGTCGGCCAGGCAGGCGGCCTCGGCGTCATCGCACGGGGGGCAGGCCGCGCCGCCGTTCACGTCGCAGCCGGCGCCCTCCCGGCAGCGGCGCAGATCGTCCCACAGCATGAAGCTGTCGAGCGCCATGAAGCGGGTGCACGCGTCGGTGCAGTTGACGTCGCCCGGAGCGCAGGCCGCGGTGCACGCCACGGTCGGGGCGCAGGGGTCGTCGCCCCGGCCGAAGGCGTACCAGATCGGGCCGAGGCAGTCGCGGACCTCCTCCACGCAGCGCAGGTAGACGCAGCGGCGGTCCATGTCGCCCGCCCGGCCGCATTGCCGGGCCTCGATGCAGATGTCGAGGGGCCCGAAGTCCGCGGCCGCGCCGGGGGGCGCACCGGTGAGGCAGCGGTCGTAGCAGACGTCGTCGGCGGGGTTGCAGGCGTCGAGGCAGTAGAAGAGCGCGCGGCACGGCGTGGGCGACTCGCCCTCGCCTTCACCCTCGCCCTCGCCCTCACCCTCGCCTTCACCCTCGCCTTCACCCTCGCCTTCACCCTCGCCTTCACCCTCGCCTTCACCTTCACCCTCACCCTCACCCTCACCCTCGCCCTCGCCCTCACCCTCGCCCTCGCCCTCACCCTCACCCTCACCCTCGCCCTCGCCCTCGCCTTCGCCTTCGCCTTCGCCCTCGCCCTCACCCTCGCCCTCGCCCTCACCCTCGCCCTCGCCCTCGCCCTCGCCCTCGCCCCCGCCGAACCCACCGCCCCCGCCGGTGCCGCCCATCCCGCCGAGGCCCATGTCGTCGTCGAAGCCGTCCGGCTCATGGATGAACCCGGTGCACCCGACCGCGAGCAGGCACGCCACCAGCGCGGCCAGATATGCCGCCATCGGCGCGCGGGGGTGCCCCCGCCCCACCGCGTGGTCTCTCGTCGGGCTCCTACCGATCTCCATCGCGCCATCCTCCCGCAGCATGCGCCGGCACCCTACACACCGACCGGCCAGATATTGCACACCCCGCCCGATTCGATCGCCCGCCCCGACCCGCCGACTTGCGCCGGACGGCCCCGATGGGCGACAGACGGGCGGTGAGCCGCTCCGAGATCATGCTGGTCGAGCACCTGCCCGCCGGACCGGCGCAGGTCGACTGCGTCGTGCGCCTCGGCCGGGGCGACGACCTGGGCCCCGTCGGCTGGCGCGCCCGGCACCCCGTCGACCCCGCCGCGGTCGAGCGCGAGCTGCGCAGCATGGCCGACGCCCGGGAGGCCGCCGTGCGCCGGGCGGGGGGCGACGGCGCAGTGGCCCACGGGCAGCTCCTCTTCGACCTGCTGCTGCCGGCGCCCCTCAAGCGGGCCATCCGGGCCCGACCGGGCGGTGCGCTGCTCATCCGGGGCCGCCCCGACATCCCCTGGCCGGTGCTGCACGACGGGCGGGGCTTCCTCGGGCGGCGCTTCGACCTCGGCGAAGGCCGGTGGACCGCCCGCTGGTCGGGGCGGGCCGACGCGCCCTCCGACCGCCTGCTGATCTTGTGCGACCCCGCCGCCGATCTGCCCGCCGCCCGGGCCGAAGGCGACGCGCTCTCGGCGGTGCTCGGCCGGGTCGCCGCGCCCCCGCCCTACGACATGCGCCTGGGCCGGATGGGCTGCGCCGACATCCTGCGGGCGCTGCGGCGCTACGGCGTCCTGCACTTCGCCGGCCACGTCGACCCCCCCGACGCCGGCGACGGCTGGCGCCTCGCCGACGGCCACCTCGACCCGGCGGCCATCGACCTGCTGCGGGGCGGGCCGGTGCCCCGGCTCGTCTTCGCCAACGCCTGCCGCTCGCTGGGCTCCACCGGCCGGGCCCTGCTCGACGCCGGGGTGCGCCACCTCATCGGCACCGACCTCGACCTGCCCGACCTGCAAGGCGCCGACTTCGCCCGCGACGTGCACCGGGCGCTGTTCGAAGGGCAGCCCGTCGGCGCCGCCCTGCGCCTCGCCCGCCGCCGGGCCGCCGAGCGGGACGACCCGGCGTGGATGGCCTACCGCCTCGTCGGCGACCCCCGCACCCGCTACGCCGAGCCCCGCCCCGAGGCCCAGGCCGAGCTGCGGCGGGTCGTCGCGCTGGCCGTGCGCCGCCCCCTGCCCGACGACCCCGAGGCCCGGGCGGCGGCGTTCCACGACTGGCGGCGCGACCTCGACGCCCGGCTGGCGCCCCTCGGCGGCCGCCTGCTGCCCGCCAGCGGCCAGATCTGCCGGGTCGTCTTCGGCCTGCCCACCCGCCGGGCCGACGACCCCCGCCGGGTCGCCGAGGCCGCGCTGACCCTGCTCGAGACCACCCCCGAGGCGGCCGTCGCCGTCGAGACCGGGCGCATCGCCGTCGCCGGAGACGATCTGCTCGGCGGCCCGCTCGACGTCACCGAGGCGCTGTGCTGGCGCCACCCGTCCGGGGCCTGGCTGGGCGAGGGCGCGGCCCGCGCGCTGCGGGGCATCGCCCGACTCGACCCCGACGGCCGGCTGGCGGGCGTCGAGCCCCGCCCCCGGGCCGAGGGGCCGTTCATCGGCCGGGGCGAAGAGCTGGACCGCGTCGCCCGGATGGCCCGCCGGGTCGCCGAGGGCGCCGGGGAGACGCTGGCGGTGATCGGGCCGGCGGGCATCGGCAAGTCGCGGCTGCTCGACGCCGTCGAGGCCCGGCTGAGCGCCGCCGATCCGGGCGACCCGGCCCGCGCGGATCGCTTCCGGATCGTGCGGGTCGAGGGCGACGGCGCTGGCCCGTTCGGCGGCATCGAGCGGCTGACCCGGCGCCTGTGCGGCCTGGAGCCCGACGCCGATCCGGCCACCGCCCGCCGACGCATCGCCGACGCGCTCGATCGGCGCCCGGCCGGGGAGTTCCTGTCGATCGACGACCTGCTCGGCGACGGATCGGGCCCGGCCTCGGCCGACGGCGAGACCCGTCGGCGCCACGCCGAGACCCTGACCGCGATGCTGGGCTACGGGGCCGGCGACCCGCTGGACGGGCGCCCCGTCGCCCCCGCGGTCCGGGCGCTGATCGAAGCCTCGGCCGACGCCGGCCCCCTGGCGCTGCTCGTCGAGGATGTGCACGACGCGCCCGACCCGGCACAAGCCGTGCTCGAGGCCCTGATCGACGACCCCCCGCCGATGCTGCTGGCCGTCACCGCCCGCCCCGGCGCGCCGCTCGCCGAGCGCCCCGGCGGGGCGACCCACCACCGCCTCGAGCTGCCTCCCCTGCCCGCCGCCGCCGCCCGGGCCCTGGTCACCGCGCTGCGCCCCGACGCCGACGGCCCGGCGGTCGACGCGGTGCTCGACCGGGCCGAGGGCAACCCGCTGTTCATCCACGAGCTGGCCCGCCGCGCCGGGGGCCACGCGCTGCCCGAGACCATCGAGGCGCTGATGCAGGCCCGCCTCGACCGCCTGCCGCCCGCCGACCGGGCCACCCTGCGGGCGGCGGCGATCCTGGGGCGCACCTTCTGGCAGGCGGGCGTCGCCCGGCTCGTCGGCCGGCCCTCGGTCGAGGCCGATCTCGACCGCCTCGCCGCCGCCCGCTTCGTCGCCCGCGAGCCGCGCAGCGCCCTGCCCGACCAGAGCCAGTGGCGCTTCGAACACGGCCTGCTGCACGCCGCCGTCCTGCGCACCCTGCCCCGCCAGACTCGGGCCGCGCTGCACGGCCGGGCCGCGCTGTGGCTAGCCGACGAGCTGCCCCCGCCGCTCGGCCCCCGCGCCGACCGGATCGCCCGCCACCGCGAGGCCGCCGGCGATCCGGCGCGCGCGGTGCACGACTGGCTCTCCGCCGCCGACCACGCCGAGGCCACCCTCGCCCCCGACGCCGCCCGCCGCGCGCTCGAAGCGGCGCTGTCGGCCCACGACCGCGTCGCCGACCCCCCGCCCCACCGGCGCACCGACCTGCTCGCCCGCCTCGCCGACCTCGACCGGCGCCGGGGCGCGCTCGATCAAGCCGCCGCCCGCTTCACCGACGCGCTGGCCGGCACGCCCCCGGGCCCCACCCGAGCCCGGCGGCTGGCCCGGCTCGCGGCGGTCGAGCTGGCCCGGGGGCGCATCGGCCCCGCCCGAGCCGCGATCGACGCCGCGGTGGCCCTCGTCGACGCGGCCGCCGATGTCGAGCCGAGCACCCGATCGATCGTCGCCTATCAAGCCGCCTGGACCGACTACCACCAGGGCGATCTCGACGGCGCCCGCCGCCGCCTCGAGGCGCTGCTCGACCGGCTGCCGCCCGACGCCGATCGGGGCCGGGGCATGGCCTGGCGGCTGCTGGGCACCATCGCGCAGCAGCGGGGCGACGCCGAGGCGGCGGCGGTCTGGCTGCGGCGAGCGCTGAACGTCCTGAAAGACGACGAGGAGCGCGTCCGCGCCCTGCACGGGCTGGCGCTGGTGGCGGTGCAGCGGGGCGAGTACGACGACGCGGCGGCCCACTACGCCCGCACCGTCCGCATCCGGGCCCGCCTCGGCGACCGGGCCGGCCTCGCCCGGACCTACAGCAACCTGGGCACCCTGTGCGGCGAGCGGGGCGACTTCGCCCGGGCCGAGCGCTATCTGCGGGAGGCCATCCGCATCCGCAAGCAGCTCAACCACGGCTCGCTGGCCATCAGCCACGCCAACCTCGTCGAGCTGTACCTGCGCCAGGGCCGGTCCGACGCCGCCCGGGCCGAGCTGGATCGGGTCACCGCCCTGCTCGACGCCGGCCGGGCGCCGGCCTGGGCCCGCAGCGAGCTGTGGCGCATCACCGCCGACGTGCGCCTGCGCCACGGCGAGCTGGACGCCGCCGAGGCCGACGCCGCCCGGGCCATCGCCGTCGCCCGGGACATGGCCGACCCGCTGCGCGAGGCCAGCGCGCTCGAGGTCCGGGCCCGCATCGCCGCCGCCCGGGGGCACACCGCCGCCGCCGCCGAGGCGTTCGAGCAGGCGGTCGACATCTACGAAGAGCACGAGTCCACCGGGGCCCTCGCGCTGGTGCTGGATCAGCTCGCCGATCTCATCGAGCCCGACGACCCGACCCGCGCGGCCCGGCTGCGGCGGCAGCGGGCGCAGATCCGGGGCCCCGATGGGTGAGGACATGGCAGGATCCCTTCGCAACCGCCGGGGCGAAGCGATAGAGTGAGCCACCCGGCGCCGCCGGCCCCCGCCCCGGAGGTCACATGCCCCGCCTGCTCGCCGCCCTGCTCATCGCCGCGCTGTTCGCCGTCGCCTGCGACGACGACCCGCCGGCACCCGCCGCCGACGACCCCGCCGACGGCGCGCTCCCCACGCCCGACGCCGCCCCGACCGCCGACGGCGCGCTGCCCGACGCCGCGCCGACCGACGCCGTCCCCCC
>JAUHYW010000114.1 GCA_030426085.1 bacterium | reverse complement strand
CTGGCGGGCTGCTCCGGTGAAAAGGAGCCGCCCGCCGAGAAGCCGGCGGCGGTGAAGAGCGCGGAGAAGCCGGCGACCACCGACGGGGAGAGCGAGAAGGCGCCCGGCGAGGCGGCGAAGGCGGCCGGCGGCGAGGCGATGTCCAAAGAAGAGGTCGTCTTCGACCCGCGAAACCCGCCGCCCGGCTTCACCCTCTGCCATCGCAATCACTGCCATCGGGTCGGCGGCGGCGTCGCCTCCTACACCCAGGTCATGGCCGAGATCGGCGCCGAGAAGATGGTCGGCGCACCTCAGCGGGCGGCGATGCCCGAGGCGCCGGCCGACGTCGCCGCGCCGCCGGCCGACGCCGAGGTGACCCCCAGCGGCCTCGCGACCCGGGTCCTCGAGGCGGGCGATGGCAAGCGGAAGCCGACCGCCGACAGCGTGGTGATCGCCCACTACACCGGCTGGACGACCGACGGCAAAGCGTTCGACAGCAGCGTCTCGCGCGGCCGGCCGGCGACCTTCCCGCTCAACCGCGTGATCCCCGGCTGGACCGAAGGGCTGCAGCTGATGTCCGTCGGCGAGACGCGGCGGTTCTGGATCCCCGAAGATCTGGCCTATCGCGGCCGGCCCGGCCGCCCCGCCGGCATGCTCGTCTTCGACGTCGAGCTGCTCGACATCAAGTGAGCCGGCTCAGGCGCCGAGTCGACCGACGGCGCGCAGCCCCGGCAGGGCGATGAGCACCAGCACGCCGGCCGCGCCGAGCAGGCCGGCGATGCCGATCCCGACCCGCGCCAGCCGCTCGCGCTCAGGCTCCTCGACGAAGACGAAGCGCGGCAGCCGATCGAGGTCGGCCACCGTCAGCCGTCGGCCCTCTTCGATCAGGGCGGCGAAGTGGGCCCGCCATTCGCCGTGGAACGCGTCGACCTGATCCTCGAAGCGCCGATGCCGCGCCGCGCCGGCCCCGGCGATGTCTTCGAGCGCCATCTGGACGACGATCGCCGGTGAGACGAAGCGCAGCCGCTCGACCAGCGCCTGCCGCGCCCGGACCCGGCGGCGCATCTCGGCCAGCACCGGCTCGGTGCGGGCGGCGAGCGCGCTCTGCACCTCCACCACCCGCCGGGTGTAGTCCGCTGCCCGCGGGTCGCGGTCGTGGCGCCCCTCGAGGCCCGCGAGCTCCTTCTCCACGTCGCGGGCGGCCTCGCGGGCTTCGTGCACCAGCGCCATGCGATCGGGCGGCGGATGCAGCGTATCGACGGCGGCGCCGAGCAGGCCCGGCACGATGACCACCAGGATGAGCCACGCGCCGACGAGCACCAGCGCGTTGCGGGCCGAGCTGCCGCCCCGAGAGTCGACGGCGACCGCCGCGCCGAACCAGAAGAGCGCCCACGCGACGAGTACGCCGCCGTAGAGCAGCGCGGGCATCACGCCGGCCGCCACCTCGGCGCCCGAGGCCCAGAGCCCGACGAGCGCCGCCGCCGACGTGATCGCCGAGAGCCCGATGGCCCGGGCAGCCGCCTTGCCGAGCACGAGCCCCCGCTGGCCGATGGGCTGGGAGAGCAGCATCGCCAGCGTGCCCCGCTCACGCTCGCCGCTCAGCAGGTCGTAGGACAGCGCGATGACCACCAGGGGGAAGAGCACCACGAAGAGGAACGCCGGGTCGAAGCTGCCCGCAGCGAGCTGGCCCGGCCCGGCCATGGCGGTCTCGGTCTGGCGCTCCTCGGTGAGCTGGACCTCGGTGGTGATGCGCACCGCCTGGGGGTGCAGGTCGCGCTGCCCGACGGTGATGCTGGCCAGCGGCGCGGGCGGCAGGGCAGCCACATGCGCGGCCCCCTCGGCGCCCATGAACACCGGATCCCGCGGATCGCGGGCGCTGGCCGGTGCGTCGCCCCGTTCGACCAGCGCCTCCCGATGGCGGGCCAGCCGGGCCCGCTCGGCCTCGACGGACGCCTGGACCCCCGCGCGGTGGCGGTCGGCGTGGCGGCCGCCGGCGAACGCCGACAGGACCAGGAAGCCGGCGAAGAGGCCCAGCACGGCCAGGGCCGCGCGATCACGCCGCAGTATGCGCCACTCGAGCCGGGTGACGACGCGCCAGGTGCTCATGCCGTCACCCGGATCCGCCGGGCGGAGACCCGGGCCAGAGACAGCGCCGCCATCAGCCACAGGCCGAGCGCCAGCAGGCTGATCCGGTGGGCCTCGAGCGCGAAGCCGGCCCCCGGCGTGGCGTACGCGAACGGCGGGGCCTCGTCCCACAGCTCCGGCCCGGCCTCGTAGGCCCAGCCCTGCGCGCCCGCGCGCTCGGCGAACGCGCTGTTGAGCTGCTCGATCAGCGCCTTGCGCCACCGCTCGGCGTACTCGGTGAAGTGGCGGTGGTGCGCCACATCCGTGCCGCAGAGCCCGGCCGACAGGTTGCGCATCGCCACGTACGGCGAGGCGAGGCCGACCCACGCGATCCACCGCTGCTGCGCGGCGATGCGGTCGTCGAGGCGCCGGATGTGATGATCGAAGATCATGTCTTCCCAGCGGGCCTCGGCCCGCAGCTCGTAGCCCACCGCGAACATCTCGTCGGCCATCAGCATGCCGGCGTCGGCGATGCCCTCTTCGGCCATCAGCTCGCGGGTGATGCGCTCGACCTCCGCCTCGCGGGCCCGCTCGCCATCGATACCCCGCTCGAGGCTGTGGGCGACGTCTCGGGCCAGCTCGGCCCGCGAGGGCAGAGGGCTCATCCAGCCGGCGAGCTCACCGGCGGCCCGGGGCAGCACCAGCGTGAAGAGGCCCCAGACCCCGACCAGCGTCACCAGCGCCGCCCGGGACGAGCGGGCCGTCGCCGAGGCATGCAGCGTCAGCCCGCCGAAGATCGCGAAGTAGATCGTATACCCCGCCAGCAGGAGCCCCACCCGGATCAGCGTGCCCCCGTCGCCCCCGCCGAGCGCCCAGAGCACCCCGACGATCACGAGCGCCGCCGGCCCCAAGACCCCGGCGATGGCCGCTGCGAGCGCCAGGGCCTTGCCCCGACCCAGCGCCCGCTGATCGACCCCGGTGCTCAGGGCTTGAGCCAGCGTGCGCCGCTCCCGCTCCCGGCTCCACAGGCCGTAACCCAGCGCGATGATGAGCAGCGGGACCAGCTGCAGGAACACCGCCGCCACCGAGAGCTGCCCCATGCGCTGCACGCTCGAGCCGTCGGCCGCCGCCGTGTGTCCGGCGAGGTTGCGCTGATGGGCCTCGATGCGCAGCGACCGCCCCAGGTGGGCCGAGACGCCGGGGTCGATGGCGGTGGCCGCCGACGTCGGCGCGAAGACATGGGTGCCGTAATGCGCCGCGACGTGGGGGTTCTTCTCCCCCTGGTCGCGCCACTGCGCGTCGGCTCTCTCGGCCGCGTGGGCCCGCGCGTGATGCGCCCGCTCGGTCTGCGCCGCGCCGAAGGCCAGCGCGGCCAGGGTCAGCACGACCACCAGGGCGCCCAGCACCCGCAGCCGGCCGTCGCGGATGAGCTCACGCAGCTCCTTGCGGGCCACGGTCATCACGATCGAGGTCCGCTCAGTCATGCATGTGCTCGAGGTAGATGCGCTCGAGGTCGGTGTGCGAGACGGCCGACGCGTCGAGCCGGGCGACGAGCGCGCCGCGCTTCATGATGCCGATGTGGGTGCCGACCTCCCGCGAGCGGAAGAGGTCGTGGGTCGCCATCAACACCGCCACCCCGTCTTCGCGCAGGCTCGAGACGAGCTGCGAGAACTCGTTCGACGCCTTGGGATCGAGCCCGGAGGTCGGCTCGTCGAGCAGCAGCAGCTCGGCCCGCCGGGCGATGGCCATCGCGATGCCGACCTTCTGTCGCATGCCCTTGGAGTACGTGCCCACCGGCCGCTCGACCGCGTCCGCCGGCAGCCCCGCCCGGTCGAGGATGCCCCGCAGCCGCTCGGCCGAGGTGTCGTGTACGCCGGCCAGGGTCGTGAAGTATTCCAGGTTCTCCAGCCCCGAGAGGGTCGGATAGAGCATCACGTTCTCGGGGATGTAGGCCAGATGCCGCCGCGCCGCGATGGGGTCGGCGCGCACCTCGGCGCCCTTGATCAGCGCGCTGCCCGCCGTGGGCTGGATGAAGCCGAGGAACAGTTGAATCGTGGTGGTCTTGCCGGCCCCGTTCGCGCCGAGCAGGCAGAAGACCTCCCCCGCGTCGACCGCCAGATCGAGCCCCCGCAGAGCCACGTGGGGCCCGTAGTGTTTCACCAGTCCCCGCGCCTCGAGCACCATGTCGCGTCTCCGCCGACGACCATCGTTGCTACCCGAGATGCACCATGGAGCCGACTGGCCGCATTTTCGTGTGGCGAGCAGGGGTCCGAGCAAGCGGGCGAGTGCCCGAACAAGCGCCAGGCGCGCTGCGCCGCAGGCCGCCCTGACAAGCGCCAGGCGCCTGCCTCGGCGGTCAACCTCATGACGCTGATACGCCGAGAGCCAGACTTCCGGGGCGTAGAGCGTCGATTGTCGGGGCTCCATCGTCAGCCGCATGGCGAACCCGATCTTCGAACAAGTGCCTGGCACCTGTCCCAGATCTTCGAACAAGTGCCTGGCACCTGTCCCGATCTTCGAACAAGTGCCTGGCACCTGTCCCAGCACCTGTCCCAGTGGGGGCATCATGGCGCTCACTGCGCGATGAACGAGACCACACCGGTGCCATGTCGCGGGCCGTAGGCCCCGACGAAGACGAAGACCTCGCCCACCAACCCCTCGATGATCATCGGATCCGACGAGGGGTTGGGGCCGACCTCGAGGCAGGCCGCCTCCTCGCCCACCGCGCAGTCCCCGAGGCGGGCGACGGCCCGCGTGTTGAACCAGCCGTTGTCCGTGGTGACGATGTCGGTGACGTCCACGGCGACCGTCTCACCATCGAGCTGCAAGCGATAGACGACGCCGTTGGTCAGGGGGCTACAGTCGAAGCCCGGGTAGTTGTCGGTGCCGGTGTTGTCGTACGGCACGGTGTCCCCCACGGCGACGTCGATCGGCGCGGCGCAGGCCTGGCCGAGGTCGGGCTCACGGCCGCACAGCGCGTCGGGCGGGCCGGACTCGGCGTAGAGCTCGTCGCAGGCGCCCAGGGCGCAGATCGCCGCGTTCTCCGGCCGCTGCGGGCAGCCATCGAGCGCATCCTGGAAGTGCTCGGCGTGCACGTCGCCTTCGCAGAAGTCGAGTACGCATTCGAAGGTCCAATCGCAGGCGGCCTGCACGTCGTTGGCATGGGCGCACACCGGGCCCTCGCCCTCGCCCTCGCCTTCGCCCTCCCCCTCGCCCTCGCCTTCGCCCTCCCCCTCGCCCTCGCCCTCGCCCTCGCCCTCGCCCTCGCCCTCGCCCTCGCCCTCGCCCTCGCCCTCGCCGCCCGAGTCGACCGGGCCCACGTCTCCGCCGCCCCCGCCATCCCCGCCGCCCGGCAAGCAGCCGGCCAGCGAGAGGCTCATGATCAACGCGGCCACGATCCCATATCCATCGATCGCCTTCATCTCTCTCTCCATCGCATGGCGTATCACACGCCGGCCCCTGGGTATCTTCCATGAGCCATACGATGACACAGCCCGACGGCCGACTGTGGCGCAGCCGGTCATCGAGTCATGTCTCCGGGCGGCTCTGCATGGGCAGCCGCCGAGCGCGGCCACCGGTGGATACATTGGCGAGGGGGTCGGCCCATCTGACGCGGGCGATACAGATCGTCTCCGAAAGGCGGCGTCCACCGGCCGGTGCGCGTCGAGGGAGGCCATCTCGGCGTCCTTGATCGACACGTCGTTGGCCGCGACGCCGGTGGGCCACTCGCCGTAGCGGGCATGGGCCGGTCGGTGAAGCGGCAGAGATCCTCGGGCGACCGGGTGCGCACCCCGGGATGGCGGCGGGCGGGCCCGCCGCATGCGGCCGACCGCTCGGGCGCTCGTCGAAACCCCTTTCGCCGAGCGGGCGGTGGCTGTCACCGTGCGGACCAGAGACGACACCCCCCGAGGTCCCGTGCGCCGCAGGGTCGCGCTGTCACTCGGCGCCGTCGCGCTCGGCGCCGCCACGTTGCTCGCCTGGACGCGCTCCCGCCGCGCGCCGCCCGCGCCCCGTGCGCCGGCGGCCCTCGCGGTGCAATTCGCCGGCTGCGCGGAGGTCCGCGTCGGCCCGATCTGCGCCGCCTCGGCCTCGCCCTTGACGCTGTGGGTGCCCGGCTTCGAGCCGCCCGCGCTGGCGATCGACGGCGCCCCGATCACGGCCCGCCTCGAGGCGGCGCCCGGCGGGCATCGCGTCGCGCTGTCGGTCCCGCCCGGCGCGGCGGCGCTGACCGTCACGCTCGGCGAGGCCCGCTGGCGGCTCGCGCTGGCCCCCGCCCCGCCGCCCGTCCCGCTCGACACCCCGCCAGCAGAGCTCGCCGCCCGGGCGCAGGCCGCGGTCGGCGCGCAGCGGGCGCGGCTGTCGAGGGCGATCGGCCGGCTCGAGCTGCGGCGGGGCGAGCCGGCGGGCGCGGTGAAGACCCTCGCCACAGCCCGCGCGGCGGCGCTGGCCGCGGGGCTCGACTCGGAGGCCCGCCTCGCGGCGGCGATCGCGGCCCACGCCTCGCTGGTCCAGGGCCGCCCGGCCGACGCGCGGGCGGCGCTGAGCGCGCTGCCGCCGCCGCCGCCGGGCGACGCCTACGGGGCCTATGTCACCGCCCACGCCCGGGCGAGCGTCGACCGGGCGACGGGCGACCTGCGGGCGGCGGCGCGGGGGCTGGCCGAGGCGGCGGCGGTCGCCGAGCGGGTGGGGCTCGACGCCGAGGCCCGCGCCTCGCGCCACGAGGAGGCGACCCTGCTCGGCGACCTGGGGCGGGTCGCGGCGTCGGTGCGCGCGCTCGAGCGACTCGAGCGGGCGTTGCCCGACGACGCCGGCCCCTGCGAGCGGGGGGATGTGCGGGTCAACCTCGGCTGGGCCCGGGTGCGGGCGCAGCGGGCCGAGCAGGCGGTCGCCGACATCGAGGCGGCGCTGCGGATCTACGCCGAGTGTGAGCGCCAGCCCGCTTTCCGGCGCTCCATCGCCCGGGTGAACCTGGCGGTGGCCCAGGTGCAGCTCGACGCGCCCGAGGCGGCGGCCGCAGCGCTCGTCGGCGCCGAGGCGGCCGGGGGCCCCGAGGTGGCGGCGTGGCGCATGATCGTCGAAGGCCGGCTGGCCCGCCGGCGGGGTGATCGGGCGGCGGCGGAGGCCGCGTTCGCCGAGCTCGATCGACGGGCGCGGGCCGCGGCCTCGACCGGGTTGCGGTGGCGGGCGGCGCTGGAGCGGGGCCTGACCGCCGAGGCGGCCTGCGACTGGCCGCGGGCGGCGGCGCTCTATCGCGAGGCCGAGGGGCTGCTCTTCGACGCCAGCCTGCGCATCGCCGCCGACGCCGGGCGGACCCGCTTCCTCGCCGACCGCTCGCAGAGCGCGACCCACCTGGTGCGGGCCCTGCTCGCCCAGGGCCGGGCGGCCGCCGCGTTCGACGCCGCCCGCCGCGCCCGACGGCGGGTGCTGCTCGGCTTCTCCCAGCATGCGCGCCTGGCGGGGCTGCCGGCCGACCGGCGGGCCCGATGGGAGGCGGCCTACGCCGCGTTCGTCGCCGCCCGGACCGCGCTCGAGGCGGCGGCGGCCGAGGATTGGGATCGCTCGGCGGCCGAGATGGCGGTCGAGGCGCCCGACCGTCGGCGGGCCGTCGAGCGGGTCGAGGCGCTGCTCGACGAGATGGCGACGCTCGCCGGGCGCAGCGCCGACCGCGCGCCGCTGCGGCCCTTCACCCCCGACGTGCCCGCCCTGGGCTGGTTCCCCGCGCCGGGCAACCCTTCGGCCTGCCCGGCGGCCGAGCCCGCGGCGTGGTACGGCTTCGCGGCGATCGACGGCGCGGTCGTGGCCGCCGCGCTCGGCGACGTGAAGGACCCGCTGGCGCCCTTCGCCGCGGCCCTGCGCCCGGCTCTGGAGACGGCGCGGCGGGTCGAGCTGCTGCCGACGGGCCCGCTGCGCGACCGCGACCTGCACCTGCTGAGCCTGGACGGTGTATCGCTGAGCGCCCGGCTGCCGGTCGTCTGGCGCCTGGACGGGCCCGGCCCGTCGGCGGAGCGCACGCGCGCCCACGCGGCGCTGGTGGTGGTCGACCCCCGGGTCGACCTGGCCGGCGCGCGGGCCGAGGGGCGCGCCGTCGCCGAGCGCCTGCGGCGCGCCGGCTGGTCGGTGGAGCGGCTCGAGGGCGCCGCGGTCACCGGCGAGGCCCTGCGCGGGCGCATGGTGGGGGTCGACCTGTTCCACTACGCCGGCCACGCGGTCGCCGAGGGGCTGGACGGCTGGCGCAGCGCCTTCCTGCTCGCCGAGGGCGCGCTCTCTGCGGGGGAGCTGCTGACGCTGACCGCCGCCCCCCGCTGGGCGGTGCTCGCCGCCTGCGAGACCGGCCGGGCGCCGGGCGAGGTCTCGGGGATCGGGCTGGCCCACGCGCTGTTGGCGGTGGGGGCGGAGGCGGTCGTGGCGACCGCTCGGCCGGTGACCGACGCCGCGGGGGCCCGGTTCAGCGCGGCGTTCTACGGCGCGTTGAGCCGGGCGTCGCCCGAGGCGGGCTCGATCTTCGACGCCTACCGCGCGGGGCTGGCGGCGTCGCCGGCCGACGCCCGCGGCGCGTTCCGCCTGCTGGTGCCCTGACGGGCCCGCCGACGAGGGCCGGCCGGCTCAGGGGCGCTCGGCGGGCGCGACGCGGAAGCGGTGCTCGACCACCCGCCCCTCACCGCCGCCCGCGCTCAGGGTGAAGGTCGCCCGGTACACGCCCGGCGGCAGCGCGAGCGGGCCGGCGAAGACCCCCTCGACCTTGACGCTGCCGCTGTCGCCCACCGCGATGGGCGGCCGCCAGTCGACCGGGCCGTCGGGCCCGCGCAGGGCGACGACCACCCCGACCGGCTCCTCGACGTCGGCCGCGGGCCGCAGCACCAGACGAAACCGCGTGCCGGCGGTGTAGACCGCCACGCCGTCGGCCGGCGGGTCGTCGCCCCGCACGGTGGCCGCGCCCGCCGTGGCCTCGACGGTATAGGCCGGCAGCGTCGACCCCCCCGGCCAGACCATCAGCGCGATCGACGCGGCGAGCACCGCCGCGCCCACCGCGGCCGCCCAGCCCCAGCGGCGGGGCGGGCTGGGCGCGGCGACCTCGGCCAGCGGGGTCGAAGGCCCGGGCAGGGCGTCCTCGGCGGCGACGCCCGCGCCCCGCCCGGCCGCGATCGTCTCCAGGACCGCCTCCAGGACCGCCGCCCGCTCGTCGGTCTCCAGCGGACGCAGCGGCCCCGACGGGGGCAGCGGCGCCTCGGCCTCGGCGGCCTCCTCCCGGGCGACGGCGCCCAGCGCGTCGAGCCACGGATCGTCGGGCGCCATCACACCCCCTCCATCTCGGCGGCGATCTGCGCCACCGTGCGCTTGAGCCGGCTGCGCCAGGCGTAGATCGCGTCGCGGGTCATCTCGTGGGCCGCGGCCACCTCGTCCACCGGCCGCTGCTCGACGACCAGCGCCTGGAAGAGCAGCAGCCCCCGATCGCTCAGCCGGGTGCGCAGGCGGTCGAGCACGTCGCGCAGCCGCTGCTTGCCGGCCACCCGGCGCTCGGCGCTCGGGGTCGGGGCCGACAGCGCGAAGTCGTCGGGCTGCGTCGGATCCTCGGTCCACGGGCTGCGCCGCCGACTGCGCAGGACCGCCCGCACCTCGCGCTCGGCGATCAGGCCCACGAAGGTCTTCAGCGACGCGCCCCGCGCCGGATCCCATCGTCGCAGCATCCGGGCGTCATGGGTGAAGAGCGCCACGAAGACCTCCTGGGTCAGGTCGAGCACCTCCTGGCGGAGAGGCCGACCGCGGCTCGCAGCGGCCCGCCGTTTCAGGGCCACGGTCACCCGGGCCTGGATCACCGGCGTCAAGGCGTCGATCAGGGTTCGGCAGGCCGACGGGTCGCCGTCGGCGGCGCGTTGGACCAGCGCCGTCGTGAGAGCAGACATCGGCGCACTCTACCACCCACGGGGGGTCGCCGCGGCGGGCCGCGCATCACTCGCCCACCGCGATCTCGCTGGCGGTCTGCACCAGCTTGCCGTCGGCCCACACCTGGCCGCTCAACCAGGCGGCCTTGACCTCGTCGTCGTAACCGATGTCGACCTTGAACGAGACCCCCGGCGGCAGGTCGGGCAGCGGGATCTGCACCCCGTCGAGCCCGTCGTGGATGTGCAGCGTCGTCTGGGTCAGCACCCCATCGGGCAGCTCGGTCAGCTCGCCGTAGAAGAAGCCCCCGCCGATACCGCAGTAGGGGCACTGAGGCACGCTCGGCTGAGGCGTGGCGTAGGGCGCGTCGGCGACGTCGAGGCTCTCGGCGGCCACCTGCGCCTCACCCTCGACGAGGGCTCCGTCGCCGTGCAGCGCTTGCAGCAGCGCGGCGTGATCGGCCCGGGCGTCCGCCGGCCGACCGAGGCAGGCCGGGGGGGGCACGACGCAGTCGCCCTCGGCGCAGGCGAGGTCGAGGGACGCGCAGACGTCGAGCCGTCGGCGGGGCATCGGCCCGTGCAGGTCGATGTCGGCCAGCCCTTCGACCGGCGCGCCGGACGCATAGAGCAACGCCATCACCGCCGCCGCGTCGAGCTCGGGGCGCCACGCCCAGACGAGCGCCGCGGCCCCCGACGCCGCTGCGGCGGCCAGGGATGTACCGCTCAGGGGCACGTCGCCGGCGGGCTGCGTCTCGCCCTCCTGGCGCAGCAGCACATGCGCCGCGGGGGCCACCAGCCGGGGGTGGCTGCCGGGCCGGGCGACGCCCAGCGGCAGGTCGCGGCCGTCGACCCCGCCCACCGCGTAGACCGGGGGCCGCTCGGGGTCGCACAGGGAGGGCACCCCGGTCCAGGCGGCGGGGTACGTCGCGCCGGCCCCGTCCGCGTGGGCCCGGTTGCCGGCGGCGGCGATGGCCAGCGCCCCGTCGCAGGCCGCCTGATCGAGCACCCACAGGCCGAGCTGCGGTCCCAGCCGGGCGTCGTCGTCGAGCGCGCCCCCGTGCATCGCGGTCCAGCCCAGGCTCAGGTTGAGGATCAGCGGCTGCGCCTGCCCCGCGTCGCGCCACCTGCGCAGCGCTGAGGCCACCGCCACCGCGAACTCCCCCTGGGTGCCGAAGTGGCCCCCCCGCTCCATGAACGAGTCGCCGAAGACCCGGGGCAGGGCCAGCTCGTGCATCAGCCCGGCCGAGCAGGGCCCGGCCTCCCCCCGGCGGTTGGGGCAGGCGACCGCCCGCACCACGTTGCCCATCACCAGCCCGTGGGTCGAAGCCAGGCCCGGGGCGGGGCCGTCGCCCGGCAGGAAGGCCGGCGTCGAGTCGATGATGGCCACCCGGACCGAGCCCGCCTCGGGGTTCGGCCCGGCGTCCCAGTCGGGCAGGTTCATCTGGGTCTGCCACGCCTGCTCCAGCGGCTTCCAGACCTCGGCCGGCAACGCGTGGGGCGCGACCACCTGCCGGTCGCGCTCGAGGCGCAGCGCGGGGGTGTCCGGCAGCGCCTCGACCTGGGCGGGCCCCTCGAGCCCGGGGCCATAGGTACAGACCCGCTCCAGATCGGGGTGGCCGATGCCGTCGAACGGCGCCTCGACCACCCACCCCGGCGCCGGGGGGCACGGGTCGTCGGTCAGGCGGAAGGCCAGCCAGGCGTCGTCGACCGCCGCGTCCCCGCCCTCGGCCTCCCGGCCGCCGCACCACCACGCGGACGGCGCCGGGTCGGCGGCGCAGTCGGCGGCGGCCGCGTCGGCGTCGAAGTGCGCCCCCCACGGGAAGCGCTGCCCGAGCGCGGGCGCGGGCGCAGCGTCGGGCCCGGCCGCGGCGTCGGCGAGGGCGTCGGCCGTGGCGTCGACCACGGCGTCGTCCGACGCGTCGAGCGCGCCGTCGGGGTCCACGTCGTCCACCGGCCCGCACCCGTACAGGGCGAGGGTGAGCAGGAGCGGGGCGGTCGGGCGGGGGTGTCGAAGGGGCATCGTCGATCTCCTCATCGGGTTCACCGAGCCATTGGCCGGGCGGCGGCCGGATCTGACGCCGCGCCCCGCCGGCCGGCCAAAAAAAGAGAGCAGGTGCCCCGACATCCATGCCCCGAAACCACATGCCCGGCACCTGTCCCGGCACCTGTCCCGCCTGTCCCGGCCGGTGGCGTCGGCCGCGGCGCGGGGTCTATCGTGGGCGGCATGAGACGACCGCGCACCCTGCTGATCTGTGCTGTGTTCGCCGCCGTCGGCTGTGACGGCGGCACCCTCGATGTCGAGATCCCCGGCTTCGAGGGCCCCGCCGAGCAGGCCCCGCCGGACCCCGCAGGCGGGCCGCAAGAGGTCGCCATCCCGCCGGATGAGATCCCGCCCGCGGCCACATGCGGCGATGGCGTGGCGACGCCGGGAGAGTTCTGCCCCGAGCCGCCGCGCGCGCTGCCCGGCCGGGTACAGGCGCACCGGGTCAGGGTGGTCGACTGGGATGGCGACCGGCGCCCCGACGTGATCGCGGCGGGCGGCGAAGGGGTCGTGCTGGTCTGGCGCACCTCGGCTCGGCGGCAGCTGCTCGCGTTCGCGGTGCTCGCCGCGCCGACCCTGGCGTCCGATCTGGCGTTCGGGGACTTCGACGGCGACGGCGACCTCGACCTGGCCTCGAGCGGGTTGAGCGCGGACGGGACGTGGATCGAGTGGCAGCGCGCGGCGGGCTTCTCGCCGGGCCCGCGCCTCGAGATGCCCGCCGCGTCGGCGCTGGCGGCGGGGGACGTCGATGGCGACGGGCGCCCCGATCTGGTGCTGGCGGATGTGGATGGGGGCGGCGTCACGGCGCTGTCGACCGGCGCGGACTTCGCCGCGACGGCGTGGGCGACGGGGGTTCGGCCAGCGAGCGTCGTGCTCCGCGACATCGACGGGGACGGGAACCTCGACGCGCTGGTGGCCAACACCGGCGAGGCCGAGCCCGCGCGGGACACCGTCACCGTGCGATTCGGCGATGGTCGGGGCGGCTTCGCCGACCGCGTCGACGTGGTGGTCGGCAACGCGCCGGTCTGGGCCGACGCGGCCGATCTCGATGGGGACGGTGTGCTCGACCTGGTCGCGGTCAACTACGGCACCCCCGAAGGGGGCGAGTACCTCGGAGGCGATACGCTCAGCGTGGTGCGGGGCCTCGGCGGGCGCGGCTTCGCGCCGGCGCTGGACTGGCCCACCGGCAACGGGCCGGTGCATCTGGCTCTCGCGGATGTCGATCGGGACGGTGACATCGACGTGGTGACCGCCGATCGCGGTGATTACGACCCATTGTTCGACATCTCGCGGGGCGGGACGACGGTGACGACCCTGTTCAACGACGGCGCGGGTGGCTTCGCCGAGCGGCTGACCATCGGCCTGCCGTCGCGGCCGGTCGCCGTCGAGATCGCCGATCTGGACCTCGACGACTCGCTGGAGCTCCTCGTGGCCTGCCCCGAAGAGCGGGCGGTCTACGAGATCGAGCAGGCCCCCTGATCGGCCCCGAGACGGCTCCGAACACATGCCGGCACCTGCCCTGCCCCGGCAGCACCTGCCCCGGACGCGAGATGCACGGGCCGACGCCCGCCCCCGACCGCTCGCGCGCCCGAGTTGCACCGCTGGACCCGCGCCCGCGAGGCCCCCGGACGCGAGATGCACGGGCAGATCCCCGCCCCCGACCGCTCGCGCGCCCGAGATGCACAGCGCACCTCGGACCCGCGAGGCCCCCGGACGCGAGATGCACCGGCAGACCCCCGCCCCCGACCGCTCGCAGGCCCGAGTTGCACGGGCGAAGACACGCCCGCGAGGCCCCCGGACACGAGATGCACGGGCAGACCCCCGCCCGCGACAGCTCGCAGGCCCGAGTTGCACAGTGCATCTCCCCCTCGCGACCGCTCGCAGGCCCGAGTTGCAAAGTGCATCTCCCGCTCTCGCGCGTCGTGGGCCCGAGTCTCGCAGTGCATCTCACCCTCGCGACCGCTCGCAGGCCCAAGTTGCACAGTGCATCTCCCGCTCGCGACCGCTCGCAAGCCCGAGTTGCACAGTGCATCTCCCGTTCGCGAGGCTCGCAAGCCCGAGTTTCACAGTGCATTTCCCGCTCGCGACCGCTCGCAGGCCCGAGTCTCGCAGTGCACGGCGCGTCCCCGAGCGCCGCGACGCCTCGATCCGCCGTGCAACAGGCGCCCCCGAGCGGCCGCGGGCCCGACGCCACGGTGACATCGGCTCGGGATCCGACGCCGGCAGCCCGCGGGGACACCCCCCTGATCCGCGGCGCGCACACCCCCGTCAGCGACCGGCTTAAGCCCCTTTAAGACGATCCGCAGACCGCTGACCTCTAGCGTGAAGCCCGTCACCACGACCACCCCCGACCGCCCCCGACGGGGCACCGAGGAGCCACATGAGTCACCCCATCCGCTGGATCCGACATTGGATGCTGCTCGCGCTGACGCTCGCCCTCACCGGCTGCGGCGACGGCGGCGACGGCGGCGAGACCCCCGAGCCGGGCGCCGACGCCGCCGTCTGCGATCCGGGCACCCTCGACTGCCCCTGCGACGACGGCGCCTGCGACGGCGACCTCGTCTGCCTCGCCGATACCTGTCAGCCCGACCCGTGCCCCGCCGGCACCGAGGGCTGCGCCTGCTTCGCCGACGACGCCTGCGACGGCGACCTGCTCTGCGCCGACGGCACCTGCGAGGCCCCGCCGGTCTGCCCCGAGGGCAGCGTCGGCTGCCCGTGCGACGCCGGCGCCTGCGCCGACGCCGACGCGGCGTGCGACGCTGAGACCGACACCTGCCAGCGCATCGGCTGCCCGATGGGCGAGCCGGGCTGCGGCTGCGGCCCCCAGCAGACCTGCGGGACCGAGGCCGACGGCGCCCCCCTGAGCTGCGTCGACGGCCTCTGCACCAACGCGGCCTGCCCCCCGGGCAGCGGCGGCTGCGCCTGCGTCGGCGGGGCCGAGTGCGACGCGGGCCACACCTGCGAGCGCGGCTTCTGCATGGCCGATGACTGCGTCGCCGGCCAGGAGGGCTGCCTGTGCGCCGGCGGGACCTGCGATCCGGGGCTGCGCTGCCGGGGCGAGGCCATCTGCGTGCAGAACACCGGTCACCTCGCCGGGGCCTGCTTCGACGACGGGACCTGCGTGCCGGGCAACCGCTGCCAGGGCGACGTCTGCGTCGGCTGCGCCCGGGGCAGCGAGGACTGCGCCTGCCGCGAGGACGGCACCTGCAACGGCGGCCTCGGCTGCGACGCCCGCGGGCTGTGCGTCGACCCCGCCGGGCTGGCGATCAACGCCCCCGGCGAGCTGCGCTGCTACACCCCGTGCAGCGACGGCATCCAGCTCGCGAGCGGGCGCTTCGTCGCCTGCCCGGCCGACGGCCTGATGCCGGGCTGCTTCGGCGAGACCGCCTGCGTCGAGGGTCAGTGCCTCGCGCCGGGTCAGGCCGCCGCCGCCTGCCTGAACGACGTCGACTGCCCCGACTTCCAGACCTGCCTCGTCGGCCGCTGCGTCTCCAACTGCGACACCGCCGACGACTGCTCGGACGGCTCGACCTGCCATCGCCACGTCTGCCGCCAGACCTGCACCGTCGCCCAGGGCGAAGGCGCCTGCGGCCAGGGCCGGCATTGCCAGCTCCTCGACGGCGACAGCGGCGTCTGCCGGGTCAGCGTGCCCGCAAGCGGCGGCCCGGCCCCGGTCATCGACGAGCCCTTCACCCTCGACCTCGAGAACGTCGACCTCGACACCGGCGGCGGCCGGGCCGAGATCGTGCTGACGAACAACGCCCCCACCGCCATCGAGTTCACCCTCACCCGGCGCAACCACGTCGCCTTCGGCGGCGACGGCGGCCGCGAAGAGCTCGACTTCGCCGCCGGCTGCGAGGCCCCCGACTGCCCGCTGTGGTGGGTCGAGATCAGCGTCGACGGCGGCGCCCCGAGCGCCGAGTCGGTGCAGACCTTCTCCGTCGGCGCCCGCGCGTCGGCCGTCATCGTCGTCGACGAGGGCCGCGGCTTCGACCGCCCCCGCTGGCAGGGCACCCTCGAGCTGGCCAGCGAGACCAGCGGCGTGCGCGGCCTGATCGTCACCCGCAGCGTCACCCCGGCCGGTAAGTGGACCGGCGAGTCCTACACCTTCGGCAACTTCAAGGACGCCGGCCTCGAGACCTGGATCGCCGCCAAGGACGACCCCGCCGCGCTCGACGAGGTCGAGAACGCCTTCGTGCGCCTGTGGGGCAACTTCCGCCAGGGCCGGCTGAGCTTCGCGCAGTTCCAGGCGGGCCTCATCTCGACCCGCACCGAGTCCTGGCGCGCCCGCCGGCTGTACGAGCTGGGCTGCGACCCGGGCAGCGTCTGCTACCCGTTCACCAACTTCGACGGCTTTCTGACCTACACCTCCGACCCGATCAACGTGCCGGTGCCCTCGGGCGTCGTCGAGCTGCCGATGGCGCTCAACATGCGCCCCGTCGGCCCCGGCGAAGGCGCCGAGGGCTGCGTCGACGGCGAGTGCTTCGTCGGCCGCATCGAGAGCCCGCAGGCGCTGCAATACGGCGGCCTGCCCGAGCTGTCGCTGGCGTTCGCCTCGGACCCCAGCGCCTGCGCCGACCGCGCCGGCGACGAGTGCCTGACCTTCCTCGACGACCTCGTCAGCGAGCTGACCGTCGGCGCCCGCTACCACACCACCGGCGACGACAGCTTCTGCAACGGCGACCCGCTGCTGCGCCACGCCCGCACCCCGTGGCTGCTGCCCGGCTTCGTCGGCCGGAGCGAGCTCGATGACGAGAGCGGCCTGCGCTACACCTACAGCTGCCTCGACATCGAGGCCCCGCTGCCCGGCGCCAACCCGGTGCCCGACGGCCGCCTGCGCTACCGCACCGTCGAGCTGATCGACGGCGCGCTGATCAACAACTCGACCCTCTTCGTCATCTACCGCGAGCGGCTCGAGACCTTCCTGTGGGAGGAGCCCAACGCCAACAACGGCATCGAGGGCTACGGCTACATGATCCTGCGCAAGTCGCAGGCCGACGTGGCCCCCGAAGAGTTCGCCGGCCTCGACGTGCCCCGGCGCGACAACCGCGACCGCTACCTGCGCCCGATCGAGTGCACCGAGGACTTCCTCGCGCCGCTCGGCATCAGCCGGCGCGACTTCGACGCCGACCCGGCCTTCTTCGCCGACGACGTCGCCCGCGCCGTGGTCGACGGGGTCGCCGGCGACCTCGACGCGCTGCAGCTCGTCGACCCGTCGGTCGAGGCGGTGCATTACCTCTGCGAAGACACCGGCCTCTTCGACGGCGGCCCCGGCGACGATCGGGTCTTCCGCCCCGAGGAGGAGCTCGCCTGCCCGCCCGGCAGCCTCGTGACCTTCTTCACCCTCTCGCTCGCCGCCGAGGACGCCCCGCTGCTCGAGGACTGCGGCGGCCTCGACCTCGCCGACTGCCACCAGGCCTTCATCGCCTCGCGCCCCTGCCAGCAGGACGGCACCTGCGGCGAGCAGCTCGACCGCTGGATCGACGACGCGCGCCACGGCGTGCGCCCCGACCCCTACTTCCAGTGCGATGACCCCAACCGGGCCCTGTGCAACGACGACCGCCAGGACCTCACCCGGGACAAGGTCTTCTTCGCCGCCAACGAAGACGTCACCGTCTACCGCCCCATCCGCAGCGACGTCGCCGAGGCCTTCCGCTACCGCACCCGCTTCGTCAACCGCAGCGGCATCAACATCGGCTTCGTGCCCCGGATCTGCACCCCCGGCGTCGACCTCGTGCCCTACTGCTACGACCCCGAGGCCATCGAGTTCCTGCGGACCCGCGTCGAGTGCGGCCTCGAGCTGTACACCGAGCACTTCGAGCAGCTCGGCGAGGTCGAGCGGGCCACCCTGCGGGCGATGCTCATCGAGAACTTCTCTTCGGCCGAAGAGATCGACGTCTTCAACCAGCGCCTCACCCGCCGCGGCTTCGAGTTCCTCGACGCCGAGCTCATGATCATGCTCGGCGACGAGCACTACACCCGGGCCCTCGGCTCGCGCTTCGACCTCGCCGGCAACCGGGTCGCCTCGTTCGAGGGCGACCTCTTCGAGCAGGGCGGCATCCGCCTCTCGGGCGTGCCCGGGGCCGAGATGCACAACCTCTACACGGCGGTGCAGTACTACCAGTCGACCCTCGACCGCTTCTACGACCTGGGGCCGATCATCGCCGGCTCGGTCAAGGCCGAGCGCGAGCAGGGCCAGCCCACCTTCGTGACCACCGCCACCGTCGAGTCGTACTTCGGGCGCCTCATCCGGGCCTCGACCCAGAAGGCGCGCGCCTGGGCCGACATCTCGGAGCGCTATCAGAACTTCGGCCGCCCCGACCTCGCCCGGCGGGTCATCGAGCGCTCGTACACCGCCAGCTACCTCGAGTCGATGATCCTCACCCGGCTGATGCAGGAGATCGTCGACATCACCGCGCCCGAAGAGATCGCGCAGCTCCAGCAGCAGATCGAGACCGCCCAGCGCACCTACCGGGTGGCCCTCTCGGTGATGCGCCAGCACTACGCCGACATCACCGACGACCTGAACTTCTTCGGCTTCGCGCCCGACTTCATCCCGTTCCCGGCCCTCGAGGGCCTGCGCGACAGCAGCTTCGAGGTCTCCCGCCAGCGGGCCCTCGACCGCATCGGCCTCGCCGACGAGGCCGAGCAGCGCGCGCTCGAAGCCAACCGGTCGTTCAACGTCGACACCGCCAGCTTCCAGAACGAGCTGGCGCGCATCGAGAACACCTACGACCAGCAGCTCTCGGAGCTGTGCGGCACCTTCGAGGCCGACGGGCGCATCTTCCCCGCCACCCGGCGCTACGCCCACCTCAGCCCGGCCACCCTCTCGGTCGGCGACCCGTGCGGCATCGTCGGCAACGGCCAGATCCACAGCGCGATGAGCGACCTCGACATCGGCATCACCGAGATGCGGCGGGTGCGCCAGCAGATCGTCAACACCCGGCTCGAGGCCGACATCGAGGAGCAGCGGTGGAACGCCGCGTGCGGGGTCAACGACGCCTTCGCCCGGGCCCACTTCGAGCTGGCGGGGCAGATCAACACCATCCGGACCGGCGTCGACACCTCGCGCACCATCCTCGCCTCGGCCGACCGGATCCTCAGCGAGTCGCTGACCATCGCCAGCATGACCAAGTGCAGCGTCGTCTTCGGCACGTCGAACGGCGGCGACTGCCCGACCGCCGGCATCGCGATCGGCGCCGCGGTCACCGCCTTCGCCGTCTACGAGACCGCCCGCACCAGCCTCGACATCGGCATCAACTTCGCCGAGCGCAAGATCCGCGACCTCGAGCGCGACGTCGAGTTCGCCCGCGACGAGCTGGCCTGTGATCTGGTCGAGATCGACGGCCAGGCGCGGGTGCAGACCATCCTGCTGCGCATCGCCGAGCTCGAGCTGGACGCCTTGCGGGCCGAGTATCAGATCAACCAGCAGATCGCGCAGATCCGCCAGCTTCACAACCAGGCCACCCGCTTGCAGCAGGAGCAGGCCGAGACCGAGGAGCTGACCATCAACGTCGAGGCGGCGCGCAACAACCCCAACGTGCGCATCTATCGCAACGACGCGGTCATCAACGCCGACGTGACCTTCCACTCGGCGCTGCGCGAGGTCTACAAGGCCACCAAGGTCTTCGAGTACTACACCAGCCAGAGCTACGGCCCGATGGAGCAGCTCTTCCTGACCCGCATGGTCTCGCGGGGCGACTACAACCTGCGGCTGTATCTCATCGAGCTCGAAGACGCCTTCCGCGACTTCGAAGACCACTACGGGCTGCCCTCGCGGCGGCTGGAGATCGTCTCGCTCAAGGACGACATCCTCGCCGTGCCGCGCATCGACGCGACCAGCGGGACCGCGCTGACCGAGGCCGAGCGCACCCGCCGGTTCCGCGAGGCGCTGACCGACGCCCGCCGGCTCGACGAGAACGGCTATCTGACCATCCCCTTCGCGACCTCGGACGAGACGCTGTCGCCGCTGACCCGCAACCACAAGATCTCGCACGTCGAGGCCGAGATCATCGGCGGCGGTCAGGGGGATCTGCTGGCCCGGATCTATCTGCGCATGGCGGGCACGTCGCGGGTGTCGGCGCTGGGCTCGGACGAGCCGATCTTCTACACCTTCCCCGAGCGGCTGGCGGTCATCAATCCGTTCTTCGAGGGCAGCAAGCCGGCCCACATCGACCCGGACATCTACAAGAACCGCAACCTGTTCGACCGCCCGCTGGTGAACTCGCGGTGGGAGTTCGTGCTGAACACGCTGGACGAAGAGGTCAACCAGGACCTCGACCTGCGGGGGCTCGACGACGTGCGGCTGTACGTCTACTACAACGACTTCACCGAGTTCTGAGCCGGCCCGCCTCTCCCCACCCCGCCGCCATCCGTGACGTCGCTCACGGATGGCGCCCGTCCCACACCCGCCTGTTTTGCTACGCTCCTGCCCGGGCGCGGTCCACGCGCCGACGGAGGGAGACATGAGCGCGACGCGGTGGTGGATGGCGGCCCTGGCCTGCCTGATCGTGGCTTGCGACGACGGCGGCAGCTCCGGGGAGCCGACGGGGGATGCCGACGCCCCCGATCGGGCCGCGCCGGACACGCCCGACATGGCCTTTGAGCCCGATACGGGTGGCCAGGGCGGCGCCGGCGGCATGGGCGGCGCCGGCGGCATGGGTGGCATGGGCGGCGCCGGTGGCATGGGCGGCGCCGGCGGTATGGGCGGCATGGTCGAGCCGGACCCCGACGCCGGGCCGTCCTCGCCCTGCGCGGCCGAGGGCGCGATCACCGAGCGCACGGTCGCGCTGCCGCTGGGCGAGACGCTGTTCTTCGGCGGCGACGACTACCTCGTCAGCTTCGACGACGGCCTCGACTGCCCGGTGACCGTGACCCCGCCGGCCGACGCGGTGGCCGAAGCCATCGACGGCCGCCTCACCCCCGACGTGCCCGGCGCCTGGATCCTGGAGCGGGCCGCCGAGCGGATCACCGTCGACGTGCAGGCCGACTTCCTGAACGCCGACACCTTCCAGAACTACAACTACACCCCGGTCGACGCGCTGGCCCTCGTCGACGACGACACGGCGCTGGTGGTCTCGCCGCCCTCCAACGCGGTGCACCGGGTCGCGCTGAGCCCCGAGGGCGCCGAGCCGGGCGACCTGATCCCGACCGGCGCGTGGCCGACCAGCGTCGCGCCGTGGCCCGGCAGCGGCTACGCCCTCGTGGCCCAGACCGGGCGCGACAGCCTGGGCTTCCTCGACCTCGACGCCGGCCGGATCGTCGACGCCATCCGCGTGGGCGACGAGCCGGCGGGCATCCGGGTGCAGGGCGACGTGGCCTACGTGACGCTCAGCGGCGAGGACCGGGTCGCCCGGGTCGATCTGGTGGCGCGGCGGGTGCTCGACACCGTCGAGGTCGGCCGCGACCCGCGGGCGATGGCGCTCTCCCCCGACGGCGGCGCGCTCTTCGTGGCCTCCCTGATCAGCTACAACGCCCACCGCGCGGGCCCCAGCGGGCCGCCGACCGAGCCGGAGTTGCAGCGGGACATCGCCATCATCGACACCGCCGACTTCACCGTGCGCGGGTTCGTGCCCGAGGTGGGCACCATGGTGCGCGGCCTGCACGCCGTCGACGACACCCACCTGATCGCGGCGGTCAGCCACAGCCACAACGACCGCTCCGAGATCGACGCCGACGCCGACCCCCACAGCCACGGGCTGGCCCGGATCGACCTCACGGTGGACCCGCCGACGGTGACCCACGTCCCGCTCGGCGCCGAGGCCCCGGCCGCGAGCCCGTTCACGCTGCGGGCGGTCGGCGATCGGCTGCTGGTGACGCTCTCGGCGAGCCACGGGGTGCTGGTGCTCGACCTCGAGACGCTGACCGAGCAGGCCCGCCTGCCCACCGGCAACGATCCGCGAGGGCTGGTCGTGGCCCACGGCCGGGTCTGGACCACCGCCTGGCTCGACAACCAGCTCGAGGGCTTGCCCCTGCCGCCCGGCGACGCGCCCGCCGTGCAGGTGCTGGTGGGCGACGACCCGACGCCGCCCGACATCAAGGCCGGCCAGCGCATCTTCAACGACGCCGCGTTCAGCGAGCACGGGCAGTTCTCGTGCAACAACTGCCACATCGACGGCCTCACCGACGGGCTGGTGTGGGATCTGCTGGTCGACGGCGAGGTCAATACGCTGGCCTTCCGCAACGTGGCCGGCACCGACCCCTTCCTGTGGGGCGGGCAGCTCCCGACGCTGTTCGACTTCTCCCGCGAGGTGCTGCGCCTCGTCGGCGGTGATGCGACCGGCGAGCAGATGGAGCAGCTCACCCTCTACATGCAGTCGATCACCGCGCCGCCCAACCCCCACACCCGCCCCGGGGGCCGGCTGACCGACGAGGCCCTGCGCGGCCGGGCGCTCTTCGACGACCCGGTCGCCGCGGGCGGGGCCGGCTGCGCGGCGTGCCACAGCGGGGCGCTCTTCACGACCGGGGTCGTCGTGCCGGGCAAGACCGAGGGCACCCAGACCGACGTGCCGGGCCTCATCGGGGTCTACGACACCGCGCCCTACGGCGACGAGCGGGCGGCGCTGCTGGCCTACCTGCGCCAGATCCCGGCCGACGCGCTGTGGCTCAACAGCACCCGCCCGCTGAGCGGGGCCAACCACGTCTGGACCGAGACCCCCATCGAGCTGACCTTCAGCCACCGCCTCGCCGCGGGGCAGGCCGAGCGGTTCACCATCACCCGGGGCGAGGGCGAGCCGGTCGCCG
>JAUHYW010000022.1 GCA_030426085.1 bacterium | reverse complement strand
AATTGCCCCTGACAGGCGCCTGGGACCCAAGCACGGCCTTGCGCCCGTTCAGGCTTCCGCCTTCGGCGCCGGCCGCGACCGCCACCCCCGCCGCTCCGCCGCCCGCGCCGAGCGCGCCGCCCGCCGCCTGGGTCCGCTGCAACCACTTGGCCTTGAAGTTCTTGTGGGCAGCGTAGGCCCGCACCTTCTCCAGATCGGCGTCCTGCACCCGCCCCTTGAGCTTCTCGAGCGCCTTGTAGCGCTTCGAGGCTTTGTGCCCCTTGCGGGCGTGGCGCACCATCTGGGCGGTGCCCCCGACGATCGCGACCGCCGGCCCGGCGATGGTCAGGCCGGCCGAGGCGGTCTGCCCCCCGGCCTCGATGATGCCCTTGGTCAGCCCCAGGCTGGCGCCGGCCGTGGCTCCGGTGCCCTGGGCCACGTCGGTCCGGCCGCCGCGCACCCCCGCCTTGCCCTGACGCATGCCGCCGAGGTCGCCCGACTCTTTGGCCGCGGCGTGCTGCTTGGCCCCGTCGCGCCACTTGTAGGCCCCGGTCCCCATCCGGGCGGCGCCGCCGAGCGCGCTGGCCCCGCCGGTCGCCAGCGACATGCCCGAGGCGACGTCGTTGACGGTGTCGGAGAACTGGGCGTCCTCGAAGCGGCCCGCCTCGAAGCGCTTGGCGGTCATGATGTGGGCCGCGGTGTCGATCGGCCCCTGGGCGCTGGAGGCGACGCCCGGCCCGTAGGCGGTGTCGACGACGTCCAGCGTGCCCCGGGCGGCGGCGTCGGCCCGCTTCAGCGCCCGCCGGCCCCCGGAGGGCGCGGCCTGCTCGGCGCCCGCCCCGTCCAGGCTGCCCCGGGAGGCGGCGTCCGATCGCTCGATGGTGGGGCGCGCAGGGGCGGCGTCGGCCTCCTGCGCCCGGCGGCGCTCGGCCTCCTCGGCGGCCCGGCGCTCCTCCTCGGCCTGCTGCGCCTGCGCGGCGGCCCGGCGCTCGGCGGCCTCCCGCTCGGCGGCCTCCCGGGCGGCGGCGGCGGCCTCCTCCCGGCCCATCGCCTCCCGCTCGGCGGCCTCCCGCTCAGCGGCCTCCCGGGCGGCCGAGGCCCGATCCTCCGCCTCCATCGCCTTGCGGGCGGCGGCCTCCCGCTCGGCGGCCTCCCGGGCGGCGGACGCTTTGTCGGCGTCGCTCATCGCCTGCCGCTCGGCGGCCTCCCGCTCGGCGGCGGCCCGCTCGGCGATCGCCCGCTCGGCGGCCTCTCGCTCGGCCTGCTCGGCGGCCGCCTGCTCGGCCGCGAGCCGGGCCGCCGCCTGCTCCTCACGCAGCGCGGCGGCTTCGGCTTCGGGCTCCTCGGGGATGGTCGCCAGGCGGCTCCCGCCGCGCAGCGCCGCCGCCTCGGCTTCGGGCTCTTCGGGGATGGTCTCCAGCGGCCCGGCGGGCGCCGAGAAGGCCACCTCGGCGGCCTGGACCACCCGCTCGACGACCTCGGGGCCGGGGGTCTCGGCGGCCTCGACCGGGCCGAGCACCGCCTCGCTCTCCTCGCCGACCATCAGCCCCACGAACCACGGCGGCAGTTCGAACGGGTCGGGCTCGGCGGCCGCCTGCCCCGACAGCTCGGCGGACTGGGCCTCGGCCGGGCCGGCCGGCGCGATGGGGGCCTGCCCCAGCAGCTCGGCGCTCTGAGCCATCGCGGAGAGCGCGTCGACGATCGGCCCGGCGGGCACCTCGCCCGCGCTCTGGGCGGCGTCGGATTCTTCCTGGAGCTGACGGAGCAGGTCCTCGTGCATCGGCGTACCCCTCGTCACTCACAGTGACGCGGGGGGCTCACCGAATACAAGGCCGGCGCGATCGGCCGGGCGTCACTCGGCGTAGGCCGCCATGCGGGCCTGGATCTGGTCGGGGGTGAGGTCTTCGATCACCCGGAAGACGATCCACAGGTGGCCGAACGGGTCGGCGATGCGGCCCCCCCGGTGGCCGTAGGGCTGGTCGGCGAGCGGAAATACGACACTCGCCCCCCGCTCGACGGCCCGGGCCACGGTGGCGTCGGGGTCGGCGACCTTCAGCGACAGGATCACCGGGCTGCCGCCCAGGTCGCGCGGGTCGCGGTTGTGCCAGTGGGGCGCGGCCTCGGTGAGCGCGAAGACCCCGCCCTCGACGGCCAGCGCGGCGTGGGCCACCCCGCCGTCGGGCAGGGTGTAGCGCTCCAGCTCACGGGCGCCGAGCGTGTCGACGTACCACGCGATGGCCGCGGGCGCGTCGGGCACGATCAGGCGGGGGGTCAGCGGGGGGTCGTAGGCGGGCTTCTCGGACGGCATGGGGCCTCCTCGGGGTCGATGAGGGGCCAGCGTGCCATCGGCCGGGCGGGGCGTATTGTACGAATCGGACGCGGCGCGCCCGCGGCGATCAGAGGCTGGCGTTCAGGGTGAAGTCGAGCCCCTCGTCGCCCACCTTCACCGCCTTGTCGAGCGCGCCGACCACGTCGCCGGGGGCCTTGCTGATGGCGTCGCCGTCCTGGTCGACCCGGGCCTCGACCCGCACGTTGCCGGCGAGCTGGGTGCCCTGCATCATCACGTCCGCCGGGCCGACGGTGTACTTGAGCGGGAACATGTCGGCCCCGGTGACGGGCACCTTCTTGGCGGCGAGCAGCATGCCCCGCTGCCCCTGGCCGGCGTCCTGGCGCACGATGATGAACAGCACCGAGCCGGCCTTGACCTTGGCCTTCATGCCGGCGTCGAGGTCGATCGTGCCGGCGAGCGTGCCGCCCCCGGCGGGCGCGGCGCCTCCGGCGGGCGGGTGGCCGGGGGGCATGCCGCCGGCCGGCGGGTGACCGGGCGGCATCCCGCCGGCGGGCGGGTGCCCGGCGGGCATCGAGGTCGGCTGCGATCCGGCGGCCGGGGTCGCGGCGCCCTGCACCTTGGCCTGCTGGACCGGGGCCGGCGCGGGGGCCGCCTGGGTCGCGGCGGGGGCCTTCTTCTGCGCGGCGGTCTTCTCGCCGGTGGCCGGATCCTGCTTGTTGCAGGCGGTCAGCGCCAGGGCGGCGATCAGCGCCGTCGCGGACATGATGTATCGCATGGGTTCTCCTGTGCCCGGCGCCCGTGGCCGGATCGGATGGGGTGGACCTACTCGAACTCGGCCCGGGTGCGCGCCCGCAGCCGGGCGAGGCGCTCGGCGTCGGCCGGATCGAGCTCGGGGGTGGCGGCGTCGGGCGTCTTGCGGTCGCGTTCCTTCCACTTGCGGAAGATCCAGAACAGCAGCACACCCAGCACCAGGAACGGCAGGATGGGGACCAGGATCGTGTACCACGGCTGCGGCGGGTTGCGGACCTCCTCGCCGTGGCGCAGCACGAGCGCGTCGATGATGTCGCCGTCGCTCATGCCCTGCTCGATCATCTCCCGCATCTCGCGGCGCAGCTCGAAGGCCTGATAGCTGGTGCAGGTCATCAGGGTCTTGCCCGGGCAGAACGGGCTGCGCAGCTCGTCGGCCAGCCGGCGCACCCGGCGGCCGATCTCGTCCACCGCGCTGCCCTCTTCGAGCGGCAGCGGGGGGCTGGCCGGCGCCGGTGGGGCCACCGGGGGCGGGGTCGTGGGGTCGACGTCGGTGGCCGGGGCGGTGGGGGTCAGCGGTGTGGCCGGCGCTTCGGCGCCCTCGGGCGCCGCGGGGCTCGGCGCGGCGGGCACGGCCGGCGCGGCGTCCGGCGTCTGCGCCGCGGCCGTCGACAGCCCACCCGCCAGGAGCAGGAGCCCCAGCGCGACCGGCAGCGAGAGGATCGGGGTCTTCATCGCAGCCACGGTACACGAGGGGGGCGACCCGGGCAATCTGCGGCGGTTGCGCCCGGCGCCCGCAGGCCGCACTCTGCGAGGCGACGCCCGCGGCCCGCGACGGCGGGCGTCGGCGCCACCGAATCGACACTTCGCTCCACACGCAGGGAGGCCCCGATGGGCGAGCGGCTCGCAGACAAGGTCATCTGGATCACCGGCGGCAGCCGGGGCATCGGCCGGGCTGCCGCCGAGGCGTGCGTCGCCGAGGGCGCCCGGGTCGTGATCTCGTCCCGCAAGCCGGGCCCGCTCGAGGCGGCCGCCGCCGAGATGGGGGCCACCGCGGTGCCGTGCCACATGGGGCAGCCCGAGGCCATCGACGCCGCGCTGGCCCACATCGAGGCCCAGGTCGGTCCGGTGGACGTGCTGGTCAACAACGCCGCCACCAACCCCCACTTCGGCCCGCTGCTCCAGGCCCCGGAGTCGATGTGGGACAAGACGTTCGAGGTCAACCTCAAGGGCGCGTTCAACGCCATCCGGGGCGTCGTGCAGCGCCTGCGGGCCCGGGAGGCGGCCGGCTCGATCATCAACATCGCCAGCATCCAGGGCCTGGGCGCCTCGCCGCTGCAAGGGGTCTACGGCATGACCAAGGCGGCCCTGATCTCGATGACGAAGACCCTGGCGGTGGAGTGCGGGCCCGAGGGCATCCGCTTCAACGCCGTCGCCCCGGGGCTGGTGGACACGAAGTTCGCCTCGGTGCTCACCAGCACCCCCGAGATCGCGAAGCTGTACACCGAGCGGGCGGCGCTGAAGCGCTACGCGACGCCGGACGAGATCTGCGGCATCGTGGTCTTCCTCGCCAGCGACGAGGCCAGCTTCGTGACCGGGCAGGTGCACATCGTCGACGGCGGGTTCACCGCCGGATGAGCCGGCCGGCCCCCACCACGCCGATGGGGGGGCGCGGCGCGGCGCGGGCCCTGGCGTGGCTGCTGTGGCCCCGGATCCGCGGGCTGCGCAACCTGCCCCGCAGCCGCGACCGCCAGGGCCGCCTGCGCTACGTGGTGCTGGCGGTCTTCGCCCTCGGCTTCATGACCGGGGGCTTCGCCGGCGCCCGGTGGCTGTTCACGCAGTTCCTCGAGCTGGAGGTGCTCGCCGAGCTGCTCATCGGGCGGGTGCTCGACATCGTCCTGCTCTTCTTCATCGGGCTGCTGGTCTTCAGCAACACCATCGCCGCGTTCACCACGCTGTACCTGGCCGACGACCTGCCGCTGCTCGTCAGCTCGCCGGTCGGTCCGGCCCGGCTGTACCTCGCCCGGCTGGTCGACACCTGGACCCAGGCCTCGTGGATGATGCTGGTCTTCGCGCTGCCCATCCTCGCCGGCTGCGGGCCGGTGCTCGGGGCGTCGGTCGGGTGGTACGTCGCGCTGCCGCTGCTGCTGCTGCCGCTGACGGTGCTGTGCGCCGCGGTGGGCTCGATCCTGACGATGGCCCTGGCCCGCTGGCTGCCGGCCCAGCGGACCCACGACGTGCTGCTCGTGCTGGCGATGGTCGGCTTCCTGGTGATCTACATCGCGTTCCGGCTGGCCGAGCCGGAGCGGTTCCTCGAGCCGGGCGGCTTCGCCGATCTGGCCGCGCTCATCGGCAGCCTGAGCGCCGACCGCGGCCCGTCGACCCCGTCGGACTGGGTCGTCGACAGCCTCTTCGCCCTGCTGCGGGGCGAGCCGGCCGAGGCGGCGCTGCCGGCGGCGACGCTGTACCTCGCCGCGGCGGCGGCGTGCGCGGTGGGGGCGTGGCTCGCCCGGGCGGTCTACCTGCGCAGCTTCACCCGGGCTCAGGAGGGCCGGGTCGAGGGCGAGGGCCTGCTGCGGCGATTGCTGGGCCCGCTGATGGATCGCCGCCGTCCGCCGAGGGTGCCCTCGTCGGTGGTCGACGCGTTCGTGGCCCGGGACAACCGCATCTTCGTGCGCACCACCGGGCAGTGGACCCAGCTCCTGCTCATCGCGGCGCTGGTGGTGGTGTACCTGTTCAACTTCAAGTACTTCCGCACGCTCCAGGCCACCGGCGTCATCGGCGACCGGGGGCTGTTCTTCGTCAACCTGGTGCTCGGCGGGCTGGTGGTGACGACGGTCGCGGTGCGCTTCCTGTACCCGGCGGTGAGCCTCGAGGGGCGCGCGTTCTGGGCGGTGCAGGTGGCCCCGATCACGCCCGAGCAGCTCCTGAAGGCCCACGTGCGCTGGGGGCTGTGGCCGCTGATGGCCCTGGCGGTGGGGCTGACGGTGGCCTCCGATCTGATCGTGGGCCTGCCGCTATGGATGATCCCGACCTCGGCGGTGATCGCCGGGGTGATGACCTGGGCCCTGTGCGGTATGGGCGTCGGCCTGGGGGCGACGGCGCCCCGGTTCCACGAGGCCAACCCGGCCCGCATCGCCAGCGGCATGGGCGGGGTGCTGTTCATGCTCGGGGGGCTGTTCTACATGATCGCGACCCTGGCGCTCGTCGGCTGGCCGCTGTCGGCGCTGGGCTACTGGATGGAGACCGGCTTCGTGCCCCGCCCGGCGCGGCTGGCGCAGCTCGCCGGGATGGTGCTCGCCGCCCTGGCGCTGACCGCCGCGGCGCACGTCGTGCCGATGCGGCTCGGGGCCCGGGCCCTGCGCCGCCGGGAGGGGTGAGCCGCCCCGGAGCCCGCCCGGATACGGGCCTCCCCGTCGCGCCGGCTGATGACGCCGGGGTGTCCCTCACCGGGGCAAGTGCCCGCATCGAATGGCGAAAAGGGTCGACGTGACCGGAGTTTGTCTTTTGCTCGGCTCGGCGCTAGCGTCACGCCGATGAAGATCCGAATCCCACTGATGACCCTGTGCGCGCTCTCTGCCCTGGCCTGCGACGACGCCGTGGCGCCGAACGACGTCGACCTCGGCCCCTCACGGGACGTCGGCGTGCTCGGCCCGGGCGACATGACCGTCGCCCCCCGGGACACCGGCGGGCCCGCGGCCGACGCGGGCATCCCGGTGCTCGAGCCGGAGCCCGATCCGGGCGAGCCGGAGCCCGATCCGGGCGAGCCGGAGCCCGACCCCGACCCCGACCCCGAGCCGATGGAGCCCGAGCCCACCGGGCCGTGCGCCGCCGGCGAGACCCGCCTGTGCGTCGAGTCGTGCGGGGTCGCCACCTGCGTCGACGGGCAGTTCGGCCCGTGCCAGGCGGCCGGCGAGCTGTGCAACGGGCACGACGACAACTGCAACGGCACGGTGGACGAGGGCTACGCCGGGCTCGGGGTGGGCTGCGTGGTCGACCAGAACGGGTGCAGCAGCCAGGGCACCCGGGTCTGCGCGGCCGATCAGCGGTCGGTGATCTGCGACGCGCCGCCGGTGATGCCCCAGGACGAGGTGTGCGACGGGGACGACGACGACTGCGACGGCAACGTCGACGAGGACTTCCCGGGGCGGGTGTGCTGCGTCGACGACCTGCAATGCGGGCCGGGCGAGACCTGCGAGGGCGGCGAGTGCACCGGCGGGGTCGGCCCCGGCCCCAACCCGCCGGGGCAGTGCACGACCGACTTCGACTGCTTCTTCCAGTTCTGCGTGCAGGGGGTCTGCCGCGACCCGTGCCTCGACGCCATCGAGTGCGCCCCGGGCGAGGCGTGCGTGCAGAACGCCTGCGTGCCGGGGGCCGGCCCCGAGTGCGTGGTCGACGGGGACTGCTTCGGCTTCGAGACCTGCGAGAACGGGGTCTGCGTACCGCCGATGGCCCCGCCGTGCCAGGCCGACGCCGACTGCCCGGGGGACGAGACGTGCCAGGGCGGGGTCTGCGCGCTGCCCCCCGGCGGGTCGAGCTGCGACGCGCCGGTGGTGATGGACGGCTTCGGGGTCTACCAGGGCAGCAACGTCGCCGCCTTCGACGCGATCGACGGGGGCTGCGGGCGGGCCGACGACGGCCCGGAGCAGGTCTTCGAGTTCACCCTGGAGGTCAACGCCCGGGTCACGCTCGACACCGACGGCTCGAACTTCGACACGGTGCTCAGCGTGCGCAGCCCGTGCGCCGCGGGCGCCGAGGAGCTCGCCTGCAACGACGACGTCGCCGCCGGGGTGACCACCTCGACGCTGACCTTCGACGCCCGCGCCGGCGCGACCTACTTCGCGGTGGTCGAGGGCTACGGCGAGGCGGACACCGGGCAGATCGTGCTGAACTTCGCCGGGGTCGAGATCTGCGTCGCCGACGCCGACTGCCCCGAGGGGCTCGCCTGCGACGACGGGGCGTGCGTGGTGCCCCCGTGCGCGGCCGACGCCGACTGCCCGGGGGACGAGGTGTGCCGGGCCGGGGTCTGCGAGCCGCCGCCCCCGCCGCTGTGCGATGGCGGCATCGAGATGGACGCCTTCGGGGTCTACATGGGCAGCACCGTCGGGGCGCCCGACCGGGTCGACGGGAGCTGCCGGGGCGCCGCCGCCGGCAGCGATCAGGTCTTCACCTTCACGCTCGACGAGCCGGCCGAGGTGGTGCTCGACACCGGCGGGGCCGACTTCGACACGGTGATGTCGGTGTGGACCGACTGCAACGACCGGGACCTCTTCTGCGACGACGACGGGGGGTCGGGCACCGCCTCGCGCATCGTCTTCGACGCTGAGGCCGGTGTGCGGTACTACGTGGTGGTCGAGAGCTACAGCGCCGGGATCACCGGCGATGTGCCGCTGCGCTTCGTCAGCCCGGGGCAGGGCTGCGGCGACGGCTGCGAGGGGGCCTGCGCCAACCTCACCTGCGTGCCGCCGACCCCCGACGCCTGCCCCGACGTGACCCCGGCCGACCTCGTGCCCGGGGCCTGGATCGGCGACACGTCGGGGCTGCCCGACCAGCACGCGGCCGACTGCGGCGGGGGCGGCTCGCCGGACGCCGTCCTGCTCGTGGGCTTCCCCGACGACGTGGTGGTGACCGCCTCGACCGTGGGCAGCGACTACGACACGGTGCTCTACGCGCTCGAGGAGTGCGGGGCCGAGGTGGCGTGCAACGACGACATCAGCTTCCTCGACCGGGACTCGGAGATCAGCTTCCAGGCCCGGGGCGGGGTGGGCTACTACATCGTCGTCGACGGGTTCAACGGCGCCTCGGGGCCGTTCCAGCTCACCGTCGAGACCAACTGACCCGCCGGGGGGCCGATCAGCCGAACTGCTCGCTGATCGCCTTCTCGATGCCCGCCTCGATCTTGCTCGCGACGAGGCTGGCCGGCATGCCCAGCGACAGGTCGACGGTGACGTTGCGCTCGTCGACCGACGCGGTGCCCTTCTTGACCCCCCGCCCCGAGACGTGGGCCACGTCGCCCTTCCAGCTCACCGAGAGCCCGTAGCGGGACTCGATCTCGCCGGCGAGGGCCCGCAGCTTCTGCCGGGCGCCTTCGGCGGTGGTCTTGTGGGGGCGGGTCACCTTGATCGACTTGGCCATCGGTTCCTCCTGTGGGTGCGGTGTGCGGGGTGGATGCGCGAGGGGCCGGTTCAGTAACCGCCCGCGGCCCGGCCGCCGGTGACGATCGCCACCGAGGCCGAGGCGCCGATGCGGTTGGCGCCGGCGGCGATCATCGCCTCGGCGGCGCCCCGATCGCGCACCCCGCCCGAGGCCTTGACCCCCATGTCGGCCCCGACCATGCGCCGCATGAGCGCGACGTCCTCGGCGGTGGCCCCGCCGCCGCCGAAGCCGGTGCTGGTCTTGACGAACGCCGCCCCGGCCGCCTTGGCGAGCGCGCAGGCGGCGACCTTCTCTTCGCGGTCGAGCTTGCTGGTCTCGAGGATGACCTTGACCGCCACCGGCTTCGCGGCGTCGACGACGGCCTTGATGTCTTCGAACACCAGCCGGTGGTCGCTGCTCTTGAGGGCCCCGATGTTGAGCACCATGTCGACCTCGCGGGCGCCGCAGCGCACGGCCTCGCGGGTCTCGTAGGCCTTGGCGTGGGGGGTCATCGCGCCGAGCGGGAAGCCGACGACGGCGCACACCGGCACCCCGCTGCCCTCGAGGAACTGGCTCATCAGCCGCACGTTGGCCGAGTTGACGCAGACGGTGGCGAAGCGGTGCTTGCGGGCCTCCTCGGCGAGCGCGTGGAGCTGCTCGCGGGTGGCCTCGGGCTTGAGCAGGGTGTGGTCGATGTAGCCCGCCAGCCCGCCCTCGACCCGCCCGGTGCCGCCGCCGGCTCCGATGCGGGCGGCCCCGGCCTCGACGATCGCCCGGGCGTCCTGGGGGCGGCGCACCGCGCACATGCCGCAGCCGCTGCACGTCTCGGGCGACTCGTCGCACGGGATGACCCGCAGCTCTTCGGGCGAGTGGGTCTCGAGCGAGGGGCGGGCGGCGCTCGGGGCCCGGGTGTATCCCGGCCCCTGGCCGCCGGCCATGAGGCGGGCCCGGACCTGCTGGGCGATCAGCTCGACGAGGGCGTCATCGTTCATGGTGGGGGACTCTAGCAGATCCCGGGGAAAGTTCACCTGCTGCGTCGAACGAGAGGCCGCGTCCTGCTGCGTTGCTCCTTCTCGACTTGCCTCCAGCAAGCCTTCGGCGTCGCGCCTTGCCGGCCACGGCCTCTCGCTCGGCTCGCGAAGGCGACTCTCCCCGGTCTCTGCTAGCAGATGTCCGGGCGGCGCGTGACCCTGCTCAGAGACTGCGCAGCAGATCGCGGGCGATGGGCGCGTTGTCGCCGTCGGGGGCCAGCTCGAGGTAGCGCTCGCAGTGCCGGCGGGCGGTGGCCTTGCTGCGCTCCTTGAGGCGGGTGCACAGCGTGTAGTGCGGCTCGGCGAGGGTGTCGTCGTAGCGGATGGCCTGCCGCGAGAGCTGCTCGGCCTTCTTGAGGTTCGGCGGCTGCTTGCGCAGGTGGGCCGTCGCGGCGAGCGCGTAGGCCTCGCCCCGCTTGGGGTCGAGCTTGCGGGCCCGGGCGAGGTCGGTGATCGCGTCGCCGTAGTCGTTGGCCTTCAGCCGCATCTCGCCCCGCAGCAGCCAGGCGTCGGCGTTCTTCGGGTCGCAGGCGATCGCCCGGCCGAAGTCGTCGATGGCCCCCTGCCACTCGGCGAAGCGGCTCATCTGCATGCGCCCCCGGCGCACGAACACGTCGCACAGCGCGGCGGCGAGCGCCTCGTCCTCGGCGGCCCGCTCGGCGACGGCGTCGTACTCCTGGCGGGCGGCGCTGAGCTGGGCCGGCTCGCCGGACGCCTCGAGCGCCCGGCCGAGCCAGTAGCGGTAGGTGTAGTCGCGCTTGTCGAGCTCGAGCGCCTGCTTGAAGTGCTGGATGGCCGCCCCGAAGCGCCCCTGGGCGTGGGCCACCCGCCCCAGGTAGTAGTGGGCCGCCATCTGCTTGGAGTCGGCGGCGATGGCCCGATCGAGCAGCTTCCGGGCCTCGTCGTAGGCCTCCTTGTCGAACTGGGCCGAGCCGGCCCCGAGCAGGATCACCGGGTCGTCGGGGGTCCGCTCGAGCGCGGCGGTGTAGTGGGCGATGGCCTCGTCGAGCCGCCCGAGGGCCTGCTTGGCCCGGCCGAGGTCGGTGTCGAGCGGCGCGTGGAAGTCGGGGCGGGCGGCGAGGTGCTCCAGCTCTTCGAGCGCCGCCTCGGCCTGGCCGTCGGCGAGCAGCACGGTGATGAGATCGCGCCGGGCGTCGTTGAGCGAGGGGTCGATGCGCAGCGCGGCCCGGTAGTCCTTGCGGGCCTCGGTGAGCAGGTCGCGCCGGCCACCGGTCTCGGCGAGCCGCTTGTTGAGGTCGGCGATGCCCACCCGGATCAGCGCCCCCTCGGGGTTCTTCTTCCGGGCCTCCTGCAAGTAGGCGATGGCCGCGTCGACCTTGGCCTCGCGCACGAGCAGGTCGGCCATCTTGAGCTGCGCCGGCTGGTGGGCCGGGTCGACCTCGAGCGCTTTCTGGTACGCCGCGCGGGCGTCGGAGAAGCGCCGCCCCTGCACATGCAGGTCGCCGAGCGCGGTGTGCACCGTGGGGTCGTCGGGGAAGTCCACCGCCGCCTTCTCGAGCACCCGCAGCGCCCGCTCGCCCCGGTTGAGGCCCTCGTGGCACCGGGCGATCTGGATCGCGATCTGGGGGCTCTCGACCCCCGCCGCCCGCAGCGCCTCGAGCTGGTCGAGCGCCTTCTCGTAGTTGCCGGTGGCGAAGTGGCGGGCGCTGAGCAGGTCGAGCGCCTCGAGGTTGCCGGGCCACGCCCGCACCGCGGCCTCGAGGTCGGCGAGGGCCCCGTCCTGGTCCTCGCCGGCCAGCGCCAGCCGGGCCCGCAGCAGCAGCGCCCGGGAGCGGGCCCGCCCGTCGAGCCGCTCGGCGGGCAGGGCCAGCGCCTGCTCGAGCAGCTTCTTCGCCCGGGGCCCGTTGCCCTGCCGGATCTCGATCGCCGCCAGCGCATTGAGCACCGACGGGGCCCCGGGGGCGACCGCGTACAGCGCCTCGAGGTCCTCGCGGGCCGCGTCGAGCTCGCCGGCCTTGAGCGCCAGCTCGCCGGCCATGCGCCGGGCGCCGAGCAGGCCGTCGTCGGCCTTCACCGCCGCCCGGAACTCGCCGAGGGCCTCGCTCAGCTCGCCCCGGCTCAGCCGGGCGTGCCCCGCGAAGTAGCGCGAGCGGGGGTCGTCCTTCTGCTCTTCGGCCAGGGCGACGAGCTTGTCGGCCGCCTCGCCGTTGCCCGCCGCGAGCGCCGCGATCAGGCTCGCCCGCCGCCCGGCGGGGGTCTCGGCGGCGGCCTCGCCCACCCGGGCCAGCATGCTGTTGGCGTTGTCCGCCCAGCGGGCGTTGCCCGGGAACTCCAGCGCGCCGAGGGCGTACAGCTCGACCAGCTCGATGGCGCGCTCGCCCTCCAGCGTCTTGGCGTGCGGCTCGAGGCGCCCGATCGCGTCCCGGTAGCCGGCCACCTCGGCCAGCGTGGCCCCGCTGGTCGGGATCATGCCGTCCTCGTCGGGCGTGGCCGGCTCGAGCGGCGTGGTCGGGGGCGGGTCCTCGAGCGGCGGCGGCGCCGGCTTCTCCGCGACGGGGCTGCGCCGACGGGGCGGGGGGTCGTCGGCGAAGGGGCCGATGCCGGCGACCATCAGGCCGCCCACCGCCAGCACGAGCACCGCGGCGACCGCCCCGGCGATGATCAGGACCCGGGTGTTGGCCGCCCGGGGCTTCTCGGGCGGCGGCGCGGCCGCCTCGGGGGGCAGCTCGGGCTCGGGCACGTCCTCCGGGGCGATGAGCGCGTCACCCAGGCCCCGCTCGCCGGGCAGCCCGCTCGCGCCGGCCTCGGTGGGCAGCCCGCCCACGCCCCGCTCGGTGGGCAGCCCGCCCACGCCCCGCTCGGTGGGCAGCCCGCCGGTGCCCCGCTCGCCGGGCAGCCCGCCCACCCCGCGCTCGCCGGGCAGCCCGCCCACCCCGCGCTCGCCGGGCAGGTCGGAGAACCCCCGCTCGCCGGGCAGATCGGTGAACCCCCGCTCGCCGGGCAGGTCGGTGAACCCCCGCTCGCCGGGCAGGTCGTCGTAGCGGGCGCTGGGCGCCGGCAGGTCGCGGTAGGGGTCGGGCGCCTTGGGCGCGGGCAGGTCGTCGAGGTCGTCGAACAGGTCGCCGAGGCCGCTGCCCGAGGCCGCGGCCGGCTGGGGCTCCTCGGCCCCGAAGCTGAAGTCGAAGTCGTCGGCCTGCACCTCGGTGCGCCCCGGGCGCTGGGTCGACTCGGCCCCGAAGCTGAAGTCGAAGTCCTCCGCCTCGGGGCGACCGCCGGCGGGCGCGTCGAAGCCGAAGTCGAAGTCGTCGGCCGCGTCGGGGGGCTTGGAGACGCTCATCGCCGCGGTCGGGGCGTGCCCCGCGTCGAACCCGCCGTCGGCCGGCTCGGGCCCGCCCCGCCCGCCGAAGGGCGGCGGCGGCGGCGGGCTGCCGGTGGGCGGTCGGGCGCCGGGCGGCGGCGGGGGGGCGCTACCGGCCGGCCGGGCCCCGGGCGGAGGCGGCGGCGGGGGCGGGGGCGGCGCGAGAGCCGGCCCGGTCGACGCCCGCCCGGCGGCGGCGGCCGAGGTGCTCGTGCCATCCCGATGGGCCAGGAAGCTGTGCAGGCAGGCGGGGCACTTGATCTGCAGCCCGCCGGCCGGGATCTTGCCCTCGCTGATGTTGTAGCCGGCAGCACAGTTGGGGCAGGTGATCTTCATCCGGTCCTCTTCGGATTACGGCGATCGGCGGGCCGGGCTCCCGGCGCGCCATCGTCGCGGGCGATGGTAGCCCCAAACGACCGAACTCGACAATCTCGCCCCCGGGGCGGAGGCGGCCGTCACTGCGCGCCGGGCACCATCTTCCAATCGGCGCCGGCCGACGGGTCGACCCGATACTCGGAGACCGTCATGCCCCGGTGGTTGGCCGCCTTGTGGAACAGCGGCCACAGGTCGTCCCGGTCGTCGACCGGGGCCACCTCGACGAGGATGTTGGCGTGCTGGGGAGACGTGGCCCACATCTGCAGCGAGAAGCGGCCGTCCTCGTCCTCGACGATGCGCCCGCCGAACTGATGGGTCTCGCGGCGGTAGAGCACCCGGAAGACATATCGCTCGACTTTTGATTCCATACCGTGCAATTCGCACGGCCCACCGCCCGACGCAAGCACCGGAGACATCGAACGGATGAGCGCCAAGCCGAAAAAGCCCGCCGCCCGGGGCTCGCAGGCCCGCTCGAAGAGCGCCGGCAAGTCCGGCCGGCGGGGGAAGAAACCGCCCCCGAAGCGCCGCGATCCCCCCCCGAGCCTCGCCCGCCGGCTGCTGAAGTGGGGTCTGATCCTGGGCTCGATCGGCGCGCTCGCCGCCGGGGGCGTGCTCGTCGGCGGCTACTGGTACTTCGCCCGGGGGCTGCCCGACTTCCAGAAGATCGAGGACTGGCGCCCGCCCCAGGTGACCCGGATCCGGGCGGCGGACGGCACCGTCATCGCCGAGCTGTTCCGCGAGCGGCGCACCGTCGTCGCCCGGGCCGACATCCCCGAGGTGCTCGTGCAGGCGGTGCTCTCGGCCGAGGACGCCGACTTCTACGACCACGAGGGCCTGGACTACACCGGCATGCTGCGGGCGCTGCTCAACAGCCTGCGGGCGGGGCGCATCACCGGCAGCGGCAGCACGATCACCCAGCAGACGGTCAAGAACCTGCTGCTGACCCCCGAGAAGCGGTTCGAGCGCAAGGCCAAGGAGCTGATCCTGGCCAAGCGCCTCGAAGACCGCTTCGACAAGGACCAGATCCTCACCATCTACATGAACGCGATCTACCTCGGCCACGGGCGCTACGGCGTCGCCGAGGCGGCCCGGTTCTACTTCGGCCACACCGACCTGAGCGCGATCACCCCGGCCCAGGCGGCGGCGATCGCCGGCCTGATCCAGTCGCCGGAGCGGCTGTCGCCGCTCAAACACTCCGAGCGCAACGCCGAGCGGCGGGCCTTCGTGCTGCGCATGATGGTGAAGAACGGCTTCCTCGACGAGGCGGCCGCCGAGCGGGCGCGGGCGGCCGACCTGGGGCTGGTCGAGGCCGAGGATCCGTTCGTCGACGAGGCGCAGTGGTACGCCGATCAGGTGCGGGGGCGGCTGTTCGAGGCGTTCGGCGAAGAGGCGGTCGTCACCGGCGGGCTCGACGTGCAGACCGCGATCGACCTCGAGCGGCAGCGGGCGGCGCTGGCCGCGCTGCGGGAGGGCCTGCGGGCGGTCGACGCCCGCCAGAGCTACGCGAAGCCACGCAACGTGGTGCCCGACGCCGAGGCCGCCGCGTGGCGGGCGGCGCAGTTGAAGATCGTCGGCGAGGGCCCGCCGCGGCCCGGGGTGCCGGTGCGGGCCCGGGTGAAGGCCATCGAGCCCGACGATCTGGTGGTGGAGTTCGGCGTCGGCGAGGCCCGGGTGCCCCGGGACGCGCTGGCCCGCTTCGCCGATCCGGACAACCCCCAGGCGTCGCCCTACGGCATCGGCGACGTGATCGTGGTCGCGGTGCGGGCCGACGGGCCGAGCCACCCCGAGCGCATGCTGGCGGTGCCCGCCGCCGCGCCCCAGGGGGCGGTGGTGGTGATCGAGCCCGGCAGCCGCCACGTCCTGGCCCTCGTCGGCGGATACGACCACCGGTACTACCCCTTCGACCGGGCGACCCAGGCCCGCCGCCAGCCGGGCAGCGCGTTCAAGCCGTTCGTATGGGGCGCGGCGCTGGCCTCGAAGCGCTACACCCCGGCCTCGACGCTCATCGACGCCCCCGAGACGCTGCGGATGCACGCCGGCCAGTTCTGGCAGCCGAAGAACTACACCCGGCGCTACGAGGGCCCCATCTCGCTGCGGCTGGCGCTGGCGAAGTCGATCAACAGCGTGGCGGTGGCGCTCGCCGAGGACGTCGGGGTGCCGGCGGTGCAGGACTTCGCCCGGGCGGCGGGCATCGCCTCGCCGATGGCCGACGGGCTGGCGATGGCGCTGGGGGCCAGCGAGGTCTACCCGCTCGAGCTGGCCGACGCCTACGCCACGCTCGCCGCCGACGGGCGCCGCCTGCCGCCGCGGTTCATCCTGTCGGTGACCGGCCCCGACGGCCCCCTGGAGTGGACCCCGCCCCGGGCGAGCGACGACGACGCCCCGGCGATCGACCCCGCGGTGGCCTATGTGCTGCGGGGGGTGATGCGCTCGGTGGTCACCGACGGCAGCGGGCGGCGGCTGAAGAGCTTCGAGCGGCCGGTGGTGGGCAAGACCGGCACCAGCAACGAGGCCCGGGATGCGTGGTTCGTGGGGCTGCTGCCCGAGGTCGTGGTGGCGGCGTGGGTCGGCTTCGACACCCCGAAGCCGCTGGGCCGCAAAGAGGCCGGAGGGCGCACCGCGCTGCCGGTGGTGGCGGCCTACCTGAAGGCGGCCGAGGCCGAGGGCCCCGACTGGCCGCCGCCGCCCGAGGGGGTCGAGGTGCGGCGGGTCGTCGAGGACGGCCGGCTGGCCCCGCCGGGCTCCGAGGCGGGGCGGGAGGAGGTCTTCCTCACCGGCACCGCGCCCACCGAGGTGGCCCCCGCGGCGGGCGAGATCGACGCCGACAGCTTCTTCCGCGAAGAGGTCGGGGCCGCGCCCTCGGGGCCGTCGCTGGCGGTGCCCGCGGTGGACGTCGCCCCGCTGCCGCCGACGCTCAAGCCGATCGCGCCGGCGGTCGGCCGCCCGGCGCCCGACCCGGACGGCGACGGGGGCAGCGACGAGGGCGGCGACGACGGCCCGAAGCTGCGCCCGATCGCGCCGGCGGGCGCTGATCCGGCGGGCGCTGCGCCGGCGGGTGACCCCGAAGACCTGCCGCCCTGACGCCCCCAGCGCCCCCGATGCCCGCCTCCGGTGGACACGGCCCGCCCCGCCGGTCCAGGATGCCGCCCATGCGCCCCGCCGATCCCGTCGTCCGCCTCACCGAGCACCCCTCGGCCGCGCCGCTGGTCGCCGCCCTGGCCGGCCGGATCGCCGACGCCGACGCCGACGCCGACGCCCACGCCGAGCCCGAGGGCGCGGTGATCGCGGCCGACGCCGCCGAGGCCCTCTCGACGACCCGAGCCGCGCTGGCCGCGGGGCAGGTCGCGATCGTCTGCGGCCGCCCGGCCGACCTCGACCCGCTGATCGCCGCCGCCCGCGACGCGGCCGGCCTGCTGCTGGTCGTCGACCCCCCGTGGCTGCTGATCGCCGGCGCCGAGGCCCGGGTCGAGACGGTCACCGGCTGGCCCGCCGCCGCCCAGCTCGCCCTGGCCGCGCTCGGCGCCCGCCGCTCCCCGGCCCTCTCGGCGGCCCTCGGCCCCCGCCCGCCTCGCTCCTCCGACGCCTTCGTGCACCCCACCGCGGTGGTCGACGGCGACGTGCGGCTCGGCCCGGGCACGAAGGTGTGGCACTTCGCCAAGCTGCTCGGCCCGTGCGTCATCGGCGCCGGCTGCTCGCTGGGCCAGAACGTGGTCGTCGAGCGCGGCGTGCGCGTCGGGGACAACGTGCGCATCCAGAACAACGTCTCGGTCTACTCGGGGGTCGTGCTCGAAGACGACGTCTTCTGCGGCCCGTCGATGGTCTTCACCAACGTCGGCACCCCCCGCAGCCACTACCCCCGCAAGGGCGAGTACGCCGTCACCCGGGTCGGCCGGGGGGCGAGCATCGGGGCCAACGCGACCGTCGTCTGCGGCACCACGCTCGGGGCCTACAGCTTCGTCGGGGCCGGGGCGGTGGTCACCCGGGACGTGCCGCCCCACGGGCTGGTCTACGGCAACCCGGCCCGCCTGCGGGGCTGGGCCTGCTATTGTGGGGCCCGGCTCCCGCTCGGCGTCGACCCCGAGGCGGGCCCCGAGCGGGCCCGCTGCGGGACCTGCGCCCGGCGCTACGTGCGCACCGGGCGGGTGATCCAGGAGGAGAGATGAGCTTTCTCGATCGGGTGTTCGAGGCCGGCGGGCGGGCCGCCCGGGCCGCGTCCGCCGCGGGCCGGGCCGCCGCCGAGGCCGCGATGCAGCAGCCGGGCGTGCGCCGCCGGGTCGAGGGGGTGCGCGGCCGCATCGACGAGGCCCGCGCCGCGGCCGAGCGCCGGCTCGAAGAGGTCGAGCGCGACCTCTGGGTCTGGATCGAGAAGATGCAGGCCGACGCCCAGAAGGCCCAGCGGCAGGTGGCCCGGGCCCGCAGCGCCGACGAGTACTACGCGATCCTCGGCCTGCGCCGGGGGGCCGATCTGAAGGCGGTCAAGAAGGCCTACCACCGCGAGATGCGGGCCAACCACCCCGACAAGTTCGCCCACGACCCGGCCGCCGAGCGGGCGGCCCACGCCCGGGCCCAGGCGATCAACGAGGCCTACCAGCAGCTCACCGCGCTGCTCACCGGGCGGGAGAGCCGCCGGGCGTGAGCAGGGGTCAGTCGGCGGCGCTGAACTCGAAGTGCTCGAGGTGGAAGTCGGCGCGCGGCGCGAGGCTCAGCTTCAGGTCGAGCCGGGCCTCGAGCTCGGCGAGCATCGCCCTCTCTTCGCGGCCGAGCGTCTCGGCGACCCGGGGGTGCAGCGCGATGCGCACCGCCCGCTCGTCGCCCATCGCCTCGGCCTCGCGCACCATCGAGCGGTAGATCTGATGGCAGACGGTGGTCCGGCTCTTGAGCAGGCCGGTGCCGTCACAATAGAAGCACGGCTCCGACATCGAGCGGGCCAGCGACTCCCGGACCCGTTTGCGGGTCATCTCGACCAGCCCCAGCTCGCTGATCTTGAGGATGTTGGTCTTGGCCCGATCCCGCTTGAGGGCCTCGGTCAGCTCGCTGAAGACCCGGTTGCGGTTCGACTCCTGGTCCATGTCGATGAAGTCGATGATGATGATGCCGCCGATATTGCGCAGCCGGAGCTGGTGCACGATCTCGTCGATCGCCTCGACGTTGGTCCGGGCGATGGTGTCTTCCAGGTTGCGCCGGCCCACGTAGCGCCCGGTGTTGATGTCGATCGCGCACAGGGCCTCGGTCTGATCGATGATCAGGTAGCCCCCGCTCGGCAGCCACACCTTGCGCCCCAGGGCCCGGTTCAGCTCGGCCTCGATGCCGAACGCGTCGAAGATCGCGTCGGGCCGCTCGAAGAGCTTCAGCTTGTCCAGCGAGCGGGGCATGAACCGGCGGATGAAGCGCACCAGCCGCGTATGCTCGCCCTCGTCGTCGATGTGCACCGCCTCGATCTCGGGGGTGATCATGTCCCGGGCGGTGCGCAGCACCAGGTCGAGGTCCTCGTAGAGCGTCACCGGGGCCGGGCCGCTCTCCATGCGGGTGAGGATGTCGTTCCACACCTGCCGCAGGAAGTCGAGGTCGGCCCGCAGCTCCTCGGGGTTGCGCCCCTCGGCCGCGGTGCGGGCCACGAAGCCCCCGCCCTGGGGCACCAGCTCTTCGAGGATCTCCTTGAGCCGCTTGCGCTCCTCCTCGTCGGTGATCCGCCGGCTGATGCCGACGTGGTCGACGGTCGGCATGTAGACCAGGTGCCGCCCGGCGATGCTGACGTGGCTGGTGACCCTTGCCCCCTTGGTGCCGAGCGGCTCCTTGGCCACCTGCACCATGATCTCCTGCCCTTCGTTGAGCAGGCTCTGGATGGGCCGGTGGTAGGCGTCGCGGGTGGCCTCGGAGATGGTCGAGTCGCGGGTGTCGCCGTCCTTCTCGGCCTTCTTCTTGGGGTCGACGATGTCGGCGACGTAGAGGAACGCCGCCCGCTCGAGCCCGATGTCGACGAAGGCCGCCTGCATGCCGGGCAGCACCCGGGTCACCCGACCTTTGTAGATGTTGCCGACGAGGCTCTGGTCTTTCTTGCGCTCGACGACGATCTCGACCGGCCGCCGCCCTTCGACGGTGGCGACCCGGATCTCGTGCGGCGAGCAGTTCATCACGAGGGAGTTCGACATGCCGCCATCGTCCTCGATCGAGGGGGAGCGGCGCCAGGGGGGCGCCGTCAGGGGGGGATTCGGATCGGGGGTGGCCCGAGTCAGGCGCCGGCGCCGAGCCCCGCGCCGGTCCGCAAGGCCTCGGCCTTGTCGGTGCGCTCCCAGGGGAAGGCCCCGTCGTCCCGGCCGAAGTGCCCGTAGGCCGCGGTGTTGCGGTAGATCGGGCGCAGCAGGTCGAGGTGCTCGATGATACCCGCCGGCTTGAGCGGGAAATGCGCCCGGACCAGCTTCGCGATCAGCCCCTCGTCCACCTTGCCGGTGCCGAAGGTGTCGACGCTGACGCTGACCGGCTCGGCGACCCCGATGGCGTAGGCGAGCTGCACCTCGGCCCGCTCGGCGAGGCCGGCGGCGACGACGTTCTTGGCCACGTAGCGCGCCATGTAGGCCGCCGAGCGGTCGACCTTGGACGGGTCCTTGCCGCTGAACGCGCCCCCGCCGTGGCGGCCCATGCCGCCGTAGGTGTCGACGATGATCTTGCGCCCGGTCAGCCCGCAGTCGCCCATCGGGCCGCCGATGACGAAGCGCCCGGTGGGGTTGATGTAGAACTTCGTGTCGCCGTCGACGAGGTCGGCGGGCAGCACCGGGTCGAGCACCTCGGCCTTGATGCGCTCCCGCAGCTCGGCCTGCTCGACGTCGGGGTCGTGCTGGGTCGAGAGCACCACCGCGGTGATGCGCACCGGGCGGCCGTCCTCGTACTGCACCGAGACCTGGCTCTTGCCGTCGGGCCGCAGGAAGGGCAGCGTGCCGTCCTTGCGCACCTTCGCCAGCCGGGCGGTGAGCTTGTGGCTCAGGGCGATGGGCAGCGGCATCAGCTCGTCGGTCTCGTCGCAGGCGTAGCCGAACATCAGCCCCTGGTCGCCGGCCCCCTGCTCCTTGAAGTCGCCCCGGCCCTCGTCGACGCCCATGGCGATGTCCGGCGACTGGGCGTCGATGGCGAGCAGCACCCCGCAGGTGTCGGCGTCGAAGCCGATGTCGGAGGAGGTGTACCCGATCTCGCGCAGGGTGTTGCGCACCACCGCCGCGTAGTCGATGCGCGCCTGAGAGGTGATCTCGCCGGCGAGGTTGACGTAGCCGGTCTTGATCAGCGTCTCGCAGGCCACCCGGCTGTGGGGGTCCTGGGCGATCAGCGCGTCGAGGATGGCGTCGGAGATCTGGTCGGCGATCTTGTCGGGGTGGCCTTCGGTGACGGACTCCGACGTGAACAGGAAGCTGCGCGCCATGGGTGCTCCAGTGTGTGCGGCGGGGGCAAATCCGGGCCATCTTGGGCGAGCGCCGCGACCGTGTCAATGGCGGCCCGAGGGCGAGTCATGTCGCGCTCCGCCGGCCCCTGATCACCCGCGGGGGGGCGAAGATTCTTTCGCTCCCGACGACCTCGCCCGATCCGCAGCCTGCGCCTCGGAAGGAAGCACGCCATGCATCATCACGCGACCGCTCGCATCGCTCGAATCGCCCGCATCACGCCGCTGCTCGCCCTCGCCGCCTGCGACGGCACCGCCCTCGAGGTGCCCGAGCCCGGGGTCGAGTGCGAGGCGGTGGCCATCACCGAGGCCGACCGCAACGCGCCCGACCAGGACCGCGGCCAGTACACCCGGGTGGTCGAGGGCCCGGCCAACAGCGCGCTCGTCGGGCAGTGCCCCGTCGAGGACCAGGCGCTGCTCGACGGGCCGGACGCGCTCTTCGGCTTCGTCGCCCCCATCGGCGGGCGCTACACGTTCCACAAGCTGGGCTCGGCGGGCATGATCTCGCTGCACGCGAGCTGCGACCCGCTGCTCGAGCCCCTCGCCTGCGGGGCGCAGGGCGAGCCGATGTTCGGCCCGCTGGTCGTCGAGCGCACGCTGCGGGCCGGCGAGGGGGTGCTGATCCAGGTGGACGGCTACCTCGTGCCCCGGGGCCGGCTGGGGGTCGAGATCATCGGCCCGGTGGGCGAGGGCGAGGTCTGCGCCGGCCGGTGGCACCCGGCCCACGGAGTGCCCGAGGCGCCCCGCTGCGCCGACGGTCTGCGGTGCAGCCCCGAGGGGCTGTGCGCGGTCCCGCCGCCGGACGGGCGGCTGACGGCGGCCTGTGATCCGACCTTCGCCCGCTGCGGGGACGGGCTCTACTGCGCCGAGGGCGCCTGCGCGGTGGCGCCCGACCCGGCGCTGCGGTCGGGCTGGGCCCGGGTGCGCGAGGGGCGGCTGTACGCCGAGGTGGTCCTCGACGACCCGGCGGGGCTGATCGACGGGGGCGCGCTGCGCGTCGCCGGGGCGGACGGGCCGGCCCCGGCGGTCGCCCGCGGCGGGCGCTACACGCTGGCGATGGCCGTCGACGCGATGCCCGAGGCGCTCGATCTCGTCGACCGGGCGGGCGTGATCTGGTTCTCGATCCCGGTGCTGCCCCAGCCCGCGGTCGACGTGGGTGATCCGTGCGCCCCGGGCAGCGAGCGCGACCGCTGCGTCGAGGGCGCGGTGTGCGTCGGGCCGGCCGACGACGGGCGGTGCGTGGCGGTGCAGGTCTCGGCGTGGCAGGTGCCCGGCGGGGCGGGCGAGGTGGCCATCGACATCCGGGGGGCCGACCTGCGGGGGGGCCCGGCGGTGACCGCCGGCGCCGCGGTCGAGCCGGTGGCGGCCGACGCCGACCGCTGGGCCGGCCGCACGGCGGAGCCGGTCGAGGGGCCGGTGGACGTGCGCTACGGGGGCCAGCGGGTCGCCCGGGCGGTGCCGGTGCAGGCGCCGCCGGTGGCCGCCGAGGGCGACCCGTGCGATCCGGCGGGCGTCGTCGATCGCTGCGACGACCCCACCTTCTGCGCCCGGGGGGTCTGCGCGGTCGATACGCCGCCGGTGATCGACGAAGCGATCGTGGTCGACGACGGGGGCGAGGTGGCCCTGTGGGTCCGGGGGCGGGACGCCGAAGGCAACATCTCCGGCTTCCGGTTCGCCGACCGCGAGGGCCGGTTCACCGCCCCGATCGACGCCGACGTCGACCCCCACGACGAGGCGTGGGCCGTCGCCGTCGAGGGCGACGCCTTCACCGCCTGGGTCTCGCTCGACACCTGGTTCGACGTCGAGGCCCCGCTGGTCGCGATCGACGACCGCGGCTTCGAGAGCGCGCCGTTCGCCGCGACCCCCGCCCCGGCCCCAGCCTTCCCCCCGGCCGGCGAGGGCCAGCCCTGCGACCCCCGGGGGCTCTTGTGGCGCTGCGCCGAGGGCCTGCTGTGCGACCAGCGGGACGGCGGCGACCCCCGGCCCACCTGCATGGCGCTGGAGCCGGCCTGCCCCGAGGGCCTCGGGGCGCCGCTGCCGCTCGACACCCCGGTGACGCTCGCCGGCCCCGGCGCCGGCCGGCCGACCCGGGTGAGCTGCCACGAGGGCGGGTCGGGCGACCCGGAGCACTACCTGACCTTCGTCGCCCCGGCCGACGGGGTCTACGAGGTCGTGGCCCGGGGCGCCCTGCCGTCGGGGCAGCTCGGGCTCGCGGTGCGCGAGGGCTGCGTGCAGCGGCGGACCGAGCGCTATTGCGGCTACCCCACCCGGGAGACCGTCGACGGGCACGCGGGCTATCGCTACGGCGCCGAGGCCCGCTTCGAGGCCCGCGAGGGGGAGGTGCTGACGGTGGTCGTCGACGCCCCGGCGCCGCCCACGGTGACCGCCCGCCGGCTCGGCGGTCGCTGATCGGGCCCGCCGCGGGCCGCCGGCTCACCGGATCCACCACCACATCGCCGCCGCGCCGAGCGCCGCCCCGACCAGCAGCGCCGGCAGCCAGCCACCCCGGCCGCCCCGCTCGATGGGGAAGTCCACCGCCCGCAGCCGATCGCGGTCGGCGTCGTAGAGCAGCACCCCGTGCACCGGGGCGTAGGCCGCGTACTCCAGGAGCTGGCGCCGGGTCTCCTGCTTCTCGGGCCGGGCGGCGCCGCCGGTCTTGACCTCGACCAGATAGCGCCGCCCGCCGCGGCTGACGAGCAGGTCGGGGGCCAGCTCGAGCGGCTGAGGTTCGCCGTCCAGCGACCACTCGATCGCCAGGGCCGGGTGGCGCTCGATGACCCGATAGCCCCGCCGCTCGAGCGCCGCCGGGGCCCGATCCTCCATGCGCCGCCCGTGGGCCGAGGCCCGCAGCCGCCGCCGCCGACGCCGCCAGCGGGCCAGCCGCAGGCCCAGCGCGACGCCGGCCGCCGCGGCGACGGCCAGCGCCACGGCCCACGGCGGGGGCCAGCCGGCGGGCCAGATCTCGGACCAGGACGGCATGTCGGGGCGCGCCTCGGCAGCGGATGGGGTATACAGGGCCCATCATGCCACGCCGTCGGTTCATCCTGCTGTCGTCTCTGCTGGCCCTCGCCGGCTGCCGCGACCTGCCCGAGCGCCTGATCGCGGAGAACGACGAGGTGGCGCTCAAGGCCGGGCTCGAGGCCGCCGAGGCCGCCGGGCGCCTCGAGCCCCTGCGCGGCGACGCCCTGCCCGACGGGCCGGCGCTGGCCCGGGTGCTCGCCCGGCCGCTCTCGGGGGCCGGGCTGCCGCCGATGACGCTCACCCTGACCGGGTCCTACGCGATCGAGCTGCCCGGCGGGGCGCCGGCCGACAGCCCGCCGGAGGACGCGCCGCCCGCGGCCGACGGGGGCGCCCCCGACGCCGGCCCGCCCCCGGCCCCGACCCCGCCCCGCATCGCCGAGACCCGCACCCTGCGCCTGGGCCCGGGCGGGGTCTACGCCTTCGATCACCTGACCACCGCCGGGGGCGGCGACCGCCCGCTGGAGGACGACGGCCGCCGCTGCCGGTGGGTCGACGGCCGGTTCTACACCGCCCACCGCCACGGCCCCTACACCGCCTTCGCCGCGGTGGCCGACGAGCACCACCGCTGCCTCGACGGGGCCCTGGAGCCGCTGGCGACCCTGATCCGGCTGTTCGCCGAGCGGCTGGCGGTGCGCCCCGGGGGCCCGTCGGTGGTGCTCGGGCGGGACGTGCTGACCGTCGAGCTGCGCGCGCTGGAGGGCGGTCAGGCGCCGCCGCCGCTGGAGAAGACCTACGGCGACGACGGGCTGACCGAGGGCGACTCCCCGGCGATCTTCGGCCTGCGGGCCCCGCTGGTGGTGGGCTACACCCACGTCGAGGCGCTCGACGGGCGGCTGCTGCTCGATACGGTCACCGGGCAGCCGCTCGGGGGCGCAGTCACCGCCCGGCTGCCGTTCGCCAAGGCCGGTCAGCGGGCGACGCTGGTGATCTCGATACGGCTCGAGGCCGCGCCGTTCGAAGGGCCGATCGCGGCCCCCGAAGAGCCCCGGACCTATGGCCCGCGGCCGCGCATCTTCGACGATCGGCGGCGGCTGCTGGGGGACGCGAAGGCGACCCCGGCCGATCTGCCGGCCCTGCCCGCCCCGGGGGACGCCCCCCGCCTGGGCATCGACGAGACCGGCGCGCTGCGCGCCGAGTCCGGCGGGTCGGCCGAGCCGGCCCCGGCCCCCGACGAGGATCGCCCCCCGCCGGTCGAGGCCCGCCCCCAGCCGATCGATCCGCCGGCCCCCGGCCCGGCGCAGGACGAGGACCGCCCCGAATGACCGCGCCCACCCGCCCGCCGGCCTTCGGCGGCGCCCGCCGTCCGGTGATCAAGATCGGCAGCGCCGTGCTGCGGGACGGCGCCGACTTCGACCGGGTGACCTTCGTCTCGCTGGTGCGGGGCATCGTCGCGCTCCAGCAGGCGGGCCTCGAGCCGGTCGTCGTGTGCAGCGGCGCGGTGGCCCTCGGCATGCCCCTGCTCGGCTTCGACCGCCGCCCGACCCGCATCGAGCAGCTCCAGGCGACCGCCGCCGCCGGCCAGGGGCGGCTGATGCGCATGTGGGCCGACGAGCTGGGTCACTACGGGCTCACCGCGGCCCAGGTGCTGCTGACCCACGACGACCTGCGCGACCGGCGGCGCTTCCTCGCCGCCCGCCACACGCTGCGGGCCCTCATCGAGCTGGGGGCGGTGCCGATCATCAACGAGAACGACACGGTGGCCTTCGAAGAGATCAAGCTCGGGGACAACGACCTGCTGTCGAGCCAGGTCGTCAGCCTCGTCGAAGGCCAGGTGCTGGTGATCCTGTCGGACGTGGCCGGGTTCTACGCCGGCGACCCCAAGGCCCCGGGCGCGGTGCCCGAGCAGTGGGTCGAGCAGATCGACGACCGGGTGCTGGCCCTGGCCGGGGGCAGCACCACCGGGCTGGGCAGCGGCGGCATGCGCACCAAGCTCGAGGCGGTGCGTCAGGTCAACCAGCTCGGGGTGCCGACGGTCATCGCGCCGGGCAAGCAGCCCCGGGTGCTGCGCCGGCTGTACGCCGGGGAGCCCCTGGGCACCTGGTTCGCCGCCGACGCGGTGCCCATCCGCCGGCGCAAGCACTGGATCGCCTACGCCCCCCGCCCGACGGGCGTCATCCGGGTCGACGCCGGCGCCGAGCGGGCCCTGCGCCGGCGGGGGCGCAGCCTGCTGCCCATCGGCGTCACCGGGGTCGAGGGCGACTTCGGCGTCGGCGAGACGGTCAGCGTCGTCGGCCCCGACGGCGACGAGTTCGCCCGGGGCCTCGCCGGGCACGACGCCGAGACCATCCGCCGGGCCGCCGGCCGCCGCTCCTCCGAGCTGGCGACCCTCGACCTGCCCACCCCCGAGGCGGTGCACCGCGACGATCTGGTGCTGCTGAGGGGCGCCGACGGCGACTGAGCTTCACCCGCCATCCGGCGCCCGCGAGCCCCGCCCGGACGCCGATTGCCGCATACGGAACACGGGCTCCGCCGGGTGTCCGGGGGGTGGCACCAGCCCGGATCCCCGGGCTATGCTGCCGGCGTTTTCGAAGGCTCGCGGAGTCCGCCCCATGTCGCGTCGTGTCGCCCTCTGCCTCGCCCTGACGGCGCTCGTCGCCGCCCCGGCCGCAGCGCAGGAGGTCAAGCCCCGCATCCTGCTGATCTTCGACACCAGCGGTAGCATGGGCTTCGACATCGACAACGGGCTGTCGACCGGGGGCGACAACTCGCTGGAGTACCCCGGCAACGGGGGCACCAGCCGGCTGTACGTGGCCAAGGAGGTCATCCGCTCGATCGTCGAGACCACCGCCGAGGTCGAGTTCGCGCTGATGCGCTATCCACAGGTCGAAGAGGAGGACGGCAACAACGGCATGGGTCGGGAGGGGTTCACCGACTATCGGGGTCTCGCCGAGAACCCCCTGAACTACGAGGGTCTGTGCAGCGGGGATGTCTTCCTCCGACCGGAGTTCCCGTTCCGGGCATCCGCCCTCGCAGAGGGCTTCGAGGCGGACAACGAGAACGACATCCTCGGGTGGATGGACCACCGTGAGGACTACCCCGACAACCGCGAGCTGCGAGCCGAGGGCCCGACCCCGATCGCCGAGACGCTGCGGCTCGCCAGCCTCTACTTCACCGACATCCTGAGCCGTGACCGGGCGCTGCGCTGCCGGCGCAACTACGTGGTGCTGCTCACCGACGGGCAGGAGAGCTGTGTGCTCGCCAATCCGGAAGTGCGCGTCAACGAACAGGTCACGGCGCTGCGCACGATGCGGGTGGAGGGCGTCGATGTCGACATCCGCACCTTCGTGATCGCCTTCGCCGTGGACGACATGGTCGCCGAAATCCTCGACCGGGTGGCGGTGGCCGGGGGCACGGCGATGGAGGGCGGGGCGTTCCGGGCCGACGACGCGGCGGCCCTGCGGCGGGCCTTCGTCAGCATCCTGGCCGAAGCGATCCCCGGCGAGGCGTGCAACGGCGAGGACGACGACTGCGACGGGCGCATCGACGAGGGCGCGCTCAACGCCTGCGGGTCGTGCGGCGAGGTGCCTCCCGAGCAGTGCAACGACGCCGACGACGACTGCGACGGCATCACCGACGAGGGGGTGCGCAACCGCTGCGGGCGCTGCGGCCCCGAGCCGGTCGAGGTGTGCAACACCATCGACGACGACTGCGACGGGCTGATCGACGAGGGGGTGGCCAACCCGGGGGGCAACTGCGCCCCGCCCACCGCCGAGGTGTGCAACGGCATCGACGACGACTTCGACGGGCGCATCGACAACCGCCCCGACACCGACGAGCCCATCACCCGGAGCTGCTCGACCGACACCGGGGCCTGCGAGGTGGGCGACGAGTACTGCGTGATGGGCCGCTGGGGCGGCTGCGACGGGGTCCTGCCGACCGAGGAAGAGTGCAACGGCCTCGACGACGACTGCGACGGCGTCACCGACGAGATCACCCGCCCCTGCGGGGACGCGGTCGACATCGGCGACGTGGGGCAGTGCCGGGTGGGCCGGCAGGCGTGCGCCTTCATCGACTGCATCGACGCCCCCGGCGCCTGCGACGGCGACGGGTGGTCGGTGGTGTGCGACGACGCCCGGGGGCCGACCGAAGAGATCTGCGACGGCATCGACAACGACTGCGACGGCTCGGCCGACGAGGGCTTGTTCAACGCCTGCGGCGAGTGCGGGGTCGACCCCCCCGAGGCGTGCAACGGGCTGGACGACAACTGCGACGGGCGGGTCGACGAGGACGCCGACTGCCCCCGGGGCTACCTGTGTTACTTCGGCGAGTGCGTGCAGCGCTGCGTCAACGGCGAGTGCGCCGGGGACACCTTCTGCGTCAACGTCTGGCCCGCCAACAGCTTCTGCCACCCCGACCCCTGCGTCGGCCTCGACTGCGGCCGCTTCGCGTGCAGCCCCGAGGAGGGCGGCTGCTACGACGCCTGCGCCGGGGCCGACTGCGGCCCGGGGCAGGTCTGCGACCCCCGCCAGGGGGCCTGCGTCGCCGAGGACTGCCACGCCACCGGCTGCGCCGAGGGCCAGCGGTGCACCGCCGGGGCCTGCGAGGCCGACCCCTGCGCCGCGGTGCAGTGCCGGGCGGGCGAGTTCTGCCGCGAGGGGCTGTGCGTGGGCGTCTGCCGCAACGTGCGCTGCGCGCCGGGCGAGCGCTGCCTCGATGGCGACTGCGTGCCCGATGACTGCGGCGGGCGCTGCCTGCGCGGCGAGCGCTGCGATCCCAGCGACGGGCTGTGCTACGCCGACCCCTGCCGGGACGTGGTCTGCCCCCGGGGCCAGGGCTGCGTCGACGGCGAGTGCCGCGGCGACGCCCCCTGCGTGCACGTCGAATGCCCGGGGGGCACGGTATGCGTCGACGGGAGCTGCACCGACCACACCCCGGCGGTCGAGCCGACCCTGGGGCGGGTCGTGCCCGACGCGGGGCCCGACTTCGGCCCGTTCCCCGACTACGACGTGCTCGACGGCGGCCCGATCGGGGCCGAGCCCTACATCCCGCCGGCCGACTTCGGCCCGGGGCCCGGGGCCGACGAGGGCGGCGACGGCGGCTGCGACTGCCGCGCCGACGGCGGGGGGCCCGCCGGCTGGCTGGCGCTGTCGCTGCTGCTGTTGGGGGTGCGCCGCCGCCGCTGAGCGCAGGGCGACCGCTCAGCGGGGCGCCATCTGCGCGCGGATGCGCTCGGCGACCTGCCTGATGTCGGCCGCGGTGACCCCCTCGGGGTCGCGGTAGCCGGGGTCGATCTCGACCACCGCCTCCAGCGCCCGGACCGCCGCCTCCTCGTTGGCCCGGCTGCGGGGCAGCGAGAGCAGCGCCCGCCCGATCAGATAGCGCAGCGCCGGATCACCCGGCGAGCGCTGCACCGCCGGCCGCAGCACCCGCAGCGCGGCCTCGGGCCGCCCCAGGCTGACGAGCACCCGCCCGTGCCCCCGGGCGAGATCCACCCGCTCGGGCCACTTGCGGGCGGCGTCGTGCAGCAGCTTCTCGGCGAGGAAGGTGCGATCACCGCGCAACAGGATCTGGGCCAGGGTCAGCGCCACCTCGGGCTGCATCAGGTCGACATCCAGCCGGTCGGGGTTGGCCTCGATGAAGCGCCCGAACATGTCCGGATCACCGGCGAGCTGCGCCGGGTCGAGGGTCTCGTCGGCGGCCGGCAGCGGCGGGGGGGCGGTCCACCGGACCCGCTCGGCGGCCGGGGGCATCACCGTCTCGGGGCCGAGGGCGTCGTCGAGCGCGGGGGCGGCGTGGGCCACCGCCGACGGGGCGGCGACGGCGAAGAGGGTGCACAGGGCGAAGGTGCGCATGGCGGGCAGCTTTGCACCGGCCCGCGCGGTTGACAAGCCCGACACCCGCTGAATACCGTGCCCCGACGCTCGACCGGGGGGGCGAACCCATGCCGAGCCCGCTCTCGAGCCGACCCAGGAGACGACCGATGTCCCGTGCACTGCCGATCCTCGCCGCCGTCCTGCTGCTGCCGCTCGCAGCCCACGCCCAGGGGCCGCTGCCCGGGGTCGACGTCACCGATCTCGACGCCGGGGAGGTCGGCGCGCTCTCCACCCTGATGAGCGAGGGCGCCTGCCCCTGCGACACCCAGAAGAGCCTGCTCGACTGCATCAAGGCCAAGAGCTGCCCCGCGGCCACCGAGCTGGCCGGCTTCGGCGCGGACAAGCTGCGCGACGGGCTGGGGCTGGAGCAGGTGCGCGAGGCGGTCGTGCGCAAGTACCTCGAAGACCACATCCACTACACGTTCGACCTGAGCGACACCCCCCGCAAGGGCCCGGCCGACGCCAAGGTGGTGCTCGTCGAGTTCGCCGACTTCGAATGCCCCCACTGCGCGCTGATGAAGGACACCGTCGCCGGGGTGGCCAAGCAGTTCCCCGACGACGTGGCGGTCTACTTCAAGCAGTTCCCGCTCGGGCATCACGCCCACAGCCACGCCGCCGCCCGGGCCACGCTCGCCGCCCACCGCCAGGGGCGCTTCTGGCAGATGCACGACCTGATCTTCCAGAACCAGGGCAGCCTGAGCCCGGCCCGCTTCGTCGAGTTCGCCACCGAGCTGGGGCTCAACGTCGAGCGCTTCAAGAAGGACATGGAAGACCAGGCGCTCTACGCCCAGATCGAGCGCGACCGCAAAGAGGCGATCGCGGCCAACCTCAGCGGCACGCCGACGATCTACATCAACGGCCGGCTGTACATCGAGCCGAAGACGCCCGAGGCCCTCGCGAAGTACATCCGGGCCCAGCTCGCCAAGGCCGGTGAAGAGGGCGGGAAGAAGAAGAAGTAGCCCCCCGCCCGCAGCTCAGAGCTGCTCGAGCACCCCGCCCGACAGGCTGCACGACAGGCCGAAGCCGTCCGGCTCGACGTTGAGCGCCTTGACCTCGCCGTCCTCCACGATCATCGAGTAGCGCTTCGAGCGGGTGCCGCCGAGCACCGCCGCGTCCACGTCGAGCCCGATGGCCTTGGTGAACTCGGCCGCCGGATCGGCCAGCATGCGCACCTTGCCCTCAGCGCCCTGATCCTTGCCCCAGGCGTCCATCACGAAGGCGTCGTTGACCGCCACGCACACGATCTCGTCGACCCCCTTGCCCTTGATGGCCTCAGCGTCGCTCACGTAGCCCGGCAGGTGGGTCTTCGAGCAGCCGGGGGTGAAGGCGCCGGGCACCGCGAAGAGCACGCCCTTCTTGCCGGCGAAGAGCTGGGCGATGTCGACCCGGTTGCCGGGGTTGCCCTCGTGCAGTTCGATGGCGGGCAGGCGGTCTCCGACCTCGATCGTCATGGGTTCGTCCTTGCTGGTTGCGGTTGCGGTTTCGTCGTCCGATGCGGCCCCACACGGGCCGACTACCAGACGCGCGATCCGGCTCGCCGGTTGCGCCCGGTTGCGCCGCGGCGCCGGGCGACGTACACCGGGCCGATGCAGGATGGCTTCCAGAGTCTGTGGTGCGCCGACCCCGACGCCGCCGCCGAATGGTACGCGGGGGTGCTCGGCTGCCCCATCGAGCGGCCCCGGCCCCGGGTGGCCCGCATCCGCTTCGACCCGATCGACCTGGCGTTCCTGCCCGCCGAGCAGAACCCGAGCCCGCCCGACGACGGCGCGGTCTGGGCCTGGTTCACCGTCGACGACCTCGTCGGCGCCCGGGGCCTGTTCGTGCAGGCCGGCGCGACGGCCGACGGGCCGCTGCTCGAGCTGGGCGCGATGAGCATGCAGAAGCTGCGCGATCCGTTCGGGGGGCTGATCGCGCTGATCGGCCCCCCGCCGGCCGGGCCCGAAGCGGGCGGGTCCGAGGCGGGCTGAGCCGGGCCTACTTCGCCGCAGGCTCCTCGGCGGCGGGCTTCTCGGCGGCGGGCGGCTTCGGCAGCTTGCCGGCCACGCCCTCGACCACCTCGACCCCCGCCGGCATCTGGATCGAGCTGCCCTCGAACGCCTCTCCGATGGGCTCCGAGCGGCCGCCGAGGCACGTCTGGAGGAACTTCTCGGTCACCGCGTTGAACGCCAGCCGGTTCTGGGGCCGGGCGAAGCCGTGGCCCTCGTCCGGGAAGAGCACGTAGGCCACCGGGATGCCCTTCTTCTGCATCGCCTCGACGATCTGATCGCTCTCGCTCTGCTTGACCCGGGGGTCGTTGGCCCCCTGCCCGATGAGCAGCGGCTTCTTGATCGCGTCGACCTTCGTCAGCGGCGAACGGGCGTCGAGGAACGCCTTGCCCTCGTCGGTGGTGTGGTCGCCCACCCGCTGCTTGAACAGCTCGACCATCGGGGCCCAGTAGGGGGGGATGGTCGACAGCAGCGTGCGGATGTTGCTCGGCCCGACGATGTCGACCCCGCAGGCGAAGGCGTCGGGGGTGAAGGTCAGCCCGACCAGGGTCGCGTAGCCCCCGTACGAGCCGCCCATGATCGCCACCTGGTCTTTCTTGGCGATGCCCTGGTCGACGGCCCACTTCACCGCGTCGAGCAGGTCGTCGTGCATCTTGCCGGCCCACTCCTTGTCGCCGGCGTTGACGAAGGTCTTGCCGAAGCCGGTCGAGCCCCGGAAGTTCACCGACATCACCGCGTAGCCCCGGTCGGCCAGCCACTGATGGTAGGGGTCGTAGCCCCACGAATCCCGGGCCCAGGGGCCGCCGTGCACCATCAGCACCATCGGCAGCGGCTTCTCGGCCTTGCCCTTCTGGTCCACCTCGGGGGGCAGGGTGTAGTAGCTGACCAGCTTCAGGCCGTCGCGGGCGTCGATGACCGCGGGGTACATCCGGGCCAGGGTCTCGTCGGTCAGCGCCGGCCGGTTGACGAAGAGGAACGTCGCCTTCTTGGCCGCGCGGTCGTACAGATAATACTGCACCGGGCCGTCGTCGCCGATGAACGCCACCGTCCAGGTCTTGTCGTCCAGCGTGCGGCTGGTGACCTCGATCTCGCCCCGGGCGACCCCGGCGAGCACCTCGAAGTCGGCCTTGACCGCCGGATCGGTGAAGCGCCAGTCGACCCGGGTGTAGTTCGACGACCACGCCTGGATCACGCCGGTCGTCGGGTGGGCGAGCACGTCGCTGACGTCGGCCTTGGGGTCCTCGCCGACCAGGGCCTTCTCGCCGGTCTTCAGGTTCACCGTGAAGAAAGCCCCGGTGTCCCGATCGCGGCTGTCGAGCAGGTAGAGCGTCTCGCCGCTGGCGTCGAAGCCGGCCACCCCGGTGGTCATCGAGTCGGCCTGGGCGATGGTCAGCCACGGCTCGGCCTTCGGCGCGCCGTCGGCCATCTCGAACCACGCCATCGAGCCGTCGGGCTGGAACCGCTGCACGAAGCGCGGCCGGAGCTGGCGGTCGGTCACGTAGCCGATGAAGCCGGCGTCGTTCTGGAAGATCAGCTTCGACTCGCCGCTGGCCAGGTCGACCTCGAACAGGTCGAAGAGCTGCTTGTTGCGGGCGTTGTGGCTGACGAGCACCGTGCCCGGCTTCTGGTCGCTGACGCCCTCGAGCTGGGCCCGGGCCCCCTCGAGCGGGGTCAGGTCGGTCGTCTTCAGCGTGCTCAGCTCGACCTTGTAGACGTGCCAGTTCTCGTCGCCGCCGACATCCTGGAGGTAGAGCAGGTGCGTGTCGTCGTGGGCCCACTGGTAGATGCGGATGCCCCGCTTGGCGTCGTCGGTGACCGGCCTGGCCGCGGCGAGGTCGGCCACCGGGGCCACCCAGACGTTGAGCACGTCGTTGTGGGGGGCGAGCCAGGCGAGGTGCTCACCGTCGGGGCTGAGGCGCACCGCGGCCCGCTCGGGGTTGCCGAACAGCACGGCCCGGGGGATGAGCGAGTCTTCGGGGCGGGTCTCGGCGGTCATCGGCGTCTCCTCGGCGGGCTTCTCGGCCGACGCCTCGGGTTGAGGCGCGGGGCTGCCGCCGCAGGCGGCGAGGCTCAGGCCGAGCGCGATGAAGGGGGCTGTCCGGCGCATGGGTCCTCCGGCGTCTGGGGTGGTCGCGGACGCCGCAGGATGCACCGATCGGCCCCGCCGCGCCAGGGGGCGCCCGGCGGGCGGGCGACCTCCGGCCCGATCTGGTATCCAAGTACCCGATGCGTCGCGCCGCCCGAGCCCCGCTGACCCTGCTGCTCATCGCCCTGCCCCTGCTCGCCTGCGATGACGAGCCGGCGCCGGTGCTGAGCGCCGAGGAGCTGCTCGACCCCGCCGCCTGCGCCGACTGCCACCCGACCCACTACCGCGAGTGGCGGGGCAGCATGCACGCCTACGCCGCCGAAGATCCGGTCTTCCGGGCGATGAACGCCCGCGGGCAGCGGGAGACCGACGGGGCCCTGGGCGACTTCTGCGTGCAGTGCCACGCCCCGATGGCCCTGCGGCTGGGGCTGACGACCGACGGCACCGACCTCGACGGGGTGCCGCCCCACCTGCGGGGGGTCACCTGTGTCTTCTGCCACACCGTCGACGCGATCGAAGGCACCCACAACAACCCCCTGCGGCTGGCCGGCGACGGGGTGATGCGGGGCGGGGTCGACGACCCGATCCAGGCCGGGGGCCACGCGATGGCCTACAGCCCGCTGCACGACCGGCACGACCCCCGCTCGGCGGCGCTGTGCGGGAGCTGCCACGACATCGTGACCCCCCGGGGGGTGCACCTCGAGCGGACCTACACCGAGTGGCTCGACAGCCCGTTCAACAGCGACGACCCGACCCAGCGGACCACCTGCAACGACTGCCACATGCCCGGCCGCCGGGCCCGGATCGCCGAGGTCGACGGGGCCCCCATCCGCCGGCACCACGACCACTCGATGCCCGGGGTCGACGTGGCGCTGACCCCCTTCCCCGAGGCCGACGCCCAGCGGGCGCTGGTGCAGCGGGAGCTGGACCCGATGATCGTCGCCGAGGTGTGCGTCGTGCCCCGGGCGGGCGGGGCCGAGGTCGAGGTCTACCTCGAGAACCTCACCGCGGGGCACTCGATCCCGTCCGGCGCGACCCACGACCGCCGGCTGTGGGTCGAGCTGGTGGCCCGGGCCGGGGGCGAGACGGTCTACAGCTCGGGGGTGGTCGCCGACGGCGAGCCGGTGCGCTACCTGCCCGACCCCGACCTGTGGCTGCTGAGCGAGACCGGCTACGACGCCGAGGGCGAGGTGGCCCACATGTTCTGGGAGATCGCGCGCACCGAGCCGGTGCAGCTCCCCAGCCCGACGCTGGTGCCCCCCGGCAGCCCGGGCTACGTCAACCCCCACGTCGGGCGGCGCTACCTCGTGATCGGCGAGACCCCCGACCGCGTCGACCTGCGGCTGCGCATGCGCCCGATGGGGCTCGAGGTGCTCGACGGGCTGGTCGAGACCGGCGACCTCGCCCCGGCGGTGCGGGCCGCGATCCCGACCTTCGACCTCGCCGGCTCGGCCCTCACCTGGACCCTGGACGCCGCCACCCTGCGGGTCACCCCCCTGGCCGGCCGCGAAGCGTGGTGCGTGCCCCGGTGAAGCCGCCGCCCGACGACGAGCGAGCCTTCCTCGAAGGCTACCGGGCGCGGATCGACCGGTTCGGCCGGCCCTCGGTGACGGTCGATCTGGCCGTCCTCACCGTGCAGGACAGCGACCTGAAGCTGCTGCTCGTGCGCCGCGAGCGCCCCCCCTACGCCGGGGCGTGGGCCCTGCCGGGCGGCTTCGTGCGGGTGGGCGACGGCTTCGACGACCGGGGCGAGAGCCTGCTCGACGCCGCCCACCGGGAGCTGGCCGAAGAGACCGGCCTGCCCCGGGACGCGGTCTTCCTCGAGCAGCTCTACACCTTCGGCGCGCCCGACCGCGACCCCCGGATGCGGGTGATCTCGGTGGCGTGGTACGCCCTCATCCGGCCCGATCTGGCACCGTTCGTGACCGCCGGCAGCGACGCGGCCGAGGTCCGCTGGATCTCGGTGGGCCACGAGCGGCCCGCCGCGCTCGCCTTCGACCACGACCGCATCGTCGACGCCGCCGTCGAGCGCATCCGGGGCAAGCTGGACTCCGCCCCGATCGCCTTCGACCTGGTGCCGCCGACCTTCACCGTCGCCGAGCTGCGGGCGGTGCACGAGGCGATCAAGGGCGAGCCCTACGACGCCTCGAACTTCCGGCGGCGGTTCAAGCGCCTCGAAGACGACGGGGTCGTCGAGCGGGCCCCCGGCAAGCGGCGGACCTCGCGCCGGCCGGCGGCGGTGTATCGCTTCGTGCGCCGGGGCGGGGGATGACCGACGGCCTCGCCCCCCGGCCGCCCGACGCCGATCGCTTCGACCCCCGGGTGCGCGTCGAGCGGTGGACCCTCGGCGCCCCGCGCTGCTGGGATCACTTCGCGGCCGAGGCCCGCGCCCGGGCCGGGCTCGACCCCGCCGCCTGGGAGCGGGTGCTGTGGCACGGCGGCCTGTGGGTCGACCGGCGCCGGCCGCGCCCCGGCGAGCCGCTGCCGGCCGGCGCCGAGGTCGCGCTGTACGCCTTCACCGCCGAGCCCGAGACCCGGCCCTTCGGCCCCGAGCGGGTGCTCGCGCTCGACGGCGACCTCGCCGCGCTGGACAAGCCGGCGTGGCTGCCGATGCACGGCACCCGGGCCAGCGCCCGCATCGGGCTCGAAGAGGCGGCCCGCGAGGCCCTCGGGGACCCCGGCTGGCGCGCGGTGCACCGGCTCGACCGGCAGACGAGCGGGGTGGTGCTCTTCGCCCGCACCGGCACCCTCGCCGCCCGGCTGCACCGGCTCTTCCGGGCCCGGCGGGTGGGCAAGACCTACCGGGCGGTGGTCGAGCCGGCCCCCGCCACCGACCGGTTCACCGTCGCCGGGCGCATGGTGCGGGTGAGCCACCCCAGCCACGCCCGCTTCGCGCTCGACCCCACCGGCGAGGCAGAGCCCCACAGCGAGAGCCGGTTCGAGGTCGTGCGCCGGTCCGAGGGCCGGGCGTGGCTCGACTGCCGCCCGATCACCGGCCGCACCCACCAGCTCCGGGTGCACCTCGCCCACGCGGGGCACCCCATCGCCGGCGACGCGCTCTATGGCCACGGCTGGCGCCCCGGCGGCGCCCCCCGCTGCCTGCTGCACGCCCACCGCCTCGCCCTGCGCCTCGGGGCCCGCGATCTGGGGTTCGAGGCGCCGCTGCCCCCCGAGATGGCCGCGCCCGTCGGCGGCGGGTGACGGCAACTGCGCGAAGAGAAAGCACTTCCTGACACGCCGCGGCCGATCGCCGCTGGCGCACGGCGATCTGTCATCTGCTGTGGGAATTCGCTACCATCGGGCGTCGCTCTCCGCGCAGGAGCCGCCTCCATGCCCCACAGCGCCCGGTCTCTGCTGCCGCTGCTGACGATCTGTGCCCTGCTGCCGGCCCTCGCCGGCTGCGAGGACGGGATCACCCCGACCCACCGCCAGGTCTTCGTCGAGGTGCCCCCCGACTCGGTGCTCGCCCCGGCCGATCCCAGCGTCGATCGCGACCCCGACGACCCCCGGGTCGACGACGAGGAGCTGCCCGACGCCGTCGACCACGACGGCACCTACATCATGATCGTCGACGGCGACGAAGAGCTCGAGGTGCCGCTCGGCGGCACGATCGACCTGCGGGTGCTGCTGTTCGACACCAACGGCGATCCGGTCGAGGGCTTGCAGGTCGAGTATCAGATCGAAGACGGCCCGCCCGGGGCCGGGGCCCGGCTGAGCAGCCGGCGGGCGGTGACCGACCGCGACGGCGCGGCGACGGTGGTCTTCGCGGCCGGCGAGGTGCTCGGCGACTACCGGGTGCGGGTCCGGGGGCCCACCCGGCGCCCGGCGGTGTTCGAGGTCGGCGTCGTCGACCTGCCCACCGGCTCGATGCGCATCACCTTCGAGGCCGACGGGCTGGTCGAGCTCGGGCGGGTCGAGGTCTACCTCATCCCCGACATCGGCTGGTGCGAGGACCCCTACTACCTCGCCCCGCCGATGGAGCCCACCGAGGTGCACGAGCTGGAGTGGGTGCACGACACGCTCGACCTCGGCCCGGTGCTGGCCGGCACCCGCTTCGCCATCGTCGCCCGCGGGCGCCACGCCGACAACGGGGTGCTCGCCGCCGGGGGCTGCGTGGGCGACCTGCGCATCCGAGCCGACGAGCGGCTGGACGTCGAGGTGGTGCTCAACACCCTGCCGCTCAACCCGGCGGGGGTCTACACCGTCGACAACAACTTCGACTTCACCGACGCCATCCCCGGCACCCTGGGCGACGTCATCCGGGGGCTGGTGCAGTTCTTCGGCGACCAGAACAACGAGCGGGAGATCGCGACGCTGATCTTCGATCAGGTCCATCGGTTGGCTCGGGACGCCGCGGGGGCCATCGGCGCGCTGGTCGTCGATCTGGTGCGGGGCTGGGTCGAAGACGACCTCAACCGCATCATCAACGACTACATCGACCGCGACGCGCCGGACTGGGTACGGGACTTCTTCACCATCGGGTCCGACCTGATCAGCATCGTGTCGAGCACCGAGGTCATCAGCCAGATCCGGCTGAACAAGCCCCGGCGGGACGGCACCTTCATCGGCAGCCAGAACTGGGTCGGCATGGCCTTCTACTGGCGGCTGGGCTGCGACGGCGACCCCGACCCCGAGTGCGGCCGGTTCCCGTTCACCATGGACGATCTGGCCCAGGGGGCCGACGGCATCAACCTCGTCTTCGGCCAGTTCGAGGGGCGGGTGCACAGCTACGACCAGGGCGCGATCTACAGCCACACCCTCGACCTGCAATACGGCCGCCTGATCCTGTTCGTGCTCAACAACCTGCTGCTGCCCGAGATCGCCGACGGGGCCCGCAACATCCGCGACGGACTGTTGAACCTCGCCAACTGCCCGGCGTTCGCCAACGGGCTGACCGGGGGCAACAGCCACCTGCGGCTGGGCGGCATCAACATCGTCAGCCGGGACGCGCTCGAGGGCTGGTGCGTGAGCATCATGAGCGTGGTCGGCGACACCGCCTCGGCCATCCTCGGCCGGCTGCGCATCGACACCCGCATCACCCTCGAGGGCGACATGACCTTCGTCGAGGAGACCGACGACCTGCGGGTCGATCACATGATCGACGGCCGCTGGCGGGGGGTCATCCGCACCAGTGAGGACGAGGGCCCGCCGTTCGACGGCATCTTCGAGGGCAGCCGCGACGCCGATTAGCGGCGCTCAGCGACGCTCGACCGCCGCCTCGACGGCGGGCGGAAGTCCATGCCGCACCACCGGGCGGTGAGCCACACGATGAGCGCCGCCGCGGCGATGTCGGCGACGTAGTGCTGCTTGACGAGCACCACCGACACCGCCACCGTCAGCCCCGACAGCACCCCCACCACCGCCAGCGGCCCCCCGTGGCGCAGGCACATCAGCCCGCCCATCAGCGCCATCTGAACGTGCAGCGAGGGCAGCAGGTTGGTCGGCGCGTCGAAGTCGTAATAGAAGCCGGTCAGCGCCAGGGCGAAGCCGGCCTCGGGGTCGATGGGCGGCCGGTGCAGCGCCTTGACCGGCACCAGCAGGAAGATCGCGTAGGCCAGGGTGAAGTTGAGCAGCAGCCAGCGCCCCGCCCGGCGGAAGAGCGCCACGTCGGCCACCGGCACCACCATGAAGCCGGCGAGCACCACGAAGTACACCAGCACGTAGGCCACGATGAGCTGGGGCACGAACGGGATGTGGGCCTCGAAGGCCAGCGACGGGTCGAGATACCACCCGCGCTCCAGGTTGAACCGCCCGATCACGAAGTAGCCCGCGATCATGTAGAGCATCAGCCCGGCGAACCATACGAGCCGGGTGCGCTGGGCGGCGGGCGGCGCGGTCTGCATCGGGTGTGGTCGTCCTCCCGGGTCGCCGGCGCGGCCCGACCCATGGTGTCATCGGCGGGCAGTCATCGCCCGAGCCATCCCTCGGCGTAGCTGCCGTCGCCCCGCACGTCCTCCGGGGCCTGCCGGTAGCGGCGCCGGGCGAAGTCCTCGATCTCGTCGGCCCGCACGCACTCGGCGGCGTAGCGCCACTCCCAGGCGACCACCGCGACCGCCGAGGGCAGCTCGGGGTACGGCGCCAGGATCCAGCGGAAGGGGCCGGTGTCGTCATCGGGCAGCGCCCGGGCGATGGCCCGCAGCGCGTCGACCACCGCCGGCTCGACACACGGGTGATACAGGAACGCGACCCCCCCGTGCTCGAGGTTGTGCAGCCACCGCTCGGGCCCCAGCGCGCCGTACTCCCCCCACCGGGCCCACTGCCCCCGGTGGGCGCCGCTCGCCGGGGGCGAGGCCTGCCAGGTGATCGCCTCGGGTTCGGCGACGTGGGCCGCGCCCTCCCCGGGCACCGCCTCGGCCGCGCCGGCCACGCAGGCCCCCGGGCTCCACCCGGGGTCGCCGCACAGGGCCGACGCCGGGCCCCCGTCGGGCGCCGGCGGGGCGGCGTCGGGCGCGGGGATGGTGGCGCCGTCGTCACAGGCGAGCGACGACAGCGCGAGCATCAGGAGGCAGAGCGGGGCGGCGGGCAGGCGGGGCATCGACCTCTCCTCGGCGTCGGCGGGGCATGGTACTCCACCGGGCGCCGGCGGCGCAGCGCCCGCGACGCGGACCGGATTATGTCTTGACATCTCTTCGAATCCGCTATGCTGGGTGTGCCATGTGCGGTCGAGCGGCCCGTGCATGGCGGGGAGGACAAAATGGGATCCGATCCTGCGTCGGGAGGACCGTCCGGGTTCGAATGCGTCGCCCGCCTGGGTGACGATGGCTTCTGGACGTGGCGCCCCGGCACACCGACGCTGAGCGCCAACCCGGGCTGGTACCGACTCCTCGGCCTCGAGCCCCGCCCCGTCGACGACCTCGACGCACTGCAGAGACACCTGCACCCCGCCGATCGGCCTCGGCTCATGGCGCTCTTCGACGACCTCGTCGAGGGCCGGGTCGACCGGGTCTCGGCCCGGGTCCGTATGCGCCACCGCGACGGACACGACGTGTGGCTGCGTCACCGGGCCTACGCCGTCGAGCACGACCTCGACGGGCGGGCGACCCTGATCGTGGGCCACGACGTCGACATCACCGCCGAGGTCACCGCCGGGCGCCGGGCCCTGGAGGACGAGCGCCGGCTGCGCCTGCTGCTCGACCGGGTGCCCACCGCGGTGGTGGTCTACGGCCCCGGGGGTCGGGTCCTGCGCTGGAACCGGGCCGCGGCCGAGCTGATCGGGGTCGACCACCACCGGCTGCCCGAGGCGATCGCCGAGCGCCGGGCAAAGGGGTGGAACCTCATCGACGAGGCCGGGCAGCCGCTGCCCGCCGCCGAGCTGCCGTTCTGGCAGGCGCTGCGCACCGGGCAACCGGGCACCCCCCGGGTGGTGGGCGTGCCGGCTCCCCAGGGGGGGCACCGGTGGGCGCTGATGAGCGCGGTGCCCTCCCTCGACCCCGCGGGCGAGGTGGTCGACGTGGTGTGCACCATCGCCGACATCACCGAGACCCGCCGGCTCGAAGAGGGGCTGGCCCGGGCCCACCGGATCGAGAGCCTCGGCCGCCTCGCCGGCGCGGTGGCCCACGACTTCAACAACCTGCTGACCGTGATCACCTCGACCGCCGAGCTGATCGCCGGCGAGATCCAGCGGGGCAGCCCGGCCAGTGAGGACCTCGCCGAGCTGCAGCGGGCCGCCCGGCGGGGCGCGGCGCTCACCCGCCAGCTCCTCGACTACGCCCGGCTGCGGCCCCAGGACCCCCGGCCGGTCGACCCCCGGCTGCTCGTCGAGCGCAGCGCGAGCACCCTGCGGCGGCTGGTGCCGGCCGACGTGCGGGTGACGGCCCGGGCGCCGCGCGACGCCTGGTCGATCAACGTCGACCCGGCCCAGATCGAGCGGGTGCTGCTCAACCTCGCGGTCAACGCCATCGACGCCATGCAGGCGGGCGGCGGCGAGCTGGTGATCGCGCTCGCGAACCAACCCGCAGAGGCCGGCAGCGCGGAGGGCGACCAGGTCCTGCTGAGCGTGCGGGACAACGGCTGCGGCATGACCGAGGCGGTCGCCACCCGGGCCTTCGACCCGTTCTTCACCACCAAGGACATCGGCTCGGGCACCGGCCTGGGGCTGTCGACCTGCCACGCCATCGTCACCGAGCACGGGGGGCACATCGAGATCGACAGCGCGGTCGGGCTGGGCACCGAGGTCCGCATCCGACTGCCCCGCAGCCGGCAGCCGGCCCACAGCTCGCGGCCGCCGGGGCAGGCCCCGGTCGACGAGCTGCACGGGGTGGTGCTGGTGGTCGAAGACGAGGCGGCGGTGCGCGAGAGCACCCGCCGGGCGCTGGTCCGCCACGGGGTGCAGGTCTGCACCGCGCGCAACGGCTTCGAGGCGCTCGACCGGCTGGAGCACGGCCCGCCGGTGGACCTCGTGCTGACCGACGTGGCGATGCCCGGCATGGACGGCCCCCGCCTCGCCGAGCAGATCCACCGCCGCTGGCCCGACCTGCCGGTGCTGTTCATCTCGGGCACCCGCAGCCCGGACCTGCCCGCCCCCGCCGGGGCCGATGTCGGCTACCTGCCCAAGCCCTTCGGCCGGCGGGCGCTCGTCGAGCGGGTGCGGGCCATGCTGCACCGCAGCGAAGCCCGCCCGGCGTTCCGCCAGACCTCACCCGCGCCGGGGCAGATGCGGCCCGGCGGATTTCAGAGGCGCAGCCCGCCGTCGATGTCCAGGCAGCGGCCGGTGAAGTAGTCGCACTCGCAGATGAAGCGGATGCCGGCGAAGATCTCCTGCGACTTGCCCAGGCGGCGCAGGGGCACCCCCTTGAGCATCTTCTCGAGCGCGTCGGGGCGCATGCCCTGAAGGATGGGGGTGTCGATGAAGCCCGGCGCGATCGCCGCCACCCGGATGCCGTAGCGGGCCAGCTCCTTGGCCCACAGCACCGTGTCGGCCACCAGCCCCGCCTTGGCCGCGGCGTAGTTGCCCTGGCCCATGTTGCCGTGGCGGCTGATGCTCGAGATGTTGACCACCACCGCCGGGCCGCCCTCGTTCTCCACCACCCGGGCGGCGAAGGCCCGGGTGCACAGGAACGGCCCGGTCAGGTCCACGTCGATGACCTGCTGCCAGTGCTTGAGGCTCATGGTGCGGATGGCGCCGGTGTTGCGGTCCTTCTTGACGAGCAGCGCGTCGCGGAAGATCCCGGCGTTGTTGACCAGCCCGTCGAGCCCGTCGAAGTCGGCCCACGCCTGATCGAAGGCCGCCTCGACCGCCTGCTCGTCGGCGACGTTGCAGGTGTAGGTCCGCACGGCGCCCGGCAGGCCCTTCGCCTCTTCGGCGAGCGCGGCGAGGCCCTCGACGTCGACGTCGCACGCCGCCACCCCGGCCCCCGCCTCGGCGAAGCCGAGCGCGAACGCTCTGCCCATACCGCTCGCCGCGCCGGTCACCACCACCTTCATCTTCTCGATCTGCATCGCAGCAATCCTCTCGTCGGGGCCGCGCCGACCCGCTTCGATACTCACCGTTCGCGCACCGGGGGGCGTAACACGATTCTTGCTGCAACGCAGCAATCTTTTGCCGGGGCGCCCCCCGGTTGACGCCCGGCCGGGCGCGGTCCAAGGTCCGCCGATGCGGCTGCTGCTCGTCGACAACTACGACTCGTTCACCCACAACCTCGCCCACCGGCTCGCCGAGGCCGGCGCCCGCCCCGTCGTCGTGCCCAACGACACCCCCTTCGACCGGCTGCCGCTCGACGAGGTGCGGGGGGTCGTGCTCTCCCCCGGCCCCGGCCGCCCCGACCGCCCGGCGGACTTCGGGGTCTGCCGGGCCCTGATCGAGCGGGCCCGGGTGCCGCTGCTCGGGGTCTGCCTCGGGCATCAGGGCATCGGCGTGGGCCACGGCGCCCGGCTGGTGACGACCCGCCCGATGCACGGCCGGCTCTCGACCGTCGAGCGGCTCGACGACCCGCTCTTCGCCGGCCTGCCGCGACACATGCCGGTCGTGCGCTACCACTCGCTGGCGCTCGTCGACCTGCCCCCGCCCCTGATCGCGCTCGCCCGAGCCGACGACGGGGTGCTCATGGCGCTGCGCCACGCCGAGCGGCCGCTGTGGGGGGTGCAGTTCCACCCCGAGTCGATCTGCACCCCCGGCGGCCCCCGGCTGCTGGCCAACTTCGTCGGCCTGTGCGGCGGGCCCCGCCCCGCGCCCCGCCCCGCGCCCCGCCCCGCCCGAGCGCCGACCCACCGGCTGCGGGTCGACCCCGTGGGCCGGGCCGACGGCCGCCCGATCGACCCCGAGGCGGCCTACATCGCGCTGTTCCACGGGCAGCGGGGCGCATGGTGGCTCGACACGTCCGACGGCGGGCGCCACATCATGGGCGCCGCCGGGCCCGACGGCCCGATCATGACCCACCGGGCCGGCGCCGAGCCGGGCCTCTTCGGCCGCCTCGCCGCCGCCCTCGAGACCACCCGGATCGCGCCCGACCCCGGGCGGCCGTTCCCCTTCGCCGGCGGCTGGGTCGGCTGCCTGGGCTACGGCCTCAAAGCCGAGTGCGGCGCGCCCCCCAGCCTGCCGGATCAACACCCCGACGCGCTGCTCGTGCGCGCCGACCGGTTCGTCGTGATCGACGGCCCCGACGCCTGGGTCGCCACCGTCGAGCCCATCGGCCGCCCCGACCCCGACCCGGCCCGCTGGCGGGCCGCCATCGCCCGCCGCCTCGCCGATCTGCCCCCCCCGCCTCCGCCGGGCCCGCCGTGCGCCAAGCCGCCGACGCTGCGCGCCGACCGGGGCCCCGACCGCTACCGGCGGGACATCGCCGCCTGCATGGCCGAGCTGGAGGCCGGCGAGAGCTACGAGATCTGCCTCACGACCCACCTGCGCACCGCCACCCCGGTCGACCCGCTCGCCTTCCACCGCCGCCTGCGCCGCAGCAACCCCGCCCCCTACGCCGCGCTGTTCGCGCCCGGCGGGCCGACCCTCGTCAGCGCCTCGCCCGAGCGTTTCTTGCGGATCACCGCCGACGGCGCGGTCGAGGCGAAGCCGATCAAGGGCACCCGGGCCCGGGAGGCCGACCCCGCCGCCGATACCCGCGCCCGCTGCGCGCTGCGGGAGAGCGAGAAGGATCGGGCCGAGAACCTCATGATCTGCGATCTGCTGCGCAACGACCTCGCCCGGGTCTGCGCCCCGGGCACGGTGCGGGTGCCCCGGCTGATGCACGTCGAGAGCTACGCCACGGTGCACCAGCTCGTCAGCACGGTCACCGGCCGCCTGCGCCCGGGGGCCACCGCCGTCGACTGCGTGCGCGCCGCCTTCCCCGGGGGCTCGATGACCGGGGCCCCCAAGCGGCGCACGATGGCCATCATCGACCGCCTCGAGGGCGCGCCCCGGGGGCTGTACAGCGGCGCGCTCGGCTGGTTCGGCTTCGACGGGGCCGCCGATCTGAGCATCGTCATCCGGACCGCGGTGATCGACGACGCCGGGTGCAGCATCGGGGTCGGGGGGGCGATCGTGACGCTGTCCGACGCCGACGCCGAGATCGAGGAGGCCCGGCTGAAGGGGCGGGCCCTGATCGACGCCCTCGGCGGGCGGCTCGTGGACTGAAGCGGCCTACTCGACGAACGGGTGCCGGCGCACCACGGCCCGCTGCATCGGCGTCACCGTGCGCTCGCCGCCCAGGGTCCAGAACATGAGGTTGTCCGACGCGCCCCGGCACGGCCCGTCGCCCCGCCCCCGGGCCCCGCACTCCCGGGCGAAGAGGACCCCGTCCCCGTCGGCGTCGCAGGCCAGCGGGCACGTCGGGGTGTCGCCGATCGGCTCGGGCGTGCCGAACGCGCCCGTCGTGTGGAACAGCCCCAGCGCGTGCCCCACCTCGTGCGCCGCCCGATCGGCCACCGCGTCGGGGAAGTCGTCGATGAGGGACGCCGGCACCGCCACCACCCCCGCCGCGCTGCCCCCGACGCCGAACGGCGCCGGCAGCCCCCCGCTGAAGCCGGTCAGCGGCGCCCCGGCGTCGGCGATGCCGGCCAGCAGGAAGACGTCGACCCCCGCCCCGGCCGCCTCGCCCGCCGCCGCGCTCAGCGCCACCAGCCCGGCGAAGTCGAGCTGCGCCCCGTCCACCTCCAGCGCATCGGGGCTGCCCGCCGGCAGCGCCGCGACCGCCACCGCCGCCTCGACCGCGAACGCCACCGCGAGCTGCGCCTCGAGCGCCGCCGCCATCGCCAGCACCGCCGGATCGTCCGCCGCCCGCACCGTCGGCGGCACGTGCACCGTCACCGCCAGCCGCTCGCCGAGGCCGGCCAGCCCGAACACCGCGCCCGCCAGGGGCCGCGCGTCGGGCCCCGCCGAGCCGAAGGTCACCGTGTAGCGCCCGCCGGGCAGCGGTTCGAAGCGCCCGGTGTTGGGCAGGAGCGCCACCGCCACCTCGGGGTTGAGCGTCGCCCGCCCCGCCTCGGGCCCGATCAGCGACCCCCCGGGCCCCTCGATCGCGCCCACCCGATAGACCCCGTCGGGCGCGCCCCGGGCCTGGATCAAGAGGGCCTCGAGCCCCGCTGGCAGGTCGAATACCACCGGCTCGCCCACCACCGCCGGGCCCAGCTCGACGTGCACCACCCGCCGGGGCGGCGGCGGGCCCATGTCCGGCTCGGGATCGGGCGCGGCGTCGGGCGCGGCATCCAGTGCGGGCGGCGCCGCGTCGACCGCTCGATCGGGCGCGGCGTCGGGGTCGGCCGGCGCGTCGAGCGCCCCGTCCACCGGCCCCCGATCCATCGGCGCCCCAGCGTCCACCGGGCCACCGTCCGACCCGCCATCGACCCCCACCGGCCCCACGACCACCGGCGGCTGCCCCGCGTCCGGCGGCGCGCAGGCGGCGAGCGCGATCGCGATCAGCCAGCCCATCGGACGGCGCGGCACCACTGGACGTCGGCGGTCGGAGCGGTTCAAAGTAGATCCCCGAAGGCGCGCGGCCGACGCGCGCCGGGGACAGGCTACACCGGGGGGTCGATCGCCATGAAGCCCATCCACGTCATCGCCGGCCTGGGCGCGACCGCCATCGTCGCGCTCGCCGGCTGGTACATGTACATGTCGAGCACGCCGACCTACGAGCGGACCTACGAGCGCGGCCTGCCGCCCGCCGTCGCCGGCTCGAAGGCCCCCGCCGCGGAGGCCGCGCCGGCCGAGCCCGAGACGCCGACCGAGCCCGCGCAGCCGACCGCCGACGGCGACGAGGCGGCCCCCGAAGCCGGCGCCGACGACCCGCACCCCGAAGACGCCGCCGACCCGCCCGCCGAAGACGACGCCCCGCCCTCCGGCGCCGCCGAGTAGTCAGCGGCGGCCGCAGGCGGCGCACGGCGTTGTCCTGGGCGAGCGGCTCGACCCACCCCATCGGGGCCGCCTCGGGTCCCGACCGCCCCCACCGAACCGCCGCATCGCTGGATCCGGGCCGCCGGGCCCCCTATCCTGACGCCCATGAAGCGCTTCTCCACCGCCCTCGGGCTGGCGCTGCTGATCGGGGCTCTCGGGCTGGCGCTGTGGGCCCTGCTGCACACCCCCGACCCGCCGCCGCCGGTCACCGTCGCCCCCGCCGCCGAGCCCGAGCCGGAGCCCGACCCCGAGCCCGAGCTGCCGCCGCTCGACGAGGTCGAGTGGCCGGCCGACGCCCCCCGCACGCTGTACGGCACCGTCACGGACCCCGAGGGCAACCCGATCATCGGGGCCCGGATCCGGGTCCAGTTCCACGCCCGCCGGCCGGACCGCAAGGCGACCACCGATACGAGCGGGTCGTTCGAGTTGGAGCGGGTGCAGCCCGACGTGGCCACCTTCGAGATCAGCGCCCGGGGCTACGAGCCCGACATCGCCGAGGATCCGCACCTGCCGGCGGCCCCCCGGGTGCGGTGGGACGCGGTGCTCGAGCCGGCCGACGGGCTGTTCGGGGTGGTGCTGACCGGCAGCCGCCCGGCGCCCGGCGCGTGGGTCGCCCTGCGCCCGACCGACAGCCGCCGCTGGCTGGCCTCGACCCACGCCGACAGCGCCGGCCGCTTCGCGCTCGACTGGCCGGAGGACGTCGACGATCCGCTCACGGTGTGGGCGTTCCACGGGCAGCACGGCACCACCGAGCAGGCGGTCGCCGGGCCGGGCGAGGTGACCCTGACCCTGCCCGGCGGGGGCTATATCGAGGGGCACGTCGTCGACACCGACGGGCGGCCGGTGCCCCAGTTCTCGATCACCGCGACGCCCCTCATCCGCCCGGCGGGCGGGCCGCCGGCGCAGTCGTTCAACAGCGACGTGGGGCACTTCGTCCTGGGGCCGCTCGCCGCGGGCCGGACCCGGGTGTGGGCTGCGGCCGAGGGCTACCAGCCGGGTGAGATCTCGGGGGTCGAGGTCGAGGCGGGGCAGACGGTGCGCGGGCTGCGCATCGAGCTGGGGCGCTCGCCCATCCTGACCGGGCGGGTGACCGACGCCGGCACCGGGCAGCCGATCGAGGGGGCGATGATCGTGCCCGCCGAGTGGCGCAGCGGGGCCCTGGCCGAGACGGTGGGGGCCTACACCGACGAGGAGGGTCGCTATCGTCTGCAGGCGCTGCCGGGGGTCCGCACCAGCATCCAGGTGACGGCCGACGGCTACCGCTCGGTGCTCGTCGGCGGGGTCGAGGGCGCGCCGGGGCAGGAGATCGTGCGCGACTTCTCGATGAGCAGCGCCCAGCGGGACGCGACCCCCGCATCGGAGCTGACCGGCATCGGCGCGGTGCTCGCCCCCGACCGCCGCGGGATCCGCATCCGCAGCATCGTGGACGGCGGGCCGGCGTCCACCGCGCTCGAGGCGGGGGACGTCGTGGTGATGGTCGACGGGGTCGAGGCCCGGGGCGCGGGGCTGGCCAAGGTGGCCCAGGCCATCCGGGGCGAGGTGGGCACCGAGGTCGAGCTGTGGGTCCGCAAGCGGGGCCGGGGCGAGCCGCAGCGGGTGATGCTGACCCGCGATCGGGTCGTCATGCCCGAGCGTCGGCGCAATCCGCATCAGCCGGTGCGCTGAGCCGGCGCGCCTCGAGCACGGGGCGGATCGCGACCGCGACGCTGCTCCACAGCCCCACCTGGAACATGGCCCAGGCGGCGTTGAACCCCAGCCCGAAGAACAGCGCGCCGCCGATCACGATGGCGTTGGGCACCGTCGTCAGCAGCGTCGAGCGCTCGAAGTCCACCGCCAGCCGGCCGCCCAGATCCCACAGCGTATCGAGCCCGCCGAGGTGGTCACCGAGCAGCACCACCGCCGCCAGATCGCCGGCCAGCGAGGCGGCCGATCCCATGGCCACGGCCACGTCGGCCCGCTCCAGCGCCACCGCGTCGTTGAGCCCGTCGCCGACGAAGCACACCCGGCGCCCGGCGTCCTGGAGCGCGGTGATGTGGCGGGCCTTCTCGTCGGGCAGCGCCTCGGCCCGCCAGTGGTCGACGCCCAGCGCGGCGGCCAGCGCGGCGGTGGGCGCCGGGCGGTCGCCGGAGACGAGGTGCACCGCCAGCCCCCGGGCCTTCATCCGGGCGATGACCGCCGCCGCCTCGGGCCGGGGGCGGGCCTCGAGCGCGATCCAGGCGGCCAGCGCGCCGTCGACCGCGACGTAGACCACCGAGCGGCCCCGGGCCTCGGCGTCCCGAGCGGCGGCGGGGGTCTCGATCACCGCGCCCTCGGCGGCCAGCAGCCGGGCGCTGCCCACCAGCACCCGCCGGCCGTCGACGGTCGCGGTCAGCCCCCGGCCCCGCTCGACGGCGACGGCCTCGGCCTCGGCCACGAGCAGCCCCCGGCGGGCGGCCTCGGCCCGGATCGCGGCGGCGAGGGGATGGCTCTGATGGCGCTCGGCGGCGGCGGCCAGGGCCAGCGCCGGCTCGGGGTCGCCGCCGACCCCGACGACCTCGACCACCCGGGGCACCGGATCGGTCAGGGTGCCGGTCTTGTCGAAGATCACGACGTCGACCCCGGCCACGAGCTCCAGCGCCCGGCCGTCTTTGACCAGGATGCCCGACCGCGCGGCGCACTGCATGTAGCCCAGCACGCTGATCGGCGCGGTGTAGCGCAGGGCGTAGGCCAGCGGGGCGAAGATGATGCCCAGCGCGGCGTCGACGCCGACGGTGGGCAGCGCCAGCGCGCCGAGGGCCAGCGTGGGGCGGGCCCCGGCGTCGACCACGTCGTCCCCCTGCGACCGGAACCGCCGCCGGTAGCCGGTCGCCGCGTCGAGCAGCGCCTCGATCTGCGCCGCCCGGGTCTCGGCGCCGGCCCGATCGACCCGCACCCGCACCCGGCCCTCGATCAGCAGCTCGGCGGCGTGCACCGCGTCGCCGGGCCCGGCGTGGCCCGCGGCGGACTCCCCGGTGAGCGCCTGCCGGTCGACCCGGGCCAGCCCCTCGACCACCGCTCCGTCCACCGGCACCGCCTGCCCGGCGCTCACCTCGATCACGTCGCCCGCGGCCAGCGCGTCGAGCGGGACCTCGACCGCGACGCCGCCCTCGACCCGCCACGCGGTGGGGCTGATCTCGGCCAGCAGCCGGCCCAGCGCCCGCCGGGTGCGGTCCTCGTTGCTGCGGGCGATGCGCCGGGTGGCGTGCACCGAGATCATGTAGGTCGAGACGGCGGTCAGGTGCCCCGCGGCGAGCGGGCCGGCCGAGCTGAAGACGTCCACCCCGGCGACCCCCACCCGGCCGTCGCGTCGGTAGTCGGCGACGGCCCGGCCGACGAAGCCGACCACCACCGCCCCCAGCATCGGGGTGACGATCACCGCGGTCGGCAGCGAGAGGGCGGCGCCGACCCCGACCCCGATCACGCCGGCGGTCGAGAGCACCAGCGCCCCGTCGATGCGCCAGTCTTCCAGGGTGCGCCCGGCGATCTCGGGGCCGTCGTAATCCGCGGGATCGGGGGGCGGCGCCTCGACCGCGGGCGGAGGCGGCGGGCGGTCGACGAACAGGGCCCGGGCCAGCCGCCCCCCGGCGAAGAGGGTGCCCGCGGCGGCGGCGAGGGCCCCGATCACGCCGACCGCCGATACGCGGCCGGGGTCTGCCCGGTCCACCGCTTGAACGCCCGGCTGAACGCCCGCCGATCGGCGTAACCCACCGTCTCGGCGACCTCGTCGATGCTGGGGCGGGGGTCGGTCAGCAGGGCCTGGGCGTTGGCGGTGCGGGCGGCGGCGAGCAGGGCGCTGACTGTCGTGTCGTGCTCGGTGGCCAGCCGCTGCAAGCTGCGCAGGCTCATGCCCATCCGCCGGGCGAGGCCCTCCGCCGAGTAGTCGGCCCGCTCGGCGTTGTGGGCGATGGCCGCCCGCACCGCCGCCAGGCCGTCGGCGGCGTTGAGGGCCTCGAGCCGGTCCCCCATCAGCGCGAGGTGCTCGCGCACGTAGGCGAACAGCGCCGGGTCGCGCTCGGCGAGCGGCCGGTCGAGCGCGTCGCTGGCGAAGATCAGGGCGTGGCGCGGCTGGCCGAAGCGCACCGGCACCCCGAAGACGTCGACGTACTTCGCCTCGGGGCCATGGGGCGCGTGGGCGAAGTGCACCCGGCGCAGCGCCGAGGGGTCGACCGCCTCGCGCAGCAGCCGCCACCACAGGCCGATCCCGACCTCGGCCCCATGACCCCCGTCGAGCGCGTCGGCCGGGTGGCTCACCTCCAGGGCGGCCTCGTCGGCGCCCTCGCGCAGCGTGATGTCGAGCCCGTCGCTGAGCACGGCCCGGAACCCGATGACCGCCTCGAGGATGCGCCGCAGGTCCGCCGCGAAGCGCAGGTTGTGGGCCATGTCGCCGAAGAACGACGCCGGGGCGCTGCGGGCGAGATCGAGGGCCGGGGCCTCACCGGGGCAGCGGGCCTCGATCAGGCGCCAGACGGTGGGCACGACCCCCGCGGGGACCCACGGATCGGGGGCGAGCAGGTCGGCCCGGCGCAGCCCGGTCTCGGCGGTGATGACATCCCACGGCACGCCCCGGGCCACGGCGAACTGAATGGTGTGCACCGCCATCGAGCCGAGCATGCGCTGCGCGCCGCCGGCCGGGGCGGGCGGTCCGGGGTTCATGGCGCCTCCGATGCGATCGTGGGGCCATCGTGGCGGGCGGCGGCGTCCGGTGCCAGCGGGTGGCGCTGTCCGGTCGATTCGGCGGGGCGGGGCCGGTGGTCGGCCGACTCGGCGGAGCCGGCCGGGCGGCTCACTTGCGGGTGAGGTCGAACTTGAACGTCTTGCCGTCGGTGCACTTGAGGCCGGAGAACTTCTGGCTGGCGGCCTTCCACTTGTTGTTGGGCGCGTCCCACCGGTCGTACTTGACGGTGAAGTCGCCCTTCTTGCCCGAGTCGAGCTTGTTCAGCCGGCGCTTGGCGGTCTTGTGCTTCTTGCCGGTGAGGATCTGCTTGTTGGAGATGTTCTCGTTCCACGAGCCGTCGTTGCCCTTGATGTGCACCTTCTTGACCTTGACCTTGGCCCCGGTCGAGTTGGTGAACTCGAAGCGGACCTTGTTGCAGTCACCGGCGACGGCGGTGGTGGCGAAGCCGCAGAGCATCAGGACCGCGACGGCGAACGACGAAAAAAGCAGGCGCATGACATGTCCCCTCGCCTCCCGTGGGAGGCCTGTATCGTGGTGGGCCGGTCCCCCCTGGATCCGGCGACAAGAGCGAGCCACGGCGCCGGGCGAGATGCAACCCTGACATTCCTCTACCTCGGCCGACGGCTCCGCGCGGCTTGCGGGCCCCCTCGCGCATCGGGATACTGCCCGGCGGCCACCCCGGAAGGCCGCCCAGGAGTGCCCCATGTCGCCTTCGCCGCCCGCGGCCGCCGAGCCGGTCCGCTTCGTCACCGCCGCCAGCCTCTTCGACGGGCACGACGCCTCGATCAACATCATGCGCCGCATCCTGCAGAGCCGGGGGGCCGAGGTCATCCACCTCGGTCACGACCGCTCGGTGCACGAGATCGTCGACGCCGCCATCGACGAGGACGCCCACGGCATCGCGGTGTCGAGCTACCAGGGCGGCCACATGGAGTACTTCACCTATATGGTCGAGCAGCTCCGGGCCCGGGGCCGGGGCGACATCAAGGTGTTCGGCGGCGGCGGGGGCACGATCACCGACAAAGAGATCGCCGAGCTTCACCGGCGGGGCGTGACCCGGATCTACAGCGTCGAGGACGGCCGCAAGCTGGGGCTCGTGGGCATGATCGACCACATGATCGACGGCGCCCGCCGCGACCTGCTCGCGGGGGTCGACGGCCCGCCGGCGGGCTTCGCCGAGGGCGAGGCGGCGGCGGTGGCCCGCACGCTGACCTGGATCGAGCGGGCCCACGCCGAGGGCGAGGGCGAGGCGCTGGCCGGGCTCCGGGCCGAGGCCGAGGGGCGCCCGCTGGCCCCCGTCCTGGGCATCACCGGGGTCGGCGGGGCGGGCAAGTCGTCGCTGACCGACGAGCTGGTGCGGCGGCTGCTCGAGGCCTTCCCCGAGCGCCGGGTGGCGGTGCTCTCGGTCGACCCCACCCGCCGCCGCTCGGGCGGGGCGCTGCTCGGCGACCGCATCCGCATGAACGCGGCGAGCAACCCCCGGGTGTACGCCCGCTCGATGGGCACCCGCTCGGCCAACGCCGCGGTGCCCCCCGCGGTGCGCGACGCGCTGCTCGCCCTGCGCAGCGCGGCGTTCGATCTGGTCATCCTCGAGACCGCCGGCATCGGCCAGAGCGGCTCCGAGGTGGTCGATCTGGCCGACCTGTCGCTGTACGTGATGACCCCGGAGTTCGGCGCGCCGAGCCAGCTCGAGAAGATCGACATGCTCGACTTCGCCGACGTGGTGGCGCTCAACAAGGCCGACAAGCGGGGCGCCGAGGACGCGGCGCGCTACGTGGCCAAGCAGATGCAGCGCAACCGGGGCGCGTTCGACACCCCGCCCGACGAGATGCCGGTCTTCGCCTGCGTCGCCAGCCGCTACGGTGACGCGGGGGTCGATCGGCTCTTCGCCCACCTGATGCAGCGCCTCGCCGAGCAGGGCGGCTCGTGGGATCCGGGCCCGATGCCGGCCCGCTCGCCCGACCTGGGCGAGGTCGTGCCGCCCCGCCGGGTGCGCTACCTGAGCGAGGTGGCCGACACCCTGCGCGCGCACCACACCCGGGCGGCGGATCAGGCGGCGATCGCGGCGAAGGCCGACGGGCTGCGCCGGGCGCTGGCCGCCCTGGGCGACGCGGTGCCGGGCATCGCCGAGCGCTACGCCGACCGGTCGCAGGACGCCGCGCTCGCCGAGGCGTCCGACGAGGCGGCGGAGCGGCTGCGGGCGCTGTACGACGAGACCCTCGACCGCCTCGACCCGGCCCACCGGGCGCTGCTCTCGACCGTGCCCGCGCTGCGCGAGGCGTACACCGCGCCGACCCACAGCTACACCGTGCGCGGGCGCGAGATCGAGGTGGAGAACTTCACCGAGACGCTCTCGGGCAACCGCATCCCCAAGGTGGCCCTGCCCCGGACCGACGACTGGGGCGACCTGCTGCGCTGGCGGCTGCTGGAGAACGTGCCCGGCGACTTCCCCTATACGGCGGGGGTCTTCCCCTACAAGCGCACCGGCGAGGATCCGACCCGCATGTTCGCCGGCGAGGGCGGCCCCGAGCGCACCAACCGCCGGTTCCACTACGTCAGCCGGGGCCAGCCGGCGGCGCGCCTGTCGACGGCGTTCGACTCGGTGACGCTCTACGGCCGCGACCCGGCCGAGCGGCCCGACGTCTACGGCAAGGTGGGCAACTCGGGGGTCTCGGTGGCGACGCTGGACGACGCCAAGCGGCTCTACTCCGGCTTCGACCTGACCGCGCCGACCACCAGCGTCTCGATGACGATCAACGGCCCGGCGCCCATGATCCTGGCGATGTTCCTCAACACCGCCATCGACCAGGCCGTCGAGCGCCGCCTGCGCAAGACCGGGCGCTGGGCGGTGGCCGAGGCGAAGATCGACGCGCTGCTCGGCGACGACCGCCCCGAGTACCGGGGCGAGCTGCCCCCGGGGCACGACGGATCGGGGCTGGGGCTCCTGGGGGTCTCGGGCGACCAGCTCCTGCCGGCCGACGAGTACGCCGAGGTCGCCGCCGACGTGCTCGGCCGGGTGCGGGGCACGGTGCAGGCCGACATCCTCAAGGAGGATCAGGCCCAGAACACCTGCATCTTCTCGACCGACTTCGCCCTCAAGATGATGGGCGACATCCAGCAGTACTTCCTCGACCACCGGGTGCGGAACTTCTACTCGGTCTCGATCAGCGGCTATCACATCGCCGAGGCGGGGGCGAACCCCATCAGCCAGCTCGCCTTCACCCTGGCCAACGGCTTCACCTACGTCGAGTACTACAAGGCCCGGGGCATGGACCCCGACGCCTTCGCCCGCAACCTGTCGTTCTTCTTCAGCAACGGGGTCGACGCGGAGTACGCGGTCATCGGCCGGGTCGCCCGCCGCATCTGGGCGGTGGCGATGCGCGACCTGTACGGAGCCGGGCCGCGCAGCCAGAAGCTCAAGTATCACATCCAGACGTCGGGCCGGTCGCTGCACGCCCAGGAGATCGCGTTCAACGACATCCGCACGACGCTCCAGGCGCTGTACGCCATCGCCGACAACTGCAACAGCCTGCACACCAACGCCTACGACGAGGCGATCACGACGCCCACCGAGGAGTCGGTGCGTCGGGCGCTGGCGATCCAGCTCGTGATCAACCGCGAGCTGGGGCTGTCGATGAATCAGAACCCGTTCCAGGGGGCGTACTTCGTCGAGCAGCTCACCGATCTGGTCGAGGCGGCGGTGCTCGCCGAGTTCGACCGCATCACCGAGCGGGGCGGGGTCCTGGGCGCGATGGAGGTCATGTACCAGCGCAGCCGCATCCAGGAAGAGTCGATGTACTACGAGCAGAAGAAGCACAGCGGCGAGCTGCCGGTCATCGGGGTGAACACCTTCCTGCCCGACGAGGCCCCCGAGGGGGTGGTCGAGGTCGAGCTCATCCGGGCCTCGGAGGGCGAGAAGCAGGCCCAGATCGCGGGCAATCGGGCGTTCCGGGCGCGCAACGGCGAGCGGGGGGCCGCGGCGATCGAGCGCTTGCAGCGGGTGGCCCTCGAGGGGGGCAACGTCTTCGCCGAGCTGATGCAGACGGTGAAGGTGTGCACCCTGGGCCAGATCACCGACGCGCTCTTCGCGGTGGGCGGCCAGTACCGCCGCAACATGTGAGCCGGCGATGAGCGAGCGCAAGGCATCCCTGGCGGTGGTCTACTTCGGGGTCGGCTTCACCCTCGCCGCCGCCTCGACCATGGTGCTGCTGATGGTCTTCCGGCCCCTGATCGTGCGCGACGCCTCGCCCCTGATCGCCCGGGTCGCGATGTTCGCCCCGCTGCTCATCGGCGCCGGCTACGGGGCCCGGGTGGCGGTCATCGGCCTGCGCCGCGGGCTGCGGCTAGGGCCGGCGCTGCTGCGGGCGCTGATCCCGTGGGAGACGGGGCGCTGAGCCGGGGGCGCGTCATGGGATCACCAGCCGCTGCCCCGGCCGGAGCCCCGACTTGCGGCGCATGTTGTTGGCCCGGCGCAGCGCCTTGACGGTGGTGCCGAACTTGCGGGCGATCTTCCACAGGTTGTCGCCCGAGCGGACCGTGTAGCGGGTGCGGCCCCGGGCGCCGGCCTTGGGGCGGCGGCGGGCGGCCTTGCCCCGGGGCTTGGGGGTGTCGAGGGTCGGCACCGAGAGCGTCTGGCCGACGGAGAGCGCGAAGCCGTCGAGGCCGTTCTCGGCCCGCAGGGCGGCGACGGTGACCCCGTGCTTGCGGGCGATGCGCCACAGGTTGTCCCCCCGGCGCACGGTGTGCTCGATGCGCTTGACGGTGGGGGTGCGCTCCTTGCGGGCGTAGGCCAGGGCGTGCTCGGCGGCGGGGCTGCCGGCGGCGACCTCGATGGCTGCGCCCTGCTCGACGAGCACCGCGGTGCTGCGGTCGAAGTCTTGGGGCACGTAGATCTTGAGCACCATGCCCCGCTGCACGGCGGCCTCGGGGTCGAGGCCGTTCCACATGGCGAGGTGGCCCGGGGCGACGTCGAAGAAGGCGGCGATGCGGTCGAGGCGGGTCCGGCTGCGCACCGGGAAGTACACCGGCGCCCGCCCCGGCACGTCGAAGTCGACGGCCGGCTCGGTGGCGACGAGCAGCTCGATGGGGTCGCCGGGGGCCGGCTTGTCGCTGCTGGGCACGAGCAGCACCTGGCCCGGCTCGGGCTCGCCCCGCTCGAGGTTGTTGAGCCGGCGCAGGCTGCGGCGGCGCACGGCGTAGGCCCGGGCGATGTCCCGCAGGCGCTCGCCGAAGCGCACGGTGTGCTCGACGAAGACCCCCGGGCGCCCGGCGAGGCCGTCGACGGCGGCGGTGAGCTTCGGCCCGCCCTCGGGCGGCACCCGCAGGGGGTAGGCCACCCCGTCGGGCGGGGTGAAGCCCCGGCGCAGCTCGGGGTTGAGCGCGACCAGCGCGGCGTAGGGCACGTCGGCCGCCTTGGCCAGCGTCTTCAGGTCGCGGCCCCCGGGCACCTCGACGACGGCGAAGCGCCACGGGGGCTCGGGCTTCACCTCGGCGAAGCCGTAGCGGGCGGGGTCCTGGCCGATGATCATGGCCGCCATGACCTTGGGCACGTAGCGGGTGGCCCCCTCGGGGATGGTGCCCAGCTCGACCAGCCGCCAGTAGTCGTTGGTATTGGCCCGGGCCATGCCCCGGTCGATGTGGCCCACCCCGGCGTTGTAGGCGGCGAGCACCAGGGGCCAGCTCCGGTACTTCTCGTGGAGGTCGCGGAAGTGGCGGGCGGCGGCCCGGGTGGCTTTGATCGGGTCGCGGCGCTCGTCGATCCAGGCGTCGAGGCGCAGCTCGTAGGCCCGGCCGGTGCTCTGCACGAACTGCCACGGGCCCACCGCCGCCGCCCGGCTGACCGCGTCGGGGTCGAAGCCGCTCTCGATCATGCAGACGTAGATGAGCTCGGGCGGCACGCCGTGCTCTTCGAGGATGGGCCGGATGACCGGGGCGAACCGGTGCATGCGGGCCCACCAGCCGGCATAGATGAAGCGCCCCCGCTGCTGGAAGAAGTCGAGGAAGCCGCGCACCGGGCCGTTGAGCACCACCGGCACGGTCAGGCCGTCGAGCGGCGGGGCCTCGGCCGTCAGCGCCGGGCCGTCGAGGTCGCGGGTGTCGAGCGCGGGCGGCGGGTCGAGGCTGGTGGGCAGCGCGCCGGGGTCGCCGAGCGGGGCCCCGCCGGCGGGCGAGGCCGGGGCCAGCAGCGCCAGCGCCGCCAGCAGCGAGAGCGATCTCAAGAGCTTGCCCACGAGGTACGGTCGAGCACAGCGCCGGGCCGAGCGCCGAGATCCAGGATGGAGGCCGCAGGAATACTCGAAGTATTCCGAGCGCCGACAGCCACCGAGATCGGCGCTCGGGACGGCGCTGGGCGAAGCGCCGGAGTGTGTGGGAAAGCTCTCAACGTCGCCAGATCCACCATCGCCCCTCCGACTGCACCACGATGATCGCCCGATCTTCGGTGCGCCGGCCGTCGCCGAGCTCGAGCGTGCCGCTGCGGCCTTCGAAGCGGCCGTCGACCTTCACCGGCCCCCCGAGGCGGTAGCGCACGACCTGCCAGGCGGCCAGCTCGGCGGGCAGGGCCGGGTCGCCGTCGAAGGCGCCCCGGGCGTCGGGGTGCACCAGCCAGCGCAGCTCGGCCGCGTCGTCCCGGTTGAAGGCGTCGCTCCAGGCGGCGACGGCGCTGCGGGCGGTCTCGGGGCTGCTCTGCGGCGGCGGCGTGGGCGCCACGCAGGGCCCGGCCATGGCCAGCATCAGCCCGGCGATCAGCGTCTTCATCGGCCCCTCCCCGTCGCCCGCATCAGACCCGCCGCCGCCGCCCGCCGCGCCCGGCCCGCTCGGCGGCGAGCACGTCCATGCGCTCGACCCGGGCCCGGTCGCGCAGGATCGAGAGCACCCGGGCGAAGGTGCGCCGCTTGGAGGCGACCGGGGTCTTGAGGTCGGGCTGCACCGCCAGGGCCGGGTCGAGGCCGTCGTCCCGCAGGCCGATGAGGTCGACGGCGTGGAACTCGAGGGTGACGTGCTTGCGGGTCGCGAGCGCGGCCCGCAGGGCGAGCACCGATCCGGTCAGCCCCAGCGCGGTGAACGCGGTGCCGATGAGCGGCACCCCGCCGACCACGCTCACCGGGAAGACGTCGAGCCCGTCCCCCCGCCGGTGGGGGTCGTCCACCGCGGCCCGGTAGGGGTCGCGGGGCGCGGTGAGCACCGTCGGATCACCCAGCACGCTGCGGCTCTGCCGGCCGCGCAGGCGCATCCAGCCCATGACCCCGGCCTTGGCGGCGTAATACGGGGCGCAGGGGAAGACGCTGCTGTCGTAGGTGTGCCCGCTGGCGACGACGTCGGCCATCACCGCGGCGCTGGTGTTGTAGCCCGGCGCCCGGAAGCCGACCACCGGCGCCTCGGCGGCGGCCTCGAGCAGCCGGCGGCCCATCGCGATCTCGGCCCGCCGCTCGCTGGCCGGGATGCGGGTGAGGGCGTAGGGGTGGTGCCAGGTGTGGTTGCCGATCTCGTGGCCGGCCTCGACGAGCGCCCGCAGCCGCTCGGCGTTGCCCGGCAGGTCGAGGTCCTCGGCGATGCAGTAGAAGGTGGCCTTGATGCCCACGGCGGCGAAGAGCTGCACGAAGCGGGGCACGCCCACCCGCCACGCGGCGTTGGTGGCGTTGCTCTCGTCGAGGCCGTGGATGCGGTAGTAGTACCGCAGGCTGTCGACGTCCACCCCCACGCTGGCCGTCTGGGTTCTCAAGATCCGCTGGCTCCAGAGCCGCTCACTTCAAGTCACGCCCCAGCCGGATGATCGCCGTCAGCCGCACGATGTTGCGCAGCACGTTGGGCACCCGGCGCACCAGCCCGATGGACGGGGGGCGCTTCTCGACGAGGTCGATCGGCACCTCGCACCACGGGCGGTCGGCCCGGTGCACCCGCACGACGAACTCGCTGGCGAACATGTCCTTGTCGACGACGCACGACTCGACGATGTCGATGAGGGCGTCCCGGCGGAAGGCCTTGAGCCCGTGGGTGTCGGTGCCCCGGAAGCCCACCGCGACCCGCAGCATGCCGTTGAGCACGCCGGTGGCGAAGCGGCGGTACAGCGGACGCCGGTCCCGCGAGCCGGGGGCCCGCTTGCTGCCGACGACCAGCGAGTAGCCCTCGCGCAGCTTCTCGATCGCGGTGCGGTGGAAGTCCACGTCGCACAGGTCGATCTCTTCGCAGATGACGTAGGTGCCCCGGGCCCGGAAGATGCCTTCCCGCAGGGCCTTGCCGTAGTTCGGCTCCCCGGCGGAGAAGACGCTCACCTCGGGGTGGCGGGTGGCGAAGTCCTCGGCGATGGCGACGGTGGCGTCCTTCGAGCCGTTCTCGGCGACGATGATCTCGTAGGTGAAGTCGACGGACCTCAGCTTCTCGGTCAGATCGGCGAGGGCGGCCGAGATGATGCCCTCCTCGTTGTAGACCGGGATGACGATCGAGACCTCGGGGGTCGCGTCCGCCTGCGCGCCGCTGCTCATCGGGTCGCCTCCGTCCGGGCCAGCGCCTCGGCCGCCCGCCGCCCGTCGATGAGGGCGTCCTCCATCGAGGAGTAGTTCCAGTCGCCGTAGCGCCCGATGCTCTGGATGCCGATCGGGCCCAGGTGATCGAGGATGGCCGCCCGGCTGTCGTGGTAGTCGAAGTCGTAGATGACGTAGGCGTTGTCGATGACCCGCTCGTGCATGAACAGGATCCGGGCCGGATCATCGATCAGCCCCATCGCGCACAGCCCCTCGCCGATGGTGCCCCGCAGGTCGTCGAGCGGGGTGTCGCGGTCGGCCATCTCGATGTACAGCGCCGCGCAGCCCTCGGGGGCCATCGCCGGGTTGGCGTTGCTGAAGCTGCCCACCCGGTAGAACGGCCACTTCTCCTCGGGCACGTAGATCCAGTGGTCGGGCTGGCCGAGCGGGCCGCGCACGCCCACGTTGAGGTAGCGCACGGTGTTGCCCCGCAGCTTCGAGCGGGCGGCGCGCACCGCGGCGGGGACCTCGGTGAGCCGGTCGATCAGGTGGGGGAGCTGCATCGTGCTGACGAGGTGCCGGTAGCCGATGTCGGCGCCGTCGGCGGTGGTGGCGACCTTCGCGACCGGGTCGACCCGCGCGATGGGGCTCGACAGCCGGATGTGATCCCGCCCGACCGCGTCGGCGAGGGCTTCGGCGAGGGTCTGGATGCCGCCGGTCCGGGGGTAGAGGAACTCGGCGTTGTAGCCCATCGCCTTCTCGTTGCAGCCCACCGCGCCGGCGACGATGTCGGCCAGGGCCGGGCGGGGCACGAAGCGCTGGCACCACCGGCTGGTGATCTCGGTGGCCGGCACCCCCCACAGCTTGGCGTTGTACGGGATCATGAAGTGCCGGGCGATGCCCTCGCCGAAGTAGAAGCGGATCCAGTCGGCGAAGTTCTCCGGCTCGTCTTCGAGGGCGACCGCCTCGGGGCGGCGGCGGTCGGCCTCGACGGCCCCCATCACGCACTCTTTGATGACCTCCGGCGGCAGCCCGAAGGTGTTGGCCTGGTACGGGTAGCGGGTGTAGACCCCGTGGGACCAGATCCGGCTGAGCCGGCGGATGCGCATGAAGTGCTCGTCGCCGCACAGCTTCAGCGCCAGCGCCCGCATGTCGGGGTCGCGCAGGTGCAGCCAGTGGCCGGTGACGTCGAAGGTGAAGCCCTCGTAGTGCTCGCTCTTCGCCTTGCCGCCGACGTGGTCGGCCGCCTCGACGACCAGGAACGGCCGGTCGAGGTGGTGGGCGCACGACAGGCCGGCGAGCCCGGCGCCGATGACGAGGGTGTCGATGCTGCAGGGCGGGGGCATGCCGCTCCTCGGGGGCGATCAAAGGCGGCGAGTGTAGGCGAGCGTGTGCGCGCAGATCAATGTCCGCGCCCGATCGCGGCCGTCGGGGCTGCGATGGTTGCCGGCGGGGGGTGTTTCGTGAGATTCGAAGGGCAGCCCTCGTCGCGCGCCGGGGGCCTCGGACGACATGCCTCTGGACGGCGCCGCTCGGCCTTTGACGAAGTTCCGCCCCCGTCAGTTCGGCAAGTATCTGCTCCTCGACCAGATCGGGGTCGGCGGCATGGCCGAGATCTGGCGTGCCCGCCAGTTCGGCGCGGCGGGCTTCCAGAAGACGCTGGTGATCAAGAAGATCCTGCGTCACCTCGCCGACAATGACGAGTTCGTGCACATGTTCATCGACGAGGCGAAGATCGCCGTGTCGTTGCAGCACGCCAACGTCGTCCAGATCTACGATCTGGGGTCGGTGCAGAAGGAGTACTTCATCGCGATGGAGTACGTCTTCGGCAAGGATCTGCTCAACCTGCTGATCCGCTGCACCCACCTGCGCATCCGGGTGCCCCACAAGCTGGCGGTCTACATCATCGCCGAGACGCTCAAGGGGCTCGAGGCGGCCCACAACGCGGTCGACAGCCGGGGCAACCCCCTGCGCATCATCCACCGCGACGTCTCGCCGTCCAACGTGCTCATCGCCTACGACGGCGACGTCAAGATCGGCGACTTCGGGGTGGCCAAGGCCCGCAAGCGGGAGTCGACGACCCGCTCGGGCACGATGAAGGGCAAGCTGGGCTACATGAGCCCCGAGCAGGTGACCGGGGCCGAGATCGACACCCGGGCCGACCTCTTCTCGGCGGGCATCATGCTCTACGAGATGCTGGCGATGAACCGCCTCTTCCACGGCAAGAGCGAGCTCGAGACCCTGATGATGGTCCGGGAGTGCGACGTCGAGGCGGCCCTCGAGAAGCTGCCGACGGGCATCTCGCCGACCCTGGTCGGGATCCTGCGCCGGGCCCTGGCCCGCAACCCGGCCGACCGCTACCAGACGGCGACCGAGTTCATCGATGCCCTGCTCGACCACCTCTTCAACGAGAAGCAGCGGGTGACGGTCCAGGACATGGGCCGGTTCATGAAGTCGGTCTTCGCCAAGGAGATCGAGGAGGAGCTCGACCGGCAGAAGGGCATCGACGCCGAGGTCGACGAGATGGTCGCCCGGGGCGAGCAGGCCCGGCGGGACGACCCGACGACCCGGCCCCCGATCCCCGGACTGCCGGGGCTCTCGCCCGACGACGAGGTGGTGTGGAGCCCCTACAGCCGCTTCCGGGTGCGCGACCGGGACGGGGTGGTCTACGGGCCGATGGGGCTCAATACGCTCATCGAGGTGGTGCGCCGCGACGGGCGGGAGGCGGTGGCCCGCATCTCGGTGGACGACTCGCCGTGGGTCGCCCCCGACGCGGTGCCCGGGCTCTTCGAGGACGAGCCGGCCGAGGAGGGGCCGCCGGCCGACTATCAGGGGCGCTTCGAGCGGGTCGACTTCGCCCGCCTGCTGTATCGCTACGCCGCCTGTCGGGCGACGGGGCGCATGCACTTCGAGAATGGCTCGCGCAAGAAGGAGATCTTCTGGCGCCTGGGGCGGCCGGAGTACGTCACGAGCAACCTGCGCTCCGAGCTGCTCGGCGAGCACCTGGTGCAGCGGCGGCTCATCGGGCGGGCGACGCTCAACGAGGCGCTCAAGATGCTGCCCGACTTCCACGGGCGCCTGGGTGATGCGCTGGTGCACCGCGAGGCCATCACCAAGCACGACCTGTTCAACGCGCTGGTCGAGCAGGTCAAGACCAAGCTGCTCGAGATCTTCGGCTGGAGCAGCGGCACCTACGCCTTCCACCGGGGCGAGACGACGACGGCCCAGATCGTGCCGCTCGAGACGAGCGCCTACGCCCTGGTCAACGAGGGCGTGCAGCGACGGCTGGCGTTCGACGACCTCAAGGGCCACTTCCAGGGGCGGGAGCACGTGCCGTTCGTGCGGCTGCGGCATCAGGCGATCTCGGCCCGGGCGCTCGACCTGAGCCCCAAGCAGGCCCGCATCTGGCAGGCGGTGGGGCGGCGGGAGCCGGTGATGGATCAGTTCGGCCGGCTGATGTCGATCCCCGGGGCGGACGAGGCGACGGTCTATCAGGTGCTCTTCTTGATGGAGCGGCTGGAGTTCGCCCGCTTCGAAGAGGTCGCCGGCCCGGTGTGACGCAGTTTGCTTCGGGCCCCGGGCTGGCATATCGTCGGCCGTCATGCCCGGCTCCTCCCTCGACCTCGGCGCGCTGCCCTCCCTCGATGACGTGGAGTTCGTCGAGAAGCTGGGCGAAGGCCTGGGCGCGGGGCGCTTCAAGGCCCGGCTGAGCGGCGGCGAGTCGGTCGCCCTGCTGCTCGAGGACACCACCCTCATCGATCACGATCGCTTCGCCGCCTGGGGCCGGGCGCTGTCCGCGGTGGACCACCAGGGGCTGCCCCGGGTGGTGCGGGTCGAGGACGCGCTGCAGCCGGCCTTCGTGGCGTTCGCCTACGTCGACGGGCAGAACCTCGAGGCCCGGCTGGCGCTGCGCGGCGAGGGGCTGGTCGAGCTGGACGCGCTGTCGGTGGTGCTGCAAGCGGCGGCGGCGGTGCGAGCCGCCCACCGGGTGGGGGTGGCCCACGGCGAGCTCGATCCGCGGTCGATCGTGCTGGTCGACCGGCCCGGCGGGCTGGACGGGGTGGCGGTGGTCGGCTGGACCCCGCCGGGCACGGCCGACGACTTCGAGGCGCTGGCCCGGGCCGACCTCAAGGCGCTGGGCAGCCTGCTCTACGTGGCGCTGACCGGCGTCGCGCCGCCGTCGAGCCACCGCCTGGAGGGGCTGGACGCGCTGGAGGGCGGCGGCGGGGCCTTCGACGACATCCTGATGGACTGGGTCGACGTCGAGCGCGACCTGGGCGGGCTGGGCCGGCCGGCGCTGGACGCCCTGGCCGACAGCGGGCGCTACGCCGACGTGCCGGCCTTCATCGACGCGCTGCTGCCCCACTTCAGGGCCAAGGTCGAGGCCCACCTCGAGCACGCCGCCCGCGACCTGGACGCCGACCGCACCTTCATGGCCGAGGTCGAGCGGCAGCGGGCCCGGCTGCGCGAGCTGGAGGCCCGCCAGCGGGCGGTGCGCGACTGGCTGCACGGGCACGCCCGGCGCATCGAGCGGTGCGACGCCGAGCTCGATCGGCTGCGGGAGCGGGTGGCGGCGCTGCAGAGCATCGAGACCGAGATGGGGCTGCTGGCGGGTCAGGCGGCCCGCCCGGCGGCCCGGCTGCCCGATCGCTTCGAGCGCTTCGACCCCCGCGGGGCGTGGTCGGCGCCGCCCGAGCCGGAGCAGGCCTTCGAGCCGACCTACGATCGGCGGGGGTTGGATCGGGTGAGCCGCATCGGGTCGCGGCCGCCGAGCGGGCGCTTCGACCGCCGCGACCTGTCGGCGCCGCCTCCCCCGGACGAGCCCGCCCCGCGGGAGGCCGGCGCCGAGCCGGTCGAGCCGGAGACCCCGCCCCCGGCCGAGCCGACCGACCCGGTCGACGCCGCCGGGGCGGACGAGCCGGTGGTGCCCGAGCGCCCCGACGCGCCCGAGGCCACGCCCGAGCCGGCGCGGCGGGCGGCCGACGCGCTCGACCCGGTCGCCCCGCCGGCGAGCGGGGCCCTGGTGGGCGCGTTGGGGGTGGCGGTGGTGCTGGGCGTGCTGGGCGCGGCGTGGCTGCTGGCGGGCACCGACGGCGGGCCGGCGCCCGAGCCGGCGCCCGAACCGCCGACGCGGAGCGAGGCCCCCGCGCCGGCCGCGGCGGCGCCGGTCGAAGCGCCCCCGAAGGCCGATCCGACGGTGAACGCAGCGCCGGTCGAGGCCCCGGCGGTCGACGTCCCGGTGGCCGCCGCGCCCGACGGGGGCCCGGCCGACGGTGACCCCGAGGGCATCGAGACGTTCGAGCCGGTGGACGTGCGCGAGGCCGATCTGGGCCCGACGCCGGCGGGCATGGTCCGGGTGCCGGCGGGGCTGGTGCGCCCCGGGCTGGCCGACGATCGCCGGGCGGCGGCCCTGGCGCAGTGCCGGGTCGACCTGAAGGATTATCCGGCGGCGTGGTGCGCCGACCGGCTGGCCCCGACCATCGAGCCGCCGGCCGCCGGCCGCCCGGTGGGGCCGCTGTTCGCCGATCGGCTCGAGGTGTCCCAGGCGGCCTATGCCCGCTGCGTGGCCGAGGGCGCCTGCGAGGCGCTGCGCCTGCATTGGGATCTGCCCGAGCAGCCGGCCACCGGGGTCACCCGGGACATGGCCGCGGCCTACTGCCGCTGGCGCGGGGGCCGGCTGCCGACGGCCGACGAGTGGCTCTACGCGGCCCGGGGCGGCGACGATCGGCTGTTCCCCTGGGGCGACGAGCCGCCGGGCGCGGGGGCCGACGCCCGGGCCAACTACGGGCGCTTCACCCACAAGGGCGGGCTGCCCGACCGGGATGATCTGAACAAGTACGCCGCGCCGGTCGAGGCGTTCGCCGGGCGGGGCGAGAGCCCGTTCGGCGCGCTGAACATGGCGGGCAACGTGCGGGAGTGGACCACCAACGAGGTCGAGGGCCGGGGCGTGACCATGGGCGGCGGGTGGCGCGAGGCCCCGTTCGAACTGCGGGTGACCCGGCGCGAGCCGGCGGCGCTCGATACGGCGCGCAACGATCTGGGCTTCCGCTGCGTGGCCGATCCGGGCGCGGGCGAGGAGCGGAAGTAGGCGCGATGCAGAGTGAGGAGGCGACCCTCGGTGACCGGCTGCGGCAGGCGTGGCAGGTGGCCCGCGGCGGTCGGGGCGGCGTGCTGCACCTCGAGGCGCCGGTCGGGCGGGGCAAGTCCACGATCCTGAGCCGGTTCTTGGACGCGGTCGGCGGCCCCAGCGAGCGGGTGGCGGTGGTCTCGGCCCGCTGCGGCGAGGGCCCGGCCCCCGGCGGGCGGGGCGTGGTCGAGGAGCTGGTGCTGCGGGTGGCCGAGGGGGTGCGGGCGATCGACGCCGGCCCCGAGCAGGACGACGCGGCCGAGGCCGAGGTGCCCTGGCTGCTGCCGGGGGCCGACTTCGTCACCGCGGCGACCGAGATCGCCTCGCTGCCCCGGGCCGAGGCCGGCCCCGCGCCGCCGTCCCGGGCCGCGATCCACGCCGGGCTCTTGATCGACGTCTCCCGCCTGCGGCCGGTGATGCTGGTGCTCGACGACGTGCACCGGGCCGATCCGGCGTCCCGGGCGCTGGTCGAGGCGCTGACCGACGCCCTCGCCGCCGAGCCCGACGCCCGGCTGCTGCTGGTGATGGCCTCGTCGCCTCCCCCGGACGGGATCGGCGCCCCCTGGCGCCCGGTGCCGGGGGCGGTGGTCGAGGTGCCGCCGATGGATCACGAGGCCCTGGCCGATCTGGTCCGGGGGCGCATGGCCCGCTACGGGGGGGTCGACCCGGGCTACCTGGACCGGGTGCTGGCGGCCGGCCGGGGCAACCCGCTGGTGGTCGACGCGCTGGTGCAGCTCTCGGAGCGGGGCGGGGCCTTCGCCAAGGGCCGCACCGACGACCCCGAGCTGGCCGGCCGTCCGGGCTTCGAGGGGCTGAGCCGACTGGCGGCGGGCGCGCTGCCCGCGCTGCCGGCCAACGTGCGGGCCGATCTGCAAGCGGCGGCGGTGGTCGGGCCCCGGTTCGAGACGGCCCTGCTCGCCCGGCTGTGGTCGGTGCCCGAGGACGCCGCCCGCCTGCGCATCGACGCCCTGCGGGCCACCGGGCTGGTCGCCCCCGAGGGCGACCGGTGGAGCTTCATCTCGGCCGAGCTGGCGGCCCACTACGCCGACACCCTGCCCTCCGACGAGCGGGCCCGGCTGCACGTCCGGGTGGCGACGCTGCTGCGGGCCAGCGCCCGGGCGATGGCCGGCGGCCCGGCGGACGGGCCCCGGCCGTTCCTCGACGTGACCGAGACGTGGTCCGAGACCCGTCGCCGCGACCGGCGGGTGCGGGAGGAGCTGGCCCTGCTCTCGGCCGCGGCGGCCCACTTCGGCGCCGCCGAGCGTCACATCCCGGCGGCCGAGGCCGGGGTGACCCTGGTCGAGCGGCTGTTCGAGACGAGCGGGGGCCACACCTACCTCGCCGGGCGCTTCGGGCGGCGGGCCGACCGCGAGCGGCGGCATCGGATCTACGCCGCGCTGACCGAGGCCACCGCCCGCTTGGAGCGGGTCGAGGCGCTGCCGGAGGGCCCGACGCCGGACAGCGAGCGGCTGGCGATCCACGTCCGGCTGTCGACGATGCGGGCCCGCTTCAAGGAGGTCCTCGGCGACTTCACCGAGGCCCGGCACCACGCCGACGCCGCGGTCGAGCTCGCCCGTCACCTGCCCGACCCCCGGGTGCGGCTGGAGGCGATGCGGGTCCGGCTCGAGGTGTGCTACGCGGCGGGCGACGCCAACGCCGCCCGCGAGGTGATGGTGCAGCTCACCGAGGCCCTGGCCCGGGCCCCGCGGGCCGAGGCGGTGCGCATCTACACCTGGCTGGTCGAGGCGCTCAGCCGCTGGGAGTGGGTCGGGCTGCACGAGCGGCTCTTCCCCTACATCATCGAGCGGCTGCGGGCCCTCGACGCCCACCGGGAGGCCCTGCGGGCCCGGCTGGAGTGGATGTCGGCCACCGTCGAGGGCGAGGATCCCGAGGGCCCCGAGCGGCTGGTGGACGAGCTGGTCGCCGAGGCGGCGGGGGTCGGCGAGACGCCCTTCGTGGCCGAGCAGCTCGCCCGCTACGCCGCGGAGCTGATCCAGAGCCGGGTCGACGCCCACTTCGACCTGCTCAGCGGCGAGTTCTACCCGCCCGACCTCTACGGCGAGGGGGTCGGCCCGGCGGCGCTGACCCTCGGCGAGCGCCTGCAGCGGCCCATCGCGCTGATGCAGGGGGCGGCCGATCTGGTCGGCGAGACCGACAGCCGGGTCAGCCTGCTGCGGGTGATGACGACGACCCTGGGCGTGGTCTACGAGACCCGGGAGCGCTTCGCGCAGCTCCTCGACCGGTGGATGCCGGCCCACGGCGAGGACAGCCCGATGCGGCTGCTCGAGCTGGTCGATGCGCTGGAGCGGGGCTTCTTCTCGGTGGAGAAGGTCGAGGCGCTGACCCGGCGCACGGTGGAGCTGGCGACCGATCTGGACTTGCAGCAGGTGGTGGCCGACACGCTCTACGAGGCGCTGGACCGCGACCTGCCGATGGCGCTGCGCCAGGCGGAGAGCCTCTTCCCCCGGGCCCGGGCGGCCTACACCGCGGTGGGCGACGTCTACGGGCTCATCACCCTGGCCCTGGTGCGGGTGCGTCACCTCGAGCGGCGAGGGCAGGACCCGTCAGCGGCGCTCGAGGAGGGGCTGTCGACCTTCGCCGCCCACGAGGAGCAGCTCAACCCCGAGCAGCGGGCCTTCGTGCACCTGCGCTACGGCGAGCTCTTCCTCGACCGCACCGGCGAGAGCGACGAGGCCATCGGCCACCTGGAGCACGCCATCCGGCTCTACGACCGGGTGGGCGACGTCGAGCACGTACAGGCGGTGGGCGAGATCCTGCGCGAGCTGTACCGCAAGCAGGGCGACTTCGGCCGCTACCGCGCGCTGCGGGAGCGCTTCCGCCCGCTGGAGTTCCGCTCGCCGGGGGTCGACCCGCTCGGCCTCGAGCTGCGCATCGAGCACCTGCTCAACCTCGCCCGCCAGGAGCCGGACGACGAGCAGGCGATCCACATGGTCGAGCGCTGCGTGCAGCTCTTCGGGCGCATGCCCGACGGCACCACCCGCATCGACGAGTGCTTCGTCGAGATCAGCAAGATCTGCCGCCGCCGGGCCGACGAGGCGAGCACCGAGGGCGGCTTCGCCGACTGGCTGCGCCGCTCGCTGGAGGCGGTGCGCATCGCGGCCTCGATCAACCGGGGGCTGGGCAACTTCCACCGGGTCTTCGAGGAGTACCACGAGCTGTTCGACGACCTGCTCGGCCTCGGCGCGCTCGACGACTACCTGCGCACCCGGGCCGAGAGCCGGGAGCTGGCGTTCGCGGTGGGCCACGTCGGCGAGCTGCTGTACCTGTTCGAGGAGCACCTGCAATACGACCCCGACGGCGAGGGGCGGGTGATCCGGCTGCCCGAGGTGCGCGGCTTCTACGAGGCGCTCTTGCGCTACCTGCTGGGCCTGGGCGCGGTGGAGCACGCCCTGCGCATCCAGAACAGCTTCGTCGACTTCCTCACCGAGCTGGACGAGTCCGAGCTGGCCGAGCTGTACCGCGCCCGGCGGCTCGCGCCGAGCGTCTGAGCCCGCTCGCGGGGGGGCCGGCCGACGCCGCCGGCTTGAAACCATGGCAGCAGGTGGTCATCATCCGAACCATCGGCTGCGCGTCCGCGCACGCCCGTCGCGCCCACCGGAGACCGCCATGATCATCGCCGCCGCCACCGCCGCCGCCGCCGCTGGAACCGTCGCCGGGGCGATGGCCATCGGGGCCCGCAAGCGGCGGGCGCAGGCGATCGCCCAGGCCCGCCGGGTGGGCGAGATCGACCACTCGGCGGCGCGGGGCGAGGCCGACGCCGCCCGCGAGGCGGCCGTCGAGCGGGCCGAGCGGCTGCGCAGCCGCTTGCAGCGGCAGCTCGAGAACGAGCAGCGCACGCTGGCCGAGGACGAGGCCCGGCTCGCCGATCTGGAGGCCTCGGCCCGCCGGCGGGACGAGACCGCCGAGGCCCGCGATCAGGCCCTGGGCGAGCGGGCGGCCGAGCTGCGCGACCGGCGGGAGACCCTCAAGGCGCTGCGGGCCGAGGTCGATGGCCTCGAGCAGCGCATCGTCGAGTCGATGGAGCAGGTGGCCGGCGAGACCCGCGACGCGATGAGCGCCCGCATCGGCGAGACGCTGGTCGGCGAGGCCCGGGTGGCGGCCGAGAAGGCGGCCCGCACCTACGAGGAGCGGGTGCAGAGCCGGGCCGAGGTCGAGGCCCGCCGGCTGATGGATCTGGCGATGCACCGCTACGGCGTCGCCCGCCCCGCCGATCGCCTGATCGCGACCGTCGACCTGCCCCGGGGCAAGGCCGCCCGGGAGCGGTTCCTGGCCGACGGGCGGGCGATCATGCTGGCGATCACCGAGCACAGCGACGTCGAGTTCGTGCCCCAGTCCGACAAGGACGGCTTCTTCATGCAGGCCCCCGACCCCTACACCCGGGAGGTCGGGCGGCTGGCCTACGAGCGGCTGGCCCGGCGCAAGAACCCGGCGGTGGGCGACGCGGCGAGCTTCGTGGAGAGGGCCCGCGTCGACCTGGAGAAGATCTGCCGCGACGCGGGCAAGCGGGCGACCCGCATCCTCAAGCTGCGCAACGTGCACGGCGAGATCCAGTTCCTGGTCGGCAAGCTGCTGTATCGCACCAGCTACACCCAGAATCAGTGGCAGCACGCCATCGAGACCGCCCACCTGTGCGGCATCATGGCCGACGACCTGGGGCTGGACATCCGCGCCGCCCACCGCTCGGCGCTGATGCACGACATCGGCAAGGTGCTGTGGGCTGAGACCGAGGCGGTGGGCAGCCACGCGGTCAGCGGGGCGGCGTTCGCCACCGCCCACGGCGAGCCGCCGGAGATCGTGCACCCCATCGCGGCCCACCACAACGACGAGAAGCCCTCGAGCCCGCTGGCCCACCTCGTCGCCGCCGCCGACGCGCTCAGCGGCGCCCGCCCCGGCGCCCGACGGGAGACCATCGAGACGTACAGCCAGCGGGTCGAAGAGGTGCAGGGCATCTGCGAGGACTTCAAGCCCCGGGGCATCCGCAACACCTACGTGATCTCGGGTGGGCGCGAGGTGCGGGTGCTCGTCGACCCCCGCCGGGTGGACGATCTGGCCGCGGCCCGGCTGGCGACCGACATCGCCTACCGCATCGAGGACGAGTGCATCTACCCCGGGCAGATCAAGGTGATGGTCATCCGGGAGACCCAGGCCACGGCCACCGCCCGCCGCTGATCCGCCCGGCGCACCCCCCTTCGAAACGACGAAGCCGCCGACGGCGGGGCCATCGGCGGCTTCGAGGTCATCGATCCGAGCGGGGGCTCAGCGAGGCGTCGGCCTCACAGCTCGGCCTCGGGCCCGCCCCAGCCGCCGCGCTTGCCGCGCTTGCCGCGCTTGCCCTTCCACTTGCCCCGGCGCTCGGCCCGCAGCTCGCGCATCGCCGCCTGCTGCTCGGGGGTGAGCAGCGCCTTGATGTCGAGCATGACCGAGAGGTTGAACTGCTTCAGCGCCTGCCGGGCGGCGCCGGCCTCGGCCGAGAGGGCGAGCACCTGGTCCTTGCTCGGGTTCTCGCTCTTCATGGCCTCGCGCAGCGCCTTGCCGGCCGCCTTGGCGTCGGCCCGCAGCGACTCGGCCTCGGGCTTGTTGGCCTCGAGCACCTGCTGGATCTGATCGAGGGTGGCCTGCTCGATGCCGAGCTGCTCGGCGTTCTTCTCGATCATGCGGACCATCTTGTGGGGGGCGGGCCCCTTCTTGAACCCGGGCCCGCCACCCCCGCCGCCACAGGCGAAGGCGAGGCCGGGCAGGGTCAGGCCGAAGGTGAGCAGGAGGGCGGAGAGGGTCTTGATGCCGGGCTTCATGGGATGGCTCCTCATGGCTGTTCGAGCGATGCTCGATGGTTGTGCCCGGTCTGACCGGCCCCGCCACGATCGAGTTTACGGGGGGGCCGATTTTTTTCTGGCGGGGCGCGGGGCCGATCAGAGGTCGATGTCGTCGTCGATGCGCTCGGCGAGGCGCTCGAGCCTCTCGGCGAGGCTCACCCGGCGCTCGGCCTCGATGTCGGGGGCCTCGACGAAGGCCAGCGCGTCGCCCTCGGAGAGCCCGTCGGGCACCAGCCCCGGGCGCAGGCCGAGGGTCGAGCCGTCGGGCAGGGTGACGACGACCCCCGCCTCGTCGGCCTCGGTCAGCCGGGCCACGCCGGCCTCGGCGACCCGGGCCAGCCGCAGGGCGGCGCCCTCCTGCACCTTCTCGGGCAGCCACGCCAGCGGGCATTCGAACGGCGGCCCGCCGACCACCGGCGAGAGCACGGCCCGGTCTCCTTCGATGCGATCGACGACGACCACCTGACTCATGGCTCCTCCCTCACTGCGCGGGCCGGACGAAGATGTTGAGCGCCTTGGGGCTGTTCAGCACGTCGCGGAAGCTGCCCCGGATGTCGACGACGCCCACCACCTCGGTGCGCACGCCCGGCTCGAGGTACAGCGTCAGGCTGTTGAGGCTGCTGAAGAGGAAGTACAGCCCCAGCCCGGCCCCGCCGGCCTTGTCGTCGATCTGATCCGTGCCCCGGCGCAGGCCCTTGGCGATGTAGCGCTTGAGGATCTCGGGCGTCAGCCCGCCGAACGGGTCGGTGATGCTCATCGCGAAGATCTGCCCGTCGCTGCCGTAGCTGAAGACCGGGCGGTCGCCGGGGGCCAGCTCGACCCGGGTGCTGCGGGGCAGCTCGGCGTAGAGGTGCGCGCCGGTGGCCCGGTCGACCGGGGCGTCGTAGACCGCGTTCATCAGCATCTCGTCGGCCACGTCGTGCAGCCGGCGCACCAGCCGCCCCCGCACCCCGATGTCGGCCATGTACGACTCGATGCGGTCGAACAGCGCGCTCTTCTGGTCGCTGGCGACGACGGTGGTCGACAGCACCCGCGAGCCCCACGGCAGGTGGCGGTGCAGCCCGAAGAGGGCCTCTCCGCTGAGCCGGGCCAGGGTCGCGCCCAGCTCCTCCATGAACCACGGGCTCTCGAGGCCGAGCAGGTGGCCGAACCACGGGGCGCCGAGCAGGGCCTCGATCTCGGCCGGCGGCGAGGGGTGGCACACCAGCACCATGCGCCCCCCGGGGGACGCCTCGGCGACCCGATGGGCCAGGGTCAGCGCGGCGGGGCCGGCGTGGTCGAGGTCGAAGACGACGACGTGGGGGTCGAAGCCGGCGGCCCGGGCGACGACCCGGCCGGGGTCCTCTTCGAGGGTGACCTGCCCCCCGAAGCAGACCGCGATGCGCCGGGCGGCGCGCAGGCGCAGCTCCTCACCGAACAACAGGATGCGGGGCGTGGGTTTCAACGGGCGCTCAATACACGTCCGGCGGCGGCGCGACCGCCGTCAGTTCGTCGGCCACCGGGGGCAGCGTCGGCGGGGTGTCGCCCACCACCAGCCCCGCGGGCACCGGGGGCAGGTCGTCGCCGCCCCGGCTGACCACCGGCCGGTTGCCCGGCCCCCGGGGCTTCGCCCGCAGCGCCCGGCGCAGCCCCTGGTGGATGTCGGACCGATAGGCGGTGAAGCCCTGGACCACCTTGCTGGGCACCGTCAGCCCCAGCACCGCCTGCCGCACCTTCTGCTCGACCCCGGCCGGCACCCCGGCGGTGCGCACGAAGACCGGCAGCGGCACCGGCCGGCTCTGGAAGATGCCCGGGGCGATGCCCTTGTAGGCGAAGGCGGCGTCGGCCTTGCCCAGCTCGACCAGCGTCAGCGCGCCCTGCACGTCGCGCACGGTGCGGGCCTTGCCGAAGAAGCCGGGGTCGACCTGATTCTGCAGCAGGTGGTTGACGATGAACGCCTCGTCGCCCCGCCCGAGCTGCACCCGGGCCAGCCGCTTGCCCTCGAGGTCGGCCACGCTGCCCCCGCTCCGGGCGACGAGCACCATCGGCCGGGTCGGCTGCCCGTTGGCGGTGCCCTGGGCCAGCGCCTCGTAGCCCCGATCGAGCTGATGCTGGGCGTCGACGAGCGCGAAGTGCACCTGACGGGCGGCGACCTGGTTGTCGAACTCGCCCTGGGTGCTGAACCCCCGCCCGCGGAACGACAGCCCGGTGACCCGGCCCAGCCCGGCGGCGAGCTGGTCGGCGTACTGGCTGCGGGCCAGGGAGTTGGCGAAGTACATGTTCGGGGCGTAGACCCCCACCACCAGCGGGGCCTCGGCCGGGGCGTCGGGCCCCTGAGCCGCGGCGGGCAGCGCCAGCAGCGCGGCGGCGACGAGGGCGAGCAGCCGCATCAGGGGGCCTCCTCGAAGCCGAAGACCCGCCGCTTGGCGTCGGCGATCTCGGCCGCCTTGGCCGCCTGGGGCCCGCCGGCCCGGGCCGCCTGCACGAACGCCCGCCACGCCGCCTCGTGGCGCCCGGCCGCCTCGAGGGCCACCGCCTGATTGAACCGCGCCTCGCGGATGCGCCCCGCCTGCCGGGTCCACAGGTCGAGCTGGCGCCCGCGGCGGCCGGCGAGCCAGTCGAGCACCGCGATGTCGTGGCTCAGCTCGGGGGTCTCGCCCAGCTTGCGGGCCGCGTCGAGGTGCCCCCGGGCCGTCTTCAGGTCGCCCCGGATCACCGCCGCCCGCCCCAGCCGGTGCTGCACGACCCGCATGAGCTGGCCGGCCTCGGACTGCCCCCGGCGAGCCTCGCGCAGCCCGTCGAGCACCCGCCGGGCCCGGTCGTCATGGCCCTGGAGCACGTTGACGTAGGCGGTGAGCACCTCGGCGTGGCGCCGGCCGAGGGCCGGATCGAAGACCCGGGCGTCGTCGGGGGCCTGACGGGCGGCCTCGGTCATCCGGGCCAGGTGGGCCTGGGCCTCGCGGGCGTCCTTGCGCCGCAGCGCCAGCACCAGGGCCGCGTAGTGGGCCCGGGCGACGTCGATCGGGTCGAGGTGATCGTCGCCGGCCACCGCCTGCTGCACGTCGGCCCCCGCGGTGAGCCGCCGCCCCAGGCGGGCCCCGGCCCGGCGCAGGTGGGCCAGGGCGTGGTTGCGCCGCAGGTCGCCTCCCGCCGCCTCGCCGGCCTGCTCGACCGCCGCGTCCAGCCGCTCGATCGCCCCGTCGACGTCGCCGGCGGCGAGCAGGGCCGCCCCGGCGCCCACCGCCGCCCGCCGGGGGTCTTCGAGCGCCCCGTAGGCCGCGGCCGCCTCGGCGTACTGCCCCACGGCGAACCGGGCCCGGGCGGTGGCCGCCTTCACCGACGGCCGGTCGCGCTCGGGGATCGCCTGGGCCTGTTTCAGCGCCTCGGCCCCGCCACCGGCCGCCGCGCGCAAGGCCGCGAGGCCCGCCCGCAGGTCGGGGTCGGCGGGGGCCAGGGCCAGCGCCCGGCGCCACAGCTCGGCAGCGGCGCCCGCGTCGCCCGCGGCCGCCCGGCGCTTCGCCAGCCGGGTCAGCACCGCCAGCCCGGTCTGCTTCACCCAGGGGTCGTCGCCCCCGTCGGCCAGGGCCCCGTCGATCGCGTCGCGGGCGGCCTCCGGCTGCCCGGCGGCCTCGGCGGTGCGGGCCAGCGTCGCCCGCAGCCGGGCCAGCCGGACCCCCTTCTCCACCGTCTGCCCGACCTGGACCGCCTGCGTATGCCGCGCGAGCGCCGCGTCCAGCCGCCCCTGCTGGCGGGCGGCGGTGCCCAGCGCCGAGACGATCCACGGGTTCTGGGGCTTGAGCGCCTCGGCCGCCTCCAGCGCGGCGACGGCCTCGACCGCCCGCCCGTTGCGCAGGTGGATGATCCCGATCTTGTAGTGCGGCTGGGGCACGTCGGGGCGCAGGTCGGCCGCCCGGAGCAGCTCGGGCAGGGCGGCGTCGTCCCGCCCGGCGTCCATCAGCGCCGAGCCGCCGAAGTAGCGCCCGTTGAAGCTGTCGGGCCGCGCCTGCACGAAGCGCTCGAAGTGGGGCAGCGCCTCGGCCGGCCGCCCGGCGGCGAAGTGGGCGTAGGCCAGCCCGAAGCGGGCCGAGCCCCGGTCGGCGTCCCGGCTCAGCGCGGCCTGCATCGTCTTCGCCGCCGCGTCGTACCGGGCCAGCCGCAGGTGGGCGGTGCCGATGTTGACCAGCACCGCGACGTTGTCCGGGTCGGCCTCGCGCACCCGCTCGAAGGCGGCGAGCGCCTCTTCGAAGCGGGCCTGGCGCACGTAGGCGTTGCCCAGCCGGGCCCGGGCCTGGATGGCGTCGGGGCGCTCGTCGAGGTAGCGCACGTAGGCCGCACTGGCCCTGCCGAACGCGCCGGTGTCGTAGAAGTGGTTGCCGAGGACGAGGTGCACCTCGGGGAACCGGTCGGTGTTCGCCGCGACCGCCTCGAGCAGCCCCACCGCCTCGCCGACCCGCCCGGCGGCCTCGGGCTGCGCCCCGGCGACCTTCGCCGCCCGCAGCAGGTGCTGCCCCAGCCAGAACCGGATCTCATCGCTGTCACCGGCCCGGGAGAGGCCCGCCTCGAGCACCGGGATGGCGGCAGCGGGGCGGTCGAGGTCGTAATACACCCGCCCCAGCCGGGCGTAGGCGTCGACGTAGTCCGGGTCGACGTCGATGGCCTTCTCGAAGGCGCCGATGGCGTCTTCGAAGGCGTCCTGCGCCTCGTCGGCCTCGCCGTCCTCCCGGGCTTCTTCGGCCCGGCCGAGCGCCTCCTCGCCGTCCTGGAAGTGTCGCTGGGCGGCCCCCTGGGCCTGATAGCGCCCCTGGGCGTGGGCCGGCGCGGCGAGCGCGAGCGGTACGGCGGTGGCCGCGCAGAACGTCAGGAGGCGGAAGGTGAGCCGCATGGCCGAACTCTAGCCGGAATCGGCCAGCGGCGCATCATCTGCGGCGCGCGATCCTGTCAGGGGCAGGCCGGCGGCTCCGGAGCGGGCTGGGGCGGCGGGAAGTCACACCCCCAGCCGTCGTCGCCCTCCCGCCAGGGCAGGCAGGTGTCCTCGGACGCGTCGGGGTCGCAGTCGGCGTCGGAGCGGCAGTCGTCCTCGGCGGTGCGGCAGGCGAAGCTCGGGATCCGGCCGCAGAGGTCGTAGTCGGTGTACAGGCCGCAGCCGCCGTCGGGGCAGTCGGCCGCGCCCCGACAGGTGGCCCGCACGCAGCGGGCGCTGGTGTCGAACGCGCCGGCGCAGAGGCAGGCCCGGCCCTCGCCGCAGTCGGCGTGGGTGGTGCAGGCGTAGCGGCACAGGCAGGCCGGGCCGCCGCCCGAGGTGCCCACCACGCACCGCCCGTACGGCCCGCGGTCGCAGTCGGTATCGGCGGCGCATTCGCCGAACAGGTCGCCGCCGCAGGGCGGGGCGTCGACGATCGGCGCGCAGGGGGCGTCGTCGACGAGGTCGACGCTGTCGTCGGCGCAGCGCACCGCGTTGCCCCGCCGGCCGAGCGCGTCGGCCACCCGCACCGGATCGACGCAGGGGCCGACGACGCGCGCGTCGGGGGGCGCCGCGTCGGGCGGCGACGGGCCCCGGTCGGGCGGCACCCCGCGCTCGGGCGGCAGGGCGTCGGGTCGGGCGTCGACCGGCCGGGCGTCGGGCGTCGCGTCGGCGGCCGGCTCGCCGCGGCTCTCTGCCCGCTCGATGCACCCGGTCGCGAAGGCCAGGGTCGCGGCGAGCAGCCCGAGGCAGGCGCGGGGGGATCCGGGGGCGCCCGCCGCGGTCAACCGGTGAACCGGCCGACGACGAGGGTGATGTCGTCCTCGGGGTGGGCGAAGTCGGCGAAGTAGGCCTCGGCGTCGCCCAGGATCTTGTCCAGGATGCGGTCGGCCGGGCGGTCGAGCGCCGAGCGGATGCTGCGCCGGAAGCGCTTCTCGCCGTACTCGTCGCCGCTCTTGCCGAGGCCCTCGGTGATGCCGTCGGTGTACCAGACGATCACGTCGCCCTCGCCGTAGGGCACGGTGCGCTCGAGGAACCGGCTGTCCATCACGTCGCCCAGCCGGTTGCCCCGGGTGATGAGCGGTACGATCGCCGGCTCGCCGTCCGCCGGGCGGGCCCGGAAGAGCAGCGGGAAGTTGTGCCCGGCGTTGCTGAAGGTCAGCGTGCGCGCGCGGGGGTCGATGATCGTGGCGAAGAAGGTCATCACGAAGCGCCGGTTGGCCGCCTCGTAGATGGTCTTGTTCAGCTCTTCGAGCAGGAAGGTGACCGTCAGCTCGCCGTCGGTGACGTGGCGCAGCGTATCGCAGCACGACTTGGCGGCGGCGGTGATCATCGCGCTCGAGACGCCGTGGCCGGTCACGTCCCCGATGAGCATCAACAGCCGCCCGTCGGCGATCTCGGCGAAGTTCCACCAGTCGCCGCCGCAGATGCTCGCGCTCTTGAAGAAGCCGGCGAACTCGAAATCGCCCTTGGTGATCAGGCGGTTGGGGGGCAGCAGCGACTCCTGGATGATGCGGGCGACCTCCATCTCCTTCTCGTAGGTCGCCCGCTCCTCGGTCTCTTTGATGAGGATGCCGAGCCGCTCGGCCATGTAGTTGAAGTTGCGCCCCAGCACCCCGATCTCGTCGGTGCTGTCGACCACCGCCCGCTCGCCGAGGTCGCCGTGGGCGATGCGCTCGACGCTGTCGGTCAGCTCGCGGATGGGCCGGCTGATGCGCAGCGCCTGGAGGATGTTGAGCACCACCCCGAGCAGGATGATCATGCCGCCGACGAACAGCGCGTTGATGATCGCGACCTGCTTGCGCTCGCCGATGCGCTCGCCGATGAGGCGGTTGCGGTCCTCGATGTCGGCGATCGAGCGCCCGATCTCGACCTTGCCCGAGGCGCCCTCGGCGTCGAACGGCACCACCACCCGCACGATGTGCAGCGCGCCGTCCCGGCTGAGCACGTCGACCCCCGCGGGGGTCTCGACCCGGCTGTCGCCGAGCGGCGCGGTGCCGGCCAGGGCCTCCTCGGGGTCGCCCTTGGTCGCCACCGGCGTCTCGCCGTCGTAGACCCGGGCGTAGACCAGCCGCTCGTCGTCTTCGGTGAGCGTGTCGAGCAAAAGCTGGATGTCGCCGTAGGCCGTCGCCGCGATGTACGAGCGGGCGGAGAACGCCAGCAGGGTGGTCACGTTGCGCGCGTTCTGGGTGACCGCCTGCAACAGCAGCTCCTCCTGCTCGCTGCGCGACTCGTCGTAGGCGTTGCCCAGGTTCTGCACGTTCATCGCGCCGTAGAGCCCGACGGTGAACAGCAGCAGCAGCGTCGTGGTGATCATCAGCTTGAAGCTGATGGGCAGGCTGTTGAGCGACTTGAGCATCAGCCGAACAGCCCCTTCTTGAAGCGCATCAGCTCCTTCTGGGTGCGGTTGAGCTCGATGTTGGTGTCGACGAGCTCCTTGGTCTTGCGCCCGATCTCGTCTTGCAGGCGCTCCTTCTCCTTGGTCTCGCGGTCGAGCATCGTCTTGTACTTGCGCTGCACCGCGGCGGCGTCGGAGACGTCCCGCAGCAGCAGCAGCGCCAGCCGGCCGCCGGCCCCGTCGAGCGGGGCGGCGCTGATGATGAACGGCCGGGGCTCGTCCTCGCCCTCGATGCGCACCGGGATCTCGTCGTAGCGCACCGGCTTGCCCTCTTCGAGGCACTGCGCGACGGGGTCCTGGGGCAGGTCGAGGTGCACGTAGCGCCCCAGCGGGCTGCCTTGCAGCTTGCGCGCGTTCTGCCGGCTGTGCAGCGCCCGGAAGTGGGGGTTGAAGTCGACGACGACGCCCCCGGCGTCGACGGCGACCCAGGGGTCGATGAAGACGGCCCCCACGGCCCGGATGCGGTCGAGCAGCTCGTCGGCCACGTCACTTCCCTCCGATGACGAAGACCACGTAGGCGATGAGCCCGCCGACGAGGGCCAGCGCGGCGGCGGTGAGCACCACCCCCAGGCTGCCCCGGGTGCGCACCGTCTCGGTCTTCTCTTCGGCCGGCGGCGCCTCGGACGGCGGCCCGCCGCGGCTGATGCTGATGTTGGTGCGGGTGACGGTCAGCGGGCTGTACATGCCGCTGATGGGGGTCTTGTCCGGCTCGGCGCTCGGCTGCACGCTGTCGAGGCGCTTGATGCGCTCCCGGATGGGCGGGCTGAGGTCGTCGAGCAGGGTCTTGAGCCCGGCGTCGACCACCTGCCCGGTGTTGCGCGGCAGGAACGCGAAGTAGGCCGCCTCGAGGTCGTCGAACTCCATCTCGCAGCGGGCCTGCTGGCAGCCGTCGCCCCGCACCTCGGGGGCCCGGGGGCGCTCCATGCCGGCGAAGTCCTCGACCTGCAACAGCTTGAGCTGCTCGACGTCGCACCGGGGGCAGAAGTAGGGGGCGAAGAAGCTCTTCACCTTGCCCCGGCCGACGAAGTTGTTCACCAGGTTGACCTGGTTGACGATGCACGGGCTGCACCGCACCAGCACGACCCGCTTGCCCTTGGCGTCGAGGTCGTTGAGCCAGTTGACCCAGTCCCGCACGCCGCACGAGTTGATGCGCTCGACCCCGCTGAGGTCGATGACCACCGTGCGCCCGTCGATCTTCTTGAGGCTGCGGGCGAGCGTATTGTCCTCGTCGATGACCCCGCCCACCTTGAGGAAGGTGACGTCTTCGACCGTATTCGCGCCCAGGGAGAACTTGTTGGCCATACCGCTCGCCGGTCCGCTCGATTACCGAAAACGCGACTACTGGATCGCGAGCCCGGCCGCCGCGCGGAGCCGGACGTACGCATCCGAGAGAGCATACTTGACCAGATCGCGCAACCGCGACCCGCTGCGCACCGCCCAGCCGAGGTCGTCCCCCCGCTCGACGGTCTCGCCGACCCCCGCGTGGCGGGTGAGCATCTCGACCGCCGCCCGCAGCGAGCCGCTGGCGAGCAGGCCGGCCCGGTCGGCGGTGCAGGTGACCCCGGCCAGGGCCTGCTCCCCGGTGTACATCGGGGGCAGGGGCTGCTCGCCGATCCGGGCGAGCAGCTCGGCGACGGTGTCGATGGTCCGGTCGTCGAGGCCGGCGAACAGCGGCTCGGCCCGCCGGTCGAGGCGGTCCCGCCGCTGGATGAGGCCGGTGACCCGGGCGATGCGGTCCAGCGCCTGCTCGGGGCCGGCGTCGTGCAGCCGGGTGAGCCCGGTCCGCCCGTAGAACGCCGCCCGCCCGACGAGGAACCGCCGCTCGGCGGTGGTGCACCGGTCGCCGAGCGCGGGCGCCCCGAGCACCATCAGCGGGGGGTCGCCGGGCCACAGCGCCACCAGCTCGGGGTGGTCGCCGATGAAGTACAGGTCGAAGTCCCGGTGGCCGAGCAGGGTCTGCACCGCCTCGAGTTCGAGGGTGAAGGTGTGCCGCTGGCCGGTGACCCGCTCGGCCCGGCGCAGCGTCGGCGGCGGCCGGATGGGGCGGTCGTCGGCGCACAGCGCCATCAGCGAGACCAGCGGGCTCTTGAACGAGGGGTGCAGCAGCGCGGCCTCGAGCACCGGGTCGGGCGCGGCCCGCCCCCCCCGGTCGCGCTGCTTGCGGTTGCGGTCGCGCAGGGCGCCCCAGGCGGCCCGCTCGTCGGGGGTCAGCGCGCCGTAGAGCTCGAGCACCGACAGCGCCCACAGCGCCCGCTCGTCGTCTCCCTGGCGGGTGCGCAGCTCGGCGAGGGCCCGCAGCGCGGCGACGTCGCACACGTCGTCGCTCAGGGTGCGCTCGAGCTGGGCCGCCGCGGCGTCGAACGCCCCCCGGGACTCGTGCACCCGGGCCAGCGCGAAGCGGGCGTCCCGGGCGCCGGCGGTCACCCCCCGGGCCAGCGGGGACAGCAGCCGCAGCGCGACGTCGCTCTGCCCGTGGCGATGCCAGACCCCGGCGGCGAACGTCTTGAGCGCCACCGCGTCCGGGTCGCCGTCGTCGGGGGCCTCGACCCGGGCCTGATACTCCCGCAGCAGGTCGACGACCGCGTCGCCCTCGCCGGCGTCGAGCAGCGAGCGGCCCAGCGCGATGAGGGCCGGGGCGCAGTGGGGGTCGGTGGCCAGGGCCTCGGTGTAGCGGGCCCGGGCCCGGTCCTCGTCGTGCAGGCCGACCTGCTCGATGCGCCCCCGGTAGAACATGTAGCGGGCCCGCTCGGCGGCGGAGAGGTCGGGCCGGGCCAGCAGCCCGTCGACGATGGTCGCCGCCTCGTCGAAGACCCCCATCAGGTAGTGGCACTGCGCGGTGCGGTAGCGGGCCTCGCGGTTGTCGGGGTCGACCGCCATCACCGCCGCGTAGCACGCGATGGCCCGGGCCGGATCCACCGCCATGTCGGACCAGATCTCGCCCTCCCAGAAGGTCGCGTCGGTCCAGATCGCGCGGGCGGTCTCGTCGTCCATCGCCGCGTCGAGGAACCGGTCGGCGAAGGCCCGCAGCGCGCCGGTGGCCTCGGTCCAGCGGCGGCGCTTGAGGTGCAGCTCGACCAGCGGGCGCACGATCTCGGGCGCGTCGGGGCGCTGCTCGAGCGCGCGGCGATAGGCCGCCTCGGCGTCGTCGAGCCGGAGCTGGTGCTCGGCGGCCAGCCCCGAGAGCACGTCGATGCGGGCCACCTCTTCGGTCCGCCCGGCCTCGACGTGCCCCGCCCGGGCCTCGCCGAGCTGGCCGAGCAGCGCCGAGAGCCCCTCGTCGTCGGCCCCCTCGCCGGCGTAGGTCTCGACCAGCGCGTGCAGCGCCTCGGCGTTGTCCCCGTCGAACTCCAGCGCCAGCTTGAGGCTCTCGATGGCCTCGAGCTTGCGGCCGAGGTGCCGGGCGACGATGCCCCGCCGATAGAACAGCCGGCTCGACGTCGAGCGGGGCAGCTTGTCGAGGTTCTGGTTGGTCAGCACTTGCAGGTGCGGCGCGGCGGCCTCCCAGTCGCCGGCCTGCCACGCCCGGCGAGCCAGGGCCCGGGCGGCGGGGATGCAGCCGGGGTTGACGTCCAGCGCCCTGGCGTAGTGGGCGTCGGCCTCGGCGGTGTCCCCCATCCGGTTCTCGTGGATCTCGCCGATGCGGGCCAGGACCGCCGCCTGCTCCTTGGGCTCGTCCCACAGCGCCAGCTCGCGGCCGAGGTAGTCGACGACGGTGGGCCAGTCGCCGGCGTTGGCCGCCAGCTCGCGCAGCCCGTGCAGCGCGGGGAAGCAGCGGGGGTCGAGGTCCAGCGCCCGGCGGTACTCGGCCGCGGCGGCGTCGTGCTCGCCGAGCTGCGACTCGTGCAGGCTGCCCATGCGGAAGTGGATGAACGCCTTCTGCCGGGGCTTGTCGGTCAGCGCCAGCTCGCGGGCGCTGACGTCGAGCAGCTCGTGCCACCGCTTCTGGGCCTCGAGCAGCCGGGCGAGCGCCTTGAGCGCGGCGCCGTCGTCGGGCTGCTCTTCGATGAGCGCCCGGTAGACCTCGGTGGCCGCCGGCAGGTCGCGCAGGCCGACCTCGTGGGCCCGGGCCAGCCGCCGGAGCTGCCGCCCGCGCACCTGGGGGTCGGCGGTGGCGTCGAGCGCCTCGCGGTACAGCGCCACCAGCTCGGCCCACCGGCCGGCCTTCTGGTAGACCCGCTCCAGCGCGGCGAGCACCTCGCCGTCCCGGGGCATGCGGGCCCGCAGCCCCTCGAGCACCTCGGCCGCCGCGTCCAGCCGGCCCTCGGCCTCGTGGGCCGCCACCAGCCGCAGGGACATCGTCAGCCGCTCTTTGAGGCTGCGCTCGCCGTCGGCCAGCCACGCGGCGTAGAGCCGGGCTTGCAGCGCCGGGTCGGGGTGCTTGCGCAGGATGCCCTCGACCAGCCGGAAGATGACCTCGTCGCCCGGCTCGAGCACGTAGGCCTCGACGAAGGCCGTCGCCGCCTCCCGGGGCCGGTCGAGCCGCTTGAGCAGGAGCTGCCCCAGCCGGATGGCGACCGGGCGGATCTCTTCGGGGTCGTCGGTGATCTCGAGGTTGCGCCGCAGCACCCGGGCCAGGGTGTCCCAGTCGCCGGCGGCGGTCGCGAGGTGGTCGATGCGGTCGAGCACCGCCGGATCGCGCAGGCCCTCGGCGAGCGCGTCGCGGTAGATGGCCCGGGCGGCGCCCCCGTCGTCGGCGTGCTCCTCGTACAGCCGGGCCAGCCGCAGCCGCAGCACGTTGCGCGCCTCGGGGCCCAGGTCGCCGGCGGCCTCGATGGCCCGGGTCAAGAGCGCCACCGCCCGGTCGACCTCGCCCAGCCCGGCCCGGGCCTCGGCCAGATCGGCGGCGATGTCGACCCGCTCGGGCAGCGACCGGGCCGCCGCGACGAGGTAGGGCACCGCCCGGGCCGGATCCTGAAGCTCGTAGAGGTGCACCCGCCCGAGGTCGATCGCCGCCTCGGGGGCCATGCGCTTGGGGTCGTCCAGCCCGCCCCGGGCCAGCGCCTCGACGTAGGCCGGCCAGCGCTTGACCGCCCGCACCGCGCCGGCCAGCTCGGCGATGGTGTCCCGCTCGACCGGGCCCAGGTCGAGCGCCTCGAGGAAGTGTCCCACCGCGGCCCCGGCGTCGCCCAGGGCCCGCCACTCGAGCCGGGCGACCTCGAGCAGCAGCCCCTGCCGCCGGGCCCGGTCGCCGGTGCGGGTCGCCTCGCCGCCGAGGATGTCGACCAGCCCCTTCCAGTCCTCGGTGGCCCGGTAGAGCTGCTCCAGCGCCCGCACCGCGTCGGCGTCGCCCGCCCGGAAGCCGAGCACCGTGCGCCACGCCCGGATGGCCTCGATCGGGCGCCCGGCCGACGCGTAGCGCCGGGCCAGCTCGGCGGCGGCCCGCAGGCGGGTGTCGAAGTCCCCCGCCCCGCGGTACATCGCCACCGCCTCGGCGACGCTCGGCTCGCCGAAGTCGGGGAAGTCGTCGCTGGGGGCCTCGCCCCGGCTGCGGCGCAGCTTGCGGGCGATGACCGCCCGCCCCGGGTCGCGCCGGCTGTCACCGGACCGCTCCTCGCCCAGAAAGCCCGTCGTGCGGTCGGCGATGGGCGCCGGGGGCAGGCCCATCTCGGCGACCTCGTGGGGGGCCAGCTCGACCGAGCCCTCCAGCTCGGCGTCGCCCTCGTCGACCTCGAAGTCGAGCAGCTCGATCTCGCCGGTGGTCAGGGTGACCGGCGGGGGCTCGGCGGCCCGCCCCGAGTCGAGCAGGCCGCTGCGGCTGATCGGGCCGCTGTCGAGCGGGTCGCCGAACGGGCCGGGCACCTCGTCGGTGGGCAGCGGGCTGCGGATGCTGCTGTCGACCTCGGTCGGCGCCATCGGCAGCAGCGGGGGCAGCGGGGGCGGCTCGATCTCCGACGCCTCGCCCATCGGGTCGGAGACGACGGTCAGCAGCTCGTCGATGTCGTCCTCGCCGAAGTCGAAGTCGACCGAGGACTTGTCGAACGCGGCCAGCGCCTGGGGGTCGAGCGCGGGCAGGCTGCCCGAGAGCCCGCCGGCGGCGGCGGCGTCGGTCAGCAGCATCTCGAGCCGGGCCCGCAGCGGGCCCTCGGGGGCGTCGGGCATCACCCGGTCGTAGAGCCGCAGCGCGGCGACCGCGTCGTCGAAGCGCTCGACGAGCAGCGGCCCGAACCGGATCGCGACCGAGGCCCGGGCCTCGGGGCCCGCGGCGGTGCGCAGCATCTCTTCGTAGAGCGCCTTGAGGTCGTCGTCCCGCCCCGCCTCGCGGTACAGCCGCTCGAGGTCGGCCTGGGTGGCGGCGTCGGTGGGCTCCTCGGCCAGCGCCGCCCGGTACAGCTCGACGAGGGCGTCGGTCGGGGCCCCCAGCTCGTCCCGGATCTCGGCCAGCTCCCGGCGCAGGGGGAAGCGGTCGGCGGGGCGGTCGAGCAGCTCGACGGTCTGCTCGAGGGCCTGCACCAGCGGCCCCCGGCGGGCGGTCTCCCGGCAGCAGTGCTCGATGATGCGCAGCGCGGTGAGGTGCTGCGGGTCGCGGTCGAGCACCCAGAACAGGTAGGTCAGCGCCTTCTCGTGCTGGGCGGTGCGGGCCAGATAGAACCGGGCGATGCGCAGGTACAGCTCGGCCCGGCGGTCGCCGGCGTCGAGCAGGTTGGCCTCGTACTGCCACGCCCGCACCCGGGCCTCGGCCTCTCGGGGGTCGTCCCCGGCCACCATGTGCCGCGAGAGCCGCTGGCGGGCCCGCAGGTGCAGCAGGTCGGGGGCCTCGCCGGTGCCCGGCCCCAGGGCGCCGAGCGCGCTGGCCGGCTGGTCGAGCGCGAACTCGAGCAGCGCCGCCCGCAGCAGGCGCCCCATCTCGGTGCCCGCGTCGCGCACCAGCAGGTCGCGCAGCCCGCGCCACTCGGCGGCCCGCCACAGGATGCGCTCGAGCAGGTGCCGGGCCCGGTCGTCCTCCGGCCAGCGCTCGAAGGCGGCCGCGGCGGCGGTGCGGGCTCGGGGCATGTCGTTGGCCCGGGCGGCGAGCTGAGCCGCCCGCAGGTGCAGCACCGCCTCCAGCCGGGCGTCGCCGATGTGGTCGGCCTGCTCGGTGAGCGTCGCCGCCATGCCCAGGGGGTCGTCGAAGAACTGGCGGGCGTCGGCCACGATCTGCTTGAGCGCGATCGCCGCCCGCAGCCCGCCGCCGGTCACCGCGGCGTAGAGCGCGTCGGCCTTCTCGCCGTCCCCCAGGCGCAGCTCCCAGATCTCGCCCGCCAGGAACCGCAGGATCGGCGCCCCCACGCCGGGGCAGTGGCCGGCGAGCGTCTCCAGGGCCCGGGCGAGCGCGCTCGGCTCGTCGGTCATCAGGGCCTGCTCGACCCGGTACCAGCCGGCGATCGGATCCTGCTCGGCGGCCTCGGCGATGCCCCGCCAGCCCTCGGCGGCGGCCTCGGGGTCGTCGACGAGGTGCCGCCCCAGCTCGGCCAGCGCCGCGGCCCGATCGACGCCCTCGGCCCGCTCGACCTGCGCCCGCCAGCGGCCCACCCGCCCGGGGCCGTCGAGGCACAGGTGGAACAGCCGGGCCGCCAGCCCCAGGGGGTCGCCGGCCGCCTCGACGTGGGCCAGCGCCCGGGCCGCCCGCCCGGCGTCGATCCAGCGGAAGAGCCACACCAGCCCGAAGACCCCGGCCACCTCGGCGACGTCCCGCCGGTCGGCCCCGTCGGCCGCGGCGAGCGCCGGCAGGTGCACGTCGGTCAGGGTCTCGGCCAGGGAGCGATCCCCGGTGGACAGCGCCCGATCGCGCAGGGCGAGCAGCGCCGGCAGGTCGCCGGGGCGGGCCACCAGCGCCGCCTTCCACGCCGTCTCGGCCGCCTGGGGGTCGTCGAGCATCTCGGTGAGCACGTACGCCCGCTGCCCGTGCAGCCGGGCCTGCTCGATCGAGGGGCGCATGCCCGCCGCCCGGCGCTCGAGCAGCGCGCAGTGGCGCCGCCAGAAGCCCTCGTCGGGCAAGGGGATCCGGGTGGGCTCGCCGAGCCGGAGGGTCATCGTATCGCGGGGTGTGCGCATGCGATCCGATCGCGTCGTGGTCGGGCCGGAGGTGAGCGGTGGCGGACGTCCGTGCTCCTGCCCCCGGGCTCGGCTCGGCAGCATATACCATGCGCGGTCGACGGTGAAAAAGGAAGCCCGGGGCCGGGCGACGCGGGCCCATCCCCCGCCCGTCACCGGAGGCGGTGGCCCGTCGTGACGGGAGGGGCTCGGGCGGGGCCGGGTCGCCGAGCGCGAGCGCCGTGCGCCGTGCGCCGTCGACCGGGTGACGGCCGGGCGGACGCCGCCCGGGGCCAGGCGGGACACCCCCGCCCCGGACTCTCCAGCCCGGGAGGCCCGCTCGGAGACCCCCCGACCGGTGAGGGCGCCGCCCGGGGCGCGGCCGGACACCGCGACGCCGGACTCTTCGGGCCGGTGAGGGGCCGCCGGACACCCCCGCCCTGGACTCTCCAGCCCGGGAGGCCCGCTCGGAGACCCCCCGACCGATGAGGGCGCCGCCCGGGGCGCGGCCGGATACCGCGACGCCGGACTCTTCGGGCCGGTGAGGGGCCGCCGGACACCCCCGCCCCGGACTCTCCGACCCGGGAGGCCCGCTCGGAGACCCCCCCGACCGGTGAGGACGCCGCCCGAGGCGCGGCCGGATACCGCGACGCCGGGTCCTTCGGGCCGGTGAGGTGTCGCCGGACACCCCTGCCCCGTATTCTCCGGACCGGTGAGGTGTCGCCGGACACCCCTGCCCCGTATTCTCCGGGCCGGTGAGGGGTCGCCGGACACCGCGACGCCGGATTCTCCGGGCCGGTGGGGTGTGGCCGGACACCCCCGCCCCGGGTTCTCCGGGCCGGTGAGGTGTCGCCGGAGACCCCTGCCCCGCGCTCTCCGGGCCAGGGCGGTCTCGCCCGACACCGCGGGCCGCGTTCTCCAGGCCGGTGGGGTGTGGCCGGACACCCCCGCCTCCGATCCATCGAGGGGGTGAGGTGTCGCCGGACACCCCGACCCCGCGTTCTCCAGGCCGGTGAGGTGTCGCCGGACACCCCGACCCCGCGTTCTCCGGGCCGGTGAGGTGTGGCCGGACACCTCTGCGCTGGATTTTCCGGCCAGTGAGGTGTCGCCGGACACCCCTGCCCCGCGCTCTCCGGACCAGGGCGGTGTCGCCCGACACCGCGGGCCGCGTTCTCCAGGCCGGGCGGGCGCGGCCCGACGCCGCGGGTCGCGTTCTCCAGGCCGGGCGGGCGCGGCCCGACACCGCGGGTCGCGTTCTCCAGGCCGGGCGGGGGTCGGACTCGGGGCTGTGGGCCCGGTGGATGTCGCGGTTCAGCGTGATGCGCTGCTGCACTGTCACCTGATCGAAGGGGGCCCTCGGGCTGACACCTCGAGCCGGGCTCAGCGAGCGCATCCCTTGCCCGGCCACCCCCCGCTTGCTAGCGTCCCCATCCCACCCTTCGGGAGCGCGTGGCATGACAGACATGGCGCCCAGCCTTCCATTCGTAGCGTGCGCGGCCATCGCGCTCGGCGCGCTCGGGTGTGACGCCGAGTCGACCATCCCCGAGCCCCTGCCGGCGACGGCACCGGCGTGCGCCACCCACTGCGGTGGAGCGTCCGGTCCGACGCCCGGCGACCTCGACTGCATCCGCGCCGGATGCGCGCCGGGCGGGAGCGCGAGCGGCGCCGTCGCGTGGCGTGGCCTCGGCGTCGACGAGGACCCCTCGGCCTACCGGGCCGAGCTGACGACCGGAGAGCAGAGTCGAACGGCGCCCGTCGCGCGAATCCAGATCCGCGCGGTCCCGACCGACGCGCTCTATGCGTCCCTCGTCGACGCCTGGTTCCGCTGCCGCAACCGGGTCTTCCACCGCGCCGAGCCGCCCGAGGACTGGCAGATCCGATTCTACGCGCCCGAGCGCGACCTGCTCGCCAAGTGGTCCTGGCTGGACCACCGGGTCGTATTCCTGGGGGCCATCGAGGCCGGCGTCGACGCCGAGGGCCGCTCCGTCTGGTCGCTGCCCGGCGCAGGGTCCGCCCTCTCGCCGTCCGAGGCCGAGGCCATGGTCCACGATCTGGTCGCGGTCGATGTCTGCGGCGGGTGATCCGGCGGGGCTGCCTCGCGCGCTGCTCCTGGCGCCGCTCGTCTTAGCGCTCGCCGGCTGTCCGGCGCCCCCGCTCGACGGGCTGCCCGCCCTCGCCGACGCCGGCCCGACCCCCGTCGGCCCGCTGAGCGGCGCCGACCTCAACGGATACATCGGCGAGTGGTCGATCGACCTTCAGGAGGCGGGCGAGATCGGGCTGCGCTACGTCGGCGAGGCCGCGTGCTGGCGCTACGACGAGTGCGCCTCGACCCGCACCGAGCTGGCGGGCGGGCCACAGCCGAACCTCGACATGGACGGCGACGGGCTGATGGAGCGCTACGCCGCGCCGGTCGCCCGCGACGACACCGGCCTGGCGTTTCCGCCCTACGCGGCCTGGGACCTGCGCGTCGAGACCACCGACGCGACGCCCTGCCGCGTCTGCGACGGCAGCTTGTCCACCGCCGAGGTGATCCCGTTCATGCCCGGCGGCGATCCCGGCTTCGCCCTGCCCATGCGCCTGCTGCCCCACGCTGGCGCCCCGCACCTCGACCTCGTCGGCCCCGGCCTCGTCGAGCAGTGGCTGAGCTGCTTTCGATGGGCCGGCTTCCGGATCGAGCGGGTCGGCGCCGGCCCCAACCCGACCATCGAGCTGGAGGTCCGCCCCGACATGGACTGGCGCTTCGACACCGGGGGCTGGGCGTACGACCTCATCACCTGCCACGCGGAGATCTTCGCCCGGGCCAACACCTGGAGCTGCCCCGACGAAGACGAGGACGGGCTCGACGACCTGTGCGACTGCGAGCAGGTCGACCCGCTGCCCGATGACGACGCGCCGCTGGCCGAGCGGTACTGTCACGATCCGGAGACCGCCCCCGAGATGGGCGGCCGCCCCGGGCGGTGGGTCTGCGCCCCGGGCGACGAGGCGCGGTCGTGCGAGCCCTTCCCCTCGATCAACGCCTGGCTCGAGGAGGCGGTGCTCGGCGATCTGCCCGACGGGCAGGCGCTGTACGAAGAGTCGGAGATCGAGTACGTGCACGTGGACTCGCTGGCCGAGCTGCAGGGCGCCGAGCCGCTGTGCCCGCCGGGCGAGATCTGTCAGGCGCAGGCGGCGCGCGCCGCGAAGCGGGGGCACCAGTACGAGGACCACGTCTGTCGCCGGCTGCTGCTGAAGCATGGGGGCGACGTCCAGTGCAAGAAACACCCCAACCTGCTCATGCGCCGGCCGTTCTTTCGCACCGAGGCTTTGCAGTGGGCCCTGCCGCCGGGCCTCGACCACGAGCGGGCCCGGGTGATGCTGCAGCCCGCCGGGCGCATCCGCTACCCCGACTATCGCCTCACCGGCTCGAACCACATCGTGCTGGGCGAGGTCAAGTGCTACAGCCAGACGGTCTGGAGGCGGCAGTCGGCGTGGTACTGGTACCGGGGGATGGCCTTCGGGACCCAGCTCGAGGACTACCTCAACAAGGTGATCGCCGGCCGGGCCGGCGCCGGGCCCCGCTACTCGGTGATCTACAACTTCTGCGCCGGCACCCCCGGGTGGACGGCGCTGATGCTGGCCGAGGGCTTCGCCAAGGTGCAGGGCGACGGGCTGACGCTGCGGCTCAACGACAACGGCGGGCGCCCGTTCATCATGGATCCCTTGTGCTGGGAGGACGGGCTGCCGCTGACCGTCGCCCAGACCGCGTTCGCCTGCTTCGCGCCGGGCGAGATCGCGCCCGAGGGCGTCAGCCCGACCTGGAGCTGCGTCGGCGCCTTCTACGACAATTGCAACGGGAGCGAGTGAGTGCTGGAGTGGGTCGCGATGCTCATCGCCCTGTCGATGCCCTACCGCGGCCCGCTGGCCGAGCGACAGATGCCCATGCCCGACATGAGCTACGTCGGCATCATCTGCCCGATCGACCCCGTCGGCGCCGAAGGGGAGCAGATCCGGCGGCTGTCCGCGCGGCTCGAGCGGCAGCCACTCGCGGTGCGCGTCCCCGACGCGCCCGAGCTGGGCTATGGGCTGTGGGGCCATGAGGGCCAGATCTTCGTCGCGCGGTTCAATCTCCTGCTCATCGAGGCGGCCCGACACTTCGAGGCCGAGGGCAGCTATCCACCTGGGCTCGATGATGGCGCGATGCAAGGCTACCCGCTCGCGCTTCAAGGCGGCCTGCCCAACTCCGGCAACACCCTGGAGTGGGCCCTGGCCGCGCTGGCCAGCTTCGGTATCCAGAACCCGCCGTACGCCTTCGAAGGCCTGGCGGACGCCCCGCCCGGCTTCCCTGCGCTCGTCGCCGACTGGAAGGTGCGGGGCTCGCGCTACGACCGGGACATGGTGCACGACCTCCTGCGCCGCTGGGGCCTCGACCCGGGTGAGGTCCGGGCCCGGGCGCTCTCTGCGGCCGCCGGACACGGCGCCCGGCAGCCCTTCGATCCGCCTCGGGCCCCCTGATCCCGAGCCCGCCCGTCCGATGCCCGCCGCTCCTCCCCCGATCCCCGGCGCGGCCCGACACCGCGGGTCGCGTTCTCCAGGCCGGGCGGGCGCGGCCCGAGCGCGACCTGCTCGCCAGGTGGTCCTGGCTCGACCACCGGGGCGTCTTCATGGGGGCCGTCGAGGCCGGCGTCGACGACGAGGGCCGCTCCGTCGGCGAGGCCGCGTGCTGGCGCTACGACGCGTGCGCCTCGACCCGCACCGAGCGGGCGGGCGGGGCACGGTGCGGGGCGACGGGCTGACGCTGCGGCTCAACGACAACGGCGGGCGCCCGTTCATCATGGATCCGCTGTGCTGGGAGGGCGGGCTGCCGCGGGGGCGCTACCGGCAGCCGTCCCCGGTGCAGGTCAGCTTGGCGGTGGCGCCGTCGGCGATCTGGCGGGCGCAGGTCCCGCCGGAGCACGAGAAGTTGCACACCGCGCCCGCCGCGCAGGTCTGCTTGCAGTCGCCGCCGGAGCAGGTCGCGTTGCACGTCGAGCCGGCGTCGCACTGCGAGAGGCAGTCCCCGCCGGAGCAGGTGAAGTTGCAGCTCGCCCCCTTCTGGCAGGTGAACTGGCAGTCCCCGTCGGGGCACCGGTGGGCGCAGGCGGCGCCGGCGGCGCAGGCCACCGCGCCCTTCACCTTGCCGGTCTTCGCCCCCGCCAGCCCGGCCTTCTTCATCGCCTCACCGCCGGCCTTCATGGCCTCGGCGCCCGCCTCGAGCGCCTTGGCCCCGGCCTTCATGGCGTCGTCGCCGGCCTTCTCGGCGGCGTCGCCGGCCTTGCCCGCCTTCTCTGCCGGATCGGCCGCCGCCGGGCCGGCGAGACACAGCAGCAGCGCACTCAGGATGATCGAAACCCGCATGGGACCCCCCCTCGGTTCGAGGATTCGCAGGGCCGGACTGCCCGGCCGGGCGCAGTGTAGCGCAGGCCGGCCGCGATCTCCCCATCGCCGGCAGTGAGGCCGGCTCACACGAAGAGCGCGGCCAGCGCCCGCCCGGTCAGCGCCCGGCGGCCCAGGCGGACCCGGTCGAGGCGGTAGGCCCCCCCGGCCCCGCAGCGGATGTGGAACCGGCCGCCGGTCACGAACGGGTTGCCCGGGGGCAGCGCCGCGAAGCGCCCGGCGGGGACCGGCGCGCCCCGCAGGATCACCAGCAGCTCGTCCCCCAGCCCGGTGAAGGCCCCCGGGTCGGGCGCGGCGGCCCGCACCTCGCGGTCGACCTCGGCGGCGGGCGCCGTCCAGTCGATCTCCCAGTCGTCATCGTCGATCAGCGGGGCCCAGGTGGGCGCGCCGATCTGGGGCCGGGCCTCGATCTCCTCGCCCGCCGCGAGCCGGGCGGCCACCTCGGCGATGAGCGCCGCCCCCCGGGCTTCGAGGCGCTCGGCGAGGCTGCCGGAGGTCGCCCGGGGGCCGATGGCGATCGGCTCCCGCACCAGGATGTCGCCCTCGTCGAGCCCCTCGGTCAGCCGGTGCACGCACAGCGCGGTGGCCGCGTCCCCGCTGCGGATGGCCCAGGTGCAGGGGTCGGGGCCCCGCCAGCGGGGCAGGTCCGAGGGGTGCACGTTGATGCCCGGGGCCAGGTCGAGCACCGGCTTCGGGATGCGCCGGGGGTAGAACGCGGCGACGATCAGGTCGGGCGCCAGCCCGGCCAGGGCGGCCAGCACGGCGGGGTCGTCCAGGTCGGGTCGGGTCCAGCGGGGCAGCGGGTCGAGCGCCTTCAGCCGCCGGGCGAGCGCGCGCTGCCCCGGCCCGCCCCGGCGGCCGTGCACGAGGCCCGCCGGGGGGATGCCCCGCTCGATCAGGGCCAGCGCGCCCCGGGGGTCGCCGAAATAGAGCACCTTCATGTCGCACCTCGCGCGTCGATGACGCTCTGGTACAGCGCCACGGTGCGCTGCGCAATGCGCGACCAGCGGTGGTCCCGCTCGACGAGGGCCCGCCCTCGGGCCCCCATCCCGGCGGCGGCGGCGGGGTCGTCGAGCACCGCGGCCAGCGCCCCGGCCAGCGCCCCGACGGTCGGCGGCACCACCCGCCCGGCCCCGGCGGCGGCCACCTCGGGGAAGTGGCACGCCTCGCTGATCACGACCGGCCGCCCGGCGGCCAGCGCCTCGAGGGTGGCGATGGAGAAGCCCTCGTGCCGGCTCGGCAGGCAGAAGACGGTCGCCCGGGCCAGCGCGGCCCGCTTGTCGTCGCCGAAGAGCGGGCCGGGCAGCGTCAGCCGGGCTTCGAATCGGTGGCGCCGGGCGGCCGCCTTCAGGATCGCCGCCCCGCCCTGGTCGGGCCCCACCGCCACCAGCCGGGCCGCGGGGCGCTCGGCGGCGAGGCGCCCGAAGGCCTCGCCGAGCAGGTCGAGCCCTTTGGCCGGGTGCAGCCGCCCCAGGAAGAGCACCACCGGCGGCGCCCCGTCGAGCGGCGGGGCCGGGGGCCCGATGGCGACCCCGTTGGGGATGATCTCGATCCGCGCCGGCCGGGGCAGCCACCACGGGATGCGGGCCTCGTCGGCGTTGAGTACGTGCAGCGCCGCCGCGTGGCGCACCAGCCCCCCGTAGCCCAGCGCCCACAGCCCGACCTGCTTGCGGGGCCACTTCTCGGCCAGCGCGCCGGGGTGCAGGCTGCCGTGCGGCGCGAGCACGTAGGGGATGTCGCGGGCCCGGCACATCCGGCTCGCCAGCAGCGTCACCGGGGGCCAGATGCCGTGCAGGTGGGCCACGTCGACCCCGTCGAGCGCCCGCAGCAGGCGGCGGCGGGTCAGGAGCGGCACGAAGAACTTCGGCCGCACTTCGAATCGGGGCGGCGGCGGGTCGAGGTGGGCCCCGAGGAAGGCGTCGACCGCCGGCGCTCGGGTCCGGTCGGACGAGATGAGGCGCACGGCGTGCCCCAGGGCCTGCTGCCCCGCCGCCAGCCCGGCGATCACCCGCGGGGGGCCGCCGTTGGCCGGGTCGAGCCAGTTGTAGACGTGGGCGATGCGCAGCGGACGGTCCTCAGTCGGCGGCCTTCTCGACCCGCTCGCGGATCAGCGCGGCCAGCTTGGCGGTCACCGGCACGTCCACCCGGCGCGGGGCGCGGGCCTCGGGGGGCAGCGCGGCGACCGCCCGCCGGCTGTAGGCCCGCACCGCGTCGATGTCGGGCAGCGCCTTGGGCCCCCGGTCGGTCCACACCGGGCGCAGCAGCGCCTCACCGGTCAGCGTCTCGTCGGCCCGGGCCACCGTGTCGACCCCCGCGTGGCGGTACACCTGCACCCGCCCGGGCAGCGTCGCCTTGCCCGACCCCCGGCTGAGCTTCATCGAGGGCCGCCCCTGCACTTCGCAGATCTTGCCCACCGCGCCCACCCCCACCGGGGCGTCGGGCGAGGTGACGATGCGCTCGCCGACCCCGAAGGCGTCCACCGGCGCGTCGCCCAGCGCGGCGATGCTGTGCTCGTCCATGCCGCCCGAGACCACGATCTTCGCCTGCTTCGCGCCGAGGTCGTCGAGCATCTGCCGGGCCCGGCGCACGTTCTCGGGGGTGATGGCGCTGTCCAGCCGGATGCCGCTCAGTCTGCCGTCGGTGGCCTTCACCGCCGCCGGGATGCCGGTGTCGGGGCCGAAGGTGGCGTAGGTGTCGACGAGCAGGGTCGAGCTGTCGGGGAAGGCCGCGTGGAACGCCCGGAAGAACGCCGCCTCGGTCTCGTGGCGGGGCACGCCCGGCTGCTCCCAGCTCTGCACCGCGAAGTGGTCCATCGTGCCCAGCACCGGCACCCCGTAGCGGTGGTGGGCTTCGACGTTGGAGGTGCCCGCGCAGCCGGCGATGTAGGCCGCGTACGCCGCGTCCACCGCCGCCTCGGGGTGGGTCCGCCGGCTGCCGAACTCGAGCACCGCCCGGTCGCCGGCCGCCGCGACCACCCGGGCCGCCTTCGAGGCGACCATCGTCATGTGGTTGATGATCGACAACAGCGGGGTCTCGATGAGCTTGGCCGAGAGCAGGTCGGTCTGCACGACGAGGTAGGGGCACTGCGCGCTCGGCCGCACCCCGTCGATGTCGATCGGGCCGTCGGGGCCCACCGCGCGCCCGGCCCACAGCGGGGTGCCCTCGGGCGGGGCCTCGATGTGCCCCCGGAACGACCAGTTGGCCAGCATCGAGCGCAGGTCGATGCGGCTGCGCAGCGCCGGGCCGAGCATCGGGTGGCTCTGCAGGGTGCGCATGGCGTCGTCGTCGAATCGGGCCTCGCTCAGCCACTGCAAGCAGCGGCGCAGGCCGGCGAAGAGCAGGTACCCCCGGGTCGGCTCGCCGTCGGGGCCTTCGGGCAGCTTGCGGCTGAAGACGCTCATCGTCACCGGCAGCGAGGCCCGCCCGGCGTCGAAGTGGGCCACCAGCGAGGTGAGCTGGTACAGGTCGATGTGGGTCGCGGGGATCATGCGGTCTCCGATGGGCGCTCGACGTCGGAGGGCATGGTACAACCCCCGTCATGCAAACCCCACCCGCCGACATCGACGCCCTCGCCGCGCGCCTGGGGGTCGGGCCCGCGGCCGCCGCGCTGAGCCGCGAGGTCGAGATCATCGACCTGCACCTCGACACCTTCATCCCGGTGCGGCTGTGGGGCTACGACATCACCCGCAGCCACCGCCCGCCGTTCGGGGGCCACTTCTTCGGCCACCTCGACCTGCCCCGCATCGAGGACGGCGGGCTCAACGGCGGCATGTGGTCGATCACCACCAACCCGTTCCGCACCGCGAAGGGCCGCCTGCGCACCTTCCGCCGCAACCTCGACCGCTTCCGGGCGCTGGTCGAGGGCAGCGACGGGCGGCTGGCCTTCGCCCGCACCCGCAGCGAGTACGACCGGGCCCGCGCCGCCGGGGCCCACGTCGTGATGCTCGCCATCCAGGGGGGCAACGCGCTCGAGGCGGCGCCCGAGGGGCCGGCGGCGGTGCCCGACCGGCTGCTGACCCGGGTGACGCTGGTGCACCTGACCAACGCCGGCTACGGGGCCAGCTCGGCGCCGGTGCACGTCCTGCGGCGGGACAAGGGGCTCAGCGACCGGGGGCGGCTGTTCGTCGAGCAGTGCAACGCCGAGCGGGTGTTCGTCGACCTGGCCCACATCCACCGGGACGCCTTCTGGGATGCGGTCGAGGTGCACGACCGCAGCCAGCCGCTCATCGTGACCCACACCGGGGTGGTCGGGGTCAAGCCCCACTGGCGCAACCTGGACGATGATCAGATCAAAGCGGTGGCCGACACCGGCGGCGTGGTCGGGATCATGGCCCAGGGCAGCTTCCTCAGCCGCAAGGGCGGCCCCCGGGACGGGGCGATGCTCGTCGAGCACATGGAGCACGTCATCGACGTCGCCGGGGAGGACGCGGTGGCCCTCGGCACCGACTACGACGGCGCGATCAGCCCCCCGAAGGACATCCGCAGCGGCGAGGTGGCCTACCCCCGGCTCATCCAGCACATGCTCGACCGGGGCTGGAGCGAGGCCCGCATCCGCAAGGCGCTGGGGCTGAACTTCCTGCGCTGCTTCGGCGCGCTGCGGCCCTGAGTCGGCCGCTCAGGGGCGGGGCGTCACCAGCCGGATCGCGATGACCGGGCCGGCCAGCTTGCACCCGAGGCCGAGGTCGCCCCGGGTGTCGGGGTCGAAGGCGAAGGTCGCCCCGTCGGGGTGGCGCCAGCGCTGGCGGGGGCCCTCGCCGCTCTCCCGCACGAAGCCGGCCCGGGCCGCGCCCTCGGCGAGGTGGCGGACGTGCTCGTCATGGGCCAGCCCGTTGCGGAACAGCATGCGCAGCTCGACGGTGCGGGCCTGGGGGGCGTGGTGCACCGCGGCGGTGATCCGGCGGCGGGTGGTGCGCTTGTGGGTGGTGCGGGTCAGCCAGCCGGGGGTGCCCGGGGGGGCCTCGACCGGCACCGGCTTGCGGCAGTCGCGGGGGTCGTCGGGGTCGGACGGCGCCCGGCGCCAGCGCAGCTCCACGATCTGCTCCCGGGGCTCGCCCGGCGGGGCGACGAGGCGGCCGATGTCGACGCTCCACCGCACCGGGCCCGCGGCCTGGCTGCGTCCCTGCCAGAAGTCCTCCGGGGCCGCGGCCAGCGGCGGCAGGTCGGGCAGCTCGAGCGCGGTCAGGGCCCCGTGCACCGCGGCCCGCACGGCGTCGTCGAGCCCGAAGACCCGCACCCGCAGGTGCACCGCCCGCCAGTCCTCCCGGCCGGCGGTGCTGCGCACCTCGTGGCGGGCCTCGACCAGCCGCCCGTCGAGGGCGTCGACGGAGCGCCTCCAGGCGGCGGGCAGCGCGTCGGGCAGGGTCACCGTGGGGCGCTTCTCGTAGCGGGCCCGGCGGGCCTCGACGGTCGGGGCGGCGGGCGGCGGCGGGGCGGCGTCGGGGGCCGGCGGCGGCGGCGGATCGGCCGGGCGGTCGCCGCAGCCGGCGAGGGCCACGGCGCAGAGGGTCGCGGCGCAGAGGGTCGCGGCGCAGAGGGCCCGGGAGAGGTTGAGGCGGGTCACATCATGTCCTGGGGGTCGACGTCCACGATCAGGCGGGGGTCGCCGGCCCGGGGCAGGTTGGACCGGTCGATCGCGTCGAGCAGCCGCCGCAGCGGGCGCCGGCTGCGGGCGGTCAGCATCAGCATCCACCGGGTGCGCCCCCGCAGCTTCTCCAGCACCGCCGGCGCCGGCCCCCGGACCACCGCCCCGTCGGTGCCCGCCCGCCGCAGCACGCGCTCGACCCGCCGGGCCAGCTCGGCGACGCGGTCGGGGTCGCGGCCTTCGAACCGCAGGATCACCGCCCGGGTGTGCGGCGGCCAGCCGTGCTCGCGCCGCTCGGCCAGCGCGTGGGCCGCGAACCGGGCGTGGTCGTGGCCCACCGCCGCCTGCAAGCAGACGTGCTGCGGGTTGCGGGTCTGGATGAGCACCCGCCCCGCCCGCTCGCCCCGCCCGGCCCGGCCGGCGACCTGGGCCAGGAGCTGGAACGTGCGCTCGGTGGCCCGGAAGTCGGGGAAGTGCAGCCCGGCGTCGGCGTCGAGCACGCCCACCAGCGTCACGTAGGGGAAGTCGTGGCCCTTGGTGACCATCTGGGTGCCGACCAGGATGTCCATCTGGCGGGTGCGCATCGCCGCCAGCACCTCCTCCATGCGCCGGGGGTTGGCCGTGTCCCGGTCGAGCCGGGCGACCCGGGCGTGGGGGAAGAGCGCGCTGATGTCCTCCTCGACCCGCTCGGTGCCCCGCCCCGGCAGCCGGATCTCGCGGTGGTCGCAGCTCGGGCAGCGCTCGGGCAGCGGGCGGGCGGCGTCGCAGTAGTGGCAGCGGAGCTGGCGCCGCCGCTTGTGCCACGTCAGCGAGATCGCGCAGTTGTCGCACTGCACCGCCTCGCCGCAGCGGGTGCACTGGGCGAAGGTCGAGAAGCCCCGCCGGTTGAGGAAGACGATCGCCTGCTCCTCGCGGGCCAGCGTCTCGGCGATGGCCGCCCGCAGCGGCAGCGAGAGGAAGTCGATCTCGTCCTCCGGCCGGGGGGTGGTGTTGAGGTCGATCACCTCGACCTTCGGCAGCGTGCCGCCGGTGGGGCGCTCGGTGAGCACCAGCCGCTCGAGCTTGCCCACCTGCACGTTGTGCTCGCTCTCCAGCGAGGGGGTCGCGGTGCCCAGCACCACCGGGCAGCCGGCCCGCGACCCGCGCACCAGCGCCATGTCGCGGCCGTTGTAGCGCAGGCCGTCGTGCTGCTTGAAAGAGGGGTCGTGCTCCTCGTCGACCACGATCAGCCCCAGGTCGGCCACCGGGGCGAAGATGGCCGAGCGGGCGCCGATGGCCAGCTTGACGTCCCCCCGCCGCAGCCGGCGCCACTGGTCGTAGCGGGCGCCGTCCCCCAGGCCGCTGTGCAGCACCGCCAGCTCGTCGCCCAGCCGGGCCCGGAAGCGGCGCACGAGCTGGGGCGTCAGCGCGATCTCGGGCACCAGCACCAGCGCGCCCTGCCCCCGGGCCAGCACCCGCTCGATGGCTTGCAGGTAGACCTCGGTCTTGCCGCTGCCGGTGATGCCGTGCAGCAAGAAGCCGTGGAAGCCCTCGGCGGCGACGATGGCCTCGACCGCCCGCCTCTGGCCCGCGTTGAGCGCCCGGGCCCGGTCGCGGGGGGCGGCCTCGCCGAAGAAGGGGTCCCGGATCTGCTCGACCTGCTCGACGACCACCCCGCCCTCGTCGACGAGGCGGTTGAGGTGGCTGCGGGCGGGGGCGTGCTCGGCCTCGACCTCGGCGATCTGCACCGCGCCCCGGCCGACGAGCCAGGCGTGGATGACGTCCCGCTTGAGCGGCTTGCCGCCCGGCCCCCGGGGGTCGGCCGGCGGCGGCGCGACGGCCCGCCAGGCGCTGACCGTCTTCACCTTGGTCGCGGGGCCGATCACGATCTCGGTGCGCGCGGCGTAGCCGGCGTCGATCCAGCGGCGCACCGCGCTCTGGGGCGCGTCGAGCGCGTCGGTGGGCAGCGGCCCCTCGGCCCGGGCCAGCGTCAAGAGCCCCCGGTCGCCCTCCCCGGCGGCGACCGCCTGCCGCCCGGCGTCGGTGATGCGCAGCGCGGCCCGGGCGGTGAGGTTGGTGCCCGCCGGGTGGGCCCCGCGCAGGGCCTCGCCCAGGTTCTGGTGGTAGTAGTCGGCCATCCACCGCACGAAGGCGACCATCTCGGGGGTGAACGTGGGCCGGTGGGGGTCGAGCACCGCCTGGAGCGGGCGCAGCGAGATGCCCTCGGGCCCCGGCGTATCCCGCTCGACGACGTAGCCCACCATCGTGCGCGGGCCGAAGCGCACCCGGACCCGGGCCCCGACCACCGCGCTGTGGTGCATGTCGTCGGGCACGGCGTAGTGGTAGAGCTGGCGCACCGGGGTGGGCACGGCGATCGCGGCGGTTCTCTCTTTGCCGTGCTCGTCGTTCACTTTGCCGTGCTCGTTGTTCACTTTGCCGTGCTCATCCGGCCGTCCTTCGGACGGGATCTGCGCAGCGTCGTCGGGCAAAGCCCTCCTCCTCGCTCCGACCCGGGCCCCTCGCGGGCCCGGCCTCCTTCCGCTCGGCGGCTCGCCTCGCGGCTCGCGTGCTCCGGCAGCGCCGCTGCCTCCGCGGGTGCCCATCGACGGCGATCACCCGGCCGTCCTGCGGACGGGATCTGCGCAGCGTCGTCGGGCAAAGCCCTCCTCCTCGCTCCGACCCGGGCCCCTCGCGGGCCCGGCCTCCTTCCGCTCGGCGGCTCGCGGTCTTCGCTTCTCGTACAGCCCGGAGATTCTATCGCGCGGCCGACCGGCGGCCTATCGTGCCACCTTCCTGGCGGTCATCATCCGCACCGGCCGCCCGCCGAGGCGCACGCTCAGCCGGTGGGGGAACCGCCCCTCGGTGATCGGGCCGGCCCAGTCGTCGAGCCGGATGTCGCAGGGCCCCTTGTCGGTGGCGAAGCGCACCCGGCGCACCACGAACTCTGCCTGATCGACCCAGATCGCGTTCTCCCGCCCGCCGGCCGGCGCGCCGAGCACATGGCACGGCCGCTGCCCCACCAGCGCGAGGTGCTGGGCGTCCAGCCGGGCCCCGATGAGCGTCATCAGCCCGTTGACGTCGGCCCGCCCGAACAGCGCCCCGAGCACCAGCCGGACCGGCTCCCGGGGCAGCAGCCCGGTGTCGCCGGTGGCCCGGCTGCCGACGCCCTGCGACCCGTCCCAGGCGGCCGCGCGCCCGTCGGGCCCGTTGACCTCGATGCGCAGCCCGGCCAGGAACCGCCACCGCTCGCCGATCGGGATCACGTCCCCCGCGCCGTCGGGTCGAGCCTCGCCGGTCAGGGCCACCTCGACCCCCTTCGAGCCGCGCAGGCGGGCGGTGGCCTTCTTCAAGACGTGGGGCGTGGGCAGCAGGTAGGCCGCGGCCACCGCGGGCAGGGCCAGCGGCGCGGCGAGGGCGAGCCCGACGGCCCGCCGGCGGGACACGGGCCGCATCAGATGTCCAGCTCGAAGGCGTCGGCGTCGGCCGCCTCGGCCATCACGAAGTCGTAGCGGGCCTGGGGGTCCTTGCCCATCAGCTCGGTGATCGTCGTCTCGGTCACCAGTCGATCCTCGTCCTCGATGCGCACCTGGAGCAGCCGGCGATGATCCGGATCGAGGGTGGTCTTGTACAGCGTGGCCGGCATCATCTCGCCCAGCCCCTTGAACCGCTGGATCTCGACCTTGCCCCGCCGCCCGTGGCGCTGGATGATCGCGTCCCGCTGCGCGTCGTCGGCCGCCCACCACGTCTGCTTGCCGATGTCGACCCGGTACAGCGGCGGCTGGGCGATGTAGACGTAGCCCGACTCGATGAGCGGCTTGAGGTAGCGATACAAGAAGGTCAGCAGCAGCGTCTGGATGTGGTGCCCGTCGCTGTCGGCGTCCATCAAGAGCACGACCTTGTGATAGCGCAGCCGGTCGAGGTCGAGGTCCTTGCCGAGCCCGCAGCCGAGCGCCTGCACGATGTCGCCGAGCTCGTTGTTGGCCATCACCTTGCGGTCGGTGGCCTGCTCGGCGTTGAGCACCTTGCCCCGCAGCGGCAATATCGCCTGGGTCTGCCGGTCGCGCCCCTGCTTGGCCGAGCCGCCGGCGCTGTCGCCCTCGACGAGGAACAGCTCGCTCTCGCTGGGGTCGGTCGACGCGCAGTCGGCGAGCTTGCCCGGCAGGTTGAGCTTGTGGCTCACCGGGCTCTTGCGGCGCACCGCCTGGGCCGCCGAGCGGCTGGCCTGCCGGGCGCGGGCGGCCTGGATGACCCGGGTGACGATCGCCTGGGCCTGGGTCTGGTGCTGGTGCAGCCACTGCTCGAGCACCGGCCGCACCGCCGAGCTGACGAAGCCCCGCACCTCGGGGTTGTTGAGCTTGTCCTTGGTCTGCCCCTGGAACTGCGGCTCGCTGATGAAGAGGTTGACCGCCCCGGTCATGCCCTCCCGCACGTCGTCCGGCGTGATGCTGACCCCCCGGGGGGTCAGCTCGTGCACGTCGATGTACCCCCGCACCGCCTTGTTGATCGCGTCCTTGAGCCCCGACTCGTGGGTCCCGCCGTCCTGGGTCGGGATGCCGTTGACGAAGCTGTGCACCACCACGTCGGTGCTCTCGGTCCAGCACAGGCAGACCTCGAAGGTGCCCTCGCCGGGCTCCTCCTTCTCGAACACGAAGTGCTCGTCGATCACCTTGCGCCGCTTGCGGGCGGCGACGAGGTCGTCGAGGTACTCGACGATGCCGCCCTCGTGCTTGAACTCGACGTACTGCTTCTCGGCGGGCGCGGTCTCGTCCCGGAAGACGATGCGCAGCCCCTTGTGCAGGTAGGTCTTCACCTCGAGCCGGCGGGCGATCAGCTCGGGGTCGTAGTCGGTCTTGGGGAAGATCTTGGGGTCGGGGGTGAACCGCACGTAGGTGCCGGTGCCCCGGGCCGCGCCGACCTTCTCCACCGGCCCCCGGGGCTTGCCCCGGCGGAAGCTCTGCTCCCAGGTCTGGCCGTCGCGCTTCACCCGGACCCACAGCCGGCTCGACAGCGCGTTGACCACGCTGGCCCCGACCCCGTGCAGCCCGCCGGCGGTGCGGTAGGCCCCCTGCTCGAACTTCCCGCCCGCGTGCAGCACGGTGTAGATGACCTCGAGCGTCGAGCGGCCCTGGGTGTCGGTGGGGTGCGTCTCGACCGGGATGCCCCGGCCGTTGTCCTCGATGGCGATGGTCGAGCCGTCGCGCTCGAGGGTGACCTGGATCGTCGACGCGAAGCCGGCGATGGCCTCGTCGACCGCGTTGTCGAGCACCTCCCACACCAGGTGGTGCAGGCCCTCCTTGCCGACCCCGCCGATGTACATGCCCGGCCGCTTGCGCACCGGCTCGAGCCCTTCGAGGATCGTGATGTCTCCGGCGCCGTACTCGCCGGCCTGTCGCGCAGCGCTCACTGGTCGTCCTCCCCGTTCAGGTCGGCCCCCGGCTGGTAGATCTCCACGGCGAGGTCACACCGCACGAAGCGCCCCCGCTTGATGACCTCGACCCCCTTGCCCCCCCGGCTGGTGGGCTTGTAGCTGGTCTCGCGGATGATCTTCTCGGCGCCGCGGTTGGTGTGCACCACCAGCCCGTCGCGCTTCTTGAGGGTCAGGCAGAAGCCGAGCACCTGGTCGTCCTTGGCGAGCTTGATCGCGTTGACCCCCCGCACCGCGTTCTCCCGGGGTGGGATGTCGGACGCGGGGAAGAGCAGCGCCCGGGCGTTCTCGGTGGCCAGGGCCACGTTCTCCCCGCCCTCGCAGATGTGCACCGCCACCACCTCGTCGCCCTTGGCGAGGCTGTGGAACTTGCGCCCGTTCTTCGTGCTCACCTCGGCGTGGGCCTCGAGCGGGAACCGGGTCGCCTTGCCGCCCAGCGTGATGCTGACCCCGAACGGGAGCTGGGGGCCCTCGGGGTCGAGCTCGGGCTCGGCCTCGGGGTCGCAGACGTAGAGCTTGTCGTCGCTGCAGCTCACCCCGACGATGCGCTCCCCGTCGGCGAAGGCGAAGAAGCTCTGCACCGGCTCGCCGTAGCCCGTCGTCTGGGCGATGTCGTCGACCCGGATGACGTAGGCCGAGCCGAACTGGGTGTAGAAGGTGACCGTCTGCCGGGTGTCGGTGCGCAGCACCCAGCCCACCTCGTCCCCCTCGGGCACCCGGATCGAGCCCACCTCGCTGAAGCCCTTCTGCCGCTTGAGCCGGCCCATGCGGCTGACGATGACCCAGGCCGACTCCTTGACGATGTACGCCTCGGGGCTGAAGTCCTCCTCGACCTCGGGCCCCACGATCAGGGTCCGCCGCTCGTCGGCGTAGGTGGCGTGGATCTCGAGCAGCTCGGCCCGCACGATGCCCCACCGGGCCTGCTCGTCGGCGAGCTGCCCCTCGATGCGGGCCGCCTCGCTGCGCTTGTCGTCGAGCTCCTGGCGCACGAGCAGGATCTCGAGCTTGGCCAGCCGGTACAGCTTCAGCTCGAGGATGGCCTCGACCTGCTCCTCGTCGAGGTCGAAGCGGTCCATCATCTGGCGGGCGGCGTCGCTCTTGCCCTCGCTGGCCCGGATGAGGGCGATGATCTCGTCGAGCGCGTCGAAGATGGTCTCGAAGCCCTCGAGCCGGTGGATGGCCTTCTTCAGCTCGGCGAGCCGGTGACGCAGCCGGCGGGTGACCACCTCGAGCCGGAACTCGAGGAAGTAGCGCAGCATGTCCCGCAGCCCGACCCGGGCCGGGGCCTGCACCTGGGGCTGGTCGGTGGGCACGAGGCAGGTCAGGTTGACGTTGAAGTTCTGCTGGAGCGGGGTGTGCTTGTAGAGGTAGGCCATCGCCACCTCGGGCGCCGCCCCCCGCTTGAGCTCGAGCACCACCCGCACGTCGTCGGTGCTCTCGTCGCGCACGTCGACGATCTGGGGCACGTTCTTGGCGATGACGTGCTGGGCGATCTTCTCGACGAGCGTGCCCTTGTTGACCCCGTAGGGCACGCTGGTGAGCACCACGCACTTCTTGCGGTTGATCGTCTCGACCGTGTAGCTGCCCCGCATGCGGATGGGGCCCTGGCCGGTCTCGTAGACCGCCTCGATCTCTTCGGGCGCGTTGAGGATCTCGCCGCCGGTGGGGAAGTCGGGCGCCTTGACGTACTGGCACAGGTCGTAGGTCGAGAGCGCCGGGTCGTCGATGAGCGCGATGAGCGCCGAGACGACCTCGCCGAGGTTGTGCGGGGGGATGTTGGTGGCCATGCCCACCGCGATGCCCGCCGCCCCGTTGACGAGCAGGTTGGGCACCTGCGCCGGCAGCACCACCGGCTCTTGGAGCTGGCCGTCGTAGGTCGGCCGCCAGTCGACGGTGCCTTTGGTGATCTCGGCGAGCAGATCCTCGCACAGCGCGCGGATGCGGGCCTCGGTGTAGCGCATCGCCGCCGGGGCGTCGCCGTCGATGCTGCCGAAGTTGCCCTGGCCGTCGACGAGCGGATAGCGCAGCGAGAACGGCTGGGCCATGCGCACCATCGCGTCGTAGATCGACTGGTCGCCGTGGGGGTGGTACTTGCCCATCACCTCGCCGACCACCCGGGCGCTCTTGAGGAACCGGGAGTCGGCCCGCAGCCGCAGGTCCTTGTACATCCCGAAGAGGATGCGCCGCTGCACCGGCTTGAGGCCGTCACGCACGTCGGGCAGCGCCCGGCTCGTGATCACCGAGAGCGCGTAGTTGAGGTAGGACTTGCGGGTCGCTTCGTGCAGGCGGATGGGGGCGATCGAGCCTCCCGACCCACCGTCGTCGTCGGCAAACAGATCCATCTGCATCACTGGGGCTCGTGGAACATCGGGCGAAACGGAGGTGAGGTAGCACATCCGCGCACACCGAACAACCGTTCAGAACGGCCCCCCGCCGGTGGGCCGATCCGATCCCCGTTCGGGCGGCGCTGGGGGTAAGATGCGCGCCGTCCACAGCGAACGGAGGTCGATCGCCCGTGCCCGCCCGCCGCCGATGGCTGATCGCCGCCGTCTGCCTGCTGCCCCCGCTGGCGCTGCTGCTGGCGTCGCTGGGGGTCGAGGCCGAGCGCACCGCGGCCGCCTGCCGGGGGCTGGCGGGCAAGTACGGGGCGGTGGTGGCCCTGGGCGGGCTCTTCGCGCTCGGCGGCCGGCTGCGCTGGCTGCCGCCGTTCCTCGCCCGGCGGCTGGTCTCGCTGCTCATCGTGCTGGCCGGGGCCTCGACCCTGGTCTTCGGCGCGCTGCGCATGGCGCCCGGCGATCCGGTCGACACGATCCTCGGCGAGCAGGCCCCGCCCGAGGATCGGGCCCGGCTGACGACCGCGCTGTGCCTCGACGCGCCGCTGGTGGTGCAGTACGACGACTGCTTCTGGGACACCGTGCTCGATGGCTCGCTGGGCTACACCTTCGACCTGACCCCCCAGCCGGTGATCGACCTGCTGGCGGCCAACTTCCCGGCCACCGCCGAGCTGGCGGCGGCGGGCATGGCGGTGGCGCTCCTGATGGCTTTTCCCCTGGGGCTGGCGGCGGCGCTCAAGCGGGCGACCTGGGTCGACCACCTCTCGAGCGGGCTGGCCCTGCTGGGCATCGCCACCCCCGCCTTCTGGCTGGGGCCGATGCTGCTGCTGCTGTTCACCGTCTCGGTGGACTGGCTGCCCTCGCCGGTGCGCACCGACATGCCGCTGGCCGCGCTGGTGCTGCCCGCGATCACCCTCGGCACCGCGCTGGCGGCCAAGCTGACCCGCATGGTGCGCTCCAGCGTGCTCGAGGTGCTGCACGACGACTTCGTGCTCACCGCCCGGGCCAAGGGCATCCCCGAGGCGGTCATCCTGGTCAAGCACGTCCTGCGCAACGCGCTCATCCCGGTGGTGACCGTCATGGGCCTGCAGTTCGGCGCGCTGCTGACCGGGGCCATCGTCACCGAGAAGATCTTCGCCCGCCCGGGGGTGGGCACGCTGCTGCTCGAGGCCATCTCGGAGCGCAACTACCCGGTGGTGCAGGGCACGGTGCTGCTCATCGCGACGACCTACGTGCTGGTCAACCTGCTCGTCGACCTGCTCTACGCCGCGATCGACCCCCGGGTGAGGCTCGACGCATGAGCCTGCGCGACTCGATCTGGCGTCGGCTGCCGTATTGGATCGGCGGCGCGGTCCTGCTGGGGCTGGTCTTCGTGGCGCTCTTCGCGCCGTGGCTGGCGCCGTACCCCATCACCCAGGTCGACCTGGTGAACGAACTGGCGCAGCCCGGCGGAGGCCACCTGCTGGGCACCGACGAGAACGGGGCCGACCTGCTGACCCAGATCCTGTACGGGGCCCGGGTGGCGGCGCTGGTCGGGTTGGGCACCGTGACCCTGTGCTGCTCGGTGGGGGTCACCCTGGGCGCGATCAGCGGCTACTACGGGGGCCTCGTCGACGAGGTCCTGATGCGGATCATCGACGTGCTGATGGCCTTCCCCGGCATCCTGCTCGCGATCCTGATCATCGCGCTGACCCGCAGCCCGTCCATCGGGGCGGTGGTGCTCGCGCTCTCGGTCACCGGCTGGGCGGGCTACGCCCGGCTGGTGCGGGGGCAGGTGCTGTCGATGCGCGAGCGGCCGTTCGTCACCGCCGCCCGGGCAATGGGCGCGCCCGGCTGGTGGATCATCGGGCGGCACCTGCTGCCCAACGTCATGGCCCCGGTCATCGTGCAGGCCACCTTCGGCATGGCCGGGGCCATCCTCGCCGAGGCCGGGCTGTCGTTCCTCGGCCTGGGGCCCGACGGGGTGCCCTCGTGGGGCGCGCTGCTCGACCAGGGGGCGCGCTACTTCCTCGTCAGCGGGCACCTCGCGCTCTTCCCCGGGCTGGCGATCGCGGTGACGGTGATGGGCATCAACCTGCTCGGCGACGCCCTGCGCGACCGGTGGGACCCCCGCCGGAGCGAGCGGTGAGGGCCGCCGCCGGGAATCGTACCCGGCGCCGTTTTTCTTTTTGACGTGCCCCCCGACTCCTGATAGATAACCGCCTCACCGCATCGCGGTGCCAGCTGGGGAGTCGTAGTTCAGTTGGTTAGAACGCCGGCCTGTCAAGCCGGAGGTCGCGGGTTCAAGTCCCGTCGGCTCCGCTGAAAGCCCGGATGCTCAGGCATCCGGGCTTTCGTCTTTTCGAAGCCCTCGGCGCCCCCCGGGCTCACCGCTCACAGCCCCAGCGGCCCTTCGAAAGCACAGCGGCCGCCCCGCAGGACGGCCGCCGCTCTCCGAGCACCCGCGCATCGCTCAGCCGGCGCCGTCGACGTCCCCGTCCCACCGGTTGATCAGCTCGGTGATCGCCGCCTTGTTGATCACCCGCGGCTTGGCCCCCCGCCCGGGGCCCACCAGCCCGTCGCGCTCCATCTGGTCGATGATGCGCGCCGCCCGGTTGTAGCCCAGCGACAGCCGCCGCTGGAGGTGGCTGGTGCTCGCCCGGCTGTCCCGGGCCACGGTGCGCACCGCCTCCTCGTACATCGGATCCATGTCCCCGGTGTCGTCGTCGTCGGGCCCCGCCTCGTCGGGGTCCTCCAGGATCGACTCGTCGAGGTAGTCCGGCTCCTGCTGGTCGGAGATGAACTCCACGATCTGGTGGATCTCCTCCTCGCTGACGAAGGCGCCGTGCACCCGGGTCAGGCGCGAGGTGCCCGGGGGCATGAACAGCATGTCGCCCTTGCCGAGCAGGTTCTCGGCGCCGTTGGTCGACAGGATCGTGCGGCTGTCGATCGCGCTCGACACCTGGAACGCGATGCGGGTGGGGAAGTTGGCCTTGATCACCCCGGTGATGACGTCGGTCGACGGCCGCTGGGTCGCCAGGATCAGGTGGATGCCCGCCGCCCGCGCCTTCTGGGCGATGCGGGCCACGCAGTACTCGACCTCCTTGCCGGCGACCATCATCAGGTCGGCGAACTCGTCGATGACCACCACGATGTAGGGCAGCTTGCTCGGCATGTCGTCCAGATCGGGCAGATCGGGATCGTCGAGCGGGCTCCACGCCGGCGCGTCCGCGTCGCCGGCGCGGGCCTCGACCGCCGCCGCCTGGGCCCGCAGCACCTCGGCCTCGGCCTCGGCCCGCAGCTTCTCGAGCTTCTTGTTGTAGCCCCGCAGGTCGCGGACCCCGGCGTCCTTCATCAGCTCGTAGCGCCGCTCCATCTCGTCGACCGCCCACTTCAGCGCCATCGACGCCTTCTTGGGGTCGGTCACCACCGGCAGCAGCAGGTGGGGGATGCCCTCGTAGATGCTCAGCTCGAGCATCTTGGGGTCGACCATGATGAAGCGCACCTCCTCGGGGGTGGCGTGATACAGCAGGCTGGTGATCATGCCGTTGACCCCCACCGACTTGCCCGAGCCGGTGGTGCCGGCGACGAGCAGGTGGGGCATCTTCGAGAGGTCGGTGACGTTGGCGTCGCCGTGGATGTCCTTGCCGAGCGCCATCGGCAGGTTGAGCTTCTTGTTGCGGAACGCCTTCGAGCCGATGATCTCCTTGAGGAAGACCATCTCCCGCCGCTTGTTGGGCACCTCGAAGCCGACCACGCCCTTGCCCGGGATGGGGGCGACGATGCGCACCTTGACCGCCTTGAGCGCCATCGCGAGGTCGTCGGCGAGCCCGGCGATCTTGCTGATGCGCACCCCGGGGGCCGGCTCGAACTCGAACATGGTCACCACCGGGCCGGGGTGGATCTCGGTGACCCGGCCCTCGATGCGGAAGGTCGACAGCGCCTCGACGAGCTTCTCGGCCTGGCTCTGCAGGAAGAGGGGGTCGACCTCGACCCGGGCCGCCTCGTCGTAGTCGAGGAAGCGCAGCGGCGGCTTCTGGTAGCTCTCGTAGCGCGACAGCTCGGGCAGCGGCAGGTCGAGCGCCTCGTCCTCCGGCTTCTCGTTGGCCTTGCGGGCCTTGACCACCGGCTTGCCCTCGGCCGGCTCGGGCTCGGGCTCGGGCTCGGGGGCCGGCGCCGCCTCTTCGACCGAGGCCGCGAGCACCGTGTCGCCGGCGCCGTCGAGCGCCGCCCGGTCGAGCGGATCGTCCAGCTCCACGCCCAGATCGGTCGCGTCGTGCACCGCGCCGTCCCCCAGCACGAAGCCCTCGTCGGCGGCCGGGGCCTCGACCGCGCCCAGCACGAACTCGCCCGAGGTCTGCGCGGCGGCCCGGTTCTCGGCGGTGGCCGCCTCGCGGGCCGCCTTGCGGGCCTTGCGCCCCCGCAGCTTGATGCGCGGCTTGGGCGGGGCCTCCTCGACCGCCTCGGCCTCATCGGTCGCCCCGTCCTCGTCGTCCCAGCCCTCGTCCGCGTCCTCGTCGGCGGCGGCGGCCTCCCGCGCGGCGGCCTTCTCCGCCCGGCGCGCCTCCCGGCGGGCCGCCCGCGCCTCCCGCCGCTCGGCCCGGCGCTCGGCCCGCGCCGCGCGCCAGTCGGCGAAGCGCTCGCCCACCCCGCTGCGCAGCCCGACCGCCTTCTCGGCGGCGCCGTCGGCCGCGGTCTTCGCCTGGCGGGCCACCGGGGCGCCCAGCCGGCCGAAGAAGCGCACGATGCTGATGCGGGTGGTGAGCACGAACGTCAGCGCGATGACCGAGTAGATGATGATGTAGGCCCCGGTCAGCCCGAACAGCGCCTGGAGCACCTCGGCCCCGTAGGTCCCGATGAGCCCGCCCGCGTCGTGGCCGAGCACCATGCGCCCCGCCATCCACAGGTGGGCCGCCATCGCCGAGCAGAAGACCAGCACCGGGTAGCCCACCGCGTCGGTCGGCCGGACCCGCACCCGGCGCCCCAGCATGAAGCACAGCCCGGGCAGGGCCAGGGTCACCGGCAGCAGGAACGCCGCCACCCCGAACACCCGCAGCAGCACGTCGGCCAGCGAGGCCCCCACCGGCCCGATGAGGTTGCGCGCCCGCCCGGTGGCCGCCGCCGGCCCGTCGGGGGCGACGTCCTCGGGGTGGAACGAGCTGAGCGCGAGCAGCAGGCACAGCGCGGCCGCCATCACCGCGATGCCCAGCACCTCGTTGCGCAGCGCGTCGGCCTCGAAGTCGGACGCCCGCCGGCGGGGCGCGGCCTTCGACTTGCTCTTGCCGCGGCTGCGCCGCTTGCGCCGGGAGCCGGAATCTACGGCCTGCGCGTCCGCTGCCATGGGTCCTCCTCGGGTCTCATCGCCGGAGTGTAGGACAATGTATACAATTGTCAACCCTCTCGCACATTCGAGCACAGTGTCGACCCGCGGGCCGGGGCCCGGGCGGCGCCGCTTGATTTGTGGCCCGGCGGCACGCATCCTGACCGCCAAACCGACCCGGAGGCATCCGATGGCCCTCGACCCCGACTTCCTCGCGTCCCTGATCTGCCCCGAGACCCGCGAGCCGCTCTCGGTCGCCGAGCCGGCCCTGATCGAGAAGGTCAACGCCGCGGTGAAGGGCGGGCTCGAGAACAAGGGCGGTGAGCCGGTGAAGACCCCGCTCGACGGCGGCCTGCTGCGGGCCGATGGCAAGGTGCTCTACCCCATCTGGAACGAGATCCCGAACCTGCTCATCGCCGAGGGCATCCTGGTCGGGGATCTGGGCTGACCGCCGGGCCCGACGGCGGGCGCATCCGCAAACGGGACAAAAAGTTCTTGCGCAATACCTACATGTAGGCCAGCATCTCACCACATCGCTGGGAGGTGCCCCATGACGCTCGAACGCCGCAACCGACGCAGTGACCTGCCCGCCGAGGCCGCGCGGCTCTACCTCGACGCCGCCGTGCGCCGTCACGGCTACGCTTCGCTGACCCTCGCCGACGCCGACGGGCTGGTGGTGGTCGACGCCCCGACGACGGTCAACAGCGAGGCGGTGGCCGCGGTGGCCCCGTTCGCCGACGACGCTCTGCCGGACACCGACGGGCTGCTCGAGATGGTGACCCGGGGCCGGGCGCTGCGGGTGCGCAGCTTCGAGATGGAGGGGCAGCAGCTCTACCTCGCCGCCGTGGGCGGGGCCGATCGCCCGGACGGCGAGGCCGAGGCGGCCATGCGCCGGATCCTGGGCGTGGCGGCCGCCTGAAGCGCCGACGCGCGGCGCCCGCCGCATGCGCAGAGACCGAGCGCGCGCCCATCGGCACGCGCTCGTCGTTTCGAAGCGAGGTGGGGGGGTCCGGGCAGCGGGCCGCGCGGCCCGCGCCGGCTCAGCGGGTGAAGTACCAGGCGGCGACCATGCCGCCGATCAGCAGCAGCATGATGATGAGGCCGGTCGCGCCGCCCCCGCTCTCCTGGGTGGCGGGCGTCCCGGCCTCGGCGACCGCCGGCTCGGTGGGGGCCTCGGGCTCTTTGCCGAAGTCGTCGGCCGGCTCGGCGGCGACGTCGGGCTCGACCGGCGCCTCGGGCTCGGCGGGGGTCTCGGGCTCGGCGGCGACGTCCGGCTCGGCGGCGACGTCGGGCTCGGCCGGCGCCTCGGGCTCGGCGGGGGTCTCGGGCTCGGCCGGCGCGGCGTCGTCGAAGTCGGGGGTGCGCGGCTCGAGCTCGGCCGGCTTCTCGACCGCGGCGGCGGGGGTCTCGACCGGGACCTCCGGCTCGACCGGGGCCGCCGGCGCGTCGACCGCGACCGGCTCGGGCATCGGAGGCAGCGAGGCGAGCGGCTCCTTCTCGTCGCGGGCCATGCGCTCGAGCGCCAGGGCGTCGGCCAGCTCGGAGAGGTCGCTGCCGGCCTCGAGCGCATCCCCGATCAGGCGGGACGCGCGGTCCTCCCGGGCCCGGGAGGCGGTCCACATCGGCTCGGCGGTCAGCGCGGCGACGTCGCCCCCGGCCTCGGCCCAGTCGCGCACCGCGGCGAGCAGCTCGCCGAGCGTATCCCCCGGCATGCGGGCGCCAGCCTTCTCGATGAAGGCCATCGCGGCCTCGGTGTCGCCGCTCTCGAGCAGCGCCCGGGCCTTGCGGATGATGATCCCATGGCCTTCGGCCCGCAGGCCCTGGCTCACGTCTTCGAATCGCTGCGCGAGCGCCGAATGTTGCATGGGTCTCTCCCTTGGGAACCGTCGGCGTGAGGGTACTGCACAAACCGACCGGGGACAATCTCTCGATCGGTCCCCGGGCAGCGCAGGCCCTCAGCCGAAGAAGAAGCGGGTGATGCTGATGCCGTGCGCCCGGGCGTCGACCGCCCGCTCGATGGAGCGCTGGTAGCGGCCGTCGCGGGTGGTGTGGTCGAGGTCGATCACCGGCCCGTCGTCGAGGGGCGTGCCCCGGCGGTCGACCAGGATCTTGACCTGCGGCCGGTGGAAGTTGATCGGGTTGCTCGGCAGGTTCACCACCAGCGCCAGCTCGCCCCCGTCCAGCTCGACCATGGTGCCGACGGGGTAGCCCCCCAGGCAGTTGGCGAACAGCTTGGCCAGGAACACATCGTAGGTCTGGCCCCCGTCGTCGAGGATGCGCTTCATCGCCTGGTCGGGGCGCAGGCCGGGCCGGCCGCCGCGGGCGGTGGTCAGCTCGTCGTAGGTGCTCGACATGCGCACGACGTGGGTCATGAAGCTGGCCCCGATGTCGCCGTAGTACAGCCCCTCGGCGGGCGCGTCGTCCGGGATCTGGCACTCGTAGGCCACGATGAGCCGGTTGATGATCAGCTCGTTGAACCCGCCCAGCCGGACCAGCGCCCGGGCCACCTTCACCCGCAGATCGCCCAGCTCGGCCGCCGAGCGGTTGCGCACGTTGGCGATGCCGGCCATCGTCAGCGCGACGTCCTGCCCCTCGGGGGTCGCCGTCTCGAGCGTGCCCAGCAGGGCCCAGCCCAGGTCGTGGTGGAAGGCGGCCATGCCCAGGTCGACGAGCTGGTCCCGGTCGAGCCCCAGCCGGCTGCCGAAGACGATCGACAGCACCGCCGCGTTGAGCATGTGGCAGAAGAGGTTGCCCTTGTAGGTCTCGAGGTGCACCAGCGCCAGCAGCAGGCCGTGGTGGCGGGGGTCGACGTCGATCAGCTCGAGGCACAGCCGCTTGACCTTGGCGTGCCGCGGCGAGCGCCCCTTGCGCAGGTCGTTGACGAACTGCCGCAGCATCAGCAGCCCCGAGGCGTAGATGCTCAGGATGCGGTGGCGGGGGTCCTCGCCCCGGCGCAGCTCGTCGAAGGTCTCCGCCGCCCGCTCCCGCAGCCGGATGGGGTTCAAGTCGACCCGCTTGATGTCGCCCTCGCCGGTGTTGATCACCTCCATGAAGGCCCGCAGGAAGCCCTTGAGCGCCCCGTGGTCCACCGGCGTGAGGAAGGACATCTCGTTGACCCGCAGGAACTCGAAGATCCGGCGCAGGTAGCGGATGTTCTGGAAGCTGCCGAAGTCGAGCCGGATGATCCGGCGGTTGACGAAGAAGTTGCCGTCGATGAGCGCGAGGTGCACCTGCTCGCCGTAGCTCTCGAAGAACTCGGCGATGGTGCCCTGCATCGCGTCCAGCGGCCGCCGCAGGGCGTCGTTCTCCAGGTCGTGCATGCCGGCGGTGCGCAGCAGCGCGAACAGGTTGTTGGTCAGCGCCCGGGCCAGCTCGCCGAAGCGCTCGTCGTGGCCGGCTTCGATCTCCTGCAGGAAGTCGAGCGCGCCGGCGAGCGCGTTGCCTTCAGACATCGCTCGCCTCTCCCCGGGTCAGCTCGCCTTTGAAGAAGATGTCGTAGAGCTGCCGGGTGCGGGCGTCGCGGTCGCACTGCATGTGGTGCAGGCCCCACTCGGCCGCCTCGGTCAAGAGCTCCGACTTGATGCGCCGGTCGAGCTCCTTCTGGAAGGCCGGCGCCAGGTCGCGGTGCAGCCGGATCGCGAGGGCCACCGCGGCGCAGTGACGCAGCTCGTCCTGCCCCCGGCTGCGGATGAGGCCCCCGCTCTCGAACAGCTCCACGCAGCGCGCCCGGGGGTCGCCGGTCAGCGCCGCGGCGGCGAAGTAGCGCCGCTTCTCGGCGAGGTCGAAGTCGGCGAAGCGCTTCTGGTCGATACACGCCAGCACCCGCCGGTGCACCTCGGGCCGGGTGATGCGCGCGATGAGGTGGATCGCCTTGCTGCGCACCATGCGCGCCGGGTCGTCGAGGGCGGCGAACATCAGGTCGAGCACCTGCGGCTCGTCGACGAGCGGCAGCACCGACAGGCCCTCGAACCGCACCTTGGGCTCGGGGTTGGCCATCGCCGCCCGGGCGATCGACGGGCGCAGCTTGGGATCCCCAGCCGTCAGCAGCCGGACCAGGGCGTGGGCGTGGGCCGGCTCGACCGCCCGCAGCAGGTCGATGACCGGCCGCTCGTGCCCCGGCAGCATGCGCCCGGTGAGCCGGTACAGCGCCGCCCGGGTCTCCTCGACCCGCACCACGCCTGCCATCCGGGCGATGGGCCCGATCGCGGTCGGCTCGAGCAGGGCGCAGATGGCCAGGATCGACGGGGTGTAGCGGTGGTCGCCGGCCTCGGCGAGCGGCGCGAGCACCCGCTCGGCGAAGGCGGGGCTGCTCCAATGGGCGAAGATGCGGTGGATGGTGCGCACGTTCTCCGACAGCCGCTGCCCCCGGGGGCCGGTCAGCAGCCGCACCTTGCGCATCAGCCGCTCGAGCTCCCCCATCCGCCCCGAGTCGAGCAGCAGGTCGGCGATGCGGTCGAAGAGCCCCACCATGCGCCCCGCCCGGTCGACGGCGCCGTCGTCGTCGGCGAGGTTCACCTTGAACAGGATCTCGATGAACTTCTCGAGGGTCTCCCGGCCGTGGGTGTGGATGACCCGTTCGAGGGTGTGGAACTCGGCCTCGTCCATCGCGAATGGGGTCTCGACGAAGCGGGCGAGGTCGTCCTCGGTCAGGCCGGCCGCCGACAGGTCGACCCGCCGCACCGGGCGGGCCCGATCCCGCATGCGCGGTCCGCCCCGACCGGATGGCGGCGGCGGCGGCCCTTCGCGGCCGGGCAGCGGCGGCGGACCGGCCGTCGAGGGCAGCGGGTCTTCGCTGCGCACCTGCTCGACGACCCCGGCGACCGTGTAGAGCCGCTCCTCGCCCTCGCGGGCGTCCTCGTCGAAGTTGTCGATGAGCACGTACTGGATGTGCTCGAAGTCCGCCTGCCACAGCAGGGTCACCGCGTCGTCCTCGAACAGCGCCGGGTCGTCCCAGTCGACGAGCAGCACGTCGACGAAGCGGTCGAGCTCGGCCCGGGTCACCCCCCCGTGCAGGATGATGTGCCGCACCCCGTCCAGGTAGAAGCGGTAGACGAAGTTCCGCTCCGGGTTGGGGTTCTGGTAGACGCTCTGCTCGAACATCGTGAAGTCGTAGGGCCCGATCTGGAAGTCGATCTGCGGCGCATCCCCGATGAGGGCGACGACCGCGTCGAAGAGGCGGGCCCGGAACCGGGCGACGCTCTGGTGACCCTTGCCGTAGAGGGCGATGTTCTTGGTGAGCTTCTCCAGCTCGCGGAAGGTCTCCCGAGCCTGGGCGAGCGTAGCCCGCTGCGCGTCGTCGAGGGTCTCCTCCCGGGGACCCTCGAACATCTGCATGATATCGCCGCCGGCCCCCCGGCCGCGCGTCGGACGCGTCATCCCGACCCCCGAAACCCCGTGACCCCCGATCAAAGCCGATCGATCCCCCGGGGTCAATCTCGGCGCCCGCCGCGCCGGGGTTCGAAAGACGAAGGGGGCGCCGCAGCGCCCCCCCGTTCAGCCTCTCGGCTGCCCGGTCACTCCTCGCCGACGGCCTCGGGCACGACGAAGCTCACGTCGTCGCCCATCAGAGCCTCGGCCACCGAGTTGCCCATCAGCAGGCAGGTGTCGTTGTTGATCTCGGCCGACTCGCAGACATAGACGTAGTAGCCCTCCATGTCGAGCCCGGCGGGCTCGCGCACGGTGACCTCGCAGCCCTGCAGGTCGCGGCCGAAGTCCACCGCGAGCTGCCCGGTCACGCCGAGCGAGACGTAGTGCGAGGGGCCCTCGTCGAGGTTGTTGGCCGGATCACACTCGTCCCCGGTGTCGAGGGCGGTGCCCGGCTCCTGCCGGTTGATGCCGCTCTGGCACGGCGCCTCGGTGGTGTTGCCGTCGCACACGGTGCCCTCGCCGAGGGTCAGGGTGGCCTCGAGGCCGGTCAGCGACTCGCCGTCGCAGACGGCGACCATGCCGCAGACGTCCGACCCGGCGGTGCCGTCGGTGTCGGTCTCCGGGCTGTCGTCCGCGACGATGACGTAGCGGTACTCGACCGGGACGCCCATGTCGGCCTCGACCATGGCGTCGGTCTCGGTGCAGTCGCCGACCTCGCAGTCGTCTTCGCCCCCATCGTCGACGTCGCAGGCCGCGATGCCGGCGGTCATGCCGAACAGCACGCCGCACGCCAGCAGAAGCTTGAGCTCCTTCATGAGATTGGACTCCTCTCCCCTTGGTGGTCGCGTGAAACGCTCGTGATCGAACTCGTGATCGACGAGGGCAGCTTCACGCATTCCCGGATCAAATTCGGTGGTCCGCCGCGGACCGCCATAAGGCGCGATGGTCTTGCCTCGGGGATGCCTTGTCAAGCCTTTCACATCGGCGGCGAATCGACCATCGATCCGCCGCATATCGCCGTGTTCACCGATGCGCCGGCGTCACCGGCGGTCACACCGGCTTCTTCTCAAATCGGTGGGATCGGTTATGCTGCCGGGGTGCGCCGGCACCGAGGACCGGGGGGTTCGTGCCGGCGGCCGAAAGGATGATCATGGACTCCGACGCGGCATACCTCGACGCGGTCCTGGCGCTCGGCGAGCGGCTGTGTCGCAAGCGGCCCTTCGCGACCGGGGCCGGCGAGATCTGCGCCCTGCTCGCCCGGCTCGGCGGGGCCAAGGCCCTGGCGCTCTTCGCCTCGGACGGGGTGGGCGACGCGCTGGTGCTGCTCGGCGCCTCGGGGGTGCCGGTGGACTACATCCGCCGGTTCCCGGTAGGCCGGACCTGCGTGCTCGGGCACCTCACCGGTGATCTGCGGGAGGCCCTGCTCGACCGGGAGCCGGTGTGGGTCGAGGCGATCGGCAGCGACCCGTGGACCGTCTCGCTCAACAGCGTCGCGTTGCAGGGCGGCTTCAAGTCCACCCTCTCGGTGCCGCTGGTCTTCGACGACCAGATCGTGGGCGCGCTGCACGGCTTCTACGGCGGCCCGGCCGACACCGCCTTGCGGCGCCAGCTCGCCCGGGCCGGCGCGATCGTGGGCTCGGCCCTCGCCCGCACCGAGGCCCGCCAGGGCACCACCCGCTTCCCGGTCGAGGGCCTGCGCCGGGTGCGCAGCCAGGACGAGATCGAGCGCTACGCCCACTTCGTGCACGCCGCGGCCAGCCGCTACGGGCAGATCTACTCGACGGTGATCTACGCCGTCGACCGCCCCGACATCCTCTCGAAGCGCTACGGCGACACCCTGACCCACCAGGGGGTCTCGGCGCTGATGCACGTCATCGACGAGGAGTGCCGGGCGGCCGATCTGGCCGGCCGCTTCGGCGACACGGCCTGCGTGGTGCTCATGCCCGGCACCGACCCCGAGGGCGCGTTCCACCAGTGCGAGCGGGTGCTCAACCGCTTCGGCCGCATGAGCTTCCGGCTGCCCGACACCCGGCTTCAGCTCAGCGCGAGCGCCGGGGTGAGCTTCTTCCCTGAGAACGAGTCGGGGTCGCTCGACGCGTCGATCGCGTCGGCCCAGGAGGCCTTGACCGAAGGGTTGGGGGCCAACAACCGCCGGATCATCGCGATCGCGGCGCCCGGGTCGGCGGCCCGCTGATCCGGCGGGCGGCTCAGGCGTCGGCGTAGCCCCGGGCCAGATCGCGCAAGCGGGGATCGCAGCGACCGGCGTGGGCCGCCAGCCGCCGCGCCGCGCGGCGGTCACCGCGCTGCCCGGCCAGCCGGGCCAGCTCGACGAGCGCCTCCGAGGCGTGCCCCGGCGAGCCGACGGCGTCGAAGAGGTGCCCGGCGGCCTCGGCCGGGCGGCCGGAGGCGGCCAGGGCCCGGCCGGCCATCAGCGCGTACTCCGGCTCGTCGGCGGTGAGCCGGCGGGCCCGGTCGAGGTGGGGCCAGGCCAGCTCGGGCCGACCCTGCCCCAGGTGCAGGTCACCCAGGCGGGCCTGGGCCAGCTCGTGCTCGTACTCCCCGATCCGGGCCTGGGCCAGCACCTTGCGGTAGACCCGCACGGCGCGGCCGAGCCGCCCGGCCCGGGTGTGCCGCTCGGCGGTGTCGATCAGGCTTCGCAGTCGATCCCGTCGCATGCCGGGATTGTAGGCGGGGTCGGCCGAGCCGTCGAATTCGCGCCGATCGGGGCGGCCCCCGCCGCGGTCAGCAGCCCCGCAGGAAGAGCAGCCCGATGCCCAGCGCCGCGATCAGGGCCAGGGTGATGCGCAGCGGGCCGGTGTCGAGCGCCGCGTCGTGGGCCTGGAGCGCCCGCCGGGCCCGGCGCAGGCCGACGATGTGATCCAGCGCCCGGCGGGCGTCTTCTCCCGGGCTCTCGCCGCCGTCGAGGTGCAGAGCCTCCCGCCCCAGGTCGACCAGCGCCGCCCGCCGCCGCACGTCGCTGCGGGCGAGGGCCTCGAGCTCGTCCTCCCGGCTGGCGGTCAGCTCGGCGATGCGGCCGTCGACCTCTTCGAGCCAGCTCTCCCGCTGGCCGGAGACGGTCTCCTGCATGCGCTTGAGCTCGGCGACCTGCTCGTCGAGCCGGGCCAGCGGGCCGTCGATCGCCGCCCGCGCCGCGGCCCGGATCGGATCGGCGGCCCGCAGCTCGACCAGCTTCTGCTCGATCTCGGGCCGCTCGGCCTCGTAGAGCTGGCGAGCGGCCTCGTCGGCGCCGTCGAAGTCGTCTTCGATGTGAGCCAGCCGCAGCTCCAGGCTGCGGCGCAGGTCGGCGGCGTCCTCACCCTCGTGCTCCAGGGCGTCCCGGCGCTCGACGTGCTCGACCAGCGCCCGCTCGAGCGGGGCCAGCTCGGCCTCGAGCCCCTCGAGGCGGGCGTCGAACTCGGCCAGCCGGGCCCGGCGGTCGGCCTCGGCGGCGGCCAGCTCGATGGTCGACGCCTCCCGGCGGCGATCGATGGTCGCCCGCTCGGCGTCGAGCCGGGCCAGCGTCTCGGCGAAGGCGGTGATGCGCCCGCCCACCCCGCCGGCCCCTCCGGAGAGGGTCGCCTCGCCCAGCAACGCCAGCGCCTCGTCCCGCACCTGCACCGCCTCGCGCAGGTCGCGGTCGAGCGCCTCCAACCGCTGGCGGATGCGCCGCCGGTGGCGCATGAGACGCAAGGTGTAGATCGGGTAGTGCCAGAGGTGCTGCGGCGCCTCGGGCGCGTCGTCGGTGAGCGCGGTGGCGGTGGACGCGGGGTCGATGGGTGCGGGGTCGGTCGGCTCGGGGGTCGGCGTGGTCACCGGGGTGGTCAGCGACCCCGCTTGAGCTCGATGAGCACCTGCTTGGCCACCGCCTTGAGGGTGTCGAATACGCCCATGCCGGTGGTGGCGACCGCCTCGAAGTCGGGCACGTTGGTCGGGTTGAGCGCCTCGCGCAGGTAGCCGGCGTCGACCGCGGTGGGCAGGTCCCGCTTGTTGTACTGAACCACATAGGGCAGCTTGTCGAGGTCGTAGCCCTGCTCTTCGAGGTTCTCCCGCAGGTTCTCGAGGCTCTCGATGTTGGCGTCGAGGCGCTCGACCTGCGAGTCGGCGACGAAGACGACCCCGTCGACGCCCTTGAGGATGAGCTTGCGGCTCGCGTCGTAGAAGACCTGCCCCGGCACCGTGTACAGGTGGAAGCGCGTCTTGAAGCCGCGGATCTCGCCCAGCGACAAGGGCAGGAAGTCGAAGAAGAGCGTGCGCTCCGTCTCCGTCTCCAGCGAGATCATCTTGCCTTTGGCCTCGGGATTGGTCTTGGCGTAGATGTACTGGAGATTCGTGGTCTTACCGCAGAGACCGGGACCGTAATAGACGATCTTGCAGTTGATTTCGCGCGAGGAGTAGTTGATGAACGACATGGTCTACCGCGCTCGCAGTCAGCCGAACAGGTTGTCGATGTCTTCGTCGCTGATCTCGTCGAAGACGGTGTGGCCCGGGTTCTGCGCTGCCTTGGCGTTGATCTGTTCCAAGACTTTGACCAGCTCGTTGCTGGCCCGCCGGACCCTCAGCCGGACGAGTCCGAGCGAGGAGCGCTCGTCGAAGATGATCACGAGGATCACGCGCTGACCGACCAGCGAGATGTGGATGTTGTCGCGCTCCCCCTCGTGGAACTGGATGGCGAATTCCTTCTCGCCGAGGAGCTGCGCGAGGCCGCCGGTGGCCGCGATGTTGCCCGCAGTGAGGCTCGCCAGGGAGGTCGTGTCCATCTGAACGGTCTGGCCACTGTTGGCGAGCATCTGACCGTCACGATTGACGAGGAACACGGCCTTGGCGCAGGCGTCACGATGAAGGGCATCGCAGATCTGGACGATCTTCTTCTGCTCTTCCTCGAAGAGGACCAACTGCGAGTTCATCTGAGCTTCTCACGCCTCCGGCTGAACGTAGGAGCGTCTCGCCCCCACCGGCGAGGTTCGCCGTTGACGCAACCTATCACCCCTGTTCGGGGTGCACAAGAATTCGGTTCTCGGGCCCGCGCCGTCACAATTCTCGCCGACCGGCCAGCGCCCGGGCGAGGGTGACCTGATCGGCGTACTCCAGGTCGGCGCCGATCGGCACCCCGCTCGCGATCCGGGTGACCCGCACCCCCAGCGGCCGGCACAGCCGCTGGATGTACAGCGCCGTCGCCTCGCCCTCGACGCTGGGGCTGGTGGCCACGATGACCTCCTCGACCTCGTCCCCGAGCCGGGCGAGCAGCGGCTTGAGGTGGAGCTGCTCGGGCCCCACCCCGTCGAGCGGCGCGAGCAGCCCGTGCAGGATGTGGTACCGCCCCCGATACTCGCCGGTGCGCTCGATGGCGTGCATGCCGGGCACCGACTCGACCACGCAGATCGTCGCGCCGTCCCGCCGCGGGTCGCGGCAGGTGCGGCAGGGGTCGACTTCGGTCAGGTTGCAGCACACCGAGCACAGCCGGATGCGACGGCGCACCTCGCCGAGCGCCTCCGACAGCTCCCGGGCGACGCTCTCGTCGGCGTCGAGCACGAAGAAGGTCAGCCGGGCGGCGGTCTTCTCGCCGATGCCGGGCAGCCTCGAGAACGCGTGGATCAGGCGCCGGATGGGGTCGGCTTCGGCCATCGCCCGCTCAGAACAGCCCCGGCAGGTGGATGCCGCCGGTGATCTTCTTCATCTCGGACTGGCTGTTCTCCTGGCTGGCGGTGATCGCCATGTTGAGCGCCGCGGTGAGCAGGTCGGCCACCTCGTCGAGGTCGTCGGGGTCGAGCGCCTCGGGGGTGATGTCGATCTTCTGCACCTTCTGCCGGCCGTCGACGACGACCTTGACCAGCCCGCCGCCGGCGGCGCCTTCGAAGGTCTGCTCGGCGAGCGCGTCCTGCAGCGTCTTGATCTGGCCCTGCATGCGCTTGGCCTGGAGCATGATGTTGCCGTAGCCGCCCTTGGCCATCGGTCCCTCCTTCGCTCTGCGAAATGCCTGTCAGTTGGGGTGGATGTGCACGATCTCGGCGTCGAGGCCCTCGACGAGCGCCATGACGACCGGGTCGCGACGGGCCGCCTCGCGGCGGGCCTCCCGCTCGGCGGCTTCGAGCGCCTCGCGGGTGCGATAGGGGTTGCGTTCGGGGTCGAGGCGGGGGTCGCCCCGGGGGCAGGTGAGCACCCGGAAGTCGATGTCGTCCCCCGCCGCCTGCCGGGCGATGCGGGCGAGCCGGTCCAGCTCGGGCTGGAGCCCCTCCCGGTCGGCGTCGAGCACCGCGATGCTCAGCGCGTCGTGGGTGAAGTCGACGAGGTATGTCTCGTGCTCGATGCGCCCGCCGGAGAGGCCATTGTGGGCCTTGAGCTGCTCGACGAGCGCGACGTAGGCCGCGAACGGGTCGTCGCCGGGCTCGATCGCGTGGGCGACCCACGGCTCGGCGGGCTCGTCGACGGCGTCGGCGTCGAAGGCCGCCGCGCCGAAGCCGCCGCTGGGGGCCGGTGACGGGTCGCCGGCCGGCGCCGCGGTCCCGCCGGGCGCGGCGCCCGGCTCGCCCTGGTCGGGCGGATCGGGCAGGGCCGGCCCCGGCTCGACCCCGGGGATGCGGGGCTTCACCGCGAGGCGGGGCAGCTCGGCCGGCGGCCGGGGGGTCGGCGGCGGCCC
>JAUHYW010000113.1 GCA_030426085.1 bacterium | reverse complement strand
CCGGTTGTAAGTCCGCTCGGCCGGGCGGGTTCCAAGCCGTTGTGCCCGGCCGAGCGGCGGCCTCTCTGGCCGCCGGAGTGACTAAGGATCGACCACCCCGAATCGTCGGATACGGATCGCGTGGGCGAATGCCAGCCGCCCCACCCCCGCTACACGACGCGGGACGGCCGACGGCGCGCGCCCCGCCGACCGTCTACAGGCCCCGGCCGAAGCCCGCGCGATCACTGATCGGCCTCGTCGTGAAGCCCGAGCGGTCGCCCTGGATGCCGAAGCAGGGAGGCGGGGCGCGCGCCGGCGGACGGACCGCCTCCGCCTGGCCCTCCACCCCGAACCCGGTCGATGTGCCCGGCACCCCCGAACGGCACCCCCGAACGGCCCGGCGCATGCCCCGGTCGACACCCCGAACATACGGTCACGACAACACGGCCGGGCGGCGGCGTGAGCATCGCCGGAGCGCGTGGAGCGGCCCGACGAACTGCGGATTGTCGAACAAGCCCCTTGCAATCTCTCCCGGGGTGCGTATCCTGCGCGCCTCGATCCACGGACGGGGCGCGGGCCCCGTCTGGCTTCGGGTCGGGCGAGATCAAACCCATCACCGACCCCACGGACCCCGTCGGCGGTTCCGCCGGCCGGGGCGACGACCACACGGAGAGCTGGTCATGATCACCGACCTCTCGAAGGTACGCAACATCGGCATCAGCGCCCACATCGACTCGGGCAAGACCACGCTGACCGAGCGCATCCTGTTCTACACCGACCGGATCCATGCGATTCACGAGGTGCGGGGCAAGGACGGGGTCGGGGCCAAGATGGACTCGATGGAGCTCGAGAAGGAGCGGGGGATCACGATCCAGTCGGCGGCCACCCACTGCACCTGGGCCGACCACCACGTCAACATCATCGACACCCCGGGGCACGTCGACTTCACCGTCGAGGTGGAGCGCGCCCTGCGGGTCCTCGACGGCGCCATCCTGGTGCTGTGCGGCGTCGCCGGCGTGCAGAGCCAGTCGATCACCGTCGACCGCCAGATGCGGCGCTACAACGTGCCCCGCGTCGCGTTCGTCAACAAGATGGACCGCTCGGGGGCCAACGCCTTCCGCGTCTGCACCGCGCTGCGCGAGAAGCTGCACCTCAACGCCGTGATGGTGCAGATCCCCATCGGCACCGAAGAGAACCACAAGGGCCACATCGACCTGGTCAAGATGGTCGCCCGCTACTTCTCGGGCCCCAACGGCACCGACATCACCGAGACGGCGATCCCCGACGAGCTCAAGGCGCAGGCCGACGAGTACCGGGAGATCCTGCTCGACGCCATCAGCATGTTCGACGACGAGCTGATGGAGGCGGTCTTCGAAGAGAAGGTGACCGAGGAGATGGTCGTGCGGGCCATCCGCAACGCGACCATCGGCCTCGATCTGGTCCCCGTCTTCTGCGGCAGCGCCTACAAGAACGTCGGGGTGCAGGCCCTGCTCGACGGGGTCCTCGCCTACCTGCCCAACCCGACCGAGGTCGACAACATCGCCCTCGACCTCGAGAACGACGAGGCCGAGGTCAAGCTGGGCCACGAGCCCGAGCGGCCGCTGGTCGCCCTGGCCTTCAAGCTGGAGGACGGGCGCTACGGTCAGTTGACCTACGTGCGGCTCTATCAGGGCACGCTGCGCAAGGGTGAGTTCATCTACAACCTGCGCACCGGCAAGAAGGTCAAGGTCGGCCGCCTCGTGCGGATGCACTCCAACGAGATGGAGGACATCGACGAGTGCTGCGGCGGCGATCTGGTCGCGCTGTTCGGCATCGACTGCGCCTCGGGTGACACGTTCACCGACGGCCGCTCCGAGCTGGCGATGACCTCGATGCACGTGCCCGACCCGGTCATCCAGCTCATGATCAAGCCGGTCGACAACAAGGCCCAGATCAACATGTCGAAGGCCCTCCAGCGGTTCACCCGCGAGGACCCGACGTTCCGCACCTGGGTCGACCCCGAGAGCGGCGAGACCATCGTCAGCGGCATGGGCGAGCTGCACCTCGAGGTGTACATCGAGCGCATGAAGCGCGAGTACAAGGCCGAGGTCGAGACCGGCGCCCCGCAGGTGGCCTACCGCGAGACCATCAGCCGTCAGGCCGACTTCAACTACACCCACAAGAAGCAGACCGGCGGCTCGGGCCAGTACGGCCGGGTGGCCGGCTTCATGGAGCCGTGGGAGGAAGAGGAGTTCGCCTTCGAGTCGAACATCGTCGGCGGCTCGATCCCCAAGGAGTACATCCCCTCCTGCGAGAAGGGCTTCGCCGCGATGATGGAGAAGGGGCGGCTCATCGGCTTCCCCGTGGTCAACATCAAGTTCACCATCAACGACGGCCAGTACCACGCGGTCGACTCGTCGGACATGGCCTTCCAGGCGGCGGCCAAGGGCGCCTTCAAGGAGGGCTACGACCGGGCGAAGCCGATCATCCTCGAGCCGGTCATGGCGGTCGCGGTGGAGGGGCCCTCGGAGTTCCAGGGCAACATCATCGGCACCATCAACCAGCGCCGGGGCATGATCACCAACACCACCGACGTGGACGGCTTCTGCCAGATCGAGGCCGAGGTGCCGCTGTCGGAGATGTTCGGCTACTCGACGGTGCTGCGCTCGTCGACCCAGGGCAAGGCCGAGTTCTCGATGGAGTTCGCCCGCTACTCCCAGGTGCCCCAGTCGGTCGCCGAGGAGCTCAAGGAGAAGTACGCCGAGAACCGCGCCCGCTGATCCGGCTGCGCGCGGCGCCCGGCGCGCCGATCCCACCCCCGCCGGTCACCGACCGGGCCCATAGACCCACCCTATAGCAACCATCTCCCGACCCGCGTTGCCGCCGACCGGCCCGATCCACCATAATCTCGCTTCATCGAGGTATGGGGGGGACTCGCCGATGTACCGGGGACTTCGGTTCACGCTGGCCGTGCTGCTGGCCTGCGCGTCGTGGGCTTGTGAAGAAGAAGCGCCGCCTGATCTGGCGCCGGGGGAGGACGCCGCGGTCGAGCTGGACGGCGGATCGGACAACGGCCCGCCGCCCGACGGCGCGCCCGACCCGGAGCCCGACGTGGCTCCCGATCCGGAGCCCGACGGGGCCCCCGATCCCGAGCCGGACATGGCCCCCGATCCCGAGCCGGACATGGCCCCCGATCCCGAGCCCGACCTGGGCCCCGACATGGGCGAACCCTTCGAAGACCGCTGCGCCGACGACCTCGACAACGACGACGACGGGCTGGCCGACTGCGCCGATCCCGACTGCGCCGAGGACGAGGCGTGCGTCCAGCGCACCGAGGTCGACTGCGAGGACGGGGCCGACGACGACGGCGACGGGGACACCGACTGCGAGGATCCGGACTGCGCCGAGGATCCCGCCTGCGCGCTGCCCGCCGAAGACTGTGACAACGAGTTCGACGACGATCAGGACGGCGCGCTCGACTGCGCCGACGAGGACTGCGCCGACGACCCGTTCTGCGCTCCGCCGCCGCCCGAGTCGGACTGCGCCGACGGCGAGGACAACGACGATGACGACGCCATCGACTGCGCCGACGAGGACTGCGCCGACGACGCGGCCTGCGCCGAGCCCGACCCCGAGGCGGACTGCGCCGACGGGCTCGACGACGACGGCGACGGCGCGGTGGACTGCTTCGACGAGGACTGCGCCGGGGACGACGCCTGCGCCGCCGAGCGGGACTGCGCCAACGGCCGGGACGACGACGCCGACGGCGACGCCGACTGCGCCGACGACGACTGCGCCGCCGCCGAGCGCTGCCGCCCCGAGTCGGCCTGCGCCGACGGCGAGGACAACGACGAGGACGGCCGGGCCGACTGCGCCGACGCCGACTGCGCCGCCGCCCCCAACTGCCTGCCCGAGATCGAGTGTGAGGACGAGATCGACAACGACCTCGACGGGCGCGTCGACTGCGTCGACCCCGACTGCCAGCCCCTGCCGGTCTGCGCCGCGGTGCGCGAGCAGTGCAACAACGGGGAGGACGACGACGGCGACGGCCTCGTGGACTGCGCCGACGCCGACTGCGCCGACCAGCCGCAGTGCGAGCCGCTCGACCCCGAGGTGTGCGACGACGACGTGGACAACGACGGCGATCTCGCCGTGGACTGCGACGACGACGACTGCGTCGACGATCGGGCCTGCGTCGAGCTGATCTGCGACAACCGGCGGGACGACGACGGCGACGGCAGCGTCGACTGCTTCGACGACGACTGCCGGGACGACCCGTTCTGCGCCGCCGAGCGGGTCTGCGGCAACGACCGGGACGACGACGGCGACGGGGCCACCGACTGCGACGACCCCGACTGCGCCCAGAACCCGCTGTGCCAGCCCGAGCAGGCGTGCGCCGACGAGGTGGACAACGACCAGGACGGGGTCGCCGACTGCGCCGATCCCGACTGCGCCGACGCCGAGCCGTGCCTGCCCGAGTCCCGCTGCGAGGACGGGGTCGACAACGACCTCGACGGGCGCATCGACTGCGCCGACGACGACTGCGCCGAGGCGGTGAACTGCCTGCCGGAAGACGTCTGCGGGGACGACATCGACAACGACCGCGACGGGCGCACCGACTGCGCCGACGACGACTGCGCCGACGCCATCGAGTGCCAGCCGGAGGTCGCGTGCGAGGACGGCGTCGACAACGACCTCGACGGCGCGGTGGACTGCGCCGACGCCGACTGCCTCGGCGCGGTGAACTGCCGCCCGGAGGACCTGTGCGACGACGAGGTCGACAACGATCGGGACGGGCTCGTCGACTGCGCCGATCCCGACTGCAACGTCGCCCCGGCGTGCCGGGACGAGGTGCTGGCCTTCACCTTCCAGGAGCTGCAGAACCGGATGGAGCAGGCGTGCACCGGGTGCCACGGCTTCAGCGGCGGCATGAACATCCGCGGCGACCTGCGCACCGAGACGATGGGCATCCCGTCGCGGGGCTCGGCGCTCAACCGCATCGAGCCGGGCGACCATCAGGCGAGCTACTTCTATCACAAGCTCGCCGGGACCCATCGCGAGGTCGGCGGCGGCAGCCAGATGCCACAGGGCGGGCCTTTCTGGGACGCGGGCGACCTGCTGCGGCTGGCGCTGTACATCGACGGGCTGGTGGGCGAGGTGTGCGACGACGGGGAGGACAACGACGGCGACCTGCTCGTCGACTGCGACGACAACGAGTGCGCCGAGCAGGACCCGCGCTGCATGCCCGAGGCGGTGTGCGACGACGGCGTCGACGAGGACGAGGACGGGGCCACCGACTGCGAGGATCCCGACTGCGCCGACGCCGACGTCTGCCTCGACGACCCGGAGCCGTTCACCCGGGACGACGTGCAGGCGATGTTCGACGACACCTGCCGCGGCTGCCACTTCTTCCTGCGCGACCCGTTCGAGACCAACACCATCGGCGTCGAAGAGCGCAACTCGGGTCTGGCCCGCATCGAGCCCGGCGACCACCAGGCGAGCTACATCTATCACAAGCTCGCCGGGACCCACCGCGACGTGGGCGGCGCGGGCAACCAGATGCCCCAGGGCGGCCCGTTCTGGAGCGCCCTCGACCTGGCCCGCTTCGCCGCCTGGATCGACGGGCTGCCCCCCGAGTGATGGCCCGGCCATGCCATGGGTCCCACCCCGGGGCCCGGGTCATGGCATCGGCGGCCCCGGGTCGGGCGGGCAGGCCCGAAACCGCATCCGGCCGACGGGATCGCGCCCACCCATGACACACCGATCGGCGACGACCCATGGCAGCGTCTCGGGCCCCGGCCCGTCGGTCGGATGGCACATCCAGCCGGTGGCGTCGCCGACCGGGCCCTCGCCCTGCCACGGGACGCAGCGCAGGTCGAGCGTCGGCGGGATCTGCCGGCACGCCTCGCGGGTCACCGGCTCCTGATTCCACTGCACCTCGACGGCGCAGTCCTCGGCCTCGCGGCGCAGCGTCATCCGATCACCCCGCCAGACGCCGACCCACGCGCGGTGCCATCGCCGACGCTCGACCCGGTGGCGGTTGCCCCGCTCGGTCATCGTCATCGAGAAGTCCCGGACGGCGCCCGACTCGACGACCCGCGCGGCGCCGTCGGCCTCGCGGATCACGACCACCAGCGCGTCCATCCGCCAGTTGTCGGCCCCGCCTCGGCGGTGGCGGTTCCAGGCGGCGTCGAGCCGGTAGACGGCCACCGCGCGCTCGCCGTCGGGCGGCGCGCCGCGGGCCGGGCTCGAGGTCGCGGCGCCGAGCGCGAGCCAGACCGCGGCCGACGGCGGGATGCGGGCGGCCATCCGCTGCTCAGACCAGCTCTTCGCCGCGGATCTCGACCAGCGGATGGCCCAGCTCGACCCGCTGACCGGGCCGCACGAAGCGCTCGCCGACGAAGCCCGCCTGACCCGCCCGATGGGGCCGCACCGCGTCGCCCACGTCGAGCAGGGCCACCAGCGTCGTGACCCCCACCGGGCCCAGCGTCGCCACCCACTGCACCCGCCCGGCGCTCGCCGCCAGCACCACCCGCCGCAGGCCGATGATGCGCGAGAACCGGGGGGCGTGGGCCCTGTGCAGCCGCTGCACCGCGACCAGCCCGTCGAGCGGGCTGATGATCTCCTCCGGCGGGCCCTCCTCGGGGTGGATCCGGGCCAGCACCGTGCCCCGGGGGGCCACCGTGCCCGGGCGCACGAGGTGCTCGACCCGACCGCCGGCCGCGGTGGGCAGGTGGATCACGGGCAGGCCGGGGCGGCGCGCAGATCGACGTCGCTGATCAGCGCCCGCCGCACGCACTGCCCGGCCACGTTGCACACCTTCAGGGCCAGCCACGCCTGCTCGGGCGCGGTGCCCGGGTCGCCGGCGTCGGACCACGCCTGCCGCAGCGCCCGCCCGTCCACCGGGGTGACCCCGGGCAGGGCCATCGCCGCCGCGTGATGGGCCACGAGATCGGGCGCGAAGGGCAGCTCGACGACCCCCGCGACCTCGGCGGCGCTCGGCGCGACCGCGCACGCCGGGCCGAACGGATCGTCGGCGCAGGCGGCGACCGGCTCGACCCGGCCCAGCTCGACCGAGGCGCTCAGGCCGCCCGAGATGCGGTCGTCGGCCCCGACGCGGTCGTCGACCAGGAACACATGGGCCTCGCCCAACCCCAGCGGATCGCGGGCCTGCATCGCGACCCGCAGCCCGCTCCCGGTCACGCACTCGACCCGGGCGTCGCCCAGGAACGGCTTCGACGCGCCGACCACCACCGGCTCGATGCGGGTCAGCGGCCCGTCCACGTCGTCGTCCCCGCTCGGATCGCGCTGCACCGCGACCAGCGTCAGCCCCGGCCCCCGGCGATCGACCGGCGCGGTGCACCGCCAGCGCCGCCGCCCGTCGGCCTCGGTGTAGGTGCACGGCAGGCCCTCGGGGAAGGCGTTGGCGTCGGGATCCCAGCGGAACACCGCCTCGCCGATGCGCAGCGCGACGACGTCGGCCGGCCACAGCTCGGTCGACTCGTCGAGCCCCGCGGTGAGGCCCTCGGGGCCCTCGGTGAACGAGGCCGACGGCCGCTCGGGGCGCTCCGGAGCCCGGATGCGGCGATCGGCCCGGACGTGCTCCAGGGCGTCGCCTCGCCAGCGCACGACCGGGGGGCGGGGCAGGCCGGCGAACGCCTTGTCGGGGGCCTCGGCCATCGCCAGGATGGTCGGGGCGACGTCGGCCAGCTCGACCGTCGTCGAGCGCAGCCCGCCGCCGGCCACGTCGGACAGCGCCCGATCGGCGATCAGGAAGGGCATCGCCATCGCGACGTCGGTCAGGCCGCCCAGGGCCGCGTCGGGCAGCAGGCGGCCCGTCGGATCGGCGAAGATCCAGCCGCTCGAGGCGAAGATCACCGCGTCGCCCGCCCGGGGGGCCGGGCCGTCGTCGATCGAGCGGCGGATGCGGGCCCGCAGCCGGCTGCGGCGGCGGGCGGAGAGCTTCTGCTCGAAGTCGTCGCGCAGCCGGAGGGCGAAGCGCTCGGCCCGGGGCCCGGCTTCGCCCATCCGCTCGGCGGGCAGGTGGGCCACCGCGCTCATCCACGGGCTGCCGTCGAGCAGCGCCTCGAGCGCCGGCCCCAGGCACGCCAGATCGTCGCGCACCCGGGCCCGCTGCCCCAGCGGCGCCGGGCGGACGTAGACCCGGGCCACGCTGCTGCCGCCGGCGGCGACGACCAGATCACCCCGGGCGCGGGCCGCGGTCAGCCGGGGGATGCACGCCTCGGAGGCCCGCTCGACGATCCGGTCGAGCAGGGTCTCGGGCGGCATGACCTTCGCGTTGTCGATCGCGTCGCCCCGGTCGATGCCGCTGCCGGTGCCCACCAGCAGCACCGACGTCCGGGCGAAGGCGCCCGGCTGGGCGATCTGGTAGCGGGTCAGCACCTCGCCCAGCCGCCCGTCGAGGCCTTGCAGCGCCCGCGCCTGGATGGCGTTGAGCCCGCCCCCGCCGCCGCAGTCGGGATCGGGCTGGGCGCAGCTCTCGACGCCGATGCTCCGGAACCACGCGACGACCACGTCGACCTCGTCCCGCAGGAGCATCTCGAGCGCCCCGTCGGCGCTCTCCTGGTCGAACAGCGGGCTCGCCGCGGCGGCGTAGGCGGTGGGCAGGCGGCTGGCGGCGCCGAGGTCGGACGGCTCGGGCAGCAGCCACTCGGCCTCGTGGCCGAACGGGGCGAAGGTGATCGCCACCCGGTGGGTCGGCGCCAGCCGGGCGGCCCAGGTGCGCTCGGCCAGCAGCGCGCCGGCCAGGGTCGGGCGGGCGGTCGACGGCCAGCCGAGGCCCGGGGCGTATTGGATGCGGGCGGCGTCCAGGGGCGCGTCGAAGGCGTAGCGCAGGAGCTGCCCGCCGGGCCGGGCCTCGTAGAACACCTCGCCCGGGATGCGGTGGGCCGCCGGCCACTGCCCGGTGGCCCAGGTCGCCGCCGCCGCCAGCCCGCCGCCGGGCACCGAGGTCTCGGCCTGCCCGGCCACCGCGAACCGGAATCCGCCCTGGCGCAGCACCGCCAGCCCCGAGGGCCACTCGGGCTCGTCGTCGGCGTCGTCGAGGCGCTCGAGGTAGTCGGTCAGCACCCCCTGGCGCAGCCCCTCGACGACCATCACCAGCAGCCGGCGGCGGCGGGGCTCGTCGGCGGCTTCGTCGGCGCCCTCGGCCTCGGCGTCACCCGGCGCATCGGCCAGGGCGTGCGGGCCGTGGGCCGCGACGTGCTTGTGGGCCAGCGTCGAGCAGCCCGACCCCAGCGCGGCCAGAGTCAGGAGCAGGCCCATCGCGCGGGGCGCGCCGCGGGTCGTCGACGTCGGAGGGCGGGTGAGGGTCACCCCCTGCGTGTTACGGGATGCCGGGCCGGATTTCAATCGCAGGTCGAATCCCGCCGCGGCCGGCGCGCACCCCTCGCGTCCGCCGCCCCGAGCGGGCATCATCGCCCCACCCATCACCCGAGACACCCCAGGAGCCCCCGATGCAGACACTCGCCGGCCGCACCGCACTCATCACCGGCGCCGCCGGTGGCATCGGCCTGGCCCTGGCTCGCAAGGCCGCCGCCGAAGGCATGCGCCTCGTGCTCGGCGACATCGACGGCCCCGCGCTCGACGCGGCGGCCGAGGCCCTGCGCGAAGAGGGGGCCGAGGTCGTCACCCGGGTGGCCGACGTGCGCGATCCCGCGGCCCACGCCGCGCTCGACACCGCCGCCCGCGAGGCCTTCGGCGCGGTGCACCTGCTCGTCGAGAACGCCGGCATCGGCAGCGCCGGCAGCGTGCTCGGCGGCGACCTCGCCGACTGGAAGGCCAGCCTCGACATCAACCTCTACGGCGTGCTGCACGGCCTGCGGGCCTCGGTCCCCGGCATGATCGCCCACGGCGAGCCGGCCCACGTCGTCACCGTCGCCTCGCTGGCCGGGGTCACCGTCAACGCCGGCATGGGCCCCTACACCGTCGCCAAGCACGGCGTCGTCACCCTCACCGAGACCCTGCGCGACGAGCTGAAGCTGGGGGGCCACGCCGAGCGCGTCGGCACCTCGGTCTTCTGCCCGGCCTGGATCAAGACCAACATCGCCGGCGCGGTGAAGGCCCGGCTGAAGGGCGACGGCGTCGAGCGGGCGCCCGATCCCATGCGGGACGCGGTGTCGAAGTTCGTGCAGTCGGCGGTCTCCGAAGGCATGTCGCCCGCCGCCGCCGCCGACGCGGTCTTCGACGCGGTGCGCGCCCGCCGCTTCTGGATCTTCACCCACGCCGAGAGCGGGCCCGCCATCCGCCGGCGCATGGCCCGCATGCTGGCCGACGCGCCGGACCCCCAGCCAGAGCCCGAGCCCGCCGACTGATGTCATCCCCCGAGCCACCGGAGCCACCCCGATCCCCGCCCGGGCGGCGCTGGCTCCGCCGGATCGGGGTCGCGGCCCTGCTCGCGGTGGGGCTCGCCGTCATCCTGCGCCCGGTCGACGAAGGGCGGCCCCATGACACCGGGATGGCCGCGCTCCAGGCCGAGATCCAGCGGCGGGCCCCCGGCCGCGACCTCGCGCTGCTCGACCTCGACGCGCTCGAAGCCAACGCCCGCGCCGTGCGCGCCGACGTGCACCCCGACCTCACCCTGCGGCTGGTCACCAAGTCCCTGCCATCGCTGCCGCTCATCCGCCACCTGATGCAGCGCCTGGGCACCGACCGCCTGATGGCGTTCTCCGAACCCTTCCTCGATACGCTGCTGACCGACTTCGGCGCCGAGGCCGACATCCTGCTCGGCAAGCCATTGCCCGCGCCGGCCGCCGCGCGCCTGCTGGCGCAGCACCGCCACACCGACCGGGTGTGTTGGCTGGTGGATCACCCCCGGCGGCTGGCGGCCTACCGCGCCGTCGCCGAGCGGGCCGGCCGCCGCCTGCGCCTGTGTATCGAGCTGGACGTCGGCCTGCGTCGGGGCGGGGTGAGGGCCCCGGACGCGCTCGTCGCCCTGCTGGATGCCATCGCCGCGTCCCGCTGGCTCGACCTGGGCGGCTTCATGGGATACGACGGCCACGTCCCGCACGCGCCGCCGGTCATCGCCGACAGCGACGCCGAGTTCGCCGCGGTGCACCGGCGCTACGCGGCCCTCGTCGACGCCGGCCGGGCGGCGCACCCCGCGCTCTTCGGGTCACCGCTCATCTACGACAGCGGCGGCAGCGGGACCTTCCGACGCTACGGCGCGCGCCCGGCCTCCCCGGTGAACGGGGTCAGCGTCGGCTCGGCCTTCCTCGCCCCGGCCCACCGCCCCGCGCTGCGGGCCGACGGCCTGAAGCCGGCGCTGCTGCTCGCCGCGCCGGTGCTCAAGGCCCTCGACGTCGCCCACGTCCCGTTCGACGACCACGTCGGGCCGCTGCTCGGCTGGTGGGATGTCAACCTGTCCCGGCATCACTTCCTGACGGCGGGGGGCTGGCCCGCCGATCTGCGATCCCCGCCCGGCCTGCGCCGCCACCCGCTGTGGGACGACGGCCCGATCGTGGTCAACCTGCTGCCCAACCAGCCGCTCTACGCCGGGTCGCCGGGCGTCGGGCTGAGCGAAGGCGACGTCGTGTTCTTCGACCCGTGGCAGAGCGACGCCGTGGTGGGCTTCGCCGAGCTGACGCTGCTCAGCGAAGGCGCGGTCGTCGGCGCGTGGCCCACCTGGCGCGGGGGTCACTGACCGGGCCGGCTCAGCGGGCGCCGCCGAAGTGATGCTTGTATCCCAGATCGACTTGCAGCGGCGCGCCCGGGCGCAGCCCGAACGGGCGCCGGGCGGTGGCATACGGGGTGTCGAGCAGGTTGCTGGCCGTGAGGTAGATCCGGTTGGCGTCGGTGGGCGCGAACCAGACCGCGGCCCCCCACAGCCAGTAGGCGTCGATGCGTTCGGTGGATGGGACCGCGCCGTCGCCGGGCACGTCCCGCATCTCGCCGACGTAGCCGATCTCGGTGTCGACCCCGAAGCGATCGTGCGCCAGGGCGAGGGTCACGGCCGCTTGATGGCGGGGCACGTAGGGCAGGGCGTCGCCCGCGGTGACGTCGCCGAAGAGCGGGCTGCTCGACTGGAAGCTGTCGGCGAACGCCGAGCGGGTCAGGGTGTAGCTCAGGCTGGCGTCGAGGCTCAGGCCGGCGCCGAGCGGGCCGTCGTAGCCGGCGAGCACCTCGAGGCCGTAGACGTCGACCGCGCCCGCGCTGAACTGCCGGCCGAGGGTCTCCGGGTCGCAGCCGCTGCTGACGGTGCAGTCGGCGGTGAGGTTGTCGTAGTCGTTCCAGAAGCCGATGGCCTCACCCCGCAGGCGGGCCCCGGCGAGGCGCACGCCGGCCTCGTAGTTGATCGACCGCTCGGGCTCGACCCCCGCCGGCTGGCCCGGCGCGACCGGGCTGAAGCCCTGATGCGCCCCGAGCAGCACCCCCAGCCAGGGCAGCGCCTGATAGTAGAGGCCGGCGCCGCCGAGCAGCACCGCGTCGTCCCGCTCGCCGTCGGGGACGTCGGGGTCGAGCAGGTTCTCCAGGCGGGTCCGGACCAGCTCCAGCCGCCCGCCGGGGGTGAGGTAGAGATCGTCGAAGAGGCGCAGCTCGTCGATGACGTGCACCGCGATGGCCTCGGCCGACCCCCGGTTGTTCAGCGTGCGGGCGGTCGGCTGGCCGTCGGTGATGAGCCGGCCGCTGCGCATCAGGTAGCCGTCTTCGGTGTGATCCCGCTCGATCGAGTCGCCGTGCACCCGGACCCCGGCCTCGAGCCGGCTGCGCACGGCGTCGCCCTCCCAGGTCCAGCGCAGGCGGGCCTGAGCCCCCTGCGAGACGAACGTCCGGTCGTTGTCCCCGACCAGCAGCGTCTGCGCCCGGCCCTCGCTGTCCAGCTCGCCCCGCAGCACGGCGAGGTACACCGCGAGCTGCCCGTCGTCGGGGTTGGCGAGCACCGTCTTCACGTCGGCCCCGCGGAAGCGGTTGAGCTTGTACCACGAGCGGTGGAAGTCATGGCGGTAGGCGGTGATCGTCAGCTCGACGTCGACGTCGAGCACCAGATCGTAGTCGAGCTGGATCTGGGTCCGCTCCCACGTCATCCGATCCCGGCGGCTGCCGGCGTAGCGCCGATAGGGGGTGGCGGCGAAGTCGGCGTCGGTCAGGCCGAGGTAGGTCTCGTTCGAGGCCTCGTCGGCGTAGCCCAGCTTGAGCTGGATGCGGTGCCACGCGTGCTCGGTGTCGGCGGCCCAGGCCAGCTTGAGCATGGCCTCCCGCTTCTCGAACCCGGTGTCGCCTCCGCCGTCGAGCGCCTTGAAGCCGTCGGTCCCCAGGCGCGCGCCCTCGACGAGCACCCCCACGTCGCCGAGCTGCCCGCCGGCCCAGCCGTGGGTCTTGACGCTGTCGAACCGACCGATCGACAGGTCGAGCGCGCCGGCGACCTCCCGGGGCACCGCCCGGGTGGTGAGGTTGAGCGCCCCGCCGATGGTATTGGGCCCGTGCTGGATCGACGCCGGGCCCTTGAAGACCTCGACCCGGGTGATGCGGGTGACCAGCGGAAAGTAGTAGGCGGCGGGCGCGGCGTAGGGCGCGGGGGCGAGCAGCACGCCGTCTTCCATGAGGGTGACCTTGGCCGACCGATCGCTGCTCGCGCCCCGCAGGCCGATGTTGGGGCGCAGGCCGTGGCCGTCTTCGCCGCGCACGTACACCCCCGGCACCCGGGCCAGGATCTGGTGGATGTCGTCGTGCTCGAACGCCTCGAGGTCGTCGGCGTCGAGCACATGAGCCGACCCGCTCACCCGGGCGGTCTGCTCCCGCCGGCCGAAGATGGTCATGACCTCGGGCCCGTCGTCCGGGGCCTCGTCGTCGGCCTCGCCCGGGGCCTCGCCCGCGGGCGCGTCGGCCGGGGGCGCCGCGGGGGCCTGCCCGGCGGCGGGCGGCGGGGCGATCAGCGCGGGCAGAAGCAGCGCGGGCAGCGTGGGCAATGCGGCTCTCATCGGGCTCCCAGGGACAGCGGCGGGGTGTCGGGCATCGGGCGCACGGCGCGCTGGATGGCGTCGGGGTCGAGCGCGGCGAGATCGACGGTGGGATCGAGCAGCAGCGCCGCCGGGCGACCGTTGAGCGAGACCCGGGCCTCGGCCCGCACCTCGACGTCGGGGTAGCCCCGGCGGGCGAAGTCCCCCGCGATGTGCCGGGCGAGCTGGTGGATCAGATCGGGCTGGCCGGCCATCTCCGACTCCTGGCGGGGTTGCAGGTAGCGCCCGGGGCTGACCGCGAAGCGGCGGCCGCTCGCGGGGTCGGTGACGTGGAAGGTCACCGCGCCGTCCTTGGCCCGCACCAGCACCTTCCACGACCAGCGCATGCCGGCCTCGCTCCACAGCACGTCGCCGGGCAGCGCGTAGTGGCGCAGGGGCAGCGCGACGTGCAGGGCGACCCACAGGGTGGCGACGGCGGCGATGGCCGGGGTCGGTCGGCCGACCGGGGCCGCGTCGGGCAGGGGCGGCGGCGGGCGGCGCAGCAGGCGCCGGGGCCAGCTCGGATCGAAGAAGATGGTCGTGGCGGTGACCATGATGAGCGGGAACATGCCGATGTCGAACAGCAGCCCGGTCGCCGTGTGGAAGCCGAGCACGGCCAGCCAGGCGAGGGCCCGGGGCCGGCGCCACGAGAGCCACAGGACGATCGTGGCGTCGAAGAGGAAGCCGGCCCACGACATGACCATCGGCGCGGCGGGGTGGGCGATCAGCGGGCCGATGAGCGGCGTCTCACCCCGGCTCGCGAGCCAGATGGCGAGGGGCTGGCCGTGCAGCAGCCAGTCGGCGTTGAGCTTGGCCAGCGCGGCGAACACGTAGACGCAGGCGAGCTGAAACCGCAGCAGCCAGACCATGTACGCCGGCGCGGCGTCGATCCGCAGGTCGGGGCGGCGGCGCACGTCGAGCGAGAAGGCCCGATGGGCCGGCATCACCCCGAGCAGCGCCCCGAGCAGGACCACCAGATAGTAGTGGTTGAGGTAGTTCGTCAGATCCATGAGCTGGAGGCTCGTGAAGCCGACGAGGAACCCGACGATGGCCACCCGGTAGAAGAGGCCCAGCGCCACCAGCGCCGCGCAGGCGGCGGTGACCCCGAGGTGCAGGTACAGGCCGGCGGGCGACCAGACCGGCATCCACGGGGCGAAGGCGTACTTGAAGAAGAAGGTGGGCTCGACGAGCACCTGCTCGACCCAGCCGGTCGCCATGGCCCGCACCAGCGCGGCGCACATGAGGGCCCCGTAGAGCACCCGCAGCGCGGCGAGCGACGCGACGTCGACCGGGCGCCCGGCCCGATGCAGCAGGGCGCTCAATCGTTGTCCGCGGCCCCCGAGGCCGGCACGTCCAGATCGAGGACGAGCACGAAGCGGCTCTTGAGGTCGTCGGTGATGGCCTTGACGTGGCCGTGCAGCGCCTGCGCCCCGTCGAGGTCGTCGGCGATGAGGCGGTCGAGCGGGGTCGAGTCGCCTTCGAGGGCGGCGATCGCCGCGTCGAAGTCGGCCCGCATGTCGTCGGCGAGATCGGCGGCGCCGGCTTCGACGAGCAGATCGGCGAAGCCCGGCCCGTCGTCGCCGCCGGTGAAGAGCATCCGCCCGGCGCGCAGGTTGGCCAGCAGGCTCGGCCGCGAGAAGCCAGCGTAGGGCGCCTCGAGGTCGCCGGGGCAGCCGCTCGCCGAGGGGCAGTCCGGGCTGAGGCCGGTGGGCACGGCGAGCTTGAGGTCCTTGGCGACCCGGTCGAGGTAGAACAGGCCGTGGAAGACCTGCTCCAGCGCGTCCCGGGCGCTGGGGTAGGGCGATCCGTCGGCGCCGGCCCCGGCGAGCCGACCGGCGAAGTCGCCGCCCTCGGGATCCCAGGCCGCGCGCAGGGCCTCGCCGTCGCGCGCGATCCGGCCGGCGAGCACGGTGGCGTAGGCCGCCCGACGCTGGCCCAGCTCGGTCGGGTCGAGCGCGGCCCAGGTGCCGGCGGCGTTGATCTCGACCTGCGAGGGGCAGTCGTTGTCCGGGCCGGTGTAGAACAGCAGATACTCGAGGGCATCGAGGCCGAGCACGTTCACGAGCTGGGCGTCGAAGAAGTTCGACGCCGCGTAGCGCTCGGCGACGAGGTTCTGGTCGACGCCGCAGGGGCGGGTGGTCGGCCAGGAGTAGATCCGATCGCGCAGCCCCTCACCGCCGACGAAGCTGCGCGCCTCCCCGGCGGGCCCGGCGCGCAGCAGCTCGTTGAACTGCCAGCTCTCCATCGCGGCCCGCCACGCGTCCCGCGCCGCGTCCAGCTCGGCGCCCTCGCCCCCGCCGGCGGCGTCCCAGGCCTCGACCGCGGCCTCGAGGGCGACGCCGCGCGCGGCGAACTCGGCGGCCGATGACGCGAAGACGGCCGCGCCCAGGTGGGCCAGCACGTCCGCTCGGGTCACGGCGCCCGGCGCGGCGTCGGGCAGAGCGGCGTCGAGGATGGGGGACTCGTCGCCGTCACACCCCCCGAAGACGAGGGGCAGGGCGGCGAGGGCGAGCACCAGCAGGGGAGGGGCGCGGTGGATCATCGGGGCTCCTTCTCGACGTGCAGCGGGGGAGGGGACGTCGGCCCGACTACCAGCCGCCTTCGCCGGCGCTGTCGCCGAGGTTGGCCGGGTCGAAGCCGAACGCGTCGCCGATGATGCCCCGGGCTTCGAGCAGGTCGTCGGGGTAGGTGTCCCACTCGGGGCTGCCGGGCAGGGCCGGCGCGGTGCCGATGAGGGCGTGCAGCCGGGCGAAGTCCTCATCCCCCACCGGCGAGAGGCGGTTGAACTGGAACGACAGCGCGAAGCCCTTCAGCTCCGACCAGTGCTTGGTGTGGTTGGCGAAGTCGTACTCTTCGGCGGCCATGTCCTGGAGCACGTCGTTGATGTAGTGCACCGCGGTGGCGGCGAAGGCCTTCTCCCAGGCCGACACGGCCTGATCGCGGTGCCCGCGCAGCTCGGCGAGCTGCGAGTCGCTCAGCGGGCCGTCGGCCGCCGCGATCAGCGCCCGGCCCTGCCAGAAGCCCTCGAACGCCTCGGTGGTCAGATCGGTCGGCGCGACGGCGCCCCGGTCGCGCTTGGCGGCGTTGATCGCGTGGCCCCAGTTCATCTCGGCGGTCAGGTCGATGGCCCCGTCGCCGTCGGTGTCGTGGTAGCCGGCGGACCACCCGTCGCGGCCGCCGGCCGCCGCGATCTCGTCGTCGGTGTAGTCGAGGTAGTCCCGGGCCGCCCCGAAGTAGCCGAAGCCCTCGTCCCAGGCGTGCTCCAGCGCGGTGTACGACCGCCCCTCGGCCAGCGCGGCGTGGTCGGCGAGCAGGCCCTTGCCCTCGGTGTCGTCGTCCAGGTAGTCGTCGGCGCCCTGGGAGAAAGCCACCGCGCCGAGCAGGAACTTCTGCAAGAGCTGCTGATAGTCGCGGCCCTCGGCGTCGACGAAGACGCTGGCGATGGCCGCCCCGTCGGGGTCGAGCGCCGGGTTGCCCGCCGCCCGGGCGACGGCGAGGGCGTCGACCGCCTCCATCCAGCGCACCACGAGCTGATCGGGGCTCACCACCTCGGCGTCGCCCCAGCCGACGAGGCCGTCGGTGTTCCAGTCGACGTGCTGACCGGCTTCGTCGTTGCCGGCCATCTTGCCCCGCAGATCCTTGCCGCTGTCGATCTCGCCGAACGTCGTCTGGGCCGGCGGCGGCGTCGTGGAGATGCCGTGCCCGACCTCGGCGCCGTCGGTGTCGTCGAAGGTGTAGTAGAACTGCAGCTCGGCGAGCACGTCGCCCTCGACGGGCACGAAGTCCTGGGCGTCGATGCGCGCGGTCAGGCCGGCGAGGTGATCCTTCATCGCCTGGATCAGCGCGTGGCGGAAGACCTGGCCGCCGTAGGACACCGAATCGCCGCCGTCCCGGCCGGTGAAGGCGTAGTGGCCTTCGCCCTCGCCTTCGCCTTCGCCCTCACCTTCGCCTTCGCCCTCACCCTCACCTTCACCTTCGCCTTCGCCTTCGCCCTCACCTTCACCTTCACCTTCACCTTCGCCCTCGCCGCCCACCATGGCGTCGGGGGTCACATCGCCGTCGCTGTCGTCGCAGCCCGGGCCGGCGAGCCCGGCGGCGAGGATGAGGACGAGAAAGGCCTGCCACTTCATCTGCACACTCCTCGGTGCGTCATGATTGCGTCGGGACCATAGATGTTATTGAATGTGGATATCAACCTGATGTTTCGACGGAGGTCGGGAGGCCGATGATGCAGAGAGCTTTGTTCCTCGGGTGCGCGCTGGCGCTGGTGTTCGGGTGCAGCCGCGACGAGACGCCGGCCCCCACGGCCGAGAAGACGAACCCCCAGGCGACCGAAGAGAAGCCCGCCGGGCCGGGCAGCCTCGTGGTCTACGTGGGGCGCAACCTGAGCCTGGTGAAGCCGCTGCTCGAGAAGTTCGAGGCCGAGACCGGCATCGAGGTGAAGACCCGCGACGGCAAGTCGGCCGAGCTGGCGGCGCTGCTCGTCGAAGAGGGCGACAAGACCACCGCCGACGTCTTCTGGGCCCAGGACGTCGACTCGCTGGCGCTCGTCGCCTCGAAGGGCCTCTTCGCCGAGGTGCCCGCCAGCGTGAAGGTCGAGACCACCAAGCTCTTCACCGGCCGCAGCCCCCACTGGATCCCGCTGAGCGGGCGGGCCCGGGTCCTGGCCTACAGCCCGAAGCAGATCACCGCCGAGGACCTGCCGAAGAGCATCCTCGACCTCACCGACCCCAAGTACGCCGGCAAGGTCGGCTGGGCCCCGAGCAACGCCAGCTTCCAGACCTTCGTGACCGCGCTGCGGGCGGCCAAGGGCGAAGAGGCCGCCGAGGCGTGGCTGCGCGGCGTGAAGGCCAACGGCGCGAAGACCTACGCCAAGAACACCCCCATCATCAAGGCGCTGGGCGCCGAAGAGATCGCCCTCGGCCTGCCCAACCACTACTACCTGCTGCGGGAGAAGGCGGCCAACGCCGACTACCCGGTCGAGCAGGCGTTCTTCGCCGACGGCGACATCGGCAACCTGATCAACGTCAGCGGCGCGGGCATCACCAAGGGCGCCGCGAACCGGAAGAACGCCGAGGCCCTCCTGACCTGGCTGGGCGGTGAGGCGGCGCAGCAGTACTTCGCCGACGAGACCTACGAGTACCCGGTCCGGGCCGACGTGAAGGGCAACCCCCGGCTCGTGCCGCTCGCCGACCTGCCCCGCATCGCGCCGGCCCTCGACCTGGACCAGCTCGGCGATCGGGAAGGCACCCTCGCGCTCTTGCAGAAGGTGGGGCTACTGTAGCGCGCTGTGATCGACCCCCTGCGCCGCGCCCGCACCGCCGCCCTCTACCTGCCCGCCCTGGCCGTGCTGGCCGCGGTGGCCATCCCGCTCGCGTTCGTGATCCTGCGCGCGGCCGACGCCGACCCGGCCGACGCCCGGGCGTGGCTGTGGCGCCCGCGCACCGCCGAGCTGCTGCTCAACACCCTCGCGCTGGGCCTCACGGTCGTCGCCGCCTCCATCGCCATCGCGTTCCCCCTGGCGTGGCTCGTGACCCGCAGCGACCTGCGCTGGCCGCGGGCGGTCACCCTGTGCGCCATCCTGCCGCTGGCGATCCCCGGCTACGTGATGGCCTACGCCCTGCGCAGCCTCGGCGGCCCGCTCGGCGCCGGGCAGGCCCTCCTCGGCGTCACCCTGCCCCGGATAGACGGCTTCATCGGCGCCGCGCTCGCGCTCACGCTGTACAACTTCCCGTACTTCTTCCTGACCTTCCGCGCCGCGTTCGACCGCCTCGACCCGGCCCAGGCCGAAGCCGCGCGAGCCCTCGGCGCCGGCCCCGGCCGGATACTGCTCGCGGTGCACCTGCCCCGCTTCGTGCCCGCCGCGCTGGCCGGGGCGCTCGTCGTCGGGCTCTACGTGCTCGGCGACTTCGGCGTGGTCAGCCTCATGCGCTTCGACACCCTCAGCCTCGCCCTCTACACGAGCTGGTCCCGCATGGAGCAAGGCGCCCTGCTCGCCCTGATCCTCATCGGCCTCACCCTGCTCCTGCTGGCCGCCGAGGCGCTCGTGGCCCTGCGCCGGGGGCCCGTCGCCGCCGCCGGCCTCGGCGAAGCCCGCCGCCCTCGGCCGATCCCGCTCGGGCGCCTCGAAGCCCCGGTCTGGCTCGCCCTCGCCGCCCTGATCTCACTCTGCGTGGTGGTCCCCGTGGGCACGACGCTGCACTGGATGCTCGCCGGCGCGGCGCACTTCGACCTCGGCGATCTGACCGCCGCCGCCGCCGACTCGCTGAGCGCCGCCCTGCCGGCGACCGCGCTGACCGTCGCGCTGGCGGTGCCCGTCGCCTGGCTCGCCCGCCGCCGCACCTGGCCCGCGCGGATCGTCGAGCGCGCCGCGCAGCTCGGCTACGCCATCCCATCCCTGGCGCTGGCGCTGGGCTTCGTGGTCTTCGCCCTGCGCACCGTCCCCTCGATCCGCGACACGCTCGCGCTGCTGTGGATCGCCTACGCCGCGCACTTCATGATGCTCGCCATGGGACCCCTGAGAGGCACGCTGCCCTTGCTCTCCACCCGCCACGAAGAGGCCGCCCGCAGCCTGGGCTGCGGCCCGCTCGGCGTCCTGCGCCGGGTCACGCTGCCCGCCCTGCGGGGCGCCATCGTCGCCGGCGCCGCGCTCACCCTGCTGGCGATCCTCAAAGAGCTGCCCCTGGCCAAGCTGCTCGCCCCGCTCGGCAGCCGCTCGCTGGCCGTCAGCGCGTGGGCCTTCGCCGACGAGGCGCTGTTCGCCGACGCCGCGCCCTACGCGCTGACGCTGCTGGCCATCTCGTCGTGCTCGGCCGCCCTCGTGCTGCGGGCCGGGCGGGAGGCCGCGTGAAGATCGAGTTCGACGGAGCGCAGGTCCGCTACGGATCCACGGTCGCGCTGGCCGGGCTCGACGTCGCTGTGCCAACCGGCGAGTGGCTGGGGCTGGTCGGGCCGAGCGGATCGGGCAAGACCAGCGCCTTGCGGGCCGCGGCCGGCTTCGAACCGATCACCGCCGGGCGCATCACGCTGGGCGAGGCGGTCGTCGCCGACGGCCGGCGCCACCTGCCGCCCGAGAAGCGCGGGCCGGGCTTCGTCTTCCAGGAGTTCGCGCTCTTCCCCCACCTCTCGGTCGCCGAGAACGTCGCCTTCGGCCTGCGCCGCCTGCCCCGCGCCGCGCGCGAGCAGCGGGTCCGGGACGCGCTCGAGCGGGTCGAGCTGGCCCCGCTGGCCGACCGCGCGCCGGGCACCCTCAGCGGCGGCCAGCAGCAGCGGGTCGCGCTGGCCCGCGCGCTGGCCCCCGCGCCGCCCGCGCTGCTCATGGACGAGCCCTTCGGCAGCCTCGACCCCGGGCTGCGCAGCGCCGTGCGCCGGCGGGTCGCCGAGGCGCTGCGGGCCCGGGGCTGCACCGTGATCTTCATCTCCCACGACATCGACGAGACCTTCGCGCTCGCCGACCGGGTCGCCATCCTGCGGGGCGGCGTGCTCCAGCAGGTGGCCCCGCCCGAAGAGGCCTACACCCGCCCGGCCAACGCCTTCGTCGCCGGCTTCCTGGGGCCGGTCGACCTGCTGCCCGGCGACGCCCGCGGGGCCCACATCGACACCGCCCTCGGCCGGCTGACCCTCGCCCGGCCGGCGACCGGCCCCCGGCTCGCCGTCGTGCGCCCCCACCGGATCACCGTCGGCCCGACCGGCGCGCCGGCCGCGATCACCGAGCGCATCTACCGGGGCCACGAGGCGCAGTTGACCGCCCGGACAGCCGACGGCCTGACGATCGCGATCCGGCTCCCGTCCGAGCACCCGGCCCGCCCGGGCGACACGGTCCATCTGAGCGTGCCCGACCCGGTGGAGACCGTCGCCGTCGACCCGGACCCGGGCTGACCCCGACCCCGCCGACCCCGCCGAGCCCATCACGACGCCGCCGGGAACCACCCCCGGGTGCGGTTGGCGAAGGCCACCAGCGACAGCATCACCGGCACCTCGATGAGCACCCCCACGACCGTCGCCAGCGCGGCGCCCGACGACAGCCCGAACAGGCCGATGGCCACCGCGACCGCCAGCTCGAAGAAGTTGGACGTGCCGATCATGGCCGCCGGCGCCGCGACCGGGTGGGGGAGCCGCAGCGCCCGCGCCAGCCCGTAGGCGATCGCGAAGATCCCGTAGCTCTGGATGAGCAGCGGCACCGCGATGAGCGCCACCCGCTCCGGGCGGGCCACGATGGTCTCGGCCTGAAAGCCGAACAGCAGCGCCACCGTCGCCAGCAGCCCGACGATCGAGGTCGGCTTGAGCCGATCGGAGAGCCGGGTCACCGCCGCCGCGCCCCCCCGGGCCATCAGCCGCCCCCGGGTGATCACCCCCGCCGCCAGCGGCACCACCACGAAGACCAGCACCGACGCCAGCAGCGTGCCCCACGGCACCTCGAGATCGGTCACCCCCAGCAGCAGCCCGGCGATCGGCGCGAACGCGAAGACGAGGATCAGATCGTTCACCGAGACCTGGACCAGCGTGTAGTTGGCGTCGCCGTCGGTGAGGTGGCTCCACACGAAGACCATCGCGGTGCACGGCGCCACGCCCAGCAGGATCATGCCCGCGATGTACTGCTGGGCGTCCTCCATCGGGACCCACCCGGCGAAGACGTGCTCGAAGAACAGGATCCCCAGCGCCGCCATCGAGAACGGCTTGATCAGCCAGTTGACGACCAGCGTGAGGGCCAGCCCCTTCGGCTTGCGCCCGACGTCGGCCAGGCAGCGGGGATCGACCTTGAGCATCATCGGGTAGATCATCAGCCAGATCAGCGCGGCGACGATCAGGTTGACCCCGGCCACCGCCAGATCGGCGACCGCCGCGAAGGCCCCCGGCGCGACCAGCCCCAGGCCGACCCCCGCGGCGATCGCCAGCGCCACCCACAACGACAAGAACCGCTCGAACACGCCCATGAGACCCCGCCTCCCTTCCTTCTCAATCGCCCATCGGCGAATTGCGATTATCTAGTGGGTCGTCCGCGCGATCCGCCGGACCCGCCGCCTTCAGAGGTCCGAAATCAGCGCCTTGAGCAGCGCGATCGCGCCCGGCTCGACGCAGTAGCACACCCGGGGCCCGTCGACCTCGCCCCGGATCAGCCCCGCGCTCTTCATCAGCTTGAGGTGCTGCGACACCGTCGACTGCGCCAGCGGCAGCTCCTCGACGATCTCGCCGCAGATGCAGCCCCGGCGGCGGATCAGGATCCGCACGATCGCCACCCGCGCGGGGTGGGCGATGGCCTTCGCCAGCCGGGCGAGGGCCTCGTTGGCCTCGCCCTCGTCATCGGGCACGGTCACCGCGTCGGCGGCGGGCGGGCAGCAGATCGTCGTCGAGTCGGTCACGTCGCCTCCGTTCATCGTCGATATACGATGGTGTAGCGCAGCGGCGCAAGCCCGGCGCGCCGCGCGCCGATCGAAGGCCGGGGTTTCGGAGAGATCGACCTCGCCGCGATCCGCGATATGCGCGTTCTCCGAGCGATCGACCTCGCCGCGATCCGCGACATGCGCGTTCTCCGAGCGATCGACCTCACCGCGACCCGCGATATGCGCGTTCTCCGAGCGATCGACCTCACCGCGATCCGCGACATGCGCGTTCTCCGAGCGATCGACCTCGCCGCGATCCGCGACATGACCACCTGCGCGGGGCATCGACCTCGCCGCGATCCGCGACATGACCACCTGCGCGGGGCATCGACCTCGCCGCGATCGGGTCCATGACCACCTGCGCGGGAGGTCGACCTCGCTGCGATTCG